>NZ_RPSJ01000018.1:0-58794 GCF_003946765.1 Bacillus sp. 2D03 | reverse complement strand
TTCGCTCGACTTGCATGTATTAGGCACGCCGCCAGCGTTCATCCTGAGCCAGGATCAAACTCTCCAATAAAGTTAGTTTGTCTAGCATCTAAAATAAAAATTGACGTTTCACGTTGTTTGTTTCGTTCAGTTTTCAAAGAACTACTTAGTCGCTCATTTGCGACTTCCTTATGTTAACATCTTCATTTTTCAATGTCAACTAAGTTTTTAAATTTCTTTTTTGTCGTTTTCTGCGTTTTCGCATCAGCGACGGTTATTAATTTACCATATACAAACCGTTAACGTCAACACTTTTTAATAAAAAATTCTTTTTCTTACATAACGAATACATTCTTCTGTGTTAGCTACTCTCCGGAATAAACAGAAAATGATTTTATATCTTTCTTCCATGGCTTTTTTTACAACTTCATGAATACGCTCATCTTCAAAATCAAATAAAAGTTCCTCTAATTCTCTCTTCAATATGTATTCCATTTCTTTTCTTTCTTCTTTTGTCAACATCAGCCCAAGCAAACAATCACCTCAATAATTCCTTACGCAACAATAAACGTTCCGCTCATTTTCAATTATCACAATCCTATCATCCATTATATCCACTACTTACGATATTAATCCTTTGTTCTCTTTTTTATATTTACAGCATATATGTAACTGAAAAGGATTGGACAAAGGGGCGTAATATTATGTTTTTCTTTTTTATTACGAGTAAGAGAAATTTTAAACACATTAGCTTAATAGTGATACTGTCCTTATTTACAGCATGGCTACTCTTTTTAAAAACATATTCACATGAATCTGCTTTTTCAACTGCTACAGGCCCTAAAGTAATTTACAAAGGAGACACCGCTAAAAAGCAAGTTGCATTTACGTTTGATATTAGTTGGGGAGACAAAAAAGCAATTCCAATCCTAGATACTCTTAAAGAAAGAGAAATTAAGAATGCAACATTCTTCCTTTCTGCTGCATGGGCCGAAAGACACCCCGATATTGTAGAGCGAATCATGAAAGACGGACACGAAATTGGTAGTATGGGGTACAATTACACATCCTATACTTCTCTAGAGACAAATGAAATAAGACGAGACCTTTTACGAGCACAAGATGTTTTTACGAAACTTGGTGTAAAACAAGTCAAGCTGTTACGTCCACCTAGTGGCGAATTTAACAAAGCAACCCTTAAAATCGCAGAATCACTTGGATACACCGTCGTGCATTGGAGTAATAATTCAAACGATTGGAAAAACCCAGGTGTAAATAACATCGTTTCCACTGTCTCTAATAATTTGAAAGGTGGAGATATCGTCTTATTACACGCATCCGATTCTGCCCTTCAAACAAATAGAGCTTTACCGCTGCTCCTGCAAAAAATAAAAAGTGATGGATATGAGCAAATATCCGTGTCACAACTTATTTCCAACACAAGTACGAAAAGTGAAGATGTGAAGTAGCTTCTTCCCTACTACTCTTCACGCATAAAAAGCTCTACTACCTTTCAAGAAGGTGGTAGAGCTTTTTTAATCATACTATTTCCAGCATTATAACTGCTGGTGTATAAAACCTCTCTCTATTAAGCTGATTTACTTGTTTTTCCGATTAAACGATGTAATACAAGTAATTGATACGCATTACATAACAATAGCGGTATAACCATTAAATATAGCCAATCTGTATCATTAATCCGAAGCGCCGGTACCCATTCAAGGATTGTTACAACAACCATAAAGAACAGAGCTGGCACAAATGCTTTTTTATTTGTTTCTTTACTTTTTACATAAGCAACAATTGCTCCAAACACAAATAATATTCCAGCAACAAGTATGTTATTCCCTAACGAGACTTCCCCATTTACAATAAGTACAGATCTTAAATACACAAAATCAAATAATACGAATGCAATAAAGAAGAGCTGGACTGCATTCCATAAAGAAGATGAGCGAAACATCCCTAGTCCAAAACGGTGGATTGTTAAATATGCAAAGAATCCCATTTGACTTATAACACTAAAAATAAATCCTACACCCATCAGCCAGAAAGATACTGCTAAAATCTCCTTACCGTCGAAATTTTTAAAAAATTCATTGTACTTGTCCCACTCCAAAACAAAACCAATAATAACTGTGCTAATCCCACCAAGAAACAACGTCGTTAAAAATAGTCGTACCCACTTGCGGCTATTCACAACACATCCCCCATTATCCTTATATTTCTAATTAAATTGTATCAATGACAATTTCAAAAAGCTAGCCATGTTCATGTATAAATTCCTTAAAGATATTTATATTAAAAAGAGAGAACTGTGCTGAAAGGAGTTCCAACTTATGAAACGGATGCTATTCATTTTCGTTTCTTCTTTTCTACTTATCGCACTTGCAGCATGCGCACAAGGAAAAGAAACGAAATCCGAACTAGATTACGATCAAACAAAGAAAATGATTGTTGATATTTTAAAAACAGATCAAGGTAAGAAAGCTATTCAAGATGTATTAACTGATGAAAAAATGAAACAAGCACTCATACTAGATGAAACAGTAGTAAAGAAAACGATTGAAGATGCCATGGTATCCGATAAAGGGCAACAATTCTGGGAAAAGCTCTTTAAAGATCCTGAGTTCTCATCAAAGTTTGCTAAAAGTATGGGGAAAGAACAAACTCAATTAATGAAAACCTTACTAAAAGACCCTGAATACCAAGCAGGTGTTATAGAAATTATGAAAAATCCTGAAGTAGAAAAAATGATGTTACAAACAATGAAGAGTAAAGAATACCGTCAATATCTACAACAAGTACTAACAGAAACTGCTGAAAGTCCACTCTTCCAAGCCAAGATGATTGATATCATTAGTAAAGGTGTGCAAAAAGCTGAAAAAGGCGGATCTGGTAAGAAAGAAGCAGGCGGTGACGGTGGTTCTCAAGGCGAGAAGAAGGAAGAACAGTAAAAAATAATAACTATAATAACGAGTGAACAATGTATACATTGTTCACTCGTTATTACTTTATCTTACTATTAACAGACAAAATGGACCGCCTCTAGTTAAGTGAAAGGTTTACTAACAACAAAAGCCTTATTGTTGTCAGTAACAGGTGAACCCCACTAATTAAAGTTTCACTTTATTTTTGTGTAACAGCTGTTTTATCAATTACTGTTTCAGCTATTTTACTATAAATAATGCCCGTTGTATGTGTATCTTCATATACTGAAGGAGCAAAGTCTTCTTTATTCCAATCGGGTTGTTGTAGCGGAATTCGACCAAGAACATTCGTTTGTAATTCGGTAGCTAACTTATCTCCCCCGCCTTTTCCAAATACATATTCTTTCTCACCAGTTACCTTACTTTCAAAATATGCCATATTCTCAACAACACCAAGAATACTATGTTCAGTGCGCAATGCCATCGCTCCAGCACGCGCTGCTACAAACGCAGCTGTTGGATGAGGCGTCGTTACAATAATCTCTTTGCAAGATGGCAACATTGAGTGCACATCTAACGCAACATCACCTGTGCCTGGTGGCAAATCTAGTACTAAATAATCTAAATCGCCCCATTCTACTTCTGTGAAGAAGTGGTTTAACATTTTCCCAAGCATAGGTCCTCTCCAAATAACTGGTGCATTATCCTCTACAAAGAAGCCCATTGAGATTACCTTTACACCTAAACGTTCCACCGGAATTATCTTGTCACCTCTTACGATAGGACGTTTTTCTATCCCCATCATGTCTGGCACACTAAAACCGTAAATGTCCGCATCGATAATACCAACTTTTTTTCCTAAACGAGCTAAAGCAACTGCAAGGTTAACGGAAACAGTTGATTTTCCCACGCCACCTTTTCCACTCGCTACCGCTAAGAATGTTGTTTTTGAATTAGGTGACAATAAAGATTCACTTTGCTCTTCTTCTTGTTCCGGTGCAAACTGAGCTAATTCCTCTTCTGTAAATTCTGCAAAACGAAGTCCAACTGTTGCTGCCCCAAGTTCTTTTACTAACTTTACAATTCCAGACTGCAACTGCATTTGTTCCGCTGTACCGGTTTTTACGATTGCAATTTTGACACTCACATGTTCCTTCTCTGGCTTGACTGTTACCTCTTTAATTGCACTTGTTTCTTTTAAAGTTTTATGTAAAAACGGATCTACAATCCCTTCTAACGCTTCAACCACTTGCTCTTTCGTTACCATAATTAGCCCAGCCCCCTGTATGAAAAATAACGTAATGTTAATTGAATTTATCTCTGCTTATTCTTGAAATAAATGCGTTTACATTTCCAGTATAACATATTTTCCGAAAACTTCGTTAACGAGAGAAGCTCAAAAAAATCCTCCTTATTCTGGAGGATTTCCTTTTTCCGTGAAATAACGTAATATACCACGGTATATTGCAGCTGCTACCTTTTGCTGATATTTCTCCGAATTTAACATATACCTTTCGTTCACATTCGATAAAAAGCCAGCTTCAATTAAAGCACCTGGTGTTTTAGAATACTTTAATAAATACACATGCGAAATAGTCTTAGCAGAACGATTCGTGTTCTCTAAACTTGTTCTCAATTCAGCCTGTATAAATTTTGCAGCACGTTCATTTTCAATTGAAGAGCGGTAATAGAACGTTTGTGCGCCTTTCGATCCACTACTAGTTAAAGCATTTAAATGAATACTTGCAAAAAAGTCTACATCAGGTTTATTGATGATTTCTACACGTTTTTTTAAATCCTCTGCTTTACGTCTGCTATATGACTTTGTATCTTTGTTAGCTAAATCATAATCTCCCTCACGCGTTAAAATGACTAGTGCACCTTGTTCTTGTAAATAGTCTTGTACCTTTTTTGTAATTTCAAGCGTAATATCCTTTTCTATAATATCCTTTCCACCAACAGCCCCTCCATCTGGTCCACCATGCCCAGCATCTAATACGATTACTTTCCCTGATAAGGGTAAATTCCAAGCACGCCACGATTTTGTAATTTGAAATTCTTGTTTGACTAAAAAAAACAATACAACCGCAGCGAGTGCAAAAGAGATAATTCGAATTCTCTTCATACCTTTCCTCCTCCAGCTAGTCCCTCTAATTACTTATATGGGACAAGAGGAAAGTTTATGCTTGTCTTAATGAAGCTTTAATCGATATCTTCTTTCACCTTTTTCATACCCTTCTTGCCACCACAATCCTATGAACTGCTGACAAGATTCAAAAAGTAATTCCTCATCTTTCAACTTTATTTCTCGCATAGTCATACTCGTTAAAAATTGAAATAGCGTTTCAGTTAATTGTTGTTCTTCTTCTAAAGCTCTATATTTCACATCAAAAAACGATTCACCATAATAACCAAATTTACTATATCTCGCTCCTAATAAATAAGATTCTATCCCTAATTCAATACAGTAATCTTCATACTGACGATGAAGCTCTTGCATTTGAAAGGCATCACGAATATTTGAACGCAATGTTTTTAATGATAATTCCCGCAACATCTTCCGCTCGTATTTTAACTGCTTTTCTTTTTGTTTTTCTTGTAAGCTGACAATGACATTCATAGTACTTATAAACCTCCCTAATACGTATTAGTCTAAACTTCTAAAGAAGAAGCATACGCGTGGCGGTAGCACTAAAATATTCCAAGCTATAAAAATTGCAAAAGAGGAATGAAACATAAAAAAAACCCCAACCAAAATGGTTGGGGTTTGTAGTTCGCAAAAATTAACGTTTTGAGAACTGAGGTGCACGACGTGCGCCTTTAAGACCGTATTTTTTACGCTCTTTCATACGTGCGTCACGAGTTAATAGACCTGCACGTTTTAGTGTTAGACGGTATTCTGGATCAGCTTTTAATAAAGCGCGAGAAATACCGTGACGAATAGCACCAGCTTGACCAGTGTATCCACCACCATTTACGTTTACAAGTACATCGTAGTTACCTAAAGTTTCTGTTGCAACTAGAGGTTGTTTCACTACTTCACGTAATGCAGCAAATGGGATATAGTTTTCAAAATCACGACCGTTAATGATAACGCGTCCTTCGCCTGGAACTAGGCGTACGCGCGCTACTGAACTCTTACGACGTCCAGTGCCATAGTATTGAACCTGTGCCAAAGTAAGCCCTCCTTTAATTAATTATCCGCGAAGTTCGTAAACTTCTGGTTTTTGTGCTTGGTGTGGATGCTCTGCTCCAGCATACACGTTAAGTTTCTTAGAAACTTGACGGCCTAAGCGTCCTTTTGGAAGCATGCCTTTAATTGCAAGCTCTAACATTTGTACAGGGTAGTTTGTACGCATTTCAAGAGCTGTTCTTTGCTTAAGTCCACCTGGGTGGTTAGTGTGACGGTAGTAAATTTTATCGTTTAATTTATTACCTGTTAAATGAATTTTCTCAGCGTTAATAATAATTACATGATCACCCGTGTCAACGTGTGGTGTAAATGTAGGTTTGTTTTTACCACGTAAAATGGATGCTACTTCACTAGCAAGGCGACCTAAAGTTTGACCTTCAGCATCAACCACATACCATTTACGCTCAACTTCGTTAGCTTTTGCCATAAAAGTCGTACGCATGTGTTTCCCTCCTCGTTATCTTTTCCATAGAAAAAATCTATTGTTTATCTTAAACACGATTTCCTTCCGGGGCTAATCGTGGTTTTAGAAACAATACCATATGTTATGATATACTTTTGAGTTTCTAATGTCAAGCAAATGTTACACCAGGATTAGTTGTTATAGTTTACCTCCCATAAGTAAAGCCCATGACCTGGAGCCATCTTTCCAGCAAACTGACGATTTTGTTTCGCTAAAATCTCTGGAATGCTATCAGGATCAAGCTTTCCTTGCCCTACGCTAAGTAACGTACCAACAATAATTCTGACCATATTATATAAAAATCCATTACCTACAAAACGAAAAATTATTTCATCATCTTGTTCAATTAACTCGATTTCATAAATTGTTCGCACTTTATCTTTTTTGTCAGTTTTTGCCGAACAAAAAGAAGTGAAATCATGCGTTCCAATAAAATAAGGAATTGCTTTTCTTATAGAGTTGATTTCGAGCGGGTATGGATATTGATATACGTAATTTCTACGGAATACATCCGCAGTCTTTGATAATAATACACGATAACGATATTCTTTTTTCTCAACACCGTAACGTGCATGAAATTCTTCTGTTTTTTTCTCTACTTGCCTAATAACAATATCATCTGGCAACATTGTGTTTAAAGCATTACTCCATTGCCACTCTTCAAGAGACAAAGGAGTATCAAAGTGTATTACTTGTCCTTTTGCATGAACTGTAGAATCTGTTCTACCAGATGCCTGAACACGAACAAGTTCTCCCTTATGCAATTTCTGCAATGCTTTTTCTATCTCCTGTTGAACAGTACGATGGTTCGGCTGAATTTGATAACCACAAAAATGCATGCCATCATATGCAACCGTACATTTTATTCTATCCATTTCTCTATTCTCCATTACGATCGCACCCATGCCAAAATACAAGCTAAACAAAATAAGCTGACAATCGTTACTGTATCGCTTGTTTTCCAGCGTAGTTGCCTAAATTTAGTACGTCCTTCACCACTTTGATATCCACGAGCTTCCATCGCAACGGCTAAGTCCTCTGCACGCTTAAAAGCACTGATAAACAGAGGAACGAGCAGTGAAATAATAGCTTTCATTCTATCTTTTATCGGTCCCCCGGCAAAATCAATACCACGTGACGCTTGTGCTTTCATTATTTTACTCGTTTCATCCATTAATGTCGGGATAAAACGAAGAGAAATTGACATCATTAATGCGATTTCATGAACAGGAACCTTTATACGCTTCAACGGCTTTAATAACGTCTCCAAACCATCTGTAATTTCAATAGGTGTCGTCGTTAACGTTAATAATGTCGTCATTAAAATAATAACGAAGAATCGTACAGAAATGTATATCCCTTGCTCTAATCCTTTTTCATATATCGAAAACCAACCAAGCTGGAATAGTACATCCCCCTCTTTATTTGTAAAAATATGCAGGAAAAATGTAAAAAGAAAAATCCATAAAATTGGTTTTAAGCCCGAAAGTACATAACGAATCGGCACTTTTGCAAAAAATAAAGCAATGAGTGCATATAAAAATAAAAATCCATATGAAATCGCATTATTTGCTAAGAAAACAACAAATACATATAAAAAGACAATCAGCAGCTTCGTACGTGGATCAAGTTGATGAATAAGTGAATTCCCCGGGATATATCTCCCAATAATCAACTGCTGCATGATTCATGACCACCTTTTCGTATCACCTGCACAACTTCATGAGTAAGATCCTCTAAAGATAAGGTAGCCTTTGGAATTGAAATACCAAACTTCTCTTCAATTGCACGTTTATACTTTAATGACATAGGAAGATCCACACCAATTTTCTCTAGTTCATCAGCATGTGAAAATACTTCCTCTGCACTTCCTTGCAAAAAGACCGTTCCTTTATGCATAACTACAATCTGCTCCGCATACTGAGCAGCATCCTCCATATTATGCGTTACAAGGATAACTGTAAGACCCTTCTCCTTGTGCAGCTTATAAAACATCTCCATAAGTTCGTTCTGCCCTTTTGGATCTAGTCCTGCTGTAGGTTCATCTAATACAAGCACTTCAGGTTCCATCGCCAGTACACCCGCTATAGCAACACGTCTCATTTGTCCACCACTTAATTCGAACGGAGAACGTGTTAACAGTTCCGGTTCTAGCCCTACAAGTTCAATTGCCTTTCTAGCCTTTTGCCTTGCTTCGTCTACAGATACTCCAAAATTAGTAGGGCCGAAACAAATATCTTTCTCCACAGTCTCTTCAAACAACTGATGTTCTGGGAATTGAAAGACAACCCCTACTTTTTTACGTAGTGGCTTTAGCTTTTTTTCTTTCTTTCCTGCCGAAATCAAATGTTCACCAATTTGAACTGTACCATTTGTCGGCTGCAATAAACCATTTAAATGTTGAATCATCGTCGACTTACCTGAACCAGTATGACCGATAATGGCATAATAGCCCCCACTTGGAAACGACACGTCTACATCATAAAGTGCGCGTCTTTCAAATGGAGTTTTATATTGATAACGATGCTCTACTTTTTGGAATGTAATCTCCAAAGTTCGTTCACCAAGCTTTCCATTGTAAGATGCGTATTTTGCAAGAGAATTTCATTTCTTTTTAATAATTCTGCTATTTTCACTGAAAACGGTACATCTAAGCCAATTTCTTGGAGCATATGAGAGGATTTGAAAATTTTTTCTGGAGTCCCTTCCTCTAATATTTCTCCCTTATTTAAAATAATGACACGATCTGACTGTGCCGCTTCTTCTAAATCGTGCGTAATCGATAACACAGTAATACCTTTTTGAGTAACAAGCTGTCTAACCGTTTCTACTACTTCACGTCTCCCTTGAGGGTCTAACATTGACGTTGCTTCATCTAATATTAAAATAGATGGTTGAAGTGCTAAAACGCCTGCTATTGCCACTCGCTGCTTTTGCCCACCGGATAAGGAATGAGGCTCATCATTAAGAAAATCTTCCATACGGACAAGTTGCAAGGCCTGTTCTAATCTTTCAATCATTTGTTCTCTTGGCATTCCGATATTCTCTAAGCCAAATACAACATCATCTTGCACTGTTGTTCCAACAAATTGATTATCTGGATTTTGAAATACCATTCCAATTTGTTTTCGAACATCCCATACCGTTTCCTCTGATAAAACCATTGTATCATTTATTATAATAGTCCCTGCTTCTGGCAAAAACAAACCATTCAATAATTTTGCAAGTGTAGACTTTCCTGAACCGTTTTGTCCAATAATAGATACCCATTCTCCCTCATATAAGGAAAATGAAACATCTTTTAATGCATAAGTGGCTGCCCCAGGATATTGAAATGATATATTTTTTATCCGAAGTTTCTCTTTTTTCAATAGAAGGCACCCTTTCCTTCGCCAAGTTAGCCTATTTTTATATTTAAAAAAAAGGGCCATGACCAGTTTCTTGAAAAGAACTGTCCTGCCCTTTTAATTATCATTATACTAACTCGATAATTACCATTGGTGCTGCGTCTCCGCGACGTGGACCAATTTTTGCAATACGAGTGTATCCGCCTTGGCGCTCAGCATAGCGTGGAGCTACATCAGCGAATAGTTTTTGAAGTGCATCTTGACCAGTCTCAGCGTTAGCTACTTCATTGCGAATGAAAGCTGCTGCTTGACGACGAGCATGAAGATCTCCGCGTTTACCTAAAGTGATCATTTTTTCCACTACAGAACGAAGTTCTTTTGCACGAGTTTCTGTCGTTTGGATGCGCTCGTTGATAATTAAATCAGTAGCTAAATCACGTAACATAGCTTTACGTTGCGCACTTGTACGGCCTAATTTTCTGTATGCCATTCGTAGTTCCCTCCTTTGTTGATGGGTTTAAATCCTCAGTCGTCTTTACGTAAACCTAAACCTAATTCCTCAAGTTTATGTTTAACTTCTTCTAAGGATTTACGTCCTAAGTTACGAACTTTCATCATATCTTCTTCTGTTTTGTTCGCAAGCTCTTGTACAGTATTAATTCCTGCACGTTTTAGGCAATTATAAGAACGAACAGAAAGGTCTAGTTCTTCGATAGTCATCTCAAGAACTTTCTCTTTTTGATCTTCTTCCTTCTCGACCATAATCTCAGCATTTTGTGCTTCATCAGTTAAACCAACAAAGATATTTAAATGCTCAGTTAAGATTTTGGCACCTAAAGAGATAGCTTCTTTTGGCCCGATGCTTCCATCCGTCCATACATCAAGCGTAAGCTTATCATAATTAGCCACTTGTCCGACACGTGTCTTTTCCACTTGGTAAGTCACACGTGATACCGGAGTATAAATAGAATCAATAGGAATTACTCCTATTGGTTGATCTTCGCTTTTATTTGCATCAGCTGGCGTATACCCACGGCCACGCTTTGCAGTTAAACGCACGCGGAAATGCGCATCTTTTGCTAACGTTGCAATGTGTAAATCTGGATTTAAGATTTCTACATCACTATCGTGAGTAATATCAGCAGCTGTGACAATACCTTCGCCCTGTACATCAATTTCCAACGTCTTCTCTTCTTCAGAGTAGATTTTAAGAGCTAACTTTTTCAAGTTTAAGATGATCGTCGTAACGTCTTCTACTACGCCCTCAACTGTTGAAAATTCATGTAATACGCCATCGATTTGGATAGCAGTAACAGCGGCACCAGGGAGTGAGGATAAAAGAATACGACGTAAGGAGTTACCCAAAGTAGTACCATATCCACGCTCAAGCGGTTCAATTACGAATTTACCATATTTAGCATCTTCGTTAAGTTCAACCGTTTCGATTTTCGGCTTTTCGATTTCAATCATTAACTAAACCCTCCTTCAAAACGTCGAAACCCCGGTTAAACAAAGGTATAACCCCTGTCTAACCGAAAGTCCCCCTTAGGCAGTTCCCGATTGTGCACAACAAGCGATGTTTCTGTACGAAATTTCTCGATAATGCATCATATCCATTATAGACAAAAGGGAAAATTCTATACAGAAAAATTACACACGACGACGTTTTGGTGGACGACATCCATTATGAGGAACTGGAGTAACATCTCTAATTGCTGTTACTTCTAGACCTGCAGCTTGAAGAGCACGAATTGCAGCTTCACGACCAGCACCAGGACCTTTAACAGTAACCTCTAAAGTTTTTAAACCGTGTTCCATTGCAGCTTTAGCAGCAGTTTCAGCAGCCATTTGCGCAGCGAATGGAGTAGATTTACGAGATCCACGGAAACCAAGTGCACCAGCACTAGACCAAGAAAGTGCGTTACCGTGAGTATCTGTAAGTGTTACGATTGTGTTGTTGAAAGTAGAACGAATATGAGCTATACCAGCTTCAATATTCTTTTTCACACGTTTTTTACGAGTGTTTGTTTTACGTGCCATTGTTAGTTCAACCTCCTTTACTTATTATTTCTTTTTATTTGCTACTGTACGACGTGGACCTTTACGTGTACGAGCATTGTTTTTAGAGTTTTGACCACGAACTGGTAAACCACGACGGTGACGAAGACCACGGTAAGAACCGATCTCCATTAGACGTTTGATGTTAAGAGATACTTCACGACGAAGGTCTCCCTCAACTTTAATACGATCGATGATATCACGGATACGTCCTAATTCGTCTTCCGTTAAATCACGAACTCGTGTTTCTTCAGAAATACCTGCTTCAGCAAGAATTTTTTCAGCAGTTGTGCGACCAATGCCGAATACGTAAGTTAAAGAAATAACAACGCGTTTGTCTCGAGGAATATCTACACCTGCGATACGTGCCATTACGAATGCACCTCCTTCTGATTAACCTTGTTTTTGTTTATGTTTAGGGTTTTCACAAATAACCATTACTTTTCCACGTCTACGAATAACTTTACATTTTTCGCAGATTGGTTTAACTGACGGTCTTACTTTCATGTCTCGAACCTCCTTAAAGATTACGGAGTGCTATATTATTTAAAACGGTACGTAATACGACCACGATTTAAATCGTACGGAGATAATTCTACCGTAACTTTGTCTCCTGGTAAAATACGAATGAAGTTCATACGGATTTTACCAGAAACGTGAGCCAATACGACATGCCCATTCTCTAATTCTACTTTGAACATAGCATTTGGCAACGTTTCAAGAACGGTACCTTCGACTTCAATTACATCATCTTTAGCCATTCAATAGTTCTCCCTTCTTCAAATCAGTAACATTTTACACTGCTCTGAAATCCCGGAGAGCCAGCTACTTATAAAGTGGTAAGGATTTCGTATCCTGCTTCTGTAAGAGCAATCGTGTGCTCAAAATGGGCACACCATTTACCATCTACCGTTACCACTGTCCAGTCATCAGATAGTGTTTTTACATATCGTCTTCCTTGATTCACCATCGGCTCAACACAGATGACCATTCCCGGCTTTAATCTAGGGCCTCTATTTGGTGGACCATAGTGCGGGATTTGAGGGTCCTCATGTAAGTCTTGCCCGATTCCGTGACCAACATACTCCCTAACGATCGAGAATCCATTCTCTTCAGCATGGGTTTGAACCGCATGTGAGATATTTGATAATCTCTCGCCTGGTTTTACTTGTTCTAGACCAAGATACAACGATTTTTCTGTGACATCAAGTAGCTTTTGAACAGATTCAGAAATGTTTCCAACTGGATACGTCCATGCAGAATCTCCATGGTACCCATTGTATTTCGCACCAATATCGATACTGATGATATCGCCCTCTTTGAGCTTGCGCTTCCCTGGAATTCCGTGTACAAGCTCTTCATTTACAGAAGCACATATGCTCCCCGGAAATCCGTTGTATCCTTTAAAAGATGGCGTAGCACCATATTTTTGAATCGTCTTTTCCGCTATTTGATCGAGCTCTTTCGTTGTAATTCCTGGAGTAATGTGCTGTTTCAACTCTTGATGAGTCAAAGCAACGATCCTGCCAGCTTCTCGCATGATTTCTATCTCGCGAGGAGTTTTGCAGATTATCATTACGCTAAGCCTCCGATGAGAACATCGATATCAGCAAATACTTTATTGATATCTTGCTCACCATTAATGCTTTGTAAGTAACCAAGCTCTTCGTAGAAATCAAGCAAAGGTTTTGTTTGCTTAATATTTACATCTAAACGATTTGCTACAGTTTCTTCATTGTCATCAGAGCGTTGATATAATTCGCCACCACATTTATCGCACACATCAGCTTTTGCTGGTGGATTGAATTCTAAGTGGTAAGTCGCACCGCACTCTTTACAAATGCGACGGCCTGTAAGGCGTTTTAATAACAACCCTGAATCCACATTAATGTTTAAAACATAGTCGATTTTTTTGCCAAGATCTTTCATAATTTCTTCAAGAGCTGATGCTTGTGCAACAGTTCGTGGGAAACCGTCTAGTAAGAAACCTCTTACGCAGTCGTCTTGACTTAAACGTTCACGAACGATTCCGATTGTAACTTCATCTGGAACAAGTGCACCTTCATCAATAAAAGATTTTGCTTGTAGACCCATTTCAGTTTCAGCCTTCATAGCTGCACGGAACATGTCTCCTGTTGAAATGTGAGGGATGTTATACTTGGCAACAATCTGTTCGGCTTGTGTACCTTTACCAGCACCAGGAAGCCCCATTAAAATTAAGTTCATCCTTGTTCCCCCTCAGAGTACATGAGCATGTAGGGAAGACAATTCTTCCCACTTACTCACTGCTTGATAAACCCTTTGTAATGGCGTTTTACCAGTTGGCTTTCTAGCTGCTTCATTGTTTCTAAAGCAACGCCGACAACGATTAACATACTCGTTCCACCGATCTGTGCAGACGGAGGAAGATTTCCCAATTTCGTAAAGATAACTGGTAAGATTGCAATCGCTGCTAGGAAAATTGATCCTACAAAGGTCAAACGATACAAGATTTTTGTTAGATATTGTTCCGTATTCTTACCCGGACGAATACCTGGAACATATCCACCTTGCTTGTTTAGATTCTCTGACATTTGCTCTGGATTAACCTGAACAAATGCATAGAAATATGTGAAGGCTACAATGAGCGCAACATATATGATCATTCCCACTGGGTGAGAATAGTTAAAGTTTGCAATAATCCACTGCGATACATCATGTTTCGGGAAGAACTGTGCAATAGTCGGAGGCGTAATTAAGAATGAAACAGCAAAAATTACTGGAATAACACCAGCACTATTTACCTTAAGCGGTAAATGTGTGTTTTGTGCTCCAGCATAACCACCATTTCCTCCTGTTACACGCTTCGCATATTGAATTGGAATCTTTCTAACAGCCTGTTGAATGAAAATAACACCCACAATAACTGCTAGCACAGCTAGTAAAATCAATGCAACTTTAACGATACTCATGAACAATTGATCTCCGATATTTTGAAACTGTTGCTGATACACTTGAGATATAACACTTGGGATCGCTGCGGCAATACCGCCAAAGATAAGGATGGAAATACCATTACCTACACCTTTAGCTGTAATCTGTTCACCTAACCACATTAAAAATGCAGTACCAGCAGTCAGTACCGTAGCAATGTATAAATAAGTGCTCCAACCTGGATTCAAAATTAATTGTCCACCTACCATACCGTTAAAACCGATTGACATACCAAACCCCTGAATAAACGCAAGAACAATTGTAAAGTAACGCGTGAATTGCGTTAATTTACGACGGCCCATTTCACCTTGCTTCGACCATTCCGAAAATTTAGGAACAACATCCATCTGCAATAATTGCACGATGATGGATGCTGTAATATACGGCATGATTCCCATCGCAAAGATGGAGAAGTTTTTCAAGGCTCCACCGCCAAATGTATTTAGAATACCTAAAGCATTTAATTGATCTTGTGCCTTCAGTACGTCTCCATTTGTAAATGGCACGGGGATAAACGTGCCAATCCTGAATACGATTAACATCGCTAAAGTGAATAATATTTTACGTCTTATCTCAGCAACGCGCATAAAGTTGGAGATTGTACGAAACATTAGATCACCTCAACTGATCCGCCAGCTGCTTCAATTGCTTCTTTAGCACTTGAAGAGAACTTGTGCGCTTTAACAGTTAGTTTTTTCTCTACTGCTCCGCTTGCAAGAACTTTAACACCGTCGTTTAACTTGCTGATAACGCCAGTTTCCAGCAATAATTCAGGTGTTACTTCTGTACCATCTTCAAAACGATTTAACGTTGATAAGTTTACAATAGCAAACTCTTTACGGTTAATGTTTGTGAAGCCGCGTTTTGGTAAACGACGGAATAATGGAGTTTGACCACCTTCGAAGCCAAGACGAACACCGCCGCCAGAACGTGCGTTTTGTCCTTTATGACCTTTACCAGCAGTTTTACCGTTACCAGAACCGATACCACGACCGACACGGTTACGTACTTTACGAGAACCTTCTGCAGGTTTTAATTCATGAAGTTTCATTCCCAGGCACCTCCTTATATTAATGAGTTATCCTTAAGCTTCTTTTACAGTTACAAGGTGAGAAACTTTGTTGATCATACCAAGAATAGCAGGAGTTTCTTCCTTAACTACAGTTGAATTCAACTTTTTAAGACCTAAAGCTTCTACCGTCGCACGTTGATCTTGTGGACGACCAATTACACTACGAGTGAGGGTAATTTCTAACTTTTTCGCCATTTGTTTTCCCTCCTTAACCTAGTAGCTCTTCTACAGATTTACCGCGTAATTTTGCAACATCTTCAGCGCGCTTAAGTTCGCTTAATCCGTTCACAGTAGCGCGAATCATGTTGATTGGTGTGTTAGAACCAAGAGATTTCGAAAGAATATCTTGTACACCAGCTAATTCAAGGACCGCACGAACAGGTCCACCAGCAATAACACCAGTACCCTCAGCAGCAGGTTTTAAGAATACTTCACCAGCGCCAAAATGACCGTTGATTGTGTGTGGAATTGTTGTACCAACTAATGGTACAGCGATTAAGTTTTTCTTAGCGTCTTCGATAGCTTTACGGATTGCGTCTGGTACCTCTTGTGCTTTACCAGTACCGAATCCAACATGACCGTTTTTATCGCCAACTACAACTAGTGCAGCAAAGCGGAAACGACGACCACCCTTAACAACTTTCGCGACACGATTTATCGTAACTACACGTTCTTCAAGTTCTAATTTACTTGGGTCAATGCGATGCATCAATTTTCCCTCCTTTGACCATTAAAATTGTAATCCAGCCTCACGAGCAGCCTCAGCTAGAGCTTTAACACGGCCATGGTATAAGTAACCACCGCGATCAAATACTACTTCTTTAACGCCTTTCTCTACAGCACGCTTAGCAACTGATTCTCCAACTTTCGTAGCAGCTTCAATATTGCTAGTACCGTTAAGAGCAAGGTCTTTATCAAGAGTAGATGCACTTACTAACGTTACACCATTCACATCATCAATAACTTGAGCGTAAATATGTTGGTTAGAACGGAACACGTTTAAACGTGGACGCTCTGCAGTACCAGTAAGTTTAGCACGTACACGTGCATGTCTTTTCTTACGAGTCGCATTTTTATCAGCTTTAGTGATCATTCTTGTCACTCCTTTCTCTCACCTAACGGGTTTACTTAGCAGTTTTACCTTCTTTACGACGAACAACTTCGCCTTCGTAACGAATACCTTTACCTTTGTAAGGCTCAGGAGCACGTACAGCACGGATGTTAGCAGCGAATTCGCCAACACGTTGCTTGTCGATACCTTTAATTACGATCTTAGTTGGTGCAGGTACTTCAACTTCAAGACCTGCTTCCGGAGTCATTTCTACTGGATGAGAATAACCTACGCTTAATACAAGTTTATCACCTTGTTTTTGAGCACGGTAACCAACACCGACTAATTCAAGTCCGCGTGCGAAACCTTCAGTTACACCTTCAACCATGTTTCCGATTAAAGCACGAGTTGTACCGTGTAATGCACGGTGTTCCTTCTGTTCAGATGGACGCTCAACTGTTAATGTATTCTCTTCAATTTTGATAAGCATATCAGCATTGAAAGTACGAGTTAATTCACCTTTAGGGCCTTTTACTGTTACAGTATTGTCTTCTGCAACTGTAATAGTAACACCTGCAGGGATTTCAAGAATCTTTTTACCAATACGAGACATGTGGTCACACCTCCGTTCGTTTTAAATATATATTACCAAACGTATGCTACTACTTCTCCACCAGTTTGTAATTGACGAGCGTCTTTGTCTGTCATTACTCCCTTAGATGTAGAAACAAGAGCGATACCTAATCCGTTAAGTACACGTGGTACTTCGTCAGCTTTAGCGTAAACGCGTAAGCCAGGTTTACTGATACGTTTTAATCCAGTGATTACACGTTCATTGTTTGCACCATATTTCAGGAAAATACGAAGGATACCTTGTTTGTTATCCTCGATGTATTCTACATCACGAATGAAACCTTCACGTTTTAAAAGTTCAGCGATCTCTTTTTTGATTTTAGAAGCAGGAACCTCTAATTTCTCATGACGTACCATGTTCGCATTACGGATGCGAGTAAGCATGTCTGCAATTGGATCTGTCATCACCATGTGTTTTACCTCCTTCCCATTTGTGGGTTTTACCAACTAGCTTTTTTAACACCAGGAATTTGACCTTTATATGCAAGTTCACGGAAACAAATACGGCAAAGTTTAAATTTGCGGTATACAGAATGCGGACGACCGCAGCGTTCGCAACGTGTATACTCTTGTACTTTAAACTTAGGAGTACGCTTTTGTTTCGCTATCATAGATTTTTTAGCCACGTTTTCGCCTCCTCTACTTAGCGTTGGCTTCCATTATTTTTGGAATGGCATACCGAATTGTGTTAAAAGTTCACGAGCTTCTTCATCAGTTTTCGCTGTAGTAACGATTACGATGTCCATACCGCGGACTTTGCTTACTTTATCATAATCAATCTCAGGGAAAATAAGTTGCTCTTTAACACCTAATGTATAGTTTCCACGACCATCGAATGATTTCTTAGAAACACCACGGAAATCACGTACACGTGGTAAAGAAACTGATACTAATTTGTCGAAGAACTCATACATTTGCTCGCCGCGTAAAGTTACTTTCGCACCGATTGGCATACCTTCACGAAGACGGAAACCAGCGATTGATTTTTTAGCACGAGTTACAACAGGTTTTTGACCTGTGATTTGTGTTAATTCTTCTACTGCGTTGTCTAACGCTTTTGAGTTAGATACCGCGTCACCAACACCAGTGTTGATTACGATCTTTTCGATTTTTGGTACCTGCATTACAGATTTATAGTTAAACTTGCTCACTAGAGCAGGAGTAATTTCCTTTTGGAACTTCTCTTTAAGGCGATTCAATGAAGTGACCTCCTTTCTTAAGAAAATTATTTATCTAATAATTCACCAGATTTTTTTGCAATACGAACTTTTTTACCATCTTCTACTTTGAAGCCTACACGAGTAGGTTCACCTGTTTTCGGATCTAAAATCATAACGTTAGAAACGTGAATAGGTGCTTCTTTAGTAATAATTCCACCTTGTGGATTTAATTGAGATGGCTTAGAGTGCTTCTTAACGATATTGACACCCTCAACGATAACACGGTTTTGCTTTGGGAAAGCCACAAGGATAACGCCTTGTTTTCCTTTGTCTTTACCAGTGATTACCTGTACTTTATCACCTTTTTTTACATGCATCTTAATTCTGCACCTCCTTAGCAAGGCAATACCTTAAATTATAGAACTTCTGGAGCTAAAGAAACGATCTTCATGAAGTTGCTATCACGTAATTCACGAGCTACTGGTCCGAAGATACGAGTACCACGTGGGCTCTTATCGTCTTTAATGATAACCGCTGCGTTTTCATCAAATTTGATGTAAGAACCGTCCGGACGACGAGCTCCGCTCTTCGTACGTACCACTACTGCTTTAACAACGTCACCTTTTTTAACAACGCCACCTGGTGTTGCTTGTTTTACCGTAGCAACGATAATGTCACCAATGTTAGCATATTTACGACCAGAGCCGCCTAATACTTTAATTGTTAAAAGTTCACGTGCACCAGAGTTGTCAGCAACTTTCAAACGAGATTCTTGTTGGATCATGTTATGAAACCTCCCTTCGGACTAAAAATTCCGATTCGTCTATTTAGATAATAACCGCTTCTTCAACGATTTCAACTAAACGGAAACGCTTAGTAGCAGAAAGCGGGCGAGTTTCCATGATTTTAACGATATCGCCAAGTTTCGCTTGGTTTTGCTCATCATGGGCTTTGTACTTCTTAGAATACTTAACACGTTTTCCGTACAAGGAATGAGTTTTGTAAGTTTCAACTAAAACTGTAATCGTTTTGTCCATTTTGTCAGACACTACACGACCAGTATAAACTTTGCGTTGGTTACGTTCGCTCACTATGCAAACCTCCCCTCAATTTATCGATTAATTCCGATCTCTCTTTCACGAACTACAGTTTTCATACGAGCAATTGCTTTACGCACTTCACGAATGCGAGTTGGATTCTCTAATTGTCCTGTAGCAAGTTGGAAGCGAAGATTAAACAACTCTTCCTTTAAAGCTTTAACTTTTGTTTCGATTTCGGCAGTGGTTAATTCACGAATATCATTAGTTTTCATTAGATTCACCACCATTTTCTTCACGTTTTACGAATTTACATTTCACAGGTAACTTGTGAGCTGCAAGACGTAATGCTTCGCGTGCTACCTCTTCAGATACACCCGCGATTTCGAACATAATTTTCCCAGGTTTTACTACTGCTACCCAGCCTTCTGGTGCCCCTTTACCGGAACCCATACGTACTTCTAGAGGTTTTGCAGTGTAAGGTTTAGAAGGGAAAATTTTAATCCATACTTTACCGCCACGTTTCATGTAACGAGTCATTGCACGACGAGCAGCTTCGATTTGACGGTTTGTAATCCATGAAGCAGCTTGTGCTTGTAAACCGAATTCACCGAAAGCAATTTCAGTTCCACCTTTAGCACGACCACGCATTTTACCACGATGCTCTCTACGATATTTTACGCGTTTTGGCATTAACATATTATTTTCCTCCTTCCTCAGAAGCTTTCTTTTTTGTAGGAAGGACTTCTCCACGGTAGATCCATACTTTTACGCCTAATTTACCGTATGTTGTATCAGCTTCAACTGCTGCATAGTCAATATCAGCGCGAAGTGTATGAAGTGGAACAGTTCCTTCACTGTAAGATTCTGCACGAGCGATATCAGCTCCGCCAAGACGACCAGAAACCTGTGTTTTAATACCTTTAGCACCTGCACGCATAGCACGTTGAATAACTTGCTTTTGTGCACGACGGAATGATACACGGTTTTCTAATTGACGAGCGATGTTTTCGCCTACTAATTTAGCGTTAAGATCAGCTCTCTTAACTTCTAAAATGTTGATGTGTACACGCTTGCCTGTTAATTGGTTAAGAGCTTTACGAAGTGCTTCAACTTCAGTACCACCTTTACCAATTACCATACCAGGTTTTGCAGTGTGAATTGTAACATTTACACGATTTGCTGCACGTTCGATTTCTACTTTAGCAACAGCAGAATCTTTTAAGCGTACATTAATGTACTCACGGATTTTGATGTCTTCATGTAATAATGTAGCGTAATCTTTCTCAGCGAACCAACGAGATTCCCAGTCACGGATAACGCCGACACGAAGACCAATTGGATTAACCTTTTGACCCATCGATTATCCCTCCTTCTTTTCTGATACCACAACTGTGATGTGGCTTGTGCGTTTGTTAATTTGGCTTGCACGACCCATTGCACGTGGACGGAAACGTTTTAACGTTGGACCTTCGTCAACGAAAACTTTTTCAACAACTAGGTTGTTAATGTCCATCTCATAATTGTGCTCTGCATTTGCGATTGCAGATTTTAAAACTTTTTCTACAACTGGAGAAGCAGTTTTTGGTGTGTGGTTAAGGATAGCAATCGCTTCACCCACTTGCTTACCTCGGATTAAGTCTACTACTAAACGAACTTTACGAGGAGCAATACGAACTGTTCTCGCTACTGCTTTAGCTTGCATTGAAGTGCCTCCTCTCATTATCTTCTAGTTTTCTTATCGTCAGCAAGGTGACCTTTGTACGTACGAGTTGGTGCGAATTCACCTAACTTATGGCCAACCATATCCTCAGTGATGTACACAGGTACGTGTTTACGACCATCATATACAGCGATTGTGTGTCCGATGAACTGAGGGAAGATTGTTGAACGGCGAGACCAAGTTTTAACAACTTGTTTTTGCTCAGATGCAACTAATTTTTCCATTTTGCTCATTAAGTGATCATCGACAAATGGTCCTTTTTTTAAGCTACGAGCCATTTTGGTGCCTCCCTTCGTGATTGGCGTACGGTTCTAGAAATGAACCGTACTACAATCCCATTATTTTTTACGACGACGAACGATGAATTTGTCAGACGCTTTGTTTTTCTTACGAGTCTTGAATCCAAGAGTTGGTTTACCCCATGGAGACATTGGAGACTTACGTCCGATTGGAGAACGTCCTTCACCACCACCGTGTGGGTGATCAACCGGGTTCATTACAGAACCACGAACTGTTGGGCGTTTACCTAACCAGCGAGAGCGACCTGCTTTACCGATTTTGATAAGTTCGTGTTGTTCGTTACCTACTTGACCGATTGAAGCGCGACAAGCAGATAATACAAGACGTACTTCACCAGAAGTTAAACGTACAAGTACGTATTTACCTTCTTTACCAAGTACTTGAGCAGATGTACCAGCAGAACGAACTAATTGTCCGCCACGACCAGGCTTAAGCTCGATGTTATGAACAACAGTACCTACTGGAATGTTGATTAATGGTAATGCGTTACCGATTTTAATGTCAGCTTCTGGGCCAGACATAACTTCCATACCTACTTCTAAAGATTTAGGAGCAAGAATGTAACGTTTTTCACCGTCAACGTAGTTAATTAATGCGATATTCGCAGAGCGGTTTGGATCGTATTCGATCGTAGCAACGCGTCCTGGAATTCCATCTTTGTTACGCTTAAAGTCGATGATACGGTATTGACGCTTATGTCCGCCACCTTGATGACGTACAGTGATTTTACCTTGGTTATTACGACCAGCCTTCTTGCTTAAAGGAGCAAGTAATGACTTTTCGGGTCTATCAGTCGTGATTTCAGCGAAATCATTCGTAGTCATATTACGACGACCGTTAGTAGTTGGATTATACTTTTTGATTCCCATCTCAATTTCCCTCCTTCTTTAGTAAGAATTAAACGCCTTGGAAGATTTCGATTTCTTTGCTGTCAGCAGTTAGCTTAACGATTGCTTTACGACGACGGCTAGTAAAACCAGCGTGACGACCAACGCGTTTTGCTTTCGGCTTGTAGTTCATGATGTTCACTTTTTCTACTTTAACACCAAAGATCGCTTCAAGAGCATCTTTAACTTCTGTTTTATTAGATTTAACGTCCACATCGAACGTGTATTTTTTTTCAGCCATCATTTCCATAGAACGTTCAGTGATAACTGGGCGCTTAATGATATCACGAGGATCTCTCATTATGCAAGCACCTCCTCTACTTTTTCCACTGCCGCTTTTGTCATGATTAGCTTATCATGATGAAGCACGTCTAAAACGTTTACGCCATCAGCAGTGATTACTGTTACTCCAGGGATATTGCGAGCAGATAACTCTACAGATTCGTTTGCATCAGCAGTTACGATAAGAGCTTTCTTCTCAACAGTTAATCCTTTAAGTACTGCTAGCATATCTTTTGTTTTTGGTGCATTTAACACTAGGTCTTCAAGAACTACAATGTTGTTCTCAACTACTTTAGTAGCTAATGCAGATTTGATTGCTAAACGACGAACTTTCTTAGGAAGTTTGTACGCATAGCTTCTTGGTGTAGGTCCGAATACCGTACCACCACCACGCCATTGAGGAGAGCGGATAGACCCTTGACGAGCACGTCCAGTTCCTTTTTGACGCCATGGTTTACGACCACCACCGCGAACTTCAGAGCGAGTTTTTACTTTGTGTGTACCTTGACGTAAAGATGCACGTTGCATCATTACAGCTTCGAAAAGTACAGCTTCATTTGGTTCGATACCGAAAATAGCTTCAGCTAATTCGATTTCACCAACCTGTGAACCAGTTTGGTTATATACAGTAACTTTTGGCATTGGAATTCCTCCTTCCTATTGTGAATTATTTGCTAACCTTCACAGCGCCTTGAACAACTACAAGAGATTTCTTAGCACCTGGAACGTTACCTTTTACTAGTAATAAGTTGCGCTCAGTGTCAACTTGAACGATTTCTAAGTTTTGGATAGTAACTTGGTCTCCACCCATACGTCCAGCAAGTTTTTTGCCTTTGAATACACGGTTCGGAGCAACTGGGCCCATTGAACCTGGACGACGGTGATAGCGAGAACCATGAGACATAGGTCCGCGAGATTGTCCGTGGCGTTTGATAACACCTTGGAAACCTTTACCTTTAGAAATTCCTGTTACATCAACGATTTCACCTGTAGCGAATACGTCAACTTTTACCTCTTGACCAACCTCTAATCCGTCCACGTCTGCATCGCGGATTTCGCGAATGAAGCGCTTAGGAGTTGTAGATGCTTTAGCAGTGTGGCCTTGTTCAGGCTTGTTAGTTAACTTTTCACGTTTATCTTCAAATCCTAACTGGATTGCATTGTAGCCATCAGTTTCAGTTGTTTTCTTTTGAAGAACAACGTTTGGATTAGCAGCGATAACTGTTACTGGGATTAACTCACCGTTCTCAGCAAATACTTGAGTCATACCGATCTTTCTTCCTAAGATTCCTTTGGTCATGAGTTACACCTCCTACATTTTTAAGTTATATAAATTATAGTTTGATTTCGATATCTACACCAGATGGTAAGTCTAAACGCATTAATGAATCTACTGTTTGTGGAGTAGGACTCACGATGTCGATTAGACGTTTGTGCGTGCGCATTTCGAATTGCTCACGAGAATCTTTGTACTTATGAACAGCACGAAGAATTGTGTAAACAGTTTTTTCAGTTGGTAATGGGATCGGACCAGAAACTGTTGCCCCAGAACGCTTAGCTGTTTCTACAATTTTCTCAGCTGACTGATCAAGAATACGGTGATCGTAAGCTTTTAAACGGATACGAATTTTTTCTTTTGCCATTATTTTCCCTCCTTCGTTCGCCTATTTCTAAAATAGACCTTCTCCATGGAAATTTCCCCACACCATGCCATGGCAAAGCGGCCGGGTGTGTCAGCAACCTTCCACTTCATCGCAGTCAAAGAGCAACATTGTTTATTATACAATGTTATTCGTCTAGATGCAAGCATCTTTTTGTTTGCATCTGCTTTTCTCTACTTTTGCTATTATACATGGCACTTTAAAGAATTTCAAGTTTTCATCTAACAGAATTCATTTTACAGTTTCTGGATTATCTTTTATTGTTTTTATATTACTATAGAAGAAACTCGTCAAAACAAAAAAACACTCTCTTCTCCCTTATATAAACGCAAACAAAAAACCTAAGGGAAAATCCCTTAGGTTTTTTTTATATCAGTTAAGATTACTCAACGATAGTAGCAACTACACCGTAACCTACTGTACGTCCACCTTCACGAATAGAGAATTTAGTTCCCTCTTCGATAGCGATTGGAGCGATAAGTTCGATAGTCATTTCGATGTTGTCACCAGGCATTACCATTTCAGTACCTTCTGGTAATTGGATGATACCAGTTACGTCAGTTGTACGGAAGTAGAACTGAGGACGGTAGTTAGCGAAGAATGGAGTGTGACGTCCACCTTCTTCTTTAGATAATACGAAAACTTCAGCTTTGAATTTAGCGTGAGCTTTTACAGAACCGCTTTTTGCAAGTACTTGTCCACGTTGGATGTCTTCACGAGCAACCCCACGAAGTAAAGCACCGATGTTGTCTCCAGCTTGAGCTTGGTCAAGAAGTTTACGGAACATCTCTACACCAGTTACAGTTGTAGAAGCATTTTCTTCAGCAAGACCGATGATTTCTACTACGTCACCAACTTTAACGATACCGCGCTCAACACGACCAGTAGCAACTGTACCACGACCTGTGATAGAGAATACGTCCTCTACAGGCATTAAGAATGGTTTGTCAGTTTCACGTTCTGGAGTTGGGATGTAAGCATCAACTTCAGCCATTAATTCAATGATTTTTGCTTCCCAATCAGCTTCTCCTTGAAGAGCTTTAAGAGCAGAACCTTTGATTACAGGAATGTCGTCGCCTGGGAATCCGTATTCAGATAATAGGTCGCGAACTTCCATTTCTACTAATTCTAATAATTCTTCGTCATCTACCATGTCGCATTTGTTTAAGAATACAACGATGTAAGGAACACCTACTTGACGAGAAAGAAGGATGTGCTCACGTGTTTGAGGCATTGGGCCATCAGCAGCAGATACTACTAAGATACCGCCGTCCATTTGAGCAGCACCAGTGATCATGTTTTTAACATAGTCAGCGTGACCTGGGCAGTCAACGTGTGCATAGTGACGAGTTTCAGTTTCGTACTCAACGTGTGCAGTTGAGATTGTGATACCGCGCTCTCTTTCTTCTGGAGCAGCATCGATTTGATCGTATCCGCGTGCTTCAGCACCACCAGCTTTTGCAAGAACTGTAGTGATCGCAGCAGTTAATGTAGTTTTACCATGGTCAACGTGGCCGATTGTACCGATGTTAACATGGGGTTTAGAACGTTCGAATTTAGCTTTAGCCATTCTAAATTCCTCCTTAGTTTATATAGGTTATTTTATATTTAGACTAGAAAGCGAAACTTACGTCCCACTTTCTAAGCTTACATAAGTAGTTATACTTGAACAATCGATAAAAATCAATTATTCACCTTTATTTTTTTTGATAATTTCTTCAGAAACAGACTTTGGTACTTCTTCATAGTGGTCAAACACCATAGAGAATGTTCCGCGTCCTTGAGTGTTAGAACGTAATGACGTTGCATAACCGAACATTTCAGAAAGTGGAACCATAGCGCGAACAACTTGTGCGTTACCGCGAGCTTCCATACCTTCTACACGTCCACGACGAGATGTTACGTCACCCATAATGTCACCCATGTACTCTTCAGGAATTACAACTTCAACTTTCATCATTGGCTCAAGAATTACTGGGCTACATTTAGAAACCGCAGCTTTAAGTGCCATAGATGCAGCGATTTTGAACGCCATCTCAGATGAATCGACATCATGGTAAGATCCGTCAACTAATGCAGCTTTAATGTCAACTAGTGGATAACCAGCTAGTACACCATTTTTAAGTGCATCTTCAAGACCTGCTCCAACAGCTGGGATGTATTCACGAGGAACTACACCACCGACGATCTTGTTTTCGAATTCGAATCCTTTACCTTCTTCGTTAGGTTCAAACTCAATCCAAACGTGACCGAATTGTCCACGACCACCAGATTGACGAGCGAACTTACCTTCAACTTTCGCAGCAGCGCGGAAAGTCTCACGGTATGCTACCTGAGGAGCACCAACGTTTGCTTCCACTTTGAATTCACGGCGCATACGGTCAACGATGATATCAAGGTGAAGTTCACCCATACCAGCGATGATAGTTTGGCCAGTTTCTTGGTCAGTGTGAGCACGGAATGTTGGATCTTCTTCAGAAAGCTTAGATAATGCTGTACCCATCTTATCTTGGTCAGCTTTAGATTTTGGTTCGATAGCTACAGAGATAACTGGCTCTGGGAATTCCATAGACTCAAGGATAACAAGGCTCTTCTCGTCACAAAGAGTATCACCAGTAGTAGTATCTTTTAAACCTACAGCAGCAGCGATATCACCAGCGTAAACTGTTGAAATCTCTTCACGGCTGTTAGCGTGCATTTGTAGGATACGACCTACACGCTCACGCTTACCTTTAGTTGAGTTTTTCACGTATGATCCAGAGTTTAACACACCAGAGTACACACGGAAGAACGTTAACTTACCAACATAAGGGTCAGTCATGATTTTGAATGCTAAAGCTGCGAATGGTTCTTCATCGCTAGACTTACGTTCTACTTCTTCATCTGTATCCGGTAGAGTACCTTTAATAGCAGGTACATCTAGTGGAGATGGAAGGTAGTCGATAACTGCGTCTAACAGAATTTGAACACCTTTGTTTTTGAATGCAGAACCACAGATTACTGGGAAGAATTCTACAGAAGTTGTAGCCTTACGGATACCAGCTTTAAGCTCTTCTACAGTGATTTCTTCACCTTCTAGGTACTTCATCATCATTTCTTCATCAAGCTCAGCTACCGCTTCAATAAGTTTTCCACGGTATTCTTCAGCTAATTCTTTGTGCTCTTCAGGAATTTCAACACGTTGAATGTCTGTTCCTAAATCGTTACCGTACATGTAAGCACACTCTTCAACAAGGTCAATGATACCATTGAACTCATCTTCAGCACCGATTGGTAACTGAATTGGATGTGCGTTTGCTTGTAAACGATCGTGGATTGTTCCTACAGAGTATAAGAAATCTGCACCGATCTTATCCATTTTGTTAACGAATACGATACGAGGTACGCCGTAAGTAGTAGCCTGACGCCAAACAGTTTCTGTTTGTGGTTCTACACCAGATTGCGCATCAAGTACTGCTACAGCGCCATCAAGTACGCGTAAAGAACGTTCTACTTCTACTGTGAAATCTACGTGTCCTGGAGTATCAATGATGTTTACACGATGACCTTTCCATTGTGCTGTAGTTGCAGCAGAAGTAATTGTGATACCACGCTCTTGCTCTTGCTCCATCCAGTCCATCTGAGATGCACCTTCGTGAGTTTCACCGATTTTATGAATACGTCCTGTGTAGTACAGAATACGCTCAGTTGCTGTTGTTTTACCAGCATCGATGTGAGCCATGATACCAATATTACGAGTGTTTTCTAAAGAGAACTCTCTTGCCATTTGGTGTCTTGCTCCTTCCATATATGGATTGGATTTTTTTATTTTAAGTAGCAAAAAAGCCACTTTATATTGTTACACATGTCAGTATGTCCAGTACTCTCATTATGTAAAACGAGCGCCCGATGAAAGGGAGAGGCATTCTCCCTCTCCACACTTCCATAAGCGACAAATAAAGCGGTTTATGCTTACATTTATTTTACGTTGAATCCTACCAACGGTAATGAGCAAATGCTTTGTTAGCTTCTGCCATTTTATGAGTGTCTTCACGTTTCTTAACAGATGCACCAGCGTTGTTAGCTGCATCTAAGATTTCGTTAGCAAGACGCTCTTCCATAGTTTTTTCACCACGAAGACGAGCGTAGTTTACTAACCAACGAAGACCTAAAGTTGTACGGCGTTCTGGACGAACCTCAACTGGAACTTGGTAGTTAGCACCACCAACACGACGAGCGCGTACTTCAAGAACAGGCATGATGTTCTTAAGAGCTTGCTCGAATACTTCCATTGGCTCTTTACCAGTACGTTCGTTTACGATATCGAACGCATTATAAAGAATTGTTTGAGATTTACCTTTTTTACCGTCAACCATCATTTTGTTGATAAGGCGTGTTACTAGCTTAGAATTGTACATTGGATCTGGTAACACGTCACGTTTCGCAACAGGTCCTTTACGAGGCATATTGAGTTCCTCCTTTCATTTTAAAGTTATTATTTTTTAGCAGGTTTTGGTCTCTTAGTACCATATTTAGAACGTCCTTGCATACGTTTGTCAACACCAGCTGTGTCAAGCGCACCACGAACGATGTGGTAACGTACCCCTGGTAAATCCTTTACACGACCACCGCGAATTAATACTACGCTATGCTCTTGTAGGTTATGACCGATACCTGGGATGTAAGCTGTAACCTCGATACCGTTTGTTAAACGTACACGAGCGTATTTACGTAACGCTGAGTTAGGTTTCTTTGGAGTCATTGTACCAACACGAGTACATACACCACGTTTTTGAGGTGCAGAGATATCAGTTGATTTTTTCTTTAAAGAGTTAAAACCTTTGTTTAACGCAGGTGATTTAGATTTCCATACTTTATCAGTACGACCATTTCTCACTAATTGGTTAATAGTAGGCATTTGATTATCCTCCCTTCGCATGTTTGTATGACCACATATCCAGGTGGTTCATTATTAGTTGAAAACAAAGTTTTTGCAAGGAAGAGCAAATGCTCTCTCCTCACAAAAACAGTTTTAACTTATTATTCCTATTGCTGAAGCTCCCACTTGAATCCCCGAAGCTTTACCAAGCTTACGAACTGATTCAACTTTTGTTATGGGCACGTTATATTGCATTGCAACACGAATGATAGCATGGGTTAACCGCATGTCAGCATCCTCTGCGATGACAACTTCTTTAACTGTACCATTTTTGATTGCTTCCAATGTGCGTTTATGACCAACGACTACATTTTCAGCAGTTGATACTTTTTGATAAGACATATAAATATCCTCCAAAGCATCGTTCAGGAGCAACCTTGATTATAGTAACATTTTGACTCATACAATGTCAACTAAGATTAATTGTTTTTATACAAAATTTATACCGGAAAATTTTACTGTTCCACATAAACCTCATCGTTTTCTACATTCATGTCATCTTGTGTTGTTTTTACAAGATCCACTTTGCGATAACGATTCATACCTGTTCCAGCAGGAACAAGTTTACCGATAATAACATTTTCTTTTAATCCTAGAAGTTCATCGCGTTTACCCTTAATTGCTGCATCAGTTAAGACACGAGTTGTTTCTTGGAACGATGCTGCAGATAAGAATGAATCTGTTTCAAGTGAAGCTTTTGTAATACCAAGTAGAACAGGTCTAGCCGTTGCTGGTTGCTTACCTTGCAGTAAGACCTTAGCATTCGCATCAGTAAACTGATGGATATCTAGTAATGTTCCTGGTAATACATCTGTTTCACCTGCATCACTTACACGAACTTTACGTAACATTTGACGTACCATTACTTCTACGTGTTTGTCACCAATTTCTACCCCTTGCATACGGTATACTTTTTGAACTTCACGTAATAAGTATTCTTGAACCGCCGTAATGTCCGTTACTTTTAGTAATTCTTTCGGATCAATAGAACCTTCTGTTAACTCTTTACCGTGGCTAATTGGCTGTCCTGGAGTTACTTTCAGACGAGCACCGTAAGGAATAGCATACGTACGAGCTTCAACTTCACCCTGCACAACTACTTCTTGGCGATCTTTAACGTCGTTGATCGCTGCGATAACACCGTCGATTTCACTGATAACTGCCTGACCTTTCGGATTACGAGCTTCGAAAATCTCTTGGATACGAGGTAAACCTTGAGTGATATCATCTCCGGCAACCCCACCTGTATGGAATGTACGCATCGTTAACTGTGTACCTGGCTCACCGATAGATTGAGCTGCGATAATACCTACCGCTTCTCCTACTTCTACGTCTGTTCCAGTTGCTAAGTTACGACCGTAACACTTCTTACATACACCGTGGCGAGTGTTACACGTAAACGCTGAACGAATGTTTACAGTTTCAACACCCGAATTTTCAACGATATGAGCAATATCTTCAGTAATTAATTGATTTTCAGCAACTAATACTTCACCTGTTTCAGGATGTTTTACAGTTTTTCTTGCAAAACGTCCAACAAGACGATCATATAATGACTCGATAACTTCATTACCCTCTTTAATCGCACCAATTAATAAACCGCGATCTGTTCCACAATCATCTTCACGAACGATTACATCTTGTGCAACGTCAACAAGACGACGTGTTAAGTAACCAGAATCGGCAGTTTTAAGTGCTGTATCGGCAAGACCTTTACGCGCACCATGCGTAGAGATGAAGTACTCAAGTACTGTTAAACCTTCACGGAAACTCGATTTGATTGGAAGTTCGATGATACGACCAGATGGATTGGCCATAAGACCACGCATACCAGCAAGCTGAGTAAAGTTAGATGCGTTACCACGGGCACCTGAGTCACTCATCATGAAGATTGGGTTGCGTTTATTCAAGGATTTCATCAGTTTTCCTTGGATAACATCTTTTGCATTACTCCAAATAGAGATAACGCGATCGTAACGTTCTTCTTCCGTGATTAAACCGCGACGGAATTGTTTAATTACATTATCTACTTTTGCTTGTGCTTCGTGGAGAATTTCATCTTTTTCGCCTAATACAAGAATGTCAGATACCCCAACTGTAATACCAGCTTTTGTAGAGTACTTGAATCCTAAGTTTTTCATACGGTCAAGCATGCGAGACGTTTCTGTAATTTGGAAACGTTTGAACACTTCCGCAATGATGTTACCAAGGATCTTCTTGCTAAATGGCGCCACTTCTTCGCGACTAGCAATAATTTCTTTAATGTTCGCACCTTTTTCAACGAAATATTTCGCTGGTGTTTCTTTTTCAAGGTTTGAATTTGTTGGTTCATTAATATAAGGGAACGACTCTGGTAAGATTTCGTTAAATATTAATTTACCAACTGTTGTTAATAGAAGCATACTCTTTTGCTCTTCAGTAAATGTTGCGTTGTTTACTGCACTTGCAGCTACTGCAACACGTGTATGAAGATGAACATATCCATTTTGGTATGCAAGCAATGCTTCGTTTGCATCTTTAAAGACCATACCTTCACCGATTGCACCTTCACGCTCAAGTGTTAAGTAATAGTTACCTAATACCATATCCTGAGATGGAGTAACAACTGGTTTACCGTCTTTCGGGTTCAAGATGTTTTGTGCCGCTAACATAAGAAGACGAGCTTCAGCTTGAGCTTCTGATGATAAAGGTACGTGAACGGCCATTTGGTCACCGTCAAAGTCCGCGTTGTATGCAGTACATACAAGTGGGTGTAGACGGATTGCGCGACCTTCTACTAATGTAGGTTCAAACGCCTGGATACCAAGACGGTGAAGTGTTGGTGCGCGGTTTAGAAGTACTGGATGTTCTTTAATCACAGACTCTAAAACGTCCCAAACTTCAGGTTGTACACGCTCGATTTTACGTTTCGCACTCTTAATGTTATGTGCTAATCCTTTTTCAACTAACTCTTTCATTACGAAAGGTTTGAACAGTTCAAGCGCCATTTCTTTTGGTAATCCACATTGATACATCTTTAAGTTCGGTCCTACAACGATTACAGAACGACCAGAGTAGTCAACACGTTTACCTAATAAGTTTTGACGGAAACGTCCTTGTTTACCTTTAAGCATGTGAGATAGTGATTTTAATGGACGATTACCTGGTCCAGTAACTGGACGGCCACGACGACCATTATCGATTAATGCGTCTACAGCTTCTTGTAACATACGTTTTTCGTTTTGAACGATGATGCTTGGTGCACCTAAGTCCAATAGACGTTTTAAACGATTGTTACGGTTAATTACACGACGGTATAAGTCGTTTAAGTCAGAAGTAGCAAAACGTCCACCGTCTAACTGTACCATTGGGCGTAGTTCTGGTGGGATTACTGGTAGAACATCTAAGATCATCCAAGACGGTTCATTTCCAGAGTTACGGAATGCTTCTAATACTTCTAGACGTTTAATAGCACGAGTACGGCGTTGTCCTTGTGCTGTTTTTAATTCTTCTTTTAAGAAGTCTACTTCTTTATCTAAATCGATGTCTTGTAGTAGCTTTTTAATTGCTTCTGCACCCATAGCAGCTTGGAATGTGCTACCATATCGATCACGATATGCACGGTATTCTTTTTCAGAAAGTAATTGCTTCTTATCAAGTGGTGTATCTCCACTTTCTGTTACAACATAAGAAGCGAAATAAATTACTTCTTCAAGCGCGCGAGGGGACATGTCTAAGACAAGTCCCATGCGGCTCGGGATACCTTTGAAATACCAAATATGAGATACAGGAGCAGCTAATTCGATATGACCCATACGTTCACGACGTACTTTTGCACGCGTTACTTCAACGCCACATCGATCACAAACTACACCTTTATAACGTACACGTTTGTATTTTCCGCAATGACATTCCCAGTCCTTTTGTGGTCCGAAAATACGCTCACAGAACAAGCCATCTTTTTCAGGCTTTAACGTACGATAGTTAATAGTTTCTGGTTTCTTAACTTCACCGTATGACCAAGAACGAATCTTGTCAGGTGAAGCAAGTCCAATCTTCATATATTCAAAGTTATTTACATCTATCAAGGGGCCTACCTCCCTTTTAGTCTACAGGTTATCCCAATTATTCCTTAGTTGTCTCAACTTCGACATTCAATTTATCTGCTGATTGATGATCATCGTCATCTTCTGTATCACGCATTTCAATTTCTGTATCGTCGCTAGACATCATTTTAACGTCCATACCTAAACTTTGCAGCTCTTTAATCAATACTTTGAATGATTCAGGAACGCCTGGTTCTGGAACATTTTCGCCTTTAACAATTGCTTCATAAGTCTTAACACGTCCAACAACATCATCAGACTTCACTGTTAAGATTTCTTGAAGAGTATAAGCAGCACCGTATGCTTCAAGTGCCCAAACCTCCATCTCACCGAAACGCTGTCCACCGAACTGAGCTTTACCTCCAAGAGGTTGCTGCGTTACAAGTGAGTATGGTCCAGTAGAACGAGCATGAAGTTTATCGTCAACCATGTGCGCAAGTTTGATCATATACATGACACCAACAGATACGCGGTTATCGAATGGTTCACCAGTACGTCCGTCATACAGGATTGTTTTCGCGTCATTTGCCATACCAGCTTCTTCAATTGTGCCCCAAACATCTTCCTCACGAGCACCATCAAATACTGGTGTTGCAATGTGAATGCCAAGGTATCTTGCTGCCATACCAAGATGAAGTTCTAATACCTGACCGATATTCATACGAGATGGTACCCCTAATGGGTTTAACATGATATCGATTGGCGTACCGTCTGGTAAGTAAGGCATATCTTCTTCTGGTAAAATACGAGAAATAACACCTTTGTTACCGTGACGTCCGGCCATCTTGTCACCTTCAGAGATTTTACGTTTTTGAACGATATATGCACGTACAAGTTGATTCACACCTGGTGGTAATTCATCGCCATCTTCACGGTTGAATACTTTTACATCTAAGATAATACCGCCACCACCGTGTGGTACACGTAGTGATGTATCACGTACTTCACGTGCTTTTTCTCCAAAGATAGCATGTAATAGACGTTCTTCAGCTGTTAATTCTGTTACACCTTTAGGTGTTACTTTACCAACAAGTAAATCTCCATCTTTTACTTCAGCACCAACGCGAATGATACCGCGCTCGTCAAGGTTACGTAATGCGTCTTCCCCAACGTTTGGAATGTCACGTGTAATTTCTTCTGGTCCAAGCTTCGTATCACGAGCTTCTGATTCATATTCTTCAATATGAATAGAAGTGTACACATCATCTTTTACAAGGCGCTCACTCATGATGATCGCATCCTCGTAGTTATAACCGTCCCAAGTCATGAAGCCAACAAGCACGTTACGTCCAAGTGCTAGTTCACCTAATTCCATAGAAGGACCATCCGCAAGGATTTCACCTTTTACAACTTCATTTCCAACACTTACGATTGGACGTTGGTTGTAACAAGTTCCTTGGTTAGAACGAATGAATTTTTGCATTTTGTAGCGATCTAAGTCGCCTTTTACTGTTTGACCGTCAACTTCTACATAGCGACGTACCCAAACTTCACGTGCTTCTACGCGCTCAACAACACCAGGATGTTTACAGATTACTGCAGCACCTGAGTCTTTTGCTGATACGTACTCCATACCTGTACCTACAATCGGAGATTCCGGATTCATTAACGGAACCGCCTGACGTTGCATGTTCGCTCCCATAAGTGCGCGGTTAGAGTCATCGTTTTCTAAGAACGGAATACAAGCTGTCGCTGCCGACACTACTTGTTTTGGAGATACATCCATGTAGTCGATGCGTTCTCTATTTGTGACAATGTTTTCACCACGGAAACGAGCTACGATATCTTCACTTAGGAATTCACCTTCGTCAGATAATTTCATATTCGCTTGGGCTACAACATAGTTATCTTCTTCATCTGCTGTTAAGTAATCAACATGCCCTGTTACAAGACCAGTTTCTGGGTCAACACGACGGTATGGTGTTTCAATGAAACCAAACTCATTTACTTTCGCGAACGAAGATAATGAGTTAATCAAACCGATGTTTGGTCCCTCTGGTGTTTCAATCGGACACATACGACCGTAGTGGGAGTAATGAACGTCACGCACTTCAAAGCCTGCGCGCTCACGCGTTAAACCACCAGGTCCTAATGCAGATAGTCTTCGTTTGTGAGTTAACTCTGCTAATGGGTTTGTTTGGTCCATAAACTGAGATAACTGAGAACTTCCGAAGAACTCTTTAATAGATGCAATAACAGGACGAATATTAATTAGTGCCTGTGGTGTAATTGCATTTGTATCTTGGATCGACATTCTCTCACGAACAACACGTTCCATACGAGAAAGACCGATACGGAATTGATTTTGTAATAGTTCTCCAACAGAACGCAGACGACGGTTTCCTAAATGGTCAATATCATCTGTATCCCCTACTTTGTATAGTAGGTTGAAGAAGTAACTGATAGAAGCAAGGATATCACCTGGTGTGATGTGTTTCACATCACGAGTAATGTTTGCATTACCAATTACATTAATTACGCGTTCGCCTTCCGACTCAGGAGCATAAATCTTAATAGATTGCAGCTCAACATCGCCTTCTACCACTCCACCCATTGGTTTCGCTGTTTTGAATCCAATGTTTTTCTCTAAGTAAGGTAAAATGCGATCAAGTGTACGACGATCTAAGATTGTTCCTTCTGCCGCTAAAATTTCACCAGTTTCTGGATCCACTAATGTTTCAGCTAAACGTTGATTAAACAACCTGTTTTTAATGTGTAACTTCTTGTTGATCTTATAGCGACCTACATTTGCTAAATCGTAGCGCTTTGGATCGAAGAAACGAGACACAAGTAAGCTCTTAGCATTTTCTACTGTTGGTGGTTCACCAGGACGTAGACGCTCATAAATTTCAAGCAATGCTTTTTCTGTGCTATCTGTGTTGTCTTTTTCTAATGTGTTGCTTAAGTATTCGTTATCACCTAAAAGCTCGGTGATTTCTTGATCAGAGCCAAACCCTAATGCGCGTAACAAAACAGTTACAGGAAGTTTACGCGTACGGTCAATACGCACATATACAACATCCTTAGCATCTGTCTCATACTCTAACCAAGCTCCGCGGTTTGGAATTACAGTAGCAGTAAAACCACGTTTTCCGTTTTTATCCACTTTGCCACTATAGTATACGCTTGGAGAGCGAACTAACTGGGAAACGATAACACGTTCTGCACCGTTAATTACGAATGTTCCAGTCTCTGTCATGAGTGGGAAATCTCCCATGAACACATCTTGTTCTTTTACTTCACCAGTTTCCTTGTTGATTAGACGCACTTTTACACGAAGTGGTGCTGCATACGTCACATCACGCTCTTTGCATTCGTCTACAGAGTATTTAGGTTCACCTAAGCTGTAGTCGATAAATTCAAGCGATAGATTTCCCGTAAAGTCTTCAATCGGAGAAATGTCTTGGAACATTTCTCGCAAACCCTCATCAAGAAACCACTGATAAGAAGAGGTTTGAATTTCGATAAGATTTGGTAACTCTAATACTTCACTAATACGGGCATAACTTCTTCGTTGGCGGTGGCGTCCGTATTGAACTAGTTGACCTGTCAACTGCTTCACCCCTCAAATCATGAGTATTATAAATGCACAAAAAAATTTGTGCAAAATCACAAATAAATACAACTACTGCTATTAGCGTAGTCTCTTTCTCTTAAAGATAAATACGTTGAGTCTTTCTACCTGCTCAAAAAAGAAAAATGGCTTCTATAAGAAAACCATCATTCTGTTTCATAATCTGCTGATTTTACTATCTTTTCCAAGAGAAACAAAAATATACATCTTTCTCAACGCAGAAAATCATATATTGGCATTGTATAATGTTAACATAGCCAAAAATAACCGTCAACGTTTTTTTGATTTTATGATATAATATCCTTTTTTCTTTTCTACAACCTCAACTTCAGAAAATACTTCTTCTAGTTTTTTTAGCGCAGACGGTGCACCTTGTTTCTTTTGAATAACAATCCAAAGTTCTCCACCCGGAACTAAATACTCCACAGCTTTTTCTAAAATCTCATGTACGATATCTTTACCCGCACGAATTGGAGGGTTAGATAGAATAGCAGCATACTTACCATCTACATTTTCATAGACGCTACTTTGAAAAATACGTATATTCTCGATTTTGTTATTAGCGGCGTTTTCTTTCGCAAGCCCAAGTGCCCTCTCGTTCACATCCACCATGTGAACTTCACGACCTTGAAACTCTTTCGCTAACGACAAACCAATAGGACCGTATCCGCAACCTACGTCTAATATATCACCTTTAATATCTGGCATTTGAAACGCTTCAATTAAAAGACGGGAACCAAAGTCCACTTCGTTTTTCGAGAACACCCCATGGTCAGATAAGAAAGTAAATCGAGATCCACGAAGGGCAAACTCCCATCGCTTACGATCACTTTTACTAGAAGGGTCGTTAGAAAAATAATGGTCTGCCATATGGCCACCTCTTTTCTTTACAGTTAAAAAAAAAGCTCGCATGAGAGCGAGCTTTTTTTAAAGCATCAAAAGTTAATTACTTAACTTCTACAGCAGCGCCAACTTCTTCAAGTTTAGCTTTGATTTCTTCAGCTTCTTCTTTAGCAGCAGCTTCTTTGATTACTTTTGGAGTGTTGTCAACTAATTCTTTAGCTTCTTTTAAGCCAAGACCAGTGATTTCACGAACAACTTTGATAACTTTGATTTTTTGTGCACCAGCGCTAGTTAGTTCCACATCAAATTCAGTTTTCTCAGCAGCAGCTTCTCCAGCGCCACCAGCAACAGCTACAGGAGCAGCAGCAGTTACGCCGAATTCTTCCTCGATAGCTTTTACTAAGTCGTTAAGTTCTAATACAGTCATAGATTTAACTGCTTCAATGATTTGTTCTTTAGTCATTGTAAATATCCTCCCTTAAATAGGTTTGTATTGTTTTATCGATAATACGTAATTATCTTTTAAAAAATTAAGCGCCTTGCTCTTCCTTTTGGTCTGCAACTGCTTTAGTAGCAAGTGCAAGGTTACGGATTGGAGCTTGAAGAACGCTAAGAAGCATAGAAAGTAAGCCTTCACGTGATGGAAGAGTAGCGATTGCTTTAACCTCATCAAGTGTTACAAGTTTACCTTCGATTACGCCCGCTTTAATTTCTAAAGCTTCATGATCTTTAGCGAAGTCGTTTAATACTTTCGCAGGAGCAACTACATCCTCGTTACTGAACGCGATTGCGTTTGGTCCTGTTAAGAATTCATTTAACTCAGCCATTTCAGCAGATTCTGCAGCACGACGAGTTAGAGAGTTTTTGTAAACTTTGAACTCAACGCCAGCTTCACGTAATTGCTTACGTAATTCTGTTGCTTCAGAAACTGTTAAACCACGGTAGTCAACAACGATTGTAGATTTACTAGCGCGAAGTTTGTCCGCGATTTCAGTTACAACTTGTTGTTTAGTTTCGATTACTTTGCTCATGTTATTACACCTCCTGTAGATTATATAGAAGATGTACCGAAAGTGCACTAAAAACCTCCATGCCCAACTTGTAGACATGGAGGCATATAGTCACAGAAAAAAGATTCCGCTTCGTATATTAACACCTAGGTAGGAAATTAAGTCTATTGACACCTACTGTCTACGGTACACTAATTAAATTCACAACATAAATGATTATATTAAAACTTCTTTATGAAGTCAACTTCCAAAATTTACGCTAATGTAGAAACGTCTACACGTACGCCAGGTCCCATTGTAGAAGCAACTGTTACGTTCTTCATGTAAGTACCTTTTGCAGCAGCTGGCTTAACTTTTTGTAAAGTGTCAGCAATTGTTTTGAAGTTTTCTACTAATTTAGCATCTTCGAAAGATACTTTACCGATTGGAACGTGGATGTTACCAGCTTTATCAACGCGGTATTCAACTTTACCAGCTTTGATTTCGTTAACAGCTTTAGTTACATCGAAAGTAACTGTTCCAGTTTTAGGGTTTGGCATTAAACCTTTAGGTCCTAATACGCGACCAAGTTTACCAACTTCACCCATCATGTCAGGAGTTGCTACTACTACATCGAAATCGAACCAACCTTGTTGGATTTTACCGATGTAATCAGTATCGCCTACGAAGTCAGCTCCAGCAGCTTCAGCTTCTTTAGCTTTTTCACCTTTAGCAAATACTAATACACGTTGTACTTTACCAGTACCGTGTGGAAGAACAACTGCGCCACGGATTTGTTGGTCAGCTTTCTTAGGGTCAACACCTAAACGGAATGCAGCTTCTACAGTTGCATCAAATTTAGCTGTGTTTGTTTTCTTTACTAATTCTACTGCTTCTGTTGCAGAGTAAGCAGCTGCACGATCAACAAGCTTTGCAGCTTCTACGTACTTTTTACCTCTTTTAGCCATTTTTATTTCCTCCTCGAATGTGGTTTTAGCGGAATAACCTCCCACGTTTACGCCTGTTTTCAGGTATAACCTGAGGATGAGCGCCATCCATTTATTTAAAAACGATAATCATTTACGATAATAAAGGTTGCGAATTGGAATTCCAGACCCGCAACCTTTTTTAAAAACAAATCGAATTAGTCTTCGATAACGATGCCCATACTGCGTGCAGTACCTTCAACCATACGCATTGCAGCTTCTACGCTAGCAGCGTTTAGGTCAGGCATTTTAGTTTCAGCGATTTCGCGTACTTTATCACGCTTAACAGTTGCCACTTTATTACGGTTTGGTTCACCAGAACCAGACTCAATACCAGCTACTTTCTTAAGAAGAACAGCAGCAGGAGGAGTTTTAGTAATGAAAGTGAATGAACGGTCCTCAAATACCGTAATTTCAACAGGGATGATAAGACCAGCTTGATCTGCTGTACGAGCGTTAAACTCTTTACAGAAGCCCATGATGTTAACACCTGCTTGTCCTAATGCTGGACCAACTGGTGGAGCTGGGTTAGCTTTACCTGCAGGAATTTGAAGCTTTACCATTTTAATTACCTTTTTAGCCACGAGACACACCTCCTTAAGTCCGTGATGTGGTCAATTGGACAGTGATTTGCCCTCCCACGTCATATTTTATCTGTAAGGATAAAATCTTTCAAAAAACGTCTCCGATAACGAAGACGTACTGACTTAAAAGATATTATCACTTTTTACAATTCATTTCAAGTTTCATTTTATAATTTTTCAATTTGATGGAAGTCAAGTTCAACTGGAGTCTCGCGACCAAACATGTCCACAAGCACGCTAACCTTTTTCTTCTCCACATCAATTTCTTCAATAGCACCTGTATAATCTGCGAATGGCCCCTCATTTACACGTACTGTCTCATGAAGTTCAAAGTCGAAATCAACCACTTCGTTGTCCATTCCCATATGTTTCATAATGGTAACAACTTCCTCTTCTAATAGAGGTGATGGTTTAGATCCAGAACCAGAAGAACCAACGAACCCAGTTACACCTGGCGTGTTACGTACAACATACCAAGAGTCATCAGTCATGATTAATTCTACTAATACATAACCTGGGAACACTTTTCTTTTCATTAATTTTTCTTTTCCGTTTTTCATTTCTACTTCTACTTCTTCCGGGACAACAACACGGAAAATTTTATCTTGCATACCCATTGATTCTACACGTTTCTCTAGGTTTGCTTTTACTTTATTTTCATATCCAGAATAAGTATGGACAACATACCAACTTTTTTCCATTCATTTAGGACGAGCGTCCTTCCCTCCCTGACGTACATTTTTTTGCGCAAATGAAAAAACCCGTTCACCGGGCTTTTACACAGTTCTTATAAATAACATTATATCATGGATAAGTGCTTCTTATTCAAGAATTAACCAAGAATTAACCGAATTAAAGAAGAAATGCCCATATCAACTACTGCGAAGAAAATCGCAAAGAACACAACTGTAGCAACAACAGTCGCTGTTGAGCGGAGTAATTCATCTTTTTTAGGCCAACTTACTTTTTTCATTTCGCGACCTACATCGCCGAAAAAGTTCGTTAAACGCATCTGCGGGACCTCCAGTGTATTATTTCAATTATTTATTTTGTTTCCTTGTGAACTGTATGCTGATTGCATGTTTTACAAAACTTTTTTATTTCAAGTCGCTCTATTGAGCTCGTATCTTTCATAGTAGAGTAGTTTCGATTTTTACACTCTTCACATGAGAGTACAACTTTTTTCCTCATTAGTTACACCAACCTTGTAACATTATGTCCCTAAAAATGTATCATACAATAAAAGACAATGTCAATGACATGCATTTTGTACTCTCTACAAAAGAAAACAGGTGATTTATTTTACACCTGCAGCACTTGTTACTTCTTATGAATTTAAAGTTGTACTTTCTCTCATTTCCATATATCGTTCCAATTTCCTCTTTACTCGTTGTAAAGCGTTATCAATAGATTTCACATGCCTGTTTAACTGTTCTGAAATCTCTTGATAAGAACGACCATCTAAATATAAAGAAAGCACTTTTCTTTCTAAATCGCTTAATAATTCAGATATTTTTGATTCTATGTCTGTATATTCTTCCTGGCTAATGATCATCTCTTCAGGATCAGTCACCTTCGCTTCAGAAATAACATCCAATAACGTTCGATCAGATTCCTCATCGTAAATCGGCTTATCTAAAGACACATACGAATTTAAAGGAATATGTTTTTGTCTTGTTGCCGTTTTAATAGCGGTAATAATTTGTCGAGTGATACATAGTTCAGCAAATGCTTTGAATGAAGACAGCTTGTCCTCTTTATAATCACGAATTGCTTTAAACAACCCTATCATACCTTCTTGAACAATGTCTTCTCGATCGGCACCCACTAAAAAGTAAGATCTTGATTTCGCACGAACAAAGTTCTTATACTTGTGAATTAAATATTCTAGAGCGTCAGTATTACCTTTTCGAACTAACTCAACGATTGCCTCATCCTCTAAATCACGAAATGTAACGTCGCCTATACTTACGAAGCCTGCTTCCACCTTGATCCCTCCGACCGCTATTTATTTAGCAATATTATACAGTAAAAAGATAAAGAGCGTCAATGCTTCAACGCTCTCCTCTTCTTAATTTTTCTAATTTTTCTGTAATATCCTTACTAAATATCTTTCGCATGGCAGGCTGCTGTTCTTTCGCGTCTTTTGTACGCCTTCTTACTTGTTGTTCCATCGCTTGTACTTCCAACTCTAATTCACGCGCAGATTTTCGAAGGGCACCTTGCCCAAATATAACCCATTGTTCTGTATAATCAGAAGTCGCAACATATATTTGTGTATTTATATTTCTAAGCTCTATTGCAAGTTGCTCTATCTTTTCGTCTGCAGTTTGATTCTTTCGTGTGAATATTACTTCTACACGAGATTGTTTCATCTTTTTTTCAATACCATGGACTGTATAGGCATCAAAGACTATCATCACTTTTGTGCCTGTATAACCTTGATAATCCGCCATCTTATCAATAAGCGCATCTCTTGATGATTGTAAATCTACATCCCGCAGTTTCTTCAAATCTCCCCAAGCTCCGATAATGTTGTAACCGTCAACGATTAAAATATCGTTCATTTTTTATTTACCAATTTCGTGACGTTTACGATATACCTCATACATTAACAAACTTGCGGCTACTGAAGCATTTAAGGATGTAACTTTACCAACCATCGGTAGAGTGATTAAGAAATCACACTTTTCACCAATAATACGACTCATACCTTTTCCTTCACTACCAATTACTAATCCAATCGGCATTGTACCATCTAAATTACGGTAATCCGTTTTCCCTTTGGCATCTGTACCAGCAATCCAAAGTCCACGCTCTTTTAATTCATCAATTGTACGAGATAAGTTTGTTACGCGCGCAACAGGAATGTATTCAATCGCTCCTGTTGATGCTTTCGCAACTGATGCTGTAAGTCCCACAGCTCTTCTCTTCGGAATAATAATTCCATGAGCTCCTGTTGCATCAGCAGTACGCATAATAGAACCTAGGTTATGCGGATCTTCAATCTCATCTAAAATCAAGAAGAACGGATCTTCATTACGTTTTTCTGCCACTTTGAATAAATCTTCTAACTCTGCATACTGATATGCAGCTACTTGAGCAATTACACCTTGATGATTACCCTCAACTAATTGATCTAACTTTTTCTTTGGTGCATGTTGTAAAATAATCTTATTTTCTTTCGCTAACGCTAGTACAATTTGTACTTGTCCTTTGGCAGCACCTTCTGCGATCCAAATTTTATTAATATCTCTCCCTGATCTTAACGCTTCAATTACAGGGTTACGTCCGATAATATATTCACTAGTCATGATGATGTGCCCCCTTCCTTTTCTTCTAAAACTGCAATTGCCTTATATACAATTTCGTCTAATCTTTCACGATTATTTAATAAATGATGATAACCAATTAGTGCTTCAAAGGCTGTACTATGTCGATATGTTTGTACATCCGTATTTTTCGGAACTGTACCTGAATTTGCATTACGCCCTCTTCTTAATACCGCCTCTTCTTCCTCTGTCAAAAATGCCGTCTCTAATAAATGATAAACAACTTTCGCCTGTGCTTTTGCTGAAACAAAGCTCGTCCCTAAGCGATGTAATTGATTAGGGCGAACTTTTCCTTTTTGAAGGAGGTGATAGCGGATATATTGTTCATATACCGCATCACCCATATACGCTAACGCCAAGCTGTTTAATTGCTTTGCATCAATCATCCTTATCCTCTTTTCCATCTTGTACCTTGAGCGGTATCTTCTAAAATAATATTACGTTCTTTTAAATCGTCACGAATTTGATCAGACAATGCGAAATCGCGATTTTTACGAGCTTCAATGCGCTTTTGGATAAGCTCTTCAATTTCTTCATCCAGTAATTCTTCTTTTGATAATTCTAATCCTAAAATATCAAATAACGTTTCCAGTTGTTTTACGTATGCTTCAATCACAACTTTAGATGTATGCTCTTCAAGTAAATATTGATTTGCATGATTTGCTACGTTGTATAATTCGGTAATTGCATTTGCAGTGTTAAAGTCATCATTCATTGCCTCTTCAAATGCAGTCTGGAATTTCTCTATTTCAGCTAACCATTTCTCATTATGGTCCGTTAAATCCGTACTACTCTCCATACGATGCTTTAAGTTTCCATAAGCTGTTTTAATTCTTTCCAGTCCATTATTCGTACTTTGTAATAACTCTTCACTAAAGTTAATCGGGTGACGATAGTGTACTGATAACATAAAGAATCTAATTAACTGCGGGTCGTATTGCTTAATAATATCGTGAACTAAAATAAAGTTACCAAGCGATTTAGACATCTTCTCATTGTTAATATTAATATATCCATTATGCATCCAGTAACGTGCAAACGTTTTTCCAGTCAATGCCTCTGACTGCGCAATTTCATTTTCATGATGCGGGAACGCCAAATCTTGCCCACCAGCATGAATGTCAATTGTATCCCCTAAGTACTTACGCGCCATTGCTGAGCATTCAATATGCCATCCTGGACGTCCTTGCCCCCAAGGGCTTTCCCAGAAGATTTCTCCTTCTTTCGCAGCTTTCCATAAAGCAAAATCAAGAGGGTCTTGTTTCTTTTCCCCTACCTCAATACGAGCACCGTGACGTAAATCTGCGATTGGTTGATGTGATAATTTACCGTAACCTTCGAATTCCTTCGTCTTAAAGTACACATCACCCTCTGATTCATATGCATACCCTTTATTCACAAGTTCTTGAATAAATTCAATAATGATATCCATATTTTCTGTTACACGAGGATGAACTGTTGCATGTTTGCAACCTAGTGCTGTTACATCTTCAAAGTACGCTTCAACAAAACGATCAGCAATCGTTGGTACATCTTCACCTAATTCATTTGCCGCTTTAATTAATTTATCATCTACGTCCGTAAAGTTAGATACATATTGCACATCGTATCCTTTGTATTCTAAATAACGACGCACTGTATCGAATACCATAGGAGGTCTTGCATTCCCAATATGAATGTAGTTATAAACTGTAGGTCCGCATACATACATCTTTACCTTATTTTCTTCTAATGGAACAAACTCTTCTTTTTGACGTGTTAACGTATTATAAATGTGAATAGTCATTTTTATCCTTCCTTTCTACCTTTAATTCCAATTGTTTCTTCAATTTATCAAGTTCTACTTCCATAGCCTTTAATTTATCAAAAATCGGATCTGGAAGGTCAGAGTGATTTAATTCTTGACCAATCTTTACTCCATTTTGAATAACGACACGGCCAGGTATACCTACAACTGTAGAATGTGCAGGAACTTCTTTTAATACGACAGACCCTGCTCCGATTTTAGAATTCTCTCCCACAGTAATAGACCCAAGAACTTTAGCACCCGTCGCAATTAATACATTATCCTGAATTGTTGGGTGCCTCTTCCCTTTTTCTTTTCCTGTACCACCTAATGTAACCCCTTGATAAATCGTTACATTATCACCAATTTCACAAGTTTCTCCAATTACAACTCCCATTCCATGATCTATAAAAAAGCGTCGACCAATAGTTGCTCCTGGATGGATCTCAATGCCAGTAAAAAAGCGACTCACTTGTGAAACAAAACGTGCAAGAAAGAAAAAATTCCTTTTATAAAAAGCATGTGCAATTCGATGGGCCCAAACTGCATGTAATCCAGAGTAAGTTAAAATGACTTCGAAATAACCTCTTGCCGCTGGATCCTGTTCAAAAACGACTTCAATATCTTCCCGAAGCCTCTTAAACATCGGTGTTCCCTCCCCTTTATGGGCTGCTTTTTTGTCGAACGAACTAACTCCCCTAACTCATCACTTCTCCCCTAATTCTTTATATAAGGGGAGAAATTCTATATCTCTACCTATTTACACGGTATAAAAAAAAAGGCGTCTCTGTCATATTGACAGAGACGCCTTTTAAGCGCGGTTCCACTCTGTTTAGGCTTAAAAAAGCCTCAAACTCATCCATGATAACGGTGTACACCGCTTCTGCTTACTTTGCGGCCTAAGACGTCCCACGAAGCAATTCGCTGTTCAGCAGAAGACTCGAAGGGGCATTTCAAAAACCCGCTTATAAACCACTCCCAGCCTAAAGGTGGTTCTCTCTGTAAAAAGCCTGATTTTCTACTTCTCCTTCTCGTCGCTTTTCCTTATTAGATTTTAGGTATACTTATTATATTTCTAAATCTAGAAAATGTTAACCAATTACTTTTTGAAGACGATTTAAAACTTTTTCTTTTCCAAGAAGTGCAATAGCATTCGGAAGCTCTGGACCATGCGTTTGTCCTGTAGTTGCAACACGGATTGGCATAAATAAATTTTTACCTTTATGTCCTGTTTCCTTTTGAACTGCTTTAATTGCTGCCTTAATTGCTGCTGGCTCCATTGCTTCTAGAGCTTCTATTTGACCAGCAAATGCACGAAGTACTTCAGGTACTTGTTCACCATTTAATACTTCTTGTCCTTCTTCTTCATAATCAACATGATCTTTAAAGAACATTTCAGAAAGCTCTACAATTTCAGCTCCAAAACTCATTTGTTCATGGTATAAAGCAATTACATCACGAATCCAAGCTTGGTCTTGTTCGCTTAAAGTTTCTCCCACACGTCCAGCTTTCACTAAATGCGGTAAGCTTAACTCTACAACCGTATCTAAATCTTGCTTTTTCATATACTGGTTGTTCATCCATTTTAGTTTTTGAGAATCAAATAATGCAGGTGATTTTGATAAACGAGCTGCATCGAACATTTTGATAAACTCATCTTTAGAGAAGATTTCTTCTTCTCCTACCGGAGACCAACCTAGTAGTGCAATAAAGTTAAAGATTGCTTCTGGAAGATACCCAAGCTCTTTATATTGCTCAATAAATTGAATAATAGATTCATCACGCTTACTTAACTTTTTACGACTTTCATTAACAATTAGAGTCATATGACCGAATTGTGGAATATCCCAGCCGAAAGCTTCATAAATCATCATTTGTTTCGGTGTATTTGAAATATGATCATCACCACGAAGTACATGTGTAATTTCCATTAGATGATCATCTACTGCTACTGCAAAGTTATAAGTTGGAATTCCATCTTTTTTCACAATAACAAAATCACCGAAATCATTTGAATGGAACGCAACTTCATCTTTTACAATATCTTTGAATGTGTAGTCACGATCAGCTGGTACACGGAAACGAATACTTGGAATACGTCCCTCAGCTTCAAATTCTTTCACTTGTTCTTCAGTTAATTCACGGTGGTTACCTGCGTAACGAGGTGTTTCACCGCGAGCGATTTGTCCTTCACGCTCTGCTTCTAGCTCTTCTTCTGTCATGTAACATTTATAAGCTAGACCACGCTCTAATAAATCTTCATATAATTTTTTATAAATATCTAAACGCTCTGTTTGGCGATATGGTCCAAATTCACCACCAACATCAACACCTTCATCCCAGTCCATACCGAGCCATTTCAAGTATTTTAATTGGCTTTCTTCTCCACCAGCCACGTTACGTTTTACATCAGTATCTTCAATACGAATAATAAATTTGCCATCTAAATGACGAGCAAATAAATAATTAAATAATGCCGTACGCGCATTTCCGATATGTAAGTGTCCTGTTGGACTTGGCGCGTAGCGCACTCTCACTTGCTTTTCCATAATTGGTACACCTTCCATTCTTAATGTCAACACATTCTATAATTGTACACCAAAAAAATGTGATTATCCATCTTACGAATTAAAAACCATTATTTTTTCTGTAATAAAACAACCGCTTGAGAAGCAATCCCTTCTTCTCTACCTGTAAATCCTAATTTTTCTGTTGTTGTTGCCTTTACATTAATGTTATTGATAGACGTTTCTAACAGTTCACTAATGCGCTTACGCATGCTCTCAATATGTGGTGCCATTTTTGGTTTTTGAGCAATAATTGTACAATCTAAATTTCCTAACTCGTAACCTTGTTCACGCACAAATTCCCAAACTTTTTGTAACAATACAGCTGAATCTGCATCTTTAAAAGCTGGGTCTGTATCAGGAAAATGCTTTCCGATATCTCCTGCTGCAATCGCACCTAAACATGCATCAGCAATCGTATGTAACAATACATCTGCATCTGAATGACCGATTAATCCTTTCTCGTGTGGAATTGTAATTCCACCGATAATCAACGGACGCCCTTCCGCAAATTCATGTACATCAAAACCTTGTCCAATTCGAAACATCCTTACTTCCTCCTTAAGCTAAACTACTGAGCTTTATGACTCTATATTATATCGCTATCCTTATAAAGAAAAGCCCGGCTGTTGCCGAGCTTTTCTTTATTAACACATCATCAACGTTATTTCTTCTGAACACGAAGGAAACTTTCAGCAATTAGTAGATCTTCCGGAGTCGTCACTTTAATATTATAGTAACTCCCCTCCACTACACCAACTTGCTTCCCAACGCGTTCTACGAGACTTGCATCATCTGTGCCAAGAAAACAACTTTGCTTTGCGCTTCTATGAGCTTCTAGCAAAAGAGAAACAGAGAATCCTTGTGGTGTTTGTACAGCGTTAAGTTGAGACCTCTCTACCGTTTCTACAACAACACCCTGCTCTACTTTCTTAACAGTATCTTTTACTGGCACTGCACAAATGGAAGCTCCATATTTTTCTGCTGCAGTTAATACATCGCGAATCACTTTATTCGTTACGAACGGGCGCGCCCCGTCATGAACAAGAACATATTCGACACCACTCGCATACTGAAGTGCGTTATATACGCTATCTTGTCTTTCGGCTCCACCCTGAATAAATTGTACCTGCTTTTCAATCTGGTACTTCTGCATCAACTCTTCAAAATACGGGCGTTCTTCTTCGTTAATTGCCATAATAATACTTTTGCACGCTTTATCTTTTTCAAAAGCACGCAATGTGTGCACAATAATTGGTACTTCATCTATAAGTAAAAATAACTTATTTTTACCAGCACCCATTCGTTTCCCTTGGCCCGCTGCCGGAATAATTAATGTATACATATTAATAATCCTCTACTTATAATGCTTTTTCTAGCAATTTACGTTTTGCGAAAATCATACGACCAGCCGATGTTTGTAATACGCTAGTAACAAGTACATCAAGTTGTGAACCCACATACTCTCTACCATCTTCTACTACAATCATCGTACCATCATCTAAGTATGCAACACCTTGATTCTGTTCTTTACCATCTTTCACAACATAAACACTTAATTCTTCACCAGGGAGTACGACTGGTTTAATCGCATTAGCTAAATCATTAATGTTTAACACCGTAACCCCTTGTAATTCAGAAACTTTGTTTAAATTGAAATCGTTTGTTACTACAGTTCCACCAGTGATTTTTGCCAACTTTACAAGCTTGCTATCTACTTCTTGGATATCATCGAAATCGCCTTCATAAATTTCTACCGGAATTGGCATCTCCTTTTGAATACGATTTAAAATGTCTAGTCCTCTGCGGCCACGATTACGCTTTAAAGCATCTGAAGAATCGGCAATATGCTGAAGCTCTTCTAATACGAATTGTGGAATGACGATTGTTCCTTCTAAAAACTTTGTTTGGCAAATATCTGCAATACGTCCATCAATAATTACACTCGTATCGAGAATTTTCCAATGAGTCGTAGATTTTTCTGCTTCGACCTCTACCTCTTCATTCTCACTATTGTTTTTCTTCTTACCTCCGCGTTGGGGTAATGTAAATAATCCTAGCAATTCATTCCTCTTTTTAAATCCTACTTGGAATCCTAAATATCCAAGTAAAAGGGTGAAGAACACTTGCAACACCGTACTAATAACTGGAATTGTAAATTCACGAATTGGTATCAAAATTAAATATGCAACAATAAGACCAGAGATTAATCCTAATGTACCAAATAAAACATCTGCTACAGGCGCCTTTACAAGAGCCTCTTCAATATGCTTAATAAGTTGAACAATATAATCTACAAGCCAAAATGTTGTTAAAAATAAAATAATTGCACCAATAATTGCACGAACATACGATCCTTCCAACAAAGGAACCGCACCGATATCTAATACATTAATAATTTTTGGGATTAAGTAAATCCCTAACGCTCCCCCGATCACTAAAAAGAAGAGCTGTACAATCCGTTTTAACATCCAACCACCTCCTACTCATTATTAACCATTGTTTCGCTAATCAAAACGCCGAATGCAAAAGCGGACGTGTTTTTTTGTAAATAGTTTTATTTACCAATATATCATATCATATACCAAAAATGTTCTAGTGTCGTTATATTATAGAATCAATGTAATATTCTTAATTGTGTCTACTCATATAGAGATGCTCTTGAATTCTTTTTAGACCTTCTCGTATTTTCTTCGCTCTCACTTCTCCAATTCCTTCCACATCATCCAATTCATTAATAGTTGCTCGGCAAACACCTTGCAATGTTTTAAATCGATTAATTAAATTTTCGATAATAAGTGGCGGAACACGAGAAATCTTGCTTGTGATTCGGTATCCTCTAGGTGTCACACTTTCTTCTAAACTTGTTTGTCCTGAATACCCAAGTAATTTAACTAAATCACTATCCTCTAAAAGTTGTGTATTTGCAAGATCTTGTAACTTTTTCAAGATTTGATGATGGTCTTGTGTTTTCTCCTGGTGATAATCTTTAATTAACAATGCTGCCTCTGCCTCTAAATCAGCTAGTAATTCTGTAAGCTGTAAACGAATTAACCTACCTTCTGTTCCTAGCTCATGAATATAGCTCAATATTTCATTTTTTATACGCAGCACCATTTCAACACTATGTAAAACGTGAACCACCTCGGACATTGTAACGACCTCTTCAAATTCTAGAATACCCAAATTCGTAATGCCGTCATTCCATACAGCCTTATATTTTTCTAGCGTTTGAATTGCTTGATTTGCCTTCGTTAAAATGACACCTATATCTTTTAATGTATAACGTAAGTTCCCTTGATATAGCGTAATTACATTACGTCTTTGTGAAATGGCCACAACAAGGCTGCCCGTCTGCTTTGCTACACGCTCTGCTGTTCGGTGACGCATACCTGTTTCAATAGAATCAATAGATGAATCCGGAACTAACTGTGCGTTTGCAATTAAAATTTTACTTCCAGTTTCATTTAAAATAAGTGCTCCATCCATTTTTGCTAATTCATATAAACTAGCAGGAGAGAATGCGCAATTAATATGAAAACCACCATCAACAATGCTTTTAATCTGCTCATTATACCCAAGAACAATTAGTCCCCCTGTTTGTGCGCGAAGTACATTATCTATCCCTTCGCGCAGTGGTGTTCCCGGGGCCACGAGCTGTAAAATATTAATTATACTTTTGACACGTTGCTTATTTTCTTCCATAGCCTAGCCTCCTAATGTCAAACGAAGCGCTTCTCCTAAATTAGAAACACCTACAACCTCAATCCCCTCTGGAATTGTCCACCCCCCTAAATTTTTTCTAGGAATGATAGCACGTTGAAATCCTAATTTAGCTGCTTCTTGTACACGTTGTTCGATTCTTGATACTCTTCTTATTTCTCCAGTTAATCCAACTTCTCCTATTACCGCATCAGTTGGTGCCGTAGATTTATCTCTAAAACTTGAAGCTATACTTAAGGCAACAGCTAAATCAATTGCCGGTTCATCTAATTTCAAACCACCAGCTACTTTTAAATACGCATCTTGATTTTGTAATAGTAAACCTGTTCTTTTCTCTAGTACCGCCATAATAAGCGAGACACGATTATGATCAATTCCTGTCGCCATTCTTCGAGGATTTCCAAAACTAGTAGGGGAAATTAATGCCTGTATTTCTACTAAAACTGGTCTTGTTCCTTCCATTGAGGCAACTACTGTTGAACCTGCAACTCCAACTGGTCTTTCCTCAAGGAAAATTTCAGAAGGATTTAAGACTTCTGCAAGGCCAAGTTCTTTCATTTCAAAGATACCCATTTCATTCGTAGAACCAAAACGATTCTTTACAGCTCGTAAAATACGATATGTATGGTGTCGATCTCCTTCAAAGTAAAGAACTGCATCGACCATATGTTCTAGCATACGCGGTCCCGCAATTGCACCTTCTTTTGTCACATGCCCTACGATAAAAATTGGGATTCCCTTTGTTTTTGCAAGTTTCATTAATTCTGCTGTACATTCACGTACTTGCGCCACACTACCAGGAGCTGATGTCACTTCAGGTAAATGTATCGTTTGAATAGAATCAATAACAACAAAAGCAGGATTCATCTCTTCAATATGTGCTGCAATACGCTGTAAATCTGTCTCTGATACAACAAATAGATTACTACCATTTACATGTAAACGATCTGCACGAAGTTTAATCTGCTTTGCTGACTCCTCACCTGATATATACAATACATCATATGAAGCATCTGCTAATTGCGAGGAAATCTGTAATAATAACGTTGATTTTCCAATCCCAGGGTCCCCACCAATAAGTACTAAAGATCCATCTACAATTCCGCCACCTAGTACACGGTTAAACTCCTGAAATTTTGTTTCAATACGTGCCTCAGACTTTGTTTCTACTTCTGTAAGACGTCTTGGTTTTGTTACTTCTGTTTGAATTGCATTTGCATAATTTAGGCGTCTGGATGATACAACGGGTTCCATCTCTTCAACAAGCGAATTCCATTGACCACACCCTGGACATTTACCCATATATTTTGGTGATTGATAACCACACTCTTGACATGTGAATTTTGTTTTCTTTTTAGCCATATCTTTTTATATTTCACTTCGCTTTCATCTATAAACATTTGACCTTCTCGTACAAGAAAGAGGGCTATCTCGTAGCCCTCTTAGTTTGTCTATACTTATTTTACCTTTTCAGCACTATGAATGACAAATGTTTCCCCTTCTACATCAAAGATAACTTTTTGCCCTTTCTCAATAGCACCTTTTAAAAGTTCTTCCGATAGTCTATCTTCTACATGCTTCTGAATTGCTCTACGTAGTGGACGAGCACCATATTCACGATCAAACCCTTTATCAGCAATAGCTGTAATCGCCCCTTCTGTTAATTGCAATTCAATTTCTTGTTCTTTTAAGCGATTCACTAACTGATTTACCATAAGAGTCACAATTTCTTGAATATGTTTTTTCTCAAGCATATGGAATACGATAATTTCATCAATACGGTTTAAGAATTCTGGACGAAATGCCTTTTTCAGCTCATCCATTACTTTACCTTTCATATCCGAATAATCACGGCTTTCATCTTGTACGTTAAATCCAAGATGTTTGTTACGTTTTAACGCCTCAGCACCAACGTTAGACGTCATAATAACAATCGTATTACGGAAGTCAACTGTACGTCCTTTAGAATCAGTTAAACGACCATCTTCCAATACCTGTAGTAAAATATTAAATACATCGGGATGCGCCTTCTCTACTTCATCTAATAGGACAACTGAATACGGCTTACGACGAACCTTCTCTGTTAATTGTCCGCCTTCTTCATACCCAACATATCCTGGAGGAGAACCAACTAAGCGAGAAGTTGAATGTTTCTCCATATACTCAGACATATCAATGCGAATCATTGCATCCTCATCACCGAACATAGATTCTGCCAATGCTCTTGCTAATTCTGTTTTACCTACACCTGTTGGTCCTAAGAAAATAAATGAACCAATTGGACGTTTCGGATCTTTTAGTCCTGCTCTTGCACGACGAACAGCTTTCGCTACAGCCACTACCGCTTCATCCTGGCCGATGACACGATCATGAAGAATGGATTCTAAGTTTAATAATTTATCAGTCTCTGTTTGTGCAAGTTTAGAAACAGGGATACGTGTCCATGTAGAAACGACATTTGCAATATCTTCTACCGTAACCTCTGAATTTTCTTTTCCTTGTTGCTCTTTCCACTGACGCTTTGTATCTTCCAATTTCTCACGTAAGCGTTGTTCCATATCACGTAAGGAAGCAGCCTTTTCAAACTCTTGACTTTGTACAGCCGCATCTTTTTCTTTTCGAATTTCCTCAAGCTTCACTTCAAGCTCTTTTAAGTTTGGTGGTGTTGTATAAGAGCGTAAGCGAACCTTTGAAGCAGCTTCATCAATTAAATCAATTGCTTTATCCGGTAAGAAACGATCCGTAATATAACGATCAGAAAGTTTTACAGCTGCATCAATTGCATCATCTGTAATAGACACACGGTGATGCGCCTCATAACGATCGCGTAAACCTTTCAAGATTTGAGTTGATTCTTCTAGACTCGGCTCATCAACATGAATTGGCTGGAAACGTCTCTCTAAAGCTGCATCCTTTTCAATATATTTACGATACTCATCTAAAGTTGTCGCACCAATACATTGTAATTCTCCGCGTGCTAAAGATGGTTTTAAAATATTTGATGCATCGATTGCACCTTCTGCTCCACCTGCACCGATTAATGTATGAAGTTCATCAATAAATAGAATAATATTCCCTGCTTGACGTATTTCATCCATTACTTTCTTTAAACGATCTTCAAACTCACCACGATATTTCGTCCCAGCTACCACTGTTCCCATATCTAGTGTCATAACACGCTTATCTCTTAACGTTTCAGGAACTTCATTATTTACGATTTGCTGTGCTAACCCTTCAGCAATTGCTGTTTTACCTACACCAGGCTCTCCAATTAACACTGGATTGTTTTTTGTTCTACGGCTTAACACTTCAATTACACGTTGAATTTCTTTACTACGTCCAATAACAGGATCCAAACGATTCTCACGTGCAACAACTGTTAAGTCGCGCGCTAAACTGTCTAGTGTCGGTGTATTGGCATTTGTCGATGAACCACCTTGGTGACCTGAACTCGCTTCGTTACTTCCAAGAAGTTGTAACACTTGTTGTCTTGCTTTGTTGAGGCTTACGCCTAAATTATTTAAAACACGTGCCGCTACACCTTCACCTTCACGGATTAAGCCAAGTAAAATATGTTCTGTTCCAACGTAAGAATGTCCTAGCTTACGCGCTTCATCCATAGACAATTCAATAACTTTTTTAGCACGAGGTGTATAATGTACAGTTTGAGAAGCTTCTGTTCCACGTCCAATTAACGCTTCTACCTCTTTTTGCACTTTTTCCGGGCTCAATCCAAGAGCAATTAACGCTTTTGCTGCAATTCCTTCACCTTCGCGTACAAGCCCAAGTAAAATATGTTCTGTTCCAATATTATTATGCCCAATGCGAATTGCTTCCTCTTGAGATAAAGCTAATACTTTCTGTGCTCTTTCTGTAAATCTTCCAAACATCATAGAAATCGCCTCCTACTTGCGCTTAGTTTTTTTCAATACGTAATCGCTCACGGATTAAGGTTGCTCTTCGATAATCTCTTTCTTCTGGTCCTAAAGGTCCTCCTGCGTATTGTTGTAAAATACCTGGTTGCGTAAGAACCATTAGCTCAGTCAAAATATTTCTCGATATACCTTTTATATATCCTAGATCAATACCAAGTCGTACATCCGATAAGCAAGTTGCCGCTTCTGCAGATTGAATTAAACGACTGTTTGCTAGTATACCGTAAGAACGATAAACCTTATCTTCAAGCTCAATACTCGAATTTTGTACAATTAATTCTCTGGCCAATTTTTCTTGTTGTATAATTTGCTGCATGACACTCTTTAAATCTGCAATAATATCTACTTCGGATTTCCCTAGCGTCATTTGATTTGATACTTGAAATATATTACCTAACGCTTCGCTACCTTCACCGTATATTCCTCTTACTACTAACCCTAATTTTTGAATTACTTGTATAATACGGCTAATTCTTTTTGTTAAAACCAGCCCTGGTAAATGAATCATTACAGAAGCTCTTAATCCTGTACCAACGTTAGTAGGACAACTCGTAATATATCCAAGTGATTCATCAAAAGCATATTCAACCTCTTTCTCAATCCAATTATCTATTTGATTAGCGCTTTGAAGCGCCTTTGATAATTGTAGCCCTGGAAATAGGCACTGAATCCTAATGTGGTCTTCCTCATTAAGCATCACACTAATGTGTTCGCTTTCTGATAACAGACATGCTCCATATTCGGTCCCTGCGAGATTTGGACTAATTAAATGCTTTTCGACTAAAACTCTCCTTTGAAGAGGCGTTAATTCATTCATTTTTAATAATCCAAACTTCCCAAAGGGCTCTACCGATTTATTTATAAATTTCTTTTTAAATAATTCTTGAACCTGTTGAGCTTCCTCTTCGTTTTGCATAGTAGAAAATTGATATTGCTTAAAATTACGAGCCAAACGAATTCGACTACTTAAAACAATATCAGAATCAGGGCCATCCCCCTTCATCCATGGACTAATCGCTTCATTCATAATTTTGTCCAGTGACATAGAACTACTCCCCCTCTCTATGCTCACTAAGCTGAGTTTCAAGCCCTCGAATTTCATCTCTTACCTCAGCAGCTTTCTCAAACTCCTCATTCTGTACATATTGTTTCAGAATAAGTTTTAGTTCATCTAATTCTTTCTTTAAGTGGATATTTCCTTCCATTCGTTCCGGAATTTTTCCACAATGTTCTGTATGTCCACCATGAAGTCGCTTTAACAATGGGTTTAAGTGTCCTTTAAATGTATCGTAACAAGAAGCACAACCAAAGCGTCCCACTTTTGTAAAATGTTCATATGTCATCTTACAATCTGGACATCTTACTGTATTTGTATTTGAAAACCCGTTTTTTTCTTCTCCAAACATTGTTGATTCACCGTGTAATAAACCAGCAAATACATCATGAAATGAAAAGTTAGACTGTGATGATTGAAAGAAAGACGTATAGCCACTTTGCTCCGCACATTGCTCACAAAGATGAACTTCCGCCTTCTTCTCGTTGATTACTTTTGTATAATGTAAAGTTGCTGGTCTTATATTACAGTTTTGACAAGTCATCAATATCCCCACCTTTAAAATAGGAACGATCTACCTCATGATACTTTTCATACATTACTAGATTGTCCTCTTTCCTTAATCCATTTAGATAAAAGTACATGCTCTTTTTCAAAACTTCTACAATATTTAACTGCCCTATCTTAATTATCATTCTTTTACAAAAGCTGTATTTATTTATATTTCAGTGTTCTTAACATTGCGCATAATATTCGAGCCCTAAGTTCATCTCGAGAAGGAATATCCATTGATAATACAGAACGATCTAGTACACTTAACATTAGTTTTGCTTCACGGCCTGTTATAATTCCCTCTTCTAATAAACGTATAATCATACTCTCTGCATTCCCTTGTGCAACGCTATGATCAATCATATGAAGCATTTGATCAATAATGTCTATATCATCATGCAGTTTGACTTTTATAATGCGAATGTAACCTCCACCACCACGTTTACTTTCTACTATAAATCCTCTTTCTAATGTAAAACGGGTATTGATTACATAATTGATTTGAGATGGTACGCACTCGAATCGATCCGCAATCTCATTTCTTTTGATTTCAATCACATTATTATTACTTAAGTCAATAACTTGCTTTAGATATTGCTCAATGATATCAGATATATTTCTCATTTATCCGCCACCTTTATTGACTTTGACTATCTTTGACTTTAATTATATACGTATTAATAAAATTTGCAACTCTTTTGCTTATTCACTATCCTAGCCACATTCCCCTGTATTTAATCAACATGGTAATTATTTAAGCACATTTTTTTAATTACTATGGATTATAAAAGAAAACACGAAAAAACACGAGTCATTTGACTCGTGTTTAGTTGCTTGGCGACGTCCTACTCTCACAGGGACAAGGTCCCAACTACCATCGGCGCTAGAGAGCTTAACTTCCGTGTTCGGTATGGGAACGGGTGTGACCTCTCTGCCATCATCACCAAACTATTGAAGGCATATTCCTTCAAAACTAGATAACATTTGCTACATATTATATGGTTAAGTCCTCGATCTATTAGTATTCGTCAGCTCCACATGTCACCATGCTTCCACCTCGAACCTATCAACCTGATCATCTTTCAGGGATCTTACTAGCTTACGCTATGGGAAATCT
>NZ_RPSJ01000017.1:0-83245 GCF_003946765.1 Bacillus sp. 2D03 | reverse complement strand
AGATTTCCCATAGCGTAAGCTAGTAAGATCCCTGAAAGATGATCAGGTTGATAGGTTCGAGGTGGAAGCATGGTGACATGTGGAGCTGACGAATACTAATAGATCGAGGACTTAACCATATAATATGTAGCAATGTTATCTAGTTTTGAAGGAATATGCATTGAAATTTCTTCTTGACATTTCGAAAGAAATGTTTATAATGATAAAAGTCTGGTAATGATGGCAGAGAGGTCACACCCGTTCCCATACCGAACACGGAAGTTAAGCTCTCTAGCGCCGATGGTAGTTGGGACCTTGTCCCTGTGAGAGTAGGACGTTGCCAGGCTAATATTATTCCGCAGTAGCTCAGTGGTAGAGCTATCGGCTGTTAACCGATCGGTCGTAGGTTCGAGTCCTACCTGCGGAGCCATTATGCTTCCATAGCTCAGCTGGTAGAGCACTTCCATGGTAAGGAAGAGGTCACCGGTTCAAGCCCGGTTGGAAGCTTGGGAATAGGTTTAAAACTTTTTTGGCCCGTTGGTCAAGTGGTTAAGACACCGCCCTTTCACGGCGGTAACACGGGTTCGAATCCCGTACGGGTCACCACTTTTGGAGGATTAGCTCAGCTGGGAGAGCACCTGCCTTACAAGCAGGGGGTCGGCGGTTCGATCCCGTCATCCTCCACCATATATATTTAAAATGTCGGAGGGGTAGCGAAGTGGCTAAACGCGGCGGACTGTAAATCCGCTCCTTCGGGTTCGGCAGTTCGAATCTGCCCCCCTCCACCATTTTCTTTAAAATAACCTGAGAGGGTTTATTTTTTTGAAAAGATAACCATACTAGTAAATATTAATGGGCTATAGCCAAGCGGTAAGGCAACGGACTTTGACTCCGTCATGCGCTGGTTCGAATCCAGCTAGCCCAGCCATTTACGAGCCATTAGCTCAGTTGGTAGAGCATCTGACTTTTAATCAGAGGGTCGAAGGTTCGAGTCCTTCATGGCTCATCATTTTTGCGGAAGTAGTTCAGTGGTAGAATACAACCTTGCCAAGGTTGGGGTCGCGGGTTCGAATCCCGTCTTCCGCTTAATTAATAAGGGGCCTTAGCTCAGCTGGGAGAGCGCCTGCCTTGCACGCAGGAGGTCAGCGGTTCGATCCCGCTAGGCTCCATCTAAATAAAAAAGCTTACATCATACGATGTAAGCTTTTTTTGTGTTTAAAAAGACAACTTTTATACTTGTCGTTTAAAATGAAGAAAACGTAAAAATAAGGGATGGGGAGATAATTGTGAAAGTTGTTATTGCATCTGATTCATATAAAGAAAGCCTAAAAGCTATAGAAGTATGTGGAGCTATTGAAAGAGGTTTTAGAGCAATTTTTCCTAATGCAGAGTATGTGAAAATACCAATTGGAGATGGAGGAGAAGGGACGGTTGAATCACTTGTTGATGCTACAGGGGGGAGAATTATATCAATTAGTGTGACAGGACCGCTTAGAGAAGGTATACAAGCTTTTTATGGCATTTCTAAAGATAAAAAGACAGCGTTTATTGAAATGGCAGCAGCATCAGGATTACAGCACGTTCCAGTTGAAAAGCGCAACCCACTTATTACAACGACAAAAGGAACAGGAGAACTTATATTACATGCGTTAGATCAAGGAGTGGAGTACATAATTTTAGGACTTGGAGGAAGTGCTACAAATGATGGTGGGGCAGGTATGTTAGCAGCTTTAGGAGTAAGATTTATAAATGACAAGGGTGAAGTAATAGATCCATCTGGAGGCACATTACATTCGATTGTTGCTATTGATTTTTCACGAATGGACCCACGCTTAAAGGGGGTAAAGATAGAAGCGGCATGTGATGTGGATAATCCATTAGTCGGAATGCAGGGAGCATCTTTCATATTTGGGAGACAAAAGGGTGCAAATGTAGAGATGATGAAAGAGCTAGATGAGAATTTACAACATTATGCGAATATGCTTAAACGATATGTATCTTTTGATGTATCTGAAATACCTGGTGCAGGGGCAGCGGGAGGAATGGGAGCGGCTGTTATTTCAGTGTTAAAGGGAGACTTGCGGAGGGGCATTGAAATTGTATTAGATTATACAAATTTCAATAAACATATAGAAGATGCAAATCTCATTATAACTGGTGAAGGTAGAATAGATAAACAAACTGCATATGGAAAGGCTCCTGTGGGTGTTGCGGGGCGTGCGAAACGTTTTTCGGTGCCTGTAATTGCTATTGGAGGGTCTGTATCATCTGATTATTCAGCTGTGTACGAGAAAGGAATAGATGCGGTATTTAGTATTACAACGAGACCGATGACACTAGAAGAAGCATATAAAGTAGCAGAAGAAAATATCGAAATGACAACAAAAAATATTGCAATAGTATGGAAAATAGCATCAGAAAAACACTTCTAAATGTAGGAGTGTTTTATTATTATTATTATTTAATAATAGTGATTGCGATTGTTTCATTAAGTTAACTTTATACATAGAATAGTCTTGAAATTTGGTTTTCAGCATAAATATAAGTGAATAAATTGTATATCCATACAGAAAAATGTCGAGTTGAGTCAGACTATATAAAAGATTTAAAATATTTAGTGAAGGCATAAAAGGGGGATACTATCTATGAAAAAAGAAATCTCAGTTATTGGAGTTCCAATGGATTTAGGACAGATGCGTCGTGGAGTTGATATGGGACCGAGCGCGATCCGTTATGCAGGGGTAATTGAAAGAATTGAAGAAATTGGATATGACGTTAAAGATATGGGAGATATATGTATAGAGAGAGAAAAAGAGATAGATGAAAATACAAAATTAAGAAACCTTACACAAGTTGCAACTGTATGTAATGAATTAGCAAGTAAGGTGGATCATATTATAGAAGAAGGTCGTTTTCCACTTGTATTAGGTGGTGACCATAGTATTGCTATCGGTACATTAGCTGGTGTAGCAAAACATTATAAAAACTTAGGCGTTATTTGGTATGATGCACACGGTGATTTAAATACAGAGGAAACTTCACCATCTGGAAATATTCATGGTATGTCACTTGCAGCAAGTTTAGGTTATGGACATTCTTCACTTGTAGATTTGTACGGAGCATATCCAAAGGTGAAAAAAGAGAATGTCGTAATTATCGGTGCGCGTGCATTGGATGAAGGAGAAAAAGATTTCATTCGCAATGAAGGTATTAAAGTGTTCTCAATGCATGAAATTGATCGTATGGGGATGACGGCTGTTATGGAAGAAACAATCGCATATTTATCTCATACTGATGGTGTACACTTATCATTAGATTTAGACGGTCTTGATCCTCATGATGCACCAGGTGTTGGAACGCCTGTAATTGGCGGTCTATCTTATCGTGAAAGTCATTTGGCGATGGAAATGTTAGCAGAAGCTGATATTATCACATCTGCTGAATTTGTTGAGGTAAATACGATTTTAGATGAGAGAAATAGAACGGCAACAACAGCAGTTGCTTTAATGGGTTCTTTATTCGGTGAAAAACTAAAATAAATGTAAGAAAAGCAACTGAGAAGTTGCTTTTTTTATTTGAAAATAGGCGTATAATAATGATTTATATTATACTGTACAATAAAAATGTTTGACATCTTACCAATTTGAGCTAAAGGGGGTTGTTTGTAATTGTCGTTTGTTTCATGTATGGTATAATTAACTAGTTGTTGGAAATACATACAGATAGAGCATAAAACAATATTTCAATATATGGATAGAATTGCTCGTAAGTAGGAGGAAGGGATAGCATGCCTTTTGAAGATACGACCATTTTGAAATATCTTAGTACGGCATTAGATATTGCCATTGTATGGTTTATTATATATAAGCTAATTCTTATAATCCGAGGGACGAAAGCTGTTCAACTTTTAAAAGGGATTACAGTTATTATCGTCGTTAAGATGATAAGTATTTTCCTTGAATTGCGTACGCTATCTTGGCTAACTGAACAAGTATTAACGTGGGGATTTTTAGCCGTTATTATTATCTTTCAGCCAGAATTGCGAAGAGCACTTGAGCAGCTAGGGCGCGGAAGTTTATTTTCGCGTGTTGGAACAAATGAGGATGATGAACCTGAAATGGTTGCAACAGCGATAGCAAAAGCAACCGAATATATGGGGAAACGTAGAATTGGTGCATTAATTACTTTGTCAAAAGAGACCGGTATGGGTGATTATGTGGAAACGGGTATTCCGCTTAATGCAAACGTATCATCGGAATTACTTATTAATATTTTTATTCCAAATACACCTCTTCATGACGGAGCGGTAATTATGCAAGGAAGTACAATTAAAGCAGCAGCATGCTATCTTCCATTATCAGAAAGTCCGTTTATTTCTAAAGAATTAGGAACTAGACATCGTGCTGCCATGGGAGTTAGTGAAGTTACTGATAGTATTACAGTAGTTGTGTCTGAAGAAACTGGTCAAATTTCTTTAACGAAAAATGGTAAGTTGCATCGTGATTTGAAGACAGAACAGCTGAAGGATATGTTATTAGCTGAATTTAGTGGAAACGAAAAAACGACTTCTTCGTCTTTATGGAATTGGAGGAGAAAGCGTCATGGATAAGTTAATGGAGAATCATTGGTTTTTAAAAGGGATCTCATTACTATTGGCGTGTATGCTTTTTATGTCAGCGACGTTAACTGAAAAAAATACGACATCAGGTATATTACCTTTTGCAAATGATACGAAAGAAACATTAACTAATTATGCTATTAATCTTAAGTATGATGAGGAGAAATATATTGTAAGTGGTATTCCAGCAGAGGGCGTTAAGGTGAAATTAGAAGGCCCAAAAGCATCAGTTGCTACAGCAAAAGCAAAAAAACAATTTGATATACCGATTGATTTGCGAGATAGTCCAAAAGGAACTTATGAGATTTCTTTAAAAACGAACGGGCTTCCAGATGATGTGAAAGGAACAGTTCAGCCATCAACAATTAAAGTTACTCTTCATGAAAAGGCGAGAAAATATGTTCATGTAGATCTGAAATTATCAAATGAGGATCAGATGCCAGCGGGGACTACACTAGAAAAATCAAGCCTTAAACCGGATACTGTTGAGGTAGTTGGGACGAAAGAAGAAATTGAAAGTATTTCATCTGCCAAAGCGTATGTTGATTTAAAAGGTGTTAATAAAACTGTTACAAAAACGCCCGAAGTTACATTATACAATAAAGAAGGAAAACGTTTAAATGTAAGAACAAGTCCATCTAAGATTAGTGTAACGTTGAATGTGGCAACGCAAACTACAGCCAATAATACTGAAAAAACTGTTCCTGTAACGTATACGAAGAAGGGGAGTTTAGCAGAAGGATTGGCAGTTACAAATATCAGTGTTGAGCCGAGAGAAGTAACTATAGTTGGTCCAAAAGATATTTTGGATAATATACAATCGCTAGAGGGGGTCGAAGTAGATCTTAGTCAATTGACAGAGTCTACAACATTCGATGCCTCTGTTTTATTACCCAAGGGTGTAACAAGTGCAAAACCGAATCAAGTGAAGGTTTCGGTGGGAGTGCAAAAAACAAAACAAACGAAAACAAAAACGATTGATGGTATCCCAATCCAGCAAAATGGACTTTCTAAAGATGTTACTGCTCAGCTACTTTCGCCGCAAGATGGAAAGATAAGTGTTGATATTTCAGGAGAAGCAAGTATAGTAGATAAAATAACAGCTGCTCAAATAACAGCGGTAATTAATCTGCAAAATGTATCTCCAGGAACGAAAGATATTTCCATTCAAGTGAGTGGTCCTGGTAATATTTCAATAGAGCCAAAACAAAAAAGTGCTAAAGTTACTATTGTGAAGAAAGAAAAACCAGATAAAGAAGTACAGGGTAACGGTCAACAACCGGATTCAAACACCGATCAAGAAAATCAAAATGAGAAACCAAAAAATCCTGAACCTGATTCAGAAAAAGAACAGGAAAAGAATCAAAACCAAAATCAAAATCAAGATAAAGATAAAGATAAAGAAACGAGTCAAGAACCAACAGTAGATAATCACAATCAAAAAGAGCAAGAAAAAGGAGCGAATCATAATGGGTAAATATTTTGGTACAGATGGAGTACGCGGAGTTGCAAATAAGGAGTTAACACCTGAATTAGCTTTCAAAATTGGACGTTTTGGTGGTTATGTATTAACAAAAGATACAGATCGTCCAAAAGTAATTATCGGTCGTGATACACGTGTATCTGGCCATATGTTAGAAGGAGCTTTAGTAGCAGGGCTATTATCAACTGGAGCAGAAGTAATGCGCCTTGGCGTTATTTCTACACCGGGCGTTGCTTATTTAACAAAAGCACTAGACGCACAAGCGGGTGTTATGATTTCTGCATCTCATAATCCAGTACAAGATAACGGTATTAAATTCTTTGGTTCAGACGGCTTTAAATTAACAGATGAGCAAGAAGCTGAGATTGAAGCTTTATTAGACAAAGAAGTTGATGAACTACCACGTCCGACAGGTACTAATCTTGGACAAGTGAGTGATTACTTTGAAGGTGGACAAAAATATTTACAGTACATTAAACAAACTGTTGAAGAAGATTTCTCTGGCCTACATATCGCTTTAGATTGTGCACATGGTGCAACTTCTTCTCTAGCTCCATACTTATTTGCAGACCTAGAAGCTGATATTTCAACGATGGGAACTTCTCCAAATGGTATGAATATTAATGAGGGTGTAGGATCTACACATCCAGAAGGCTTAGCTGAATTGGTAAAAGAAAAAGGTGCGGATATCGGACTTGCTTTTGATGGCGATGGCGACCGTTTAATTGCTGTAGACGAAAAAGGAAACATCGTTGACGGTGATCAAATTATGTTCATTTGTGCGAAGTACATGAAAGAAACTGGTCAATTAAAACATAATACAGTTGTTTCAACTGTTATGAGTAACTTAGGTTTCTACAAAGCACTTGAAGCAAATAATATTACAAGTGATAAAACAGCAGTTGGTGACCGCTACGTAATGGAAGAAATGAAGCGCGGAGGTTACAACCTAGGTGGAGAACAATCAGGCCATATTATCTTACTTGATTACATTACAACTGGTGATGGAATGTTAAGTGCACTTCAACTTGTAAACATCATGAAAATGACGAAAAAGCCATTATCTGAGCTTGCAGGAGAAATGACGAAATTCCCACAATTGCTAGTAAACGTTCGTGTAACAGATAAAAAATTAGCATTAGAAAATGAAAAAATTAAAGAAATTATTCGTGTTGTAGAGGAAGAAATGAACGGTGATGGCCGTATTCTTGTTCGCCCATCTGGAACAGAGCCACTTATTCGTGTAATGGCAGAAGCACCAACACAAGAAGTTTGTGATGCATATGTACATCGCATTGTAGAAGTTGTGAAAGCCGAAGTTGGCGCTGAATAATTAGCTGAATTTATATGAAAAAGGAGCACAAAAAGTGCTCCTTTTTCATATGTTTTATAGACGATGAAAAAAATTTCATTGACGGTTTATCCATGTTTGTTATAAGATGGTCTTGTTCTTTTTCTCAAAGGAAATATTGTAAATTATAAAAGCGCCAGAACTACAAATAGTGTAGTTGACGAGGTGGGGTTTATCGAGATTTCGGCGGATGACTCCCGGTTGTTCATCACAACCGCAAGCTTTTACTTAAATCATTAAGGTGACTTAGTGGACAAAGGTGAAAGTGTGATGAGAGAAGAGGAACGGATGAAAACTAGCTGTATAAGTATATACGGACTTAAACCCAATCGAGAGGAAGGTGAAAGCCGTTACAAGCTTACAGGGCTAGCAATATGTAATCCGTTTTTTAGTATAAATAAAAATGGTATCGGACTATGTCGTTACATGTTCGCAGAGCAGTGTAAGCATTTGTAACGGCGACTAAACATGTGTGGAATCGTAGGATTTATTGGAGAGCAAGATGCAAAGGAAATTTTATTAAAAGGTTTAGAAAAGCTAGAATATCGTGGATATGATTCAGCAGGTATTGCAGTACAAGCAGAGAACGGTGTTGTTGTATACAAAGAAAAAGGCCGTATCGCAAAACTTCGTGAAATCGTAGATGAGAACGTAGCAGCAAGCGTAGGTATCGGACACACACGCTGGGCTACACACGGTGTTCCAAGTAAAGTAAACGCGCATCCGCATCAAAGTACATCAAAACGCTTTACATTAGTTCATAACGGTGTAATTGAAAACTATGAATTAGTGAAAAAGGAATATTTACAAGATGTAATGTTCGTAAGTGAAACAGATACAGAGGTTATCGTACAGCTTATGGAACAACAAGTGAGCACAGGATTAAGTGTAGAAGAAGCGTTCCGTAATACGCTATCTCTTTTACATGGCTCTTATGCAATCGGATTACTTGATGCTGAAAATCCAAACATGATTTATGTTGCTAAAAACAAAAGCCCGCTATTAGTAGGTGTTGGTGACAACTTTAATGTTGTGGCAAGCGACGCTATGGCGATGTTACAAGTTACAGATCAATTCATTGAGTTAATGGATAAAGAAATCGTAATCGTAACGAAAGAAAGTATTACAATTAAAAACTTACAAGGTGAAACGATTGAACGTGCACCGTTTACAGCGGAATTAGACGCAAGTGATATTGAAAAGGGAACATATCCTCATTTCATGCTTAAAGAAATCGATGAGCAACCACTTGTAATCCGTAATATAATTCAAAAGTATCAAGATGAAAATGGCGAAATTGAATTAAATCAAGACATCCGCAATGCGATTTTAGATAGCGATCGTATTTACATCATTGCATGTGGAACGAGTTATCATGCAGGTCTTGTTGGAAAACAATTTATCGAGAAGTTTGCAAAAATGCCAGTTGAAGTACACGTGGCAAGTGAATTCTCTTACAACATGCCATTATTAACAGAAAGACCATTCTTCATTTACATTTCACAAAGTGGTGAAACAGCTGATAGCCGTGCAGTACTTGTACAAACAAATGAAATGGGCCATAAAGCATTAACAATTACAAACGTGCCTGGTTCTACGCTTTCTCGTGAAGCTGATTATACACTTCCGTTATACGCTGGACCAGAAATTGCAGTTGCATCAACGAAAGCTTACACAGCACAGCTTGCAGTACTTTCAATTTTAGCGGCTGATATTGCTAAAGCAAAAGGTGAAGTTCTTGATTTCGATTTAACACACGAACTAGGACTTGTAGCAAATGCAATGATAGAACTTTGTGATCAAAAAGAAGAAATGGACGCATTAGCAAAACAATTTTTAGCAACAACGCGTAACTGTTTCTTCATCGGACGTAGCGTAGACTTCTACGTAGGATTAGAAGGTGCGTTAAAACTAAAAGAAATCTCTTACATCCAAGCAGAAGGATTCGCTGGAGGAGAGTTAAAACACGGTACAATCGCTTTAATTGAAAATGGTACACCAGTTATCGCACTTGCTACACAAGAGCACGTAAACCTTGGAATTCGTGGTAACGTGAAAGAAGTAGTAGCACGCGGAGCTAACCCATGTATCATCTCAATGAAAGGCTTAGAAATGGAAGGTGACAGCTTCGTATTACCAGCTGTACACGAAGCACTAGCACCGCTAGTAGCAGTTATTCCATTACAACTTATCTCGTACTACGCAGCACTTCACCGCGAGTGTGACGTTGATAAGCCACGTAACTTAGCTAAGTCTGTTACTGTTGAGTAGGAGATTGGTAGGTTAATAAATATAGTTATGCGTTTGAAATAAATTTTGATAGTTTATAATAAATTAAAACTAAGAAAAGAACTCTGTAAAAATCATTTTACAGAGTTCTTTTAGTTATTTATTTATTGTTTTACATAACAAATTGTTACTTGTTCGTCTATGTGGAAAATCTGTAATGCTTTACCATCTAAATTTTTAACCTCATATGATGAATAAATAGGTCTTTCCAATTTCACTTCTTGACCATTTTGAGTTCCTTTTTCCACCATTAGCGTTAACTGATGGGAAGAAACGTCTGCTTGGTATGTTCCTGTTAAGTAATTATCTTTATTTGGATAAGAACCATTTGCATATGTTTCAAATGTCTTATCTGCTTTTAGGACTAACGTAGTTTTGACTCCGTCTCCGTAATCAATACCCCAATTACCTACAAGCTCTGTACCGTCTTTATAGTTGTTCTGTACATTCTTAAACTTAGCGGAATCCTCGTCTGGTGTATCAATTTTTCCTTTGAATATACCAGTTGTATCTTGGGTACTGTATGTTTTAACTGTATTACCACTAGATAAACTCGGTGAGTTAGAAGAACTAGTACCACTTGTTGTAGAAGTAGTTGTTGAACCACCCTTAGCTTCCGCTTTTAACTTATCAAATACAGGTTTCCAAATGCGTTTTGCTTCATCTAATTTATTGTTTGCTTTATCTATGATTGCATCATCCGTATCTTTAAGTGTTTTAGAGTAATCAAATAACTTCGATACTTCTTTGAAAGATTCTTTTAACTTTTGAACAGCTTTTACAATTTCCTTATGATCTTCCTTGTATTTTCCTGGTGCATCTATACGCTCTATTTTATTAAATACTTTATCTAAGTCTTTAATACTATCTCGTACCTCTTCATTTGACTTACTTCCCTTTTTATTATCCCTCACAGAAGCATCATAGTAATCTAGACGTCTTAATAAGTCTTCTTCAATGTCTACCATAAGTTGTGGGTAATCCTCTGGTAAAACCATAATCATCTTAACATCTTTACTTTCTTCTTTTGAGTTAGTTGATTTTTCCTTTGTTTCAGATGATTTACCTTCTGTCTTAGTTTCTTTACTTTCTTGTTTACCAGATTCAGCATTTGTTTTTTCTTTTTCTCCAAATAAACTAGTTACACTACAAGCTGACATAGAAACTACTAATCCGGATGCTAGTAAAATTTTACCTGTACTCTTTTTGAAATTCTTCATATGATTTTTCAATTCTCCCTCTAAAAACATAAAATAGATGTGCTTTAGCCCCTTTAAAACTAAAAAACATACCCCTTCTATATTTATTTTATAATACCTTTCTATGTATAATATTTTACAATTAATTACAGATGCAGTCAAAATTTATCTTAGTTTAACGATGTTTACAAAAAAGATGCGAAGCTTTATTCTTCAAGTAAAGATTCTAAGTGAGTTTTGATTAAAATTTTTTTATAAAAATCTCATACTTAGTTAAAAAGAGTAATTCTATTTTGATCAATCGCTTTTTCAAAATGGATTTTTTTGTTGTTAAATAAAGATTTATGACTTCATTTTTATCAAATTTTATTCCAAACCAACATATAGTTATAGCTTTAAAATAAATTTACAAATTTGTATCTAAAAGGGGTATTTTTGTGTCGAAAAAGAACATCTAAAATTGATAAGCGGAAAGAGCCCTATAGATTAAAGTTTTACTTTATCGGATTCACTTTTATTTATCTGAATTTTCCGTTACTATTTTAAGTATCCGTGAACAATTTCCTTTATTACGACAAGAAGAGACGGTAGATTCATGGACATTACAAGGGGGCTTATTATATGAAAGTGAAAGCAAAAACATATTTAAGTATAGAAGAGATTATTTCATTACCAACCGTATCAAGTACAAACATAAGTGATGATGGTAAAAACGTATCATTTGTTAAGAAGACGGCTGATTGGAAAGACAATATATATAGGAATCATGTATGGATATATGAAAAAGATAAGAAGCAGAGTTACCCATTATCAAATGGTGATATAGATAGTACACACCCATTATGGTCTCCAGATGCTAGGTGTATCGCATATCTTAGTCCAGTTGGTGATGGGGGAAATCAGATATTTGTTAAGTCACTAGATGATTATAGAGAGGTTCAAATTACTGATGAGAAAGAAGGAGTCAGTACATTCAAATGGGGTCCTACTGGCAAGGGTCTTTATTATGTTACGCAGTCAAAAGAATGTGAAGAGATAAAGAAACGTAAGGACCTATATGGAGATTTTCAACATATAGGTAAGGAACACCAGAATAATTGTTTATATTACATTGAAATAGAAAAGGTGATACAAAGTGATACAGATGAACACGAGAACAGAGTTGTTTATCAATTAACGGATGGTAAGGATTTTCATATCCATGAATTTGATATTTCAAATGATGGTAAAAAGGTTGTATTTATGGCGACACCAAGCTCAAATATGGCAGATTATATAAATGGAGATCTATACATACTCCATATTAAAGCTGGGGAGCTACAAAAGCTGAATGTGGATAAGTTGTTGGGAGGGAGTGTTTGCTTTTCTCCTGACGGCAGTAAAATATGTTACACAGCAAGCATAAGAGAGAAGGATTACTATAGAAACCATATACAAGATAGTACGTTAGAGATATATGATATGAATACTGGAGAGGTAATTCAGCCTCTAACAAACTTTGATAGTACAGTTATGCCATTACAGTGGACAGCTAAAGGAATTTTAATTAGATGGCAGGATAAAACGAATTATCGTATTGGATTACTAGCTGAAGATGGCACTGTGGAAGCATTAAGCGACAAGGTAGATGGCTTTATAATGGATGCCTCTATAACAAAGGATGGAAATCATATAACCTATAATAAGGCTATAACAAATGAAACCTTTGAAATCTATTTAGACGATAAAAAAATAACGGATGAAAATAGCTTTTTCAAAGGGAAACTTAAAAGTAACAGGGAAATCATCTCGTGGAAAAGTAGTGATGGTCTTGAAATAGAAGGTGTTTTATCAACGCCAGTAGAGTTTGACACTAATAAAAAATATCCTTTATTAGTAGTAATTCACGGTGGTCCGGCTTGGGCATCTTTTCCGATATTTTCAGACTGCTTCAATGAGAAATATCCGATTGAACAGTTTGTTGAAAAAGGCTTTATCGTTTTAGAGCCAAATTACAGAGGAAGTTCAGGTTATGGTAATGAATTTTTAAAAGCTAACTATAGAAAACAGGGGATTGCTGACTACGACGATGTTATATCAGGAGTTGATAAACTAGTTGATCAAGGGGTAGTAGATAAAGATAGAGTAGGAGTTATGGGATGGAGCAACGGTGGATATGTATCAGCTTTCTGTTCTACATTTAGTAGAAGGTTTAAAGCTATTTCAGTTGGCGGTGGAATAACTAACTGGAGTACCCATTATGTAAATACAGATATACCTTACTTTATTAGAATGTATTTAGGAAATACTCCATGGAATGATCCAGATATATATACGAAGACATCACCTATGACGTATATTAAATCAGCTTGTACGCCTACCTTAATTCAACATGGGGAAAAGGATGCAAGAATTCCAATTACAAATGCATATGATCTATATCAAGGATTAATGGATATGGAAGTTGATACAGAATTAATTATATTTAAAGGAATGGCATATAGTTCTGACCAACCAGGAGTTCATGTGGCTATTATGAAGCAGAACTTGATGTGGTTTTCACACTATATGCTTGAAGAGAGTATGGAGGGTTTTAGGACTTTGTAATAGATGTTTGTACAAGATATATGATCGAAACGGTCTTCATATTGAGATGATTTATTATAAAATATATACTTAAACTACTATCAGTACATATATCAGGGAGGACTAATATGACAGGAAATAAAAATGACTTATTAGTAGAAAAACGTGAAGAGTTATTGAAAGTATTGCAAGCTCGTTTTGAGAAAAACATGAACCGCCATGAAGGTCTTGAATGGGCTAAAGTTGAAGCGAAGATAGAAGCTAATGCTGAAAAATTATGGTCACTTAACGAAATGGAAGTAACTGGTGGTGAGCCGGATGTTATTGGTTATGATGAAGAAAAGGACGAATATACTTTCTATGATTGTTCAAAGGAGAGTCCTAAAGGCCGCAGAAGTCTTTGTTATGATCTTGAAGCGTTAGAATCAAGAAAAAAGCATAAACCAGAAAATAACGCTATTGATGTGGCGGCCGCTATGGGTATTGAGTTATTAACGGAAGAACAATATCGAGAGTTACAACAACTTGGAGATTTTGATATGAAATCATCGAGTTGGGTACAAACACCTTCAGATATTAGAGAGCTTGGTGGTGCTCTATTTTGCGATTATCGCTTTGGACATGTTTTCGTGTACCACAATGGAGCAGACTCTTACTATGCTGCCAGAGGTTTTCGTGGTTCGTTAAAAGTTTAAATTAGGATAAATAAGAAAAAGAGCCTATATTCAGGCTCTTTTTCTTATTTATATTTTAAAAGTAAATTGTTACTACGCAGTTTTACTTAATTTATATATTCCGTGGTTGTTTTTACGGAAAAGTTTAGGGAAAACATAGCCATCTAATCCAATACGTCCAGCGTTCTGCCCTGCAACTAAAATGAACATAGTCAAAATAAGCAGGTTTGGGTTTACACTAACAGTTCCGCTTAATAAAAATGAAAGATTCATTATGATTCCGAAAAATGCAGCTGTTTTTGTTAATCCGCCTAAAATTAAACCTAGACCTACTAAAATTTCTCCCCATTGAACTAAAAAGCTAAATAGGTCTGCGTTTGGAAGGACAAAATGTTGAAGGAAATCTGCCCACCAACTTTGTACTGCAGGGTGGTCCCCTGATGCTTGAGCAATAGCACCCTTTAGAAAGCCACTTGCGTCAAAAGATTGTCCGAAGACTTTGCCTATCCCAGCAGCGAACCATGTATATCCTATGTAAAGCCGTAAAAGTAATAATATGAAAGTAGCACGTTTATCAGTTCTTAAAAAATTGATAACCATTGAAATCCCTCCAATATTGTATTTACACGTTTATTATATATCCAATGTGAAAAGATTCACAATGGAGAGAATGTGAACAAGGATAAGTTGTGAATAATTGTTTTATTTTTTGTAACATTTTATCTGCTTTGATAAACTAAGAATAGAGATATATGTAAAGGAGACAAAGACTCAATATGTGGATGAACTTGTAATGATTAGAAACTACTAGATAGATAAATTTTGCTCTCATAAGCGAGGGTTTATTTAGTTATCTGTAAATCATTCAAGGAATGCATATTTGGCTTGTACATCCCTTTTATAAGGATAGGTGTCTATTTTATGTATCTGTCTTTTTTGTGGGAAAGTTTATATCTCTTATATAAAATATGCGTCCTTTAAACTTGGAGGAGTATATGATGAACCAATTAAAAAATAAAGTAGCAGTTATTACAGGGGTAAGTCGTCTAGATGGTATAGGGGCAGCGATTTGTAAAGAATTAGCTGAATCAGGATACGATATATTTTTTACGTATTGGACAGCTTACGATAAAGAGATGCCTTGGGGCGTTGATAAAAATGAACAAATACAATTAAAAGAAGAGTTACTAAAAAACGGTGTTAAAGTATCAAGTATGGAGTTAGATTTAACTCAGAATGATGCACCAAAAGAGCTTATAAATAAAGTTACTGAACAATTAGGGTACCCTCATATATTAATTAATAATGCAGCATATTCTACGAATAATGATTTCTCTACGTTGACTGTTGAAGAATTAGATAAGCATTATATGGTAAATGTTCGTGCGAGTACCCTGTTAAGTAGTCAATTTTCTCGGGGATTTGATAAGAAATCTGGTGGTAGAATTGTTAATATTACTTCGGGGCAATTTCAAGGTCCTATGGCAGGAGAACTAGCTTATGCGACAACGAAGGGAGCTATTGATGCTCTTACTAGTACGTTGTCAGCAGAGGTAGCTCATTTAGGAATAACAGTGAATGCAATTAATCCAGGACCAACCGATACAGGATGGATGACTGAAGAGATAAAACAAGGGTTAAAGCCGATGTTTCCTTTTGGCAGAATTGGTGAGCCAAGGGATGCAGCTAGACTCATTAAATTTCTAGTAAGTGAAGAAGCCGAGTGGATTACTGGGCAAGTTATTCATTCAGAAGGTGGATTTAAAAGATAAAAAAGAAGGCATCTCACCAGGGTGAGATGCCTTCTTTTTTAATCTTTCTTCAATCTTCGTGCAACACCATTCCCTAAAGACTGTAATCCTTGAACGAGGATAATTAAAATAAAGACAGTTGCATACATTACTTCAGGCTCGTAGCGTAAATGTCCGAAGCGGTATGCTAAATCCCCTAGCCCGCCAGCACCTACAAGGCCAGCCATTGCTGTTGCGCCGATTAAGCCGATCGTTGCGATTGTTAATCCGAGTACAAGGGAGGGACGTGCTTCTTTCACCATAACGTGCCAAATGATTTTTATAGTAGAAACGCCCATCGCTTGGTAGGCTTCAATGACACCGCGATCGACTTCTAGTAAAGCTGTCTCCATTAAACGTGCGATATAAGGGGCTGTGAAGACGACAAGCGGTACGATAACACCTTGCACGCCAATGGACGTTCCCATTAGAAACTTTGTAAAAGGTAAGATGAAGAATAATAGAATGATAAATGGAAGAGAGCGAATGATATTAATAATTGTATTAAGAATAGGATAGATGATTTTATTTTCACGTTGCCCACCAGGTCTCGTTAAAACAAGTGTGACGCCAAGTGGCAGTGCAATAAGGATCGAGATGAGTAATGAAATAGATGTCATTTGAAATGTTTGGATTGTTGCTTCCCATATGACTTTACCCCATTCATCCAAAAAGGACTTGTTTCCCATAGTCTGTTCTACCTCCTTCTACGATGATTCCTTGCCCTTGTAAAAATGATAAAACACGGTGGATTTCATTTTGTTCCCCTTGCATATGAACGACTAGTTTCCCATATGTTTCATGTTTTAACTGCGTAATATTACCGGATAAAATATTCGGATACACTTGGAAACGTTTTGTGGCAACGGCTAAGGCAGGTTCCCCTGAAGTAGTGCCAATAAATGAAAGTGTTACAATTTCTCCAGTACTTTGTAGTTCTTTCTGTACCTCTTCTGGAATTTTCGCTGCAAATGCGCTATTTACAAATTTCTTCGTTGTTACATGTTGTGGGTTTGTGAAAATATCTTTTACAGTCCCACTTTCGACTACAGATCCATGTTCCATAACAGCAACGCGGTCACATATACGCTGGATGACATTCATTTCATGTGTAATGAGTAAAATCGTAATTCCGATTTCTTCGTTAATCTTTAATAACAAATCAAGGATAGAATCGGTTGTTTCGGGATCTAATGCGCTCGTTGCTTCATCACTTAATAACACTTCAGGTTCATGTGATAGCGCACGAGCAATTGCAACACGCTGTTTTTGACCACCAGAAAGTTCGCTTGGATACGCATCTTTTCGATTAAAAAGATCGACAATGCGTAAATACTTTTCTACTCTTTTTTCAATTTCTGCTTTTGGAATGCCAGCAAGCCGTAACGGTAATGCGATATTTTCATAAACGGTAACAGTTTTAAGTAAATTGAATCCTTGGAAGATCATTCCGATTCTTTGTCTCGCTTTTGCTAGTTCTTTTGTCGATAATGTTGTTAAGTCTTGTTGGTTTACAATGATATTTCCTGTCGTTGGTTTTTCTAATAAATTTACACATCGAATCAATGTACTTTTACCAGCGCCACTATACCCAATGATTCCAAATACCTCGCCTTTTTCTACTTTAAGGGAAGTAGACTTAAGAGCCTCAACATTCCCTTTTTTTGTTGTAAATACTTTGGATATGTTTTGTAATTCAATCATTATCGTCAGCTCCTACCAAGATGGTAAAACTGAACCATCAAATTTTTTCTCGATAAACTCTTTTACTTCCTTAGACTGATAAGCTTTCTTTAATTTATTTACAACGGCATCATCTTTATTTTCAGTACGAACAACGACCCAGTTCACATATGGTGAATCTTTTCCTTCGCGGAAGATAGAATCTTTCGCTGGACTTAATTTTGCACCTAATGCAAAGTTTGTGTTAATAGCAGCTGCTTTCACTTCACTTAGTTGTGTTGGTAATTGAGATGCCTCTAATTCGACAATCTTTAATTTTTTTGGATTTTCAATTACATCTTTTGCAGTCGCTTTTTCTGTAGCCTTCGGATCAACTTTTAAAACCCCTGCTTTTTCAAATAATTTTAAAGCTCGAAGTTCATTCGTTGGGTCATTTGGTACAGCAATTGCGTCGCCCTCTTTTAAGTCTTTTACATCTTTTATATCTTTAGAATATACGCCCATAGGGAATGTTACTGTTGAAAATACTTCAGCTAATTTCATATTGCGTTCAGCTTTAAATACATCTAAATACGATTTCGTTTGGTAGCTATTTACATCAAGGCTTTTTTCATCTAAAGATACGTTTGGCGCTACATAATCATTAAATACTTTTATATCAATTTCGAGACCATCTTTTGCTGCAACTTCTTTTACCTTTTCAAAAATTTGTTCATGTGGTCCACCTGTTACACCGACAGTAATCTTTTTCTCGTCTAATGCTTTTACCTCTTTATCTGAACTCACGCTACATGCGCCTAATAATAATACTGCTCCGCTTACAATGCTTAATAATACCTTTTTCATCTATAAATCCCCCTTCATATACGTTCCAAAATAAAAAGCACCTCCCAAAAATAAGAGAGGTGCCGAATAGACGAAATAGATTCCTCTCTTATCTTCCAAAACGAAAACTCGTTTTGCAGGAATTAGCACCTTAGCTTATACGTCATAAGCTCGGTTGCCGGGCATCATCGGGCCAGTCCCTCCGCCACTCTTGATAAGAGTATGTGTATGTAGTTTTGAATATGGTACTAATAGTAAATCTTACAAAAAGAATTGTCAATGATATTTTCAGAATATATTTTATTTTAAGGTAATCGAAACGTTCCCCTTTTTATGTCCTTTTTCTACATATATATGAGCTTCAGCAATTTCTTCTAATCGGTAAGTTCTATCAATAACAGGTTTTAGCTTTTCTGTTTCAGCTAGTTGTTTTAGCAGGTTCATATCTTCTTTACTGACCTTTGCCATCATTCCGTTCACAGATACATATTTTCCATTAGGCATTAATGCATCTGTACAAAGAGACTTTTTATATTTTCCAACTGCATCAAATATAATATCGTAGTGCTCGCCCCGCTTAGTAAAATCTTCTTTCATATAATCAATTACGTTGTCTGCCCCTAAAGTTGTTACTAAATCGAAATTCGAACTACTACAAATGGCTGTGACAGTCGCCCCGAAGTATTTAGCAAGTTGTATGGCAGCTGTCCCTACTGACCCAGAGGCGCCATATATAAGTACTCGTTGCCCTTTTTTTATCTGTCCTTTTCTAAGGAAGTGCAATGCTGAAGTTCCGCCGAAAGGAATAACGGCAGCTTCTTCATATGTCACATTGGTAGGTTTTAATGCTATTAATCCACTTTCATGCACGCATGTGTATTCCGCATAACCACCAAGGTTTAGTTCTGTTAATGCAAAAACTTGATCTCCTTTTTTAAATTGTGTTACATCTGTTCCAATGTCTTCGATTTCACCGGATAACTCTACGCCAAGTATAGGTTTTCTCGGTTTTCTGAAACCTAATATGATCCGCATAGGAATCCAAAATAAGAGTGGGCTATTAAAGCCACGTATTCTACAATCTCCAGTCGATACACTTGTTGCGTGAATTTTAACTAATACTTCATTTTTTTTAGGTTTAGGCTTTTCTACATTTTGAAGCTGGAGAACATTAGGTGGTCCGTACTTTGTACAAATAATCGCTTTCATAATGACCTCCTGAAATGAGTTGTTATTATTTACATCATATTTAAACTTTTTCTCAAACATGTTGTTATATAGGAAATAAATTTAAAGATAAATATTACGAATTATATAGATTTCATAGGAAAAGAGATGATATTATTTTTGGGAAGGAGGGGACGTTATGAAAAAACTTATTTTAATTTCAAGTTTAGTACTTGCAGTCGGTCTAGGAGTAGGGTGTAGTAATGAGAAAACAAAAAAGACTGACGAACCGAAAAAAGAAGCTGTGCAGAAAGAAAAGGAATTAACAGCGAAGGATGTTTTTAATAAAGCGAATGAAGCTTTTAAAAACGAAGAAAATGTAACGATGACATATGATGTGGGAATAAAGGCTGAAGGAACAGAGATGAATGTAATAAAGGCTAAAATGCAACTAGAGCCGAAGAAAAAAAATTCTCGTTCTGAAATGAATGTTTCTGGTACAGAGGTTGTTGTTTATGATGTGGGTGGCAAAATTGCTGGTCAGTTAAAAAATCCTAATACGGGTGAAATTATGTCTGTACCAGAGGAACAATTGAATGCTAACGGAATGAACGCGACTCAAGGAATGGTAGATAATTTAGAGATTCCATCGGAAATTTTAAATAAAGTGAAGATGGAGAAAAGTGGAGATAATTATAAGCTGAAGTTTGCATTAAAAGGGCAAGAGACAGAGAGTATGTTAGCTAGTATGGATGAAAAGCAGAAACAAATGCTACAAGGCCAAAATGCAAAGATAGAAGAAATAGATGGGGAATATATTATTACAAAAGATTTTAAATATGAATCAGCAAAGATAGATATGGTTATGAGTAGCAATGGTGAGGATAAAGCGCACATTATTACGGATGCAAAGTTTACATCGTATGATAAATTTGATCCAATACAATTGCCAGCAGCAAAGTAATCACTGTCAAGAGAGGTACCTGAAAGAACGGGTATCTCTTTTTGTTGCTAATAAGGAGAGTGTCCTTTGAAAAAAAGAAAGATAGCAGTGGTCATTGTCGCATATACGGTTTTGCTTGCAACGTCTGTACATACGTATAAAAAACAAATTGATCATCCTATTATGAGTGATGTAGGTAAATTGCTTCCGATAAAAATAAAACGTGTTGAAAGTGCTACGGAAGAGCACTCGTTAATAAAATTAGTGCGAGATGCAAAAGTTTCAGGAGAGAAAATTTCCATTGCAGGCATGCAACATAGCCAAGGAGGACAGACATATTATCCGAATGGCACGATGCTCGATATGAAAGGATATAATAAAATATTAGAATTTGATCCAGAGAAGAAGCGGATTACAGTTCAAAGTGGTGTCACCTGGAATGATATTCAGAAGAAAATAAATCCTTATGGCCTTGCGGTACAGGTCATGCAGTCTCAAAATATTTTTACTGTTGGCGGTTCATTAAGTGTAAATGTACACGGGCGTGATATTCGTCATGAGGCACTGATTGATACAGTAGATTCATTTAGATTGTTAATGGCAGATGGCACGGTACGTAATGTAAGTAGAGAAGAAAATGCAGAGTTATTTCCATATGTCATTGGGGGTTACGGTTTATTTGGAGTTATTTTAGATGTGACGCTGAAGTTAACAGATGATGAATTATATGAAATGCACACGAGAATGATAGATTATAAAGAATACGCATCTTATTTCAAAGAGAAAGTGAAAAGAGATGAGAATGTTCGTATGCACTTAGCGCGTATTTCTGTTGCTCCAAATTCATTTTTAAAAGAGATGTATGTGACAGATTATACTTTGGCACAAAATCAAAATATGAGAGAAGAGTACAGTGAATTAAAGGAAGAAAATATTATAGCTGCACCGAAATTTTTACTTGGTTTATCACGTTATAGTGATTGGGGAAAGAATACATTTTGGGATATACAAAGAGGTTATTTTGAACGTACAGATGGAAATTATGAGACGCGTAATAATGTTATGAGATCAGATAGTGCTTTTATGGAATATGAAAATCCAAATAGGACCGAAGTGTTACAAGAATACTTTGTGCCTATAGATGCTTTCACAGAGTATATAGATGATTTACGTAACGTATTAAATGAAGAAGAGTTTAATTTACTCAACATTACGATTCGTTACGTGGAAAAGAATGAAAATGCAGTTTTGTCCTATGCGAAAGATGATATGTTTGCGCTAGTTCTTTTGATTAACCAGGGACGCTCAGAGAGTGAGATAAAGAAAACAGAGGATGTCATTCGAAAGATGATTGATGTTACTTTAAAGCATAATGGTAGTTACTATTTGCCGTATTATTCTTATCCAACGAAAGAGCAGTTAAAGAGGGCATATCCTCGCATTGAAGAATTTCTCAAGAAAAAGAAGGAAGTAGATTCAGAAGAGAGATTTGTGAATTTATTTTATAGGGAGTATACGAAATGACATATAGAAGATTTGTGGCTTCGCAAAGTATCATCATGATGGCAGGAAGTATGGTATTTCCTTTTTATATATTATTGCTTCGAAACGTTGGAAATAGCTTCTCGCAATTTGGCTGGGCGTATGGCTTATTTGCTTTAACATCAGCACTTGTATATCCACTAGTGGGAAAGGTATCTGATCAAGTAGGGGATAAAAAATTATTAATCATATACGCTTGGTCCATGGCAATCTTAATGCTTTGCTTTCCAATTGCCACGGAAGTTTGGCATGTGTATATTCTTCAAATTGTAATGGGCGTTTTAGGTGCTGTGCAGCGTAATACTGAGAAGACTTCGTTAGCACGAAAGGTTGCGCAGGAAAAGGCTGGTTATGAGATTGGAAAATACCATGTGTGGACATCCATTGGCGGAGCAGTAGCGGTTATTGCCACGGGATATTTAGTAGATTTCTTTACAATTGGTACAATTTTTTATATTGCATCTATTTTATATGTAGTGAGCGGGATTGTATTAAGTAGTAAAAAAATATAACTATTCCTATTTTCACCTTAATACCCTTTATTTGTTATACTAAAAGGGAATACAAAAGAAAAGGGGACAGTGCCTTTGATGAAATTTGTAGTTTTAGCTATTCTTACTTTGTTTTTGATTCCATGGACAAGAAGTAGTAGTAAGCTTCGAGCAGTGGATAAGAAGGGAGATAAGAAGGTTGTAAAGGGTAAGAAATCATCTATTTTAGTTATTCCTGTTTTATTTTGGATAGGTATTGCAATCTATGAATACTTTTGGCTAATTGATGATCGAGTAGATTCGATTCTTACTCATTATTCTGTTGCAGTAGCAATTTTAATTGGGCTTGTTTTATTTTCACAAGATCAAATAGGGAAATTAGAAGGTACATTAAAAGGACTTCTAATGTTTATTTTACTCGCAAGTTACGGCTACTTTGGTTATTTGCACGATATAGTAATCTCGCAAAAGAAATATGATTCTGTTGTTAAGGTAGAGAAAGATATTTCAGAGCCATTTACTGAAAATGACCAGCCGTTTACAGTGCCGCCAAAGACAGCGGAGAATAAGATGAAAAAAGTATTTGGTGATATTCCAAAAGTAGCTTATTTTGAGCTAGGAGAATTAACGCCACAAATGGTAAACGGCGAAGCTTTATATGTAGCGCCGATTGAAGTTTCAGGTTTTTTTAAAGCACGTAAAGCTGAGACAATTCCAGGGTATGTAACGATGTCAGGTACGAATCCTGATGCGGAAGCGAAACTGCACCTCGGTTATAAAATGAAATATGTGCCAAGCATGTTTTTTGGTAATAATTTAGAGCGTGTGGTAAGGCAAGCAGAACCAAATTTAATCTTTAAAGGAAAACCTAAATTTGAGGTTGATGATAAAGGAAAACCATATTATACAATGACGTATGGTGAATTTATTTCAGGAAGATCTGGATTTGAGGTAGAAGGTGTTGTCGTAGTAGATGCACAAACAGGTGAAGTGAAAAGATATGATAAAGGAAAGGCACCTAAATTTGTTGATGGTGTATTAAATCATGAGACTGCATCTACGTTAAATACGTACTTTGGTAAATATATTCACGGATTTTGGAATACGAAATTTTCACAAACAGATATGAAAATTCCGACTGAGTGGGGAACGAAAGAAGGCGTGACCCCGATTTTTGGTAAAGATGGAACACTGTATTATTTTACAGACTTTACTTCTCCAAAAGAAGGAGTAGATTCAGCTCTAGGCTATTCATTAGTAGATGCACGCACAGGCAAGCTATATTATTATAATGGAAAAGAAGTAAAGGGGATTATGGATGGTTCAGCAGCTACAGAAGTAGTGGATAATTCCTTTAAGAGAGAGAAATGGCATGGGACAATGCCTGTCATTTATAACGTATACGGTAAACCAGCTTGGATTATTCCGGTTGTTGATGACGGAGGCCTAGTACGTGCGCATACAGTTGTATATGCTGCTAATGCAAAAATATTTGCGACAGGTTCTTCGCAGAAAGAAGCGCTTGAGAATTATAAAAACGTAATGAGCGGTAATGGTGATACATTTAGACCAACCTCAACAGGAAAAGAAGCGCAAAAAGAAGGTATTGTACAACGTGTATATAAAGAAAAATCTGGTGAAAATACAATCGTGTACGTACTTTTAGAGAATGAACAAAAGGTATTTATGATACCAGTGAAGAAATTTCCATATGCTATGTTTACAGAAGTAGGAGATCCAATTCAAATTACATATTTAGATACGGGAGAGACGATGGCCTCGGTATCTAAATTTACGAATAGCAATGTGAAAAAGTAAAGCGGTAGAATTTCTATCGCTTTTTTTACATTATGAAAGAGGAAAATGCACTGTACTTGACGTATGTTTATGATGTAACTATAATTGTTACGATTCAGTGTGTATAGGAAAGGGTGAATTGAAAAAGTGAATGAAGTTAATCACGAAATATATAAACCTGTAAAGGCAAACAGGTTGTGGATGATTCTTGTATTAGGGACACTTACGGCAATTGGGCCATTATCTATTGATATGTATTTGCCTTCATTACCGAAGTTAACGGATGACTTGCAAACAGGTGCATCCCTAGCGCAGCTTACATTAACAGCTTGTTTACTTGGGCTTTCAGTAGGGCAATTATTTGTTGGCTCAATTAGTGATATTTACGGAAGACGCAAACCACTTATTATTGCTCTTATTATTTATGTTGCTTCTTCTTTACTTTGTGCTGTTGCGCCATCTATTTGGACATTAGTATTATTGCGCTTCCTACAAGGAGCTTCAGGATCAGCCGGGATTGTTATATCACGTGCGATGGTAAGAGATATGTACTCAGGTTCTGAAATGACGAAGTTTTTCTCACTGCTTATGTTAGTAAACGGAGCAGCACCTATTTTGGCACCGATTATTGGGGGGCAATTGTTACAGTTTACAACGTGGCGCGGTGTTTTCATCGTTCTTGGAGCAATTAGCGTATTCATGTTAATCTCAGCTACTTTTGTATTACGTGAAACATTACCTCCTGAAGAAAGAGAAACGGGTGGTTTGTCAGGGACTTTGGCGACGTACGGAAAATTGTTAAAGGACCGTCTGTTTATGGGATATGCATTGTCACAAGGATTAGTAACAGCGGCAATGTTTGCATACATTTCGGGCTCACCATTTGTGTTGCAGAACATATACGGAGCATCACCACAGCAATTTAGTTTATTCTTTGCGATTAACGGCATCGGTATTATTATTGCTAGTCAGGTAACGGGTCGTTTAGCGGGGAAAGTGAATGAGAAGACATTATTTGTTGCGGGTATTATTATCGCAGCTGTTGGTGGTCTATCTTTACTACTGACAATCGTACTAGGAATAGGTTTAATTGGTGTTTTATGTTCGTTATTCCTTGTTGTATCAAGTGTCGGGGTTGTATCAACAACTGGGTTCTCATTAGCGATGAGAAATCAGAAACAAGCTGCAGGAACAGCATCAGCTTTATTAGGTTTATTACAGTTTATTTCAGGAGCTCTTGTTGCTCCGCTAGTAGGTATCGGTGGAAGTAATACAGCATTACCGATGGGTATTGTTATTGCGCTTTGTGAAGTAGGAGCAGTGTTATGTTATCTATTTATGGCCAGAAGAAGTGAGAAACAGTTTGAACTGCAACAAAAACAAAATCTAGAGGCTTAACAAAAAAGAACTGATTCAAAGGGAATGTTTGAATCAGTTCTTTTTTCATTTCTTTGAAATACCTCATACAGTTTTGTAAGGTGATGTAGTAAAGCATTGCAAAAATTATTTGTATAAAGTGACGATACTGTGACAAACATGTTGGTATATATATTACGGTGTCGTCTTAAGTGTAAAAAGTAGGATGTTCTCGGTATAATAACAAGTGGAGATAAAAGAAACTATAATGAGTAATAGTTGTAGATAAAAGGAGAAGAAGAGATGAAGAAGGTTTTGGGTATTGCCGTAATGGGAGGAATGCTCCTTCTAGCAGGATGTAATGGAAATAAAGATACGAAAGAACCGAAAGAAAAGGTAGAGCAATCTACAGAACAAACAGAAGAGATGAAAGAATACCGTGCAGTACATGAAAAATACGATACGAAAATGAATAAAGAAATTAATAAAGCACTGCAGTTATTTGAAGTAGCAAAAGAAAAGGGCGGTAAGGAAATAACGACTGCTACATATAAAGAAGATGTGCAAAAGGTAACAACGAGCATGTTAGAAGATATTGATCATATACGTAAAGAAATTCGTGTGCCGAAGTCGAAAGAGCAAGAACATGAAGTATATGTTGGTTTCTTGAATGAATCGGAGCAAGCAATGAAAAAATTACAGAAGTTAGCTAAAGAAGAAGATTCATCGTTGATTCGTGATATAGAAATTAATTTTGCAACAGCATCAACATACTATAAACGTTTTCAAGCAGAAATGAAAAAATAACCTTGCCTGTGCAAGGTTATTTTTTCTTCTTACTACCGCCTACCTCTTTATTTTATTTCTCTTTTGTATTCTTTTTTCGTTCCATCAGAGAAGACAACTTCTAAATCAAATTTTTGATAGTCTTTATCAAGTTTGAACACGTTCACTACTTGATCGATTACTTCTTGGTCAGCAGTATTTTTATCAAATTTTAATTCTTGTAAGAGTGGGCTTAATTTTGTGATAGCCTCGTCTCCTGTTAATTTTACATCTGCTTTATGATCTTCAATTTTTGCTTCCATTTTCTTATCAGCTGCTACATTTTTATAGTCTGCTTCGTAGTCTTTCTTTGTATCTTGGTAGTCTGCCTTTAAATCGAATTCATTGAAGTTTAGTTTTAAATCTGCAGGAGCCTCATTTTTTGCTTCTTCAGTCGTCTTTTTATTAGAAGTTGTGTCTTCTTTTGCAGGAGCTTTACATCCTGTTAATGCAGGTACTAGCATAAGAGCTAATAAAACTGATAGTAGAATTCTCATTATAAATTCCTCCTTATGTCAATTCGTTCTATACAAGTTTTTCCCAAAAACATGTAATTATGTATGTGTTGAAAATAAATTATTATTCTGTAGTTGCAAGGGCTAATCCGCAATTTAAATCAAAAAAGATTTGTATGTATATGGTAAATTGAAGTTGTGAGGAGGGGCTAAAATGCATGAAGAATATAAAGAGATAATAAAAAAATCAATTGAATATATAGAGAATTACTTACATGAGGAGCTTACAACAGAAAGAGTGGCATCTCACAGTGCAGTATCGATGTACCATTTTCATCGCATCTTTCAAAGATATGTTGGGATGAGTGTAACAGATTATATTCGAAAGAGAAGGTTAACTCATGCTGCGCAAGTTTTAGTGTCAACGGAGAGAGCTGTTATTGATATTGCAGTGCAATACGGTTTTTCCTCACAAGAGGCATTTACGAGAGCTTTTAAAAGAATGTTTCAATTGCCACCAAAGAAATATCGAAAGTACTTTCAGTCATTTTATATAGAAAGAGAGGGTGTTTCAATGCAAAAAGGTATACCGAAAGGATGGATCTTAAGTGGAAGTCATCCTGCTGAATATGAGATGGGTTTAGATTATGAAGTTGTCCATCAGGGGAAAGTATCTGCATACATAAAAGCAAAAGAGAATGTTACGCACGGAGGATTTTCAACATTAATGCAAATGTTCCGAGCGGATAAATATGTAGGAAAGAGATTACGTTTTACAGCATTTATTAAGAGTGAAAATGTAAGAGATTGGGCAGGATTGTGGATGCGAGTAGATGGAAAAGATACAGAACCGCTCGCTATGGATAATATGCAAAATCGCCCCATTAAAAATACGAATAACTGGCAATCGTACTCGGTTGTATTAGATATAAAAGAAGAAGCACTTGGTATTGCATTTGGTGTTTTATTATCAGGAGAAGGTTGTGTGTGGCTAGATAGTATTCGATTTGATGAAGTAGATGAAAAAATTCCTTCAACAGATTTGGCAGAGAACTTTTATGAAACACTTTTAGAAGAGCCAGTGAATCTACAATTTGAAGAAGTAGAAAAATAAAAAACAAGGAGAAAAGATATGCTCAAATATGTAAAACTAATAAGTATTAGTTTAGTAATATCGTCTTGTATTATGGGAATTAATTATTTAGTTAGCTATCTTTGGTCAGGGCATATACCTTCTTTGACGTGGAGAACATATTTGATGTTTGTGTTTATATTTATGATGAGTTTTGGTTCAATGCAAAAAGAAGGAAAAGAGGATTATTGACAATAGTCTTCTTCGCCTTTCTTTCATTAACACAAATGGTTGTAACTGTTTTTGGAGATGCAGGTATGATTTTCAATATCATCTCACTATCGTTACAACTTGTAAGTTTGGGTGTAATTGTACCACATGAAATGCTTTCTAAAACATATCAAACAATCGGTGAATTATTTCCTGCAATATATGCAGGAAATGGCTATTATACAATAATATTTGGAGGAGTTAGTTTAGAAAGAAATATTATTTCATTATTAGTTATTGTATTGGTTATACAATTAGTAGCAGGTATGATTTTAGCTATAAAAGGAATGGCAAAGGGAAGAGGAAGCTCTGTAGTTAAAGTTGTATAAAAGTAAAAAGGTATCCTTCATGGGATACCTTTTACTTTTGTTACTTTGCAACTTCTGTCCACTTGTAGTTAAACTCACCACCGAAGTCAGTTGTTACAAGTCCTTTAATGAAAGAGCGTTGTAAGTAAGAACGACCTTGTTGGTATAAAGGAGCGACAGCGCCGTCTTGTAATAGAATTTTTTCAGCTTGCTTCATTGCTTCAAAGCGTGCTTTTTCATCGCCAGCTAAATCTGTTTTCACTTTATGAATTAGCTCATCGTACTCTTTGTTAGAGTATTTATCGAAGTTATAAGCACTATCTGTTGTAAATAGATCTAAGAATGTAATTGGATCAGCGAAGTCAGGGCCCCAGCCGTCAATACCAATTTCATAGTCACCACTTAATAGTAGTTTTAGCTGTTGTTTACGTGGTTGTGGTTTTAAATTCACTGTTAATCCGTCTAAGTTTTTTTCTAATTCACCTTTTAAATATTCACCAGTCTTTTTAGCTAAAGCATTGTCACTTGTTAATAGTTCGATTGTTACTTTGTCAGTACCAAGTTCTTGTTTTGCTTTTTTCCAGTTTTCTTTCGCTGTTTTCACATCATCCTTGACTAGATTTCCATTTTCTTTACGGAAGTCGTTGCCTTCTGGGCTCTTTGCGAATTTCGCAGGAACCATTCCTTCAGCTGGAACAGCGCCGTTATTTAAAATTGTTTCTACGTAAGCTTTTTTATTCATTGCGCCGTTAATAGCAAGGCGTGCATGTTGATTTTTTAATGTTTCATTTTTCTGATTTAGTCGTAAGAATTGAATGCCGACTTCAGCGCGTTCCTTGAAGTTTGGATCGCTCTTATATTTATCAACAAACTCTGCAGTTAAAGCAACGCGATCAATTTGTCCTGAATCATATAAGTTCACTTCTGTAGACTTATCTTTAACGACATTGAAGTTGATTTCTTCTAATTTTACCGTTTTAGCATCCCAATAGTTAGGGTTTTTCTTCAATTGGAAGCTTTGTTCATGTTTCCAGTTCTCTAATGTGAAAGCACCGTTGTAAATTAAATGATTTGTTTCCAAACCATATTTATCACCTTGAGATTTTAAGTACTCTTCATTAATTGGTAAGAATGTTGAGAATGTCGTTAAGCTTAAGAAGTAGGGAACAGGACGGTCTAGTTGTACTTCTAACGTTTTGTCATCGACAGCTTTGACCCCTAGTTGATCAATTGGCAATTGTTTTTGGTTTATTTGTTTCGCATTCTTTATATCGAAGAATAAGAATGCGTATTCAGCTGCTGTATCAGGATTTACGGCACGTTGCCAAGCGAAGGCAAAGTCCTTTGCTGTAACAGGAGTACCGTTTGACCATTTTGAATCACGCAGATGGAATGTATATTTTGTTTTATCGGGACTAATGTCAACCGACTCAGCGACACCAGGAACCGGTTTATTATCTTCTCCCATTGCATATAACCCTTCAAAAACATTGCGCATTACGTTCATGGATTCCCCATCCGTTGCTTTTGCAACATCCATTGTTGGAATTTCTGAAGCGAATGATAAGTTAATTGCCTGTTTATCAGGTGCTTTATCGTTTGCTTTCGCTCCGCTTGCATTATCTTTATTTCCCCCGCAAGCAGTTAGTAATAGACTTGCCCCTAAAACAGATGCAACAACAGGTATAACTTTTTTCTTCATTGTTCGTTCCTCCCTAAATGTGTTGTTCGTAACGTCATAATGTCCATGTCTGAAGTAGCTATAGAAGGAGATAAAACCTATTATAAATATTTGTTTATAGGTAATCAGGTGTTCTATATGTATATACATGTTGATCTATAATCTATCGTTATATGTTTCAACGTAGTAGACATTATATTTTGATGGTGAAATATTTCGTTTCTTTGATTATTTAGAATATTAACACTGAAAAGAACTATATGTCAATAATAAAAATAGATTGTTAATTTCTTAGAATAATATATTGAAAAAGCAGATTCTCATGTGTGAGAGAACCTATTTTAAATATATTTTGCTAAAAAAACAATTGGTGTGGGCTAATAATAAGTGGGAATGAAGAAACCCCCACTTATTAAAGTTTCACTTTATTTTTCAATTTTTGCCCACTTGAAGTTTAATTGACCTGCAAAGTCTACTTGCACAATTCCTTTCACATAAGAACGTTCTAAATAAGATTCGCCTTTTTGGTAAAGAGGAGCGATAACAGAGTCTTTAAATAATATTTTCTCGGATGCTAGTAATGCTTCCCAGCGAGCTTTTTCATCACCAGCTAAAGTTGTTTTCACTTTTGCTATTGTTTCATCGAATTCCTTATTAGAGTAATGATCTAAGTTATAAGGGTTATTCGTTGTAAATAGCTCAAGGAATGTAATTGGATCCGCAAAGTCAGGGCTCCAGCCATCAATTCCGATTTCGTAGTCACCTTTTAATAAAAGCGAAACTTGTTGCTTACGCGGTTGCGGTTTTATATTTACTGTTAATCCATCTAGATTCTTTTCTAGTTGTCCTTTTAAGAATTCACCAGTTTTCTTATCAAGGTCAGCATCACTCGTTAATAATTCTAATGCTATCTTTTCAGAACCAAGCTCTTGTTTAGCTTTTTTCCATAACTCTTGTGCAGATTTTGTATCAACTTTTGTTAAATCGCCATTTGCAGTACGGAAGTCTTTTCCTTCAGGTCCTTTTGCAAAGTTTTTTGGAACGAGACCAAATGTTGGTGTAGATCCATCATTTAATAACGTATTTACAAAGGATTTTCTATCAATTGTTTGATCAATTGCTTGGCGTGCAGAAACGTTTTGAAGCACTTTGTTTTGTTGATTCATACGTAAAAATTGTACGCCTACGTTTGGACGTTCTTTAAAGTTAGCATCCTTTTTATATTTATCGACGAAGTCAGATGTTAGTTTTATACGATCTAATTGTTTTGACTCGAAAAAATTTACTTCTGTTGATTTTTCTTTTACGACGTTAAAATTGATTTCTTCTAGTTTGACAGTATCTTTATCCCAATAGGTAGGGTTTTTCTTGAATTTAAAGCTTTGTTCGTGCTTCCAATCGCTTAGTGTAAAAGCTCCGTTGTACAAGATTGTATTATCTTCTAAAGCGTACTTATCACCTTGTGCTTTAAAGAATTCCTCGTTAATGGGTAGAAATGTTGGGAACGCTGTTAAGCTAATAAAATACGGAACAGGACGCTCCAATTCTACCTCAAACGTATGGTCATCAACTGCTTTTACACCAAGTTGGTCGGCTGGAAGTTCTTTGTTGTTAATTTTTGTTGCGTTTTTAATATCAAAGAATAGAAATGCATATTCAGAGGCTGTTGCTGGATCTACGGCTCTTTGCCAAGCGAACACAAAATCTTTAGCTGTAACAGGAGTGCCGTTTGACCATTTTGAATCTCGCAAATGGAATGTGTATTTCGTTTTATCGCCACTTACTTCATGAGATTTTGCAACACCAGGAACAGGTTTGTTACCTTCACCAAGATTATACAAACCTTCAAATACGTTTCTCATTACTTGACCAGAATCAGTATCTGTAGCACGAGCCGTATCCATTGTTCGTATTTCAGTAGGTGAAGATAAGTTTAAAACCTGTTTACTAGGTGCCTCGTCTTTTGCATTTGCTCCGCTTGCTTCGTTTTTATAACTACCGCAACCAGTTAATAAAATACTTACTCCTACAACTGATGCAATACCGGGTACAAACTTCTTTTTCATTTAATTTTCCTCCTAAATAATTAAGTTTGGATGATGATGAGGGAAATGAAAAATAAAAAATCCCTCTTTTCATATTGAGAAAGAGGGATTTTCACGTACAAGTTATGCACCCGTATATAAACGAAGTCCCTCATTCTATCTTTCAAGCATAAAGCTTGCAGGAAGTGGCACAGTATTCAAAATGAACCTGTTGCCGAGGTTTCAAAGGGCCAGTCCCTCCACCTCTCTTGATACAATGAGTAAACGAATAAATTTTATTAATTTTTGTGTTTCTTTGATAATTCAAAATCTTACACCTTAAATAATGAAGTGTCAACTAAATGAAATATAGTTTAAATATTCAGTTTTCTTAAACAAAAAAACCACTGCATAGGGCAGTGGTTTTTCTACTAGAAGTTAAAGTTATCTGGATCTGGACCAACGCGACGATCTTCATTTAAAGCTTGAATTGATTTCATATCATCAGCACTTAATTCAAAGTCGAAGATGTTTGCATTTTCAATAATGCGATGTTCTTTAATTGATTTGGGAATTGTTACAACTTCGTTTTGTAAATCCCAGCGTAAAATAATTTGCGCAGTTGATTTATTATATTTTGTCGCAATTTCTTGTAACGTTGGATTATCTAGTAGTTGTCCTTGCATTAATGGTGACCAAGCTTCAAGCTGGATATTATGTTCTTTACAGAATGCATGTAACTCTTCTTGTGCTAAACGTGGGTGGTATTCCACTTGGTTGACCATTGGCTTAATTTCAGCAATTTCAAATACGTCTTGTAAGTGGTGAATGTGGAAATTACTCACACCGATAGCGCGAACACGGCCATCTTTATAAAGTTTTTCTAATGCTTTCCATGATTCGGTATATTTCCCTTTTACAGGCCAATGTACTAAATATAAATCTAAATATTCTAGACCTAATTTCTCTAATGTAGTTTCAAATGCTTGAAGTGTTGTTTCATATCCTTGATCGCTATTCCATACTTTTGAGGTAATAAATAATTCTTCGCGTGAAACACCGGATTCACGAATCGCTTGTCCAACGCCTTCTTCATTTTGATAGATTGCTGCAGTATCGATGCTGCGGTAGCCATTTTTAATTGCTGCTTTTACAGAATCAATTACTTCTGAACCATCTTCTACTTTAAAAACACCTAAACCAAACCAAGGCATTTTTACACCGTTATGTAATGTTGTATAGTCTTTTAAACTTGTTAAAATCATATTATTTCCCCCTAGCTTTTTTGTTTGTTGCTTCTACTGCTTTTTGAATTGCCTCTGAAAAATTATATTCGTATAAAGTTTTGAGACCCTCAGCTGTGGAACCACCTGGCGTTGTTACTTGTTCGCGGAGGTTAGCTGGATTTTGCGTTTGTTCGAGCATAGAAGCAGAGCCAGAAATCATTTGAATGACAAGATGTTTTGCGGTTTCTTCATCGACTCCATAACTTTTTGTTGTTTCAATTAAGCTTTCAGCAAAGTAATAAAGGAAGGCTGGTGCACTTCCAGTAACTGCAGTAAGCTGATGAACTTCTTCCTCAGTACAAAGTTGCGAAGTACCAATACCTTTTAAAAGCAGTTGCAGGGTTTCTTGATGCATCGCGTTTACTGATTGTCCCATTGTATATAAGGAGATAGATTTTCCAATTTCAGCAGCTGTATTAGGCATAATCCAAGCAACAGGCGTGCCCTTTGGGAGTCTAGCTTCTAAATAAGATGGTCCAATGCCGGCTGCGACTGTTACGACTAGTTGATTTGATAGTAACGGAGATAGCTCAGCTAATAACTCTTCATGAGCAGAAGGTGGCATTGCTAAAACAACCGTATCAACAGATGTAACATGCTGTTTCCAATCTGTTGCAGTAGACACATTATATCGATGTTGTAACTGTTTTAGCTTTTCTACGTTGCTTCGGTTAGAGACGATAATTTCTTCGATGTACTCTTTGCTTGTTTTAAGTAATCCGGAAAATATAGCTTCTGCCATACGACCGGCACCAATAAATAAAATTCGATGTTTAGTTAGCATATCCGTTATTCCTTTCTAGTAGAGATATGTTATAAAAACGATATCATCTTTAAGAGAATTTTGTAAAAAGAAAAGACTTACCGTAGATGGAATGGATAATGAGAAGGCGGAAATTCATGCTAATATTAGCTGTTATTAATCTCTTTATATGTGTAGCTGGTTTGCTAGAGTGGAAGAGCAATTATAAGGGGCAAGAACATACAAATAATTATATCTAGAAAATAATTAGAATTGAAAAACCCCTGAAGCATATATGCTTCAGGGGTTTACTAATAGAATATAAGATTATGCTTTTGTCATACCAAGTAATACAGCGCCGCCGATAATTAAAACACTACCGAGTGCAATAAAGATCAATTGGCGTTTTGTTTTCTTTTCACCTAAGAATACAATCGCACCGAATGTTGAGATAACGATTCCGGTTTGAGATAATGGGAAGCTTGTTGCTACTCCAACACGTGGTAATGAAAGAAGTAAGAATAAGTTTCCAGTTCCCCATAGTAAACCAGACAAAGCATTACGGATTGCATATTTGTTAAATGGTTTATGTTTAGACGTCAGTACAACTGCACCAACAAACATACCAACTGCTTGTGGTAAAATAGCAGACCAACCATCGATATTATACCAACGAATAATAATTACATATACAAGATAGCCGAAAGTAGAAACAATTAAAGTAAGAAGTCCTTTTTTCAATTGTCCAGGTGGCTGAGCATTTTCTTTATCATCTAATGATGTGAATACAACACCAACTACAATTAATAGGATTGCAATCGTTCCCAGAATGATTGTTGTAGTAGTAGTCCACTCACGGAAAGCGATAACCCCAAAGATAGAAGTTGCAACAAGTTGCATACCAGTAGAAATCGTTACAGTAGTTGAAACACCTAGTTTTTCAACTGTTTTTAATTGGTTTACTTGTCCTAAAGCCCAGAATAAACCTGAAATAAAACCAACAATTAAGATTGTCATTGTTAAAGCTGGTTGAGTAAATACATACATAATTGTTGCGAAGAATAGAGCACCGATTGTCATACCTACCGTTTGGCTATATGCACCACCGCCCATTTTTACGCTTACTAATAAGATGTTTCCCCATGCAATTGCAGGAAGAAGCGCTAATAAAATGTCCATTACAAGACTCCCTTCGGTTTGCTATACCAATATAGTTACATATCGTTCTAACGATCGGTAATGCCCCACTAATAGAGTAGAAGATTACCGATCGCTAAAACAGGATGAAGAATTCACGATATAAATGCGTTTTCATTTCTTCATTTTTTGAAACACCTCCATATAATAACAGGAAATTGCCTATTTTAGAAAGTGAATTCAAATAAAATGTATATTTTAATAAGAGGTAAAATTCAGTTATTTCCCGGTGGTATATTTTATTTCCTAAGAAATAAAGAAGCAGCTTCGAAAAAAGCTGCTTTAAGAGTTAGTAATTCTTTTATTAATAAGTTGAATACATAGGAGAAATAAGAGTGACATAACGATAGTAATAACTACAAGTGTCCAGGCGAGTTGCATATTACTTGCATCAATAGCCATGTAAATTGCAGTTGGGATTGTCTGTGTTTTACCAGGAATGTTCCCGGCAAACATAAGTGTAGCACCAAACTCACCGAGCGCGCGGACAAAGCTCAAAATCATCCCGCTTAGTAAGGCAGGAAATGCGAGTGGAAGTGTAACGTGCAGAAAAACTTGATATTCACTTGCGCCAAGGTCACGAGCACTTTCTTCAATTTGTACATTTGCGATAGAAAATCCCGTTTTCGCTGATTGGTACATAAGCGGAAATGCAACAACTGTAGAAGCGATGATCGCAGCAGTAGATGTGAACATAATAGACTGCTGAAATAATGATTCAACCCACTTTCCGATCGGGCTGTTGTTTCCAAAGATGATAATGAGAAAGAAGCCGATAACAGTTGGTGGAAGTACCATTGGTAATAAAAATATGGTTTCTAATAGTACTTTATATCGCCATGAGGAGCGAGCTAGTGCTCGCCCGACAATTGTCCCTAAAATTGTAACGAGAATAGTGGCGCACGCAGCTACTCTTAAAGATAGAAAGAAAGGCGATAAAATAGCATCAATGCTCATAGTAATTACGACAGGACTGTAAATCCATATTTCTTAAAGATAGATTGTGCATCTTTTGACTGCAAATACTCATAAAATGAAGTCGCCTCTTTCTTATGTTTAGATTCCTTTATAACACCTAAAGGATAGTGGATTGGCTCATGAGAAGTAGCTGCTGCTGTCTCACCAATCTTTACTTTATCCGAAATGAGAGCATCTGTTTTGTATACGATACCAGCATCGACATTCCCTATTTCTACATATGTTAACACTTGGCGAACATCTTTTGTAAATACGACTTTATTTTGAACATCATTCCAAAGGTTTTCGTGTGTTAGAGAAGCCTTTGCATATTTGCCAGCAGGTACAGATTCAGGTGTACCAAGTGCAATTTTTTTGATTTTCTCATCTTTTAAATCTTGAAATTTTGTAAGAGAACTATCTTTAGGGATGACTAGAACTAGTTCATTTCCAAGAAGATTTTTCCCTTCTTTTTCATTAATGAATCCTTTTTTTACAAGGGTTTGGAATTTATCTTCTGCTGCTGAGAAGAATAAATCAGCAGGTGCACCTTGTTCAATTTGTTGTTGAAGTGCTCCAGAAGCACCGAAGTTAAAAGAAAGTTTGATATTTGGCTCTTTTTCTTTATATTGTTTTTCGATTTCTTTTAATGCATCTTGTAAGCTTGCAGCAGCTGAGATAGTCAGTTCAACTGTTTTATCCTCTTTAGCAGTTGACTTTGTATGCTTTTCCCCACTTGTACAAGCAGTGCTAAATATAAGAAGGAAAGAAAGTATAAGTGCCCCGATGGAACGTAATGTAAATTTATTCATAAAAAAATCCCCTTTCATTTTGATACATCTAATTATAACTAAATATAACTAAATATAACTATTTATAATTGAATATAATTTGAACATATATCTATTTTTAAAAAATAGGAGAAATATTCTTTTCTTTGTTACAATGAAAGGAGAAAGTGAGGAATCGTCTATGGATCATCATTCCTACACAACGGAAGAAGTAGCAAAGCGATTAAAAGTATCAAAATTAACTGTATACGACTTAATTAAAAAAGGAGAACTTCCTTCTTATAGAGTTGGTAGACAGATGCGCATTGATGCAGCAGATTTAGATCAATATATAAAGCAAATGAAAACAGGAAAAGTACAAGTTAATCCTGTAAAAAACGATGGTAGTAGTATCTTGAACACGTGTATTATTAGTGGTCAAGAACTAACGTTAGATATGTTAGCTAAACGTATAGAAAATCGTTTGCCAAGTTCTAATGTTTTAAGAGCGTATCAAGGTAGCTTAACGAGTTTAGTGAAAATGTATCAAGGAGAAGGAAGTATCGTTAGTTTGCATTTGTTTGATGGTGAAACGGGTACATATAATATTCCTTACGTAAAACGTATTTTAGTAGGACAGCCATGTCTTATGATTAATTTATTGTCCAGAAATGTAGGGTTTTATGTTCAAAAAGGAAATCCGAAGAAAATAAAGACATGGGCTGACATATCCGGGTCCACTATAAAGTTTGTGAATCGAGAAAAGGGTTCTGGTATTAGAGTGTTAGTGGATGAACAATTACGAATCCAAAAATTAAATAAAGCTGATATTAGTGGATATGAATGGGAAGAATCGAATCATCTTGGTGTTGCCACTCAAGTTGCAAATGGAAAAGCTGATGTAGGAGTAGGTTCAGAAAAGTTTTCGCAAATTGTAAATGTGGACTTTATTCCAATCATGAAAGAACAGTATGATTTAGTAATTTTGAAGAATAAAGAAAATGAAGAGTTGATTGAAGTTGTGAAAGATATTCTGCAATCGAAAGAATTTCATAATGAATTAAATGCGATTGGCGGATATGATATTACGAAAACAGGTCAAATTGTATATGAAACAAACTAAAAAGCTGCTTGTCTATAAGACGAGCAGCTTTTTCTATATAAAGGGGGTTGGGGAAACAAAGTGTTAAACAAGACCTTGAGCAAGTGTATAAATGAAAGCCGTAAGAAGAGTAGCTCCACTTGCAAGTCCGATAAAGTCTGATTTGTTGAAAGTAATGTTGTTCATTATAATCTCTCCTTATTTGTTTAATGTAGTTGCAACAGCTTTTGCATCGACAAGTGCGGATAGCACCATGCCCATTGTATTTAAAAGTTTATTTGATTTCATATTGTTCATCATGCGTATCCGCTCCTTTTCGAATTGTTGTTGCCCTGCTTATGTCTTAATTATAGGAAATATGTCTACTTGCAACTATCGAATTAGCTTACGAAAGACTTACACTTTTGTAAGAAAAAAAGACATTCGTGTAAGAATGTCTTTCATAGCATATTGATATGATGATGTTCTTCAATTGTTTTTAAAAAACTACGCATTGAATTCGTCATATAGCTATCTTTACGGCGTATGAAAACCGTTGAAATACTGCCGTATTTTTCAGGGATTGCATGACAATGTACCTTACCTGCTTTAGAAAGATGATGGACAGCAGACTGTGGTACGAGTGTAATTCCGAGACCGAGTGCAACACTGTTTAATATTGTCTCTAATATATTGAATTCCATAATTCTTTTTGGTAGCAAACCTTCATCTTTAAGCCAACGTTCTAGTTTGGAGCGGTATCCACATCCTTGGTTAAAAACGAGTAGAGGAGTTGTTGTAAATTCTTCTATATGAAAGGCTTTATTTTGTGTTATAAGCATTAATTTCTCTGTACTAACATCGTATTGTTCGATTAGTGGATGTTTAATAGGACCTGATATAAAGGCACCATCTAATTGGTGATCAAGTACTTCTCTAATTAATTCTTCTGTTAGACCCGCTTGTAATGATAAATCGACATTCGGATAGCTTTTATAGTAAGAAGATAAAATGGTAGGCAGTGTACTTACTGTTTCGACTGTACCGATTTTTAATATACCGGAGGGTGTTTCGCTATCTAAAAATACTTGTTTTAGTTCATCGACATCTTGCAAAATTTTACTAACATAAACGAGCATTTTTCTTCCTTCAGCTGTTAAAGTCATTCCTCGTTTATGGCGGTAAAAGAGTGGGGTTTTTAATTCGTTTTCTAGTTGTTTAATACGTGCAGTTACATTTGATTGTACATAATTTAATTCCTTTGCTGCGCTACTTACACTACCCTGATCGGCAACGCTTTTAAAGATTTGTAAGTCTCGTAATTCCATTTTGTAATCCCCCTTGATGTTAACTATCATTATAAATGATAGTTAACATCATTTTGAATCATTTTACGTGATATATTTTTTCTTTTACAATTCTCTTTGTGCAAATAGAAAGAAACGGGGGATTGCGGTGAGAAGAGGTCAAATGATAATAGGGGCTTTAGCGTGTTTAATTGCGAGTATGTCATGGGGAGCGATGTTTCCAGTTGCTGATCATGCGCTAGAATACATAGATCCATTTTATTTTTCGCTTATTCGCTATGGAGCAGTGGCGATAATGCTGATTGTATTGTTGTTAATGAAAGAAGGAAAACAGGCATTTCGTTTAGAGGGAAGAGGAAAGTTACTCGTCTTTTTTGGAACGATGGCATTTACAGTATATAATGTCCTCATATTTTTAGGGCAAATGTTGATGGGTAAGTCGGGTGTAATGGTAGCTTCCATTATGGAAGCACTTATGCCGATGATTTCTATTTGTATTTTATGGGGATATAAGCATATAAAACCGAAGAAGTATATGATAACGAGTATGGTTATTGCTTTTGTAGGAGCTGTGTTTGTTATTACAAAAGGTGACATGAGTTTCTTTGTAACATTGAAAGATAATATGTTCCCATTAGCATTTATATTTATTGGTGTTGTAGGCTGGGTTATTTATACGATGGGTGGTCAAACTTGTAGTGATTGGTCAACATTACGTTATTCTACGTTGACGTGTGTATTCGGTACGACTGTTACAGCGATTATAACGGTAATTATTACGTCGCTTGGATATATTTCAGTTCCGAGTATGGGAACGATTTCTATTGTGAAATATGATTTGTTATTTATGATGACATTGCCAGGTATTGTAGCGCTACTTGCTTGGAACTATGGTGTGAAAATTTTATCATCCATTAATGGGATTTTATTTATTAATTTTGTACCAATTACGACTTTAGCTATTATGATGATGCAAGGGTATCAAATCACAATGTTTGATATTATAGGGACTGTACTTGTTATTGCAGCGCTTATTCGCAATAACGTTTGTCAGAGAAAAGAAGAAAATATAAATAAGAGAGTTTTACAAGAAGAACAATTACGTCAAGCTGTTTAATAGGCAAATGGAGGATTTTACATGTTAGAAAGTTTATTGTTTTTCTTCGCCGTCGGAGTTGCCTGTGAGCTTGCAGCAATTAATCGAAATGGTCGTAAAAAGATAAAACAACAAGCTGAGCTGATACAGCTTTTAAAAGAATTGAAAGAAAGAAAAAATTAAAAAGACGACCGGGCATAGACGGTCGTCTTTTTCTATATAAAGGGGAAAGGGGACACAAAGTTATACAAGCGTAGCAGCGTAAATAAAAGCAGTAAGAAGAAGAGAGCCGCTAGCTAATCCTAAAAAGTCTAATTTGTTAAAAGTGATGTTATTCATAATACATTCTCCTTACTTGTTTAGTGTAGAAGCAACAGCTTTTGCATCGAAAAGAGCCGATAATACCATGCCCATTGTATGTAAGAAATTGTTCGTTTTCATTTTGTTCATCATATTAATCGACTCCTTTTCGAATAATTGTTGCCCTGTTTCTGACTTAATTGTATGAAATATAGTAAGAAGTAACTATCGAATTAGCTTACAAGAAAATTACACTTTTGTAAGAATTAAAATGTAACAATTCATACTCATTTTTATTACCAACTCCTAAAACTTAGTGTTATAATTGTTGTAAGAATATGATTATACTTCGGATGTTTAGAAAGGAACGAAATAAATGTATAAACCAATTACATTTTTGTTGAAATATATATTTAAAACAGCTGGGAAAGTAGACGTGCAAGGAAGAGAAAAGCTACCAGAAGGTGGTCCGTATGTTGTTGCGTGTACACATACAAGTTTTATGGATGTATTAATGTTAGCTACAGGGATGTACCCAACTCAAATTCATTACATGGCAAAAAAAGAATTATTTGAAGGGAAATTCAAAAATTGGTTCTTTAAAAATGTAAATGCATTCCCTGTAGATCGCGCGAATCCGGGACCGAGTACACTTAAAATTCCATCACGTTTATTAAAAGAAGGAAAGGTAGTAGGGATTTTTCCGAGTGGAACGAGATCAGCGGAAGATGTTTCATTAAAAGCGGGTGCTGTGACAATTGCGATGCGTTCTAATGTACCTTTAGTGCCGGCAGCTTATGTTGGTCCATCAAGTGTAAAAGAATTAATAAAGGGGAAAAAGGCACAATTGATTTTTGGAGATCCGATTCAAATTGAGGCTGGAGAACAAATAGATCGAAAAACTGCTATGAAAATGATGACAGATCAATTAAATGAGAAATTTGAGGAGTTAAAAGAAGCTTTGCAATCAAATCAAAAATAAGAAAAGACGACCGGGCATAGACGGTCGTCTTTTCTATTACTATTTATAATAAAGGGGAAAGGGGACACAAAGTTATACAAGCGTAGCGGCGTAAATAAAAGCAGTAAGAAGAAGCGAGCCACTAGCTAGTCCTAAAAAATCTAATTTGTTAAAAGTGATGTTATTCATAATATATTCTCCTTACTTGTTTAATGTAGAAGCAACAGCTTTTGCGTCGATAAGAGCGGAAAATACCATGCCCATTGTATGTAAGAAATTGTTCGTTTTCATTTTGTTCATCATATTAATCCGCTCCTTTTCGAATGGTTGTTACCTTGTTTCTGACTTAATTGTATGAAATGTTGCCGAAAGTCACTATCGAATTAGCTTACAAAAAAATTACACTTTTGTAAGAGAAATGAATGAAGGTGTAATGATAAGAAGATTTGACATATGTTCATGAGATTCATTAACTTAAAGATAGAGGTGAGTGTATGGCTAATATTAAAGATATCGCAAAGATGGCGGGAGTTTCAGTTACGACTGTTTCGAGAGTGTTGAATGATCACCCATATGTAAGTGAAGAAAAAAGAAAAGCGGTTATAGAGATAGTTGAGAAATTGAATTACTCGCAAAACGCAAATGCTGTTCATTTATCAAAAGGAAAGACGAATATTGTTGGTGTGATTTTACCGTATATTAATCATCCGTGTTTTGATGCGATGGTGAGCGGAATGATGGAGATTGCGTTAACTCATAATTACAGAGTGTTACTTTGCCAAACGAATTATAATAAAAAAGAAGAAATGAAAAGTTTACATATGTTAAAAACAAAACAATTGGATGGTCTTATTATTTGTTCCCGTGCAAATGATTGGGAAACGATAGAACCGTATGCTTCTTACGGCACAATAATTGCTTGTGAAGACAATGATATTTCAAACATCTCAAGTGTATATACGAATCATTCAGCGGCCTTTCAATTAGGAATGGATTATTTGATTGAGAAAGGTTATAAAAAAATTGGTTATTGTACGGGAAGAAAATTAGGGCCGAGTAGTCAAAAGCGTTTTGATGTTTATAAACAGCAATTGCAATCTATAGACGAAGAGGTTAATGAAGAATGGATTTTTACAGAATGTTTTACACTAGAAGATGGTGTAAAAGTGGCTCATAAGTTAAAAGAGATGCAGGATCTTCCTGAAGCATTAATAGTAGCAGGTGATGAAGTTGCGATTGGGGTTATGACAGAGGTTGAAAAATTAGGGATTCAAGTTCCTGAGGATTTAGCGATTATTGGCTTTGATAATCAACCTATCTCGCAAGTGTTACAATTGACAACTATTGATCAAAATTTAAAGGAGATAGGGAAAACTGCTTTTGAAATGTTGCATAGAAAAGTGAATGACGAGAGTTCTGAACAAGAAAAGCTGGAAATTCCATACGAACTTGTGGAACGCTCTACGGTTTAATTTTAATCCGTTATGTGTATAATCGCATAACGGATTATTTTTTTGAAATATCTTTGACAGGAAACGCGTTTCATACTTTATAAAGGAGTTAAACCGGTCTGTAATATCCATGGATTCTTTTCAAGTGTTAAAGCAGTGAATAGAATTTGGAGGAATATGCATGAATGAACTTTTATCGAGTATGAAAAAGTATGTAGATGATGATGAAAAGATTTTGGTTTTTGTGGTAGGGATATTTGAGAAGGATAATTTTATATTATCGTATCAACATGGGGTTTTTGTTGCCACTACTAGACGTCTCCTTTTTTACGGGGAATTTCCGTACTATCCTTCAACATTTAAAGAGTACTCATATTTGCATATAGATAGCATAGATTTTCATCCGTACTTTGAGTTTACTTGTAATCATGAAACCATTCGCGCTAAGTATATTCAGAAAGGGAATGTGGAGCAATTTGTCCGTGCAGTTAGAGCAAATATGAATAATTAATCAACCCTCTGTTTAAACATAATATTTCAATTTTTAAGAGGGAAAATGCGGAATAAAAACCACTTCTAAACCTCTAGGAGATAGTGATACAATGTCAAATGGGGGGAGGGTATGAACTATGGTTAATCAACGTATAAAGGAAATAACACTAATTACAATTGGTTCATTATTATTCGCAATTGGTATTAATTACTTTGCAATTCCAAACCGTTTATCGGAAGGTGGAATTATTGGTTTAACGGTTGTTACGTACTACTTATTTGATTGGTCACCAGGGATTGTGAATTTTGCTATAAATGCAATTTTACTAGCTATTGGTTATAAATTTTTTGATAAGAAAACAATGATTTATACAATTTTAGGGATTGTAGAAACATCTTTGTTTTTATACGTTACAGAACATATTGAGTATCATGTAAATAGTGATACATTATTAGCAGCTTTATTTGCTGGTTTATTTGTGGGTATTGGATTAGGCTGTATGTTCAAAGCCGGAGGTACATCGGGAGGATCAGCAATCTTAGCTCGGTTAGCAAATCAATATTTAGGTTGGAGCGTAGGTAAAGGCGTACTAATTATTGATATTGTTGTAATTGCTGGTTCTGTATTTATAATAGGGCAAGAAAAGGCAATGTATACACTTGTAGCTGTGTTCATCGGAGCGAAGGTGATTGATTTCATTGTAGAAGGAATGGATACAAAAACGGCTGTTACGATTATTTCGAATCAACCAGATTTAATTCGTGAAGCTATTACGAAAAATATGACACGCGGTGTTACTGTATTAGAAGGGCGCGGCGGATATACTGGTAAAAATAAAGAAGTTTTATATGTTGTTATTAATAAACAAGAGCTTGTTAAGTTAAAACAAGTTATTAGCCGGGTAGATGAAGATGCTTTCGTTGTTATACATGATGTACGTGATGTACTTGGCGGTGGCTTTAAAGCAAGCTAAAAGGTGAACGAGTAAATTCGTTCACCTTTTTTAATTCTTACAAAAATGTAAGTGTAATGTAATGAGATTCAATAGTAGATTTTATTCCCCCTTTTTAAAATGGATGTATATATATCCTGAAGAGGAGGAATGTTTATTATGAAGAAAAAAATGATCACTACTATAATAGCGATGATAGTGATAGTAGTAATGTTACTGCCTACGAAACTTGGACCGGTTATCGATAAATATAATCCATTTTATAAGACGAAAGAATACTATACGGTTGTGAATACAATTGGTCAGCATATTGGTGATGAGTGGTATGAATATGAATTTATTGCATTCGATGAACGTGGTAGAGAGCAGAAAATAAAGAAAACGGTTAAGCATATGTTAAAGAGAGATGAAGCATTAAAGGTTTTTGCAAAAGGACGTTACGGTGAATCGATTGAAGAGATTGAGGTTGCAAATATTCCTATAAATGCGAAGAGTAAACTTTTAACGATGAGATAGTAAAATATACCCCTAGCTATTTTTTGTCGAAAATAAAAATACTGGGTAAGGGTATTTTAAGGGTTGGCAAAAAAGCCTTAGTCCATATAGACTAAGGCTTTTTTATTATATAAAGGGGAAGGGGGTACATTGTAGTAGCATGGGTGAAAGGTATAAGAAGAGTAGCTACTAGCAATGCAATTTGGTTATGTGATTGTTCTTCTTATTTGGCTTACTTTCTAACTTTATTGTACGAAATATAAGTAAGGGGAACTATCGAATTACATTACACATAACTTACAAACATGTAAGCCTTCTGTAATGTAATTCGATAGTTAAAAGATAGTAATTTTCATATAGTGTAACTAGAAAGTCTTAATGTATTACTTTCTGTTTGTAATGAAGAATGAAAAACCAACTAATTTTTAATAATCCTCATCTGAATAAAGATGAGGATCCTTTTTTAAACCTTACAACATTGTAAGGTTTACGTAAGTTAATTCGATAGTAAATTTGTCATATTTTTTGCATAATAGATACAGATAGAAAAATAATTAGGGATCTAGTAAGAAGGGAGAAAAATGGGATGCGTAAAGAAGAAGTAGTGAAGTTACCAATTAAAGATTTCTGTAGCTACTTTACTGTTGCCGTAGTGTGTATTGGATTATTTGATATCATAACAAACTTAATTGTTAAATAATATAGATGATAAAACAAGAAAGGAAGTCCTTTCTTGTTTTTTTTATGGGGGCATAAAGATGAAATGGATTGATAGTCATATACACGTTGATCAATATAAGGATGAAGAGAAGAGCAGATTACTGAAAAAGGTGGAAAATAGTAATGAAATAAAGGGGCTTATTGCTGTATCTATGAATTATCAATCTTGTAAGGAAACGTTATCTTTAGCGAAGAAGTATCCCTTTATATATCCAGCGATAGGGTTTCATCCAGAGCAACAGATTCATAAAGAAGAGTGTGAACAGATTTATAAACTTATTGAACAGAACGCAGAGGAAATTGTTGCGATTGGTGAAGTAGGTTTGCCCTATTATTTGAGGAAAGAAGATGAAAGCATTGCTGTAGATTCATACATAGCTGTATTAAAAAAATTTATAGAACTAGCTAGTAAGTATAATTTGCCGATTATATCACACGCAGTTTATGAAGATGCTGACACTGTATGTGATTTGCTAGAGAAATATAAAGTTTCACGTGCACATTTCCATTGGTTTAAAGGAAGTGATGAAACAATGAAACGGATGATGAAGAATGGTTATTATATTTCGATTACACCGGATGTTTTACATAAGGAGAAGATTAGAAAAATTGTTTCGTATTATCCGCTTGAATATATGATGGTAGAAACAGATGGACCGTGGGAATTTCAAGACGATGTTATGACGCACCGGAGAATGATTCGAGATGTATTAAAGGAAATTAGTGTTATAAAAAACATATCTGTTGATCAGGTTGCAGAAACAATATATGAAAATACCATTCGATTTTATTTGAAAGGATAGGAGAATTATAATTTTCATAATGTAACGGAAAAAGTAAAAGTTGAATTTATTTAATAAAATGCCACGGTTTGATATATGAAAAAAACCACCAAGCGTTCCGCTCGGTGGTTTTTTATTAGGATTCTAATTTTTTAGCACGTTTTAATAATAAAAGAAAGACAATGATAACGAACCCCAGTATAAGGAAGAAGCCATATTGCTTTATATAATCAATTATGTCATTCGCACTGGTTGGTTTTTCAACGTGAATGCCGTCTTTATTCGTCGTAATATGAATATCTTTCATTTTTACTTCATTTTTTTCCTTTTGTAAATCAATCCATTCTATATTTGGAATACTTTCTAGATCCTTTAATACTTCTTTTAATGGTTTCACACCTAAGTAAGGATGATAAAATGCCCCAATAATCCCATCGGATAATTTAGCAACAGATAAAGCATTTGCTTTCATTTTAGCGATAGCTTGTGGCTTGTCTTCTTCAATAAAACCGACTGTTTCAGGCATTAATTTCATTCCATGTAGAAATGATGGTGTACTTCTATATGCCGGAGAGTGCATGGATTTCCAAGTTATATCACTTAACTGTAGTTGTCCTACATAAGTTGAAAAGTATCTTGATAATATTTCATACCCTTTTTGAGACATCGTGTAATGGGGTGCTTCAAATGCGACGGGATATAGTTTAGCATCTACAAGTTCTTGAATGCCTTTTTCAATATGCTCAGTTGTATATTTTTCTTCAAATTCTTCCCCTTTTTTTACGTATGCATTATATGCTTCTATATTAGGAAAGGCATCTTTTGTTTTTGGTTTTTCATGTTTCGGTTGGCGAATTGGTTGATCTGACTTTACGTCCCAAAATTCAAAACCTTCCCCAGTTTCACTATCATAAAATTGGTGCGTATAACCGTGCATAATAATTGCTGCACCCTCATCTTGCATAGAGCGTAAAAGATCGACTAGTTCGGGTTTATCTTTTAAATGTAGTGTTTTTCCTGTCTCTGGATCTGTATATACAGGAATAACAGTGATCATGTAAGGAATCTTTTTCTCTTTTAGTAATGTAGCAATTTCTTTTAATTGATTTATATCTGCGGCTGGATGGACGTCCTCAAGACGTAAATAAGCTTCTACCTTATTGTTCGTTGGCTTTTGTCCGAAGTAAGAAAATAACACTTCACCGATGTAATGAGACATCCAGTCAAAGAGATTTGGCGTTGCAACGTAATAAGAATTATTTTGTTGCACAATTAATGGATAAGGATTCTTCCCTTTTAAAGCGTGGGCAAGAATTGTTCCAGTTGTATCAAGATGTTTAATTGATCGTTCTTCCTCTAATGTATTCTTTATTTTACGTGTTGGATATTCAATTGTATCAGAGTTTATATCTTCATTTTTAAGTGTGATAAACGAAAAACGATTGGATAATTGTTCTATATTTTGACCTAAAAATAGTAGTGGCCCTGAGAAACTTTCTAGAAATTCTTTTGTTTCAGTAGAAAGTTCTTCTTGTTTTTCACCTAAGTAAATAATATGTGTATATGAAGATTTATCAGTTATTTCAGCTAACTGTTTTATGTTTTTTATTGTTATGTTATTAGTAAAATGTCCTACTTGTGTATTAAGTATTTGGGTATCACTTGTAATTTGATCATCGTTCGAACTGTATAAAATAAGGGCTTTTGGATTTGCGTTTTTTTGTGCGGAAATAGGGATAGGAATTAATAGTAGTAAACTAAATAAGAGTAGCAACCATTTTTTCATATTATTATTCTCCTAGTTTATATTTAGAATTCAATTTACAATTATATACAAAAAATGCGTTATAGTCTATGAAAGTTACATTTTTGCACGTATTTACCAGCTGTTTTTTCACAAAATCGGTCTAAAGCATGATGATAATACGTATAGTTATTTGCTATGATAAAAGAGTAAGAGAATGATGAAATTTGGGTAATTGTAAAGGGAAGAAGGCTGAAAGGGGACAAATTTCAGCGGAGAAAGAGGTAGAGGTAGTGAAGAAATTCTTTGTAGGATTTTTAGTTGTTCTTGGAGTATATTTATATTTCCAAGGAAAGTCTGAAGGAATGGATAAGCTAGTGAATGGAACAAGCTATGTTGATTCAGAAGAAGCAAAACAGATGAAACAAATCATTATAGAGGAAGCGAAGAAAGTAAATCTTCCGGAATGGATACCTCTTGCAATTGCCGAGCATGAAAGTCGATTAAATCCAAGAAGTGTTGGAGATAATGGAACTTCATTTGGATTGTTTCAACTACACCGCGGCGGCGGGCTTGCACCAGAACATTTAACTGATGATGAGCTGAAAGATCCACGTACAAATGCGCAAATTGCAATGCCGCATTTAATGAAAGGATATAAGCGTGGGGTGCAAAAAGGTTTGACTGATTTTGCATTACTGAAATATATAGCGAATACATCTGGATGGCCAGGGAATTTAGGGCCAGAGTGGACGGATAATAACATGAAGTATAACATCGGACTAGAAGATGTGTACTATCGAAATAAAGGTGTAATTAAAGAGTAGGTTTTCTATACCTACTCTGTTTTTTTATGAATAATTTCATCCTTTTCTTTCGTGAAATACTGCGTGAGTTGTATTTTCACCTCTTCTAGTTTTGTAGAAACTTGCGGTATTTTATATCCTACATACAATGGTGAAACGACAAATCTAGGTACAACTTTACAAATGATTTTTCCATTTAAGTAATAGAAGAATAAGTTATAACTACTGCATCCTTTATGGAAATCTATCAGTATGTAACGTACAGTTTGCTGAATGTAATTTGCCATTTCATCTATATATGAAATATTATCAATGATTATATTGAATTCAGTGAAGCCAATAATGGGATGCTCTGAAATATTAAGCTCAATGCGTTCATTTTTTTGAACAATTACCCCTTGGAAATTTTCTTCTTCAATATTTTCAAGATAATTTACATATTTCATTCCGATAATTTGCATGTGTGCATGATGCAAACTTCCACCTGAAAATGGACCGTGATTTTTGTATAAAATTACAGATGCAAATTCTTCGTTCTTCTGTAAGTGTAACCAATGTTGAATAGAAAATTGCATTAATTTTCGCATATGTTCTTCTGTATATGTTGCGATATGATTTTCGCAATTATCCGTTTCAATCAGCACCGTTTGAAATGTATCTTGTAATGTAGGAAATTTATTTTTTAACCAAATAATAGAACCATCAGTTGCTAAAATATCCGTTAAATGTTCTTTATCGCAAAATGGACATGCAGCGCTTCTATTCCGAATACTTTCTGGTTTTTGTTTACCGATATCGTTTAAAAAATATAGTTGTTGTGTATCCATTTGTATATATGCCCCTTTAAAATATGTGTAAAAATCCCGCTTAATACATTCGGGAAAAGGAGAAGGAAATCCTCTAAAGACAATATGGAAAAAATAAAAGACAAGATATCCTCATTACGATAGGGTACCTTGTCTTTTATTTTTTCTCTAATAGTGTGTATGGATAATATAGAACATTTTCATTATTTTTCTTTTTTCTATTTTTTATTGTGTATAAAGTAATTGCTGTGCTTGCAATTATAATAATGGCTTTCTTCATATTCATATACCCCTTTTTATTGTTGGTTTAATTCTTGGCTAACTGCTTTTGCATCGACTAAAGCGTGTAAAATCATTTTCACCATGTTCATCATATTTCTTCACTCCTTTTTATAGTTCATTTAATTCTTTTACAACTGCTTGTCCGTTCACTAATACCTCAAAGATTGCTTTTACGATTTCTTTCATCATGTTTGTTTCCTCCTTGTGTTTGTCTCTCTTGTTTTACATCTTTATTGTATAGGGAGGCATCTTTTCGTACTATCGCTTTCCATTACGTGAACATAACAGTTTTGTAAGATTTGATGTCACTTATTGAAATGTTTAGTCTATCTTCATTATTTTCAGAAAAATGACTATTCAAACATGAAATTGGAAAGTATAATAAAGAAGTAAGTATTAAATTCCGTACGAAAGGGGTGCATGAGATGAAACGTTCTTTAGCTGCGCGTGCCAAATTTTTAGATTTTATCTATTTTTGTCGTGCGATTTTTCATGATGTAGTTGTTAACGGGATACGTATGCCCTTTTTTAACAATTGCATAGTGACTATTGAACGATAGAAATCTCTTCACCCATTTTTAATAAACGTGTGAAAAGGGAGCTATTTGGCTTCCTTTTTCTATGCCGAAAACCATGGGGAATGTTTCTTTCTCATGGTTTTTTATATTGAAAGGAGTACGGAAAATGACTATTTGTAGTGTAAATAATGTAACGAAATCTTTTGGTGGAAACATCATATTTGAAAATATATCGCTTGAAATAAAGAATGGTGAACGTGTTGGGTTAGTTGGTCGTAACGGTAGTGGGAAGACAACAATCTTTGGGCTTCTAACGGGAATGGAGAGTTTGGATGCAGGAGCCATTCATATGAAGAAAGGTACACGTATTGGTCATGTCGCACAAATTCCGAAGTTTGATGAGGCCATGACTGTATATGATGTATTGAGTTCCGCTTTTAAAGTAGAAAAGGAATTAGAAAAAGAAATGCATGCTCTAGAAAAAAATATGGCGGAGGAGCAGGAACAATCTGCTTTGCAAAAGCTAATGGAGAGGTACGGAGTAATTCAAGAAAAATTTGCATTTCTCGGTGGTTATGAAATAGAGGCAAATATAATGAAGGTAGCAAATGGCTTACAAGTCACAAACTTATTTCCAAGAGTATTTACGGAATTAAGTGGAGGAGAACAGACGAAAATAAGCCTTGCATATATGCTATTGCAGAAACCAGATTTACTTCTATTAGATGAACCAACAAATCATTTAGATTTGTTTGCAGTTGAATGGTTAGAGAAGTTTTTAAAAGAATATACTGGAACAGTTATGGTTATTTCACACGATCGCTATTTCCTTGATGAAGTTGTAAAGAAAATTTTGGATTTGGAAGATGGAGAGATTCACGTGTACCATACGAATTATTCTCAGTTCGTTGAGGAGAAGGAAGAAAGGTTACTTCAAGAGTTTCAAGCTTATCAAGAGCAGCAAAAGAAAATAAAGAAAATGAAAGAAGCAATTAAGCGCCTACGTGAATGGGCAAATCAAGCGAATCCTCCGAATGAAGGATTGCATAAAAGAGCGAGGAATATGGAACGTGCGTTAGAGCGTATAGAGAAATTAAAGAGGCCGATTTTAGAAAGAAAACAGATGGGTCTTCAGTTTGAAGGGCAAGAGAGAAGCGGAAAAGATGTTGTTGTAATGAAAGAAGTGAGTAAAGGTTTTGCTGGCCGACCTTTATTTGAACAAGCGAATTTACATGTTCGTTTTCAAGAGCGTGCTGCTATCGTTGGTCGTAATGGTACAGGAAAGACTACATTATTAAAACTACTATTAGAAGAAATAAATCCAGACGTTGGTGAAATTCGCATTGGTAGTAGTGTCAAAATTGGTTATTTATCACAGCATACGTATGGAAATGTGAAGAGTAATGTATTGGAAGCGTTTAGAGAGTATGTGGCTGTAACAGAAGGAGAAGCAAGACATATATTAGCTAAGTTTTTATTTTATGGTCCAGCGGTGTTTAAGAAAGTAACACAACTGAGCGGTGGAGAAAAAATGAGATTAAGACTTGCGCAACTTATGTATCAAGACATCAATTTTCTAATTTTAGATGAGCCGACAAACCATCTTGATATTGAATCAAGGGAAGTTTTAGAGGAAGCCCTTGAGCAATATAACGGGACGATTTTAGCTGTTTCACACGATCGATATTTTTTAAATAAGTTATTTGAAAAGACGTACTGGATTGATAGATGCAAATTATTTGAGTTTGCAGGAAATTATGCATGGGCTCGTCAAAAGTGGGAGGAAAAGCTTGAGAAGCAAGTAATAAAGCAGAAACGCCAAGGGAGAAAAAGTGTTGAAACGGTTCCTGTAAAAGAGAAAGAAGCTAGGAATCTTGAAGAGATTGAAAATGAGTTAATGCATGTAGAAGAAGATATATATGCAATAGAATGTGGAATGGAACATGTAGCTAATGTTGAAAAACTTGAAAAATTATATGAGGAAAAAACGAAGAAAGAGTTGTTACGAGCAGATTTATATAATGAATTAGAGAATATTGTGGAGTAATGAGTAGAAAGCCACTTCCTTTCAGTTTTGCTGGAGGAAGTGGCTTTCTTCATAATGATATTTTGCTTTAAAGGTTAAATGAAGCGATGTGTTTCACGTGAAACAGTAACTTAGATAAATCCATTTTCCTCAATTTGCATAGTTTGTGAAACATATGAAAATGATAAGGTGAAAAATAAATGTCATTAGTGGTTTTTCGATAGGAGTAATTACAAAAACAAAGGCTAATTATTTCCCGAGAGATAAAGTGAGGGCTTTTACGGGCACCCCGACCCTGACCTAACTTCTTTTGCTTTCGCTGAATTTTGAGGTGGGGGTCTTACTGCACGGCAAATAGCGGGATAAATATGTGTAACAGAGACTAGTGAATGAAAACAAAAAGAGAGCAAAGTTACAGCTTTACGCGCTGAACTCTGCTCTCTTTTTGCGTGGCATCTTCTCTCGTTGAAATTATAATAGCGATCCCGAGCATGATAAAAAAAGCTAAAAAGAGGACGAACTTTGGGAAGAACGGGAATAGTAATAGCGCTCCGACTATCATAATTGTTAATAATACGTAGTGCAGGACGTATTGGAATAGGTTGTCCATATTTTCGCCCCCTTTTTGGTAATTGGTTATTAGTATTCTATGTTTCATGCTGAACGAATAGAAGTGAATTTTTAATTTTTTTATAAGAAATAAAAGAGAGCGATTGAAGAGTTTATTTCAACAAGTAAACGAAATTATGATGGATATTATAATCAGAAAGTAGATGAATTAGCTAAGCAAGCATTAGAAACGTTGGATATTGAAAAGCGAAAGGAAATTTATAAAAAATTATATCAAGAGTTAAGCGAAGCCCCGCCTGTAATCTTCTTGAATAATAGCAAAATGGTGTCTACACATCATGCACGAATTCAAGGATTATAAGAAGGTGACTATAACGGAGTTTTATTAAGTTTACCTAAATTAAAGATAGAATAATAATTTTAAAAAAATTCTTGAAATATTTATTTAGAAAGAATTGACAAAATATAACTGAAGATATAAGCTAATAACCATAAAGTCTACCGGAAAGGTCGGAATAAGATTGTTACCCCTCAAAAACATCTATTTTTTTACGATTAAAACCGACTTTTCCGATTGGCTATAAAATGTTGCTGTGGGAGGCATACATAAGGCAAGCAGTTCATAAGGTTTAATTATTAAAAAAAGAAAAGTTAGGGTGGGGACAATGAAGAAAAAGACAAAAAAATGGGCTGGTGTATTTTCGGTATTACTGAGTAGTTCGCTTGTGTTATCTGCTTGTGGGGGACAGGAGGATGCGGCTTCTACAGAGCCGGTTAAACAGCAGGATTTAAAAAGTGTGAAAATTGAAAAGATTGCTGCGACAGATAAAACGAAAGTGCCAGACAAAGCGAAGAATAGAAAAGATACGTTAGTAGTTGGTATTAGTAAGCCAGGCGGCGTATTTTTACCATACTTTCAACAAAATGGTTGGGATGGAAACGTAACTTCAGTTATTTTTGCATCTCTCGTATCAACCGATAAACAAGGGAAACCAATTCCAGAATTAGCTGAGAAGTGGGACGTTTCTTCTGATCAGTTAACATATACATTCCATTTACGTAAAGATTTGAAATTTAGTGATGGATCGCCATTAACGGCGGATGATGTAGCTTTCACATTGACGCTTTTACATGATAAGGCATATGAAGGTGAAGTAGATATCTCTCAATATGCCGTTAAAGGTGGTAAAGAATATAAAGAAGGAAAAGCAACTTCAATTGAAGGTATTCAAGTTGTTGATCAACAAACAATTAAAATTACAACTGAAAAAGTGAATTCACAAGCTATATTTGTTTTAGGAGGTACAGTACTATCAAAAGCTTATTATGGAAAAGATTATAAGCAAAATACAAGCTTAGATTACTTAAAAGATTTATATGGAAAGCCATTAGCTGCGGGTCCATATAAATTTGAAAAGTATATTCCAGGTCAAGAAGTTCGTTTTGTAGCAAACGAAAATTATTATGCGGGTAAACCAAAAATTCAAAACTTTATTTATAAAATTACTTCTGGTGATACGAAGCTTCAGTTATTCCAAACAGGAGAAGTTGACCATACTGGCTTAGGTACCGGTGATGAGGTTCTTGAACAGGCTAAGGCTTTAGAATTCGCAAATATCCAAATCGAAACAGCGCCGTCATTTAGTTATATTTATATGAATAATAATAAGCCTTACTTAAAGGATAAAAAGGTTCGCCAAGCACTTATTTACGGATTAGACCGCAAAAAATATGTTGATACAGCGTTAAAAGGATACGGTACAGTAGCCAATGTACCAATTCATCCAACTTCTTGGGCTTATACGGAAGAAGGAGTTAATAAATACGAATACGATAAAGAAAAAGCGAAAAAATTATTAGATGAAGCAGGGTGGAAAGTTGGTTCGGATGGAATTCGTGAAAAAGATGGTCAAAAATTAAAACTTTCTTATTTCGGTCCAAGTTCGGCTAAAGATAGTGATTTATTAATTCCGATTGCGAAAGAGAATTATAAAGAAATAGGTGTAGAGTTTAATCCTGAATTTATGGACTTTAATACGATGCTTTCTAAGGTAAACAAAGGAGATTATGATTTAGCTTCTGTTTCGACACCGATTACAAGTGACCCGAGTGAAACAGCTGGTGAATATTTGTCTACTGCAAATGAAACTAGTCTTGGTTATAAGAATGCAAAAGTAGATGAGCTAATTCAAAAAGGTATTGAAACTGTAGATATCGAAAAGCGTAAACCTATTTATAAAGAATTGTATAAAGAATTAAGTGATGATCCACCAGTAATTCTATTAAACTACCGTAGAACAATTACTGGTTATAACGGGAATATAAAAGGAATTGATCCTGAAAAGTACAACAGTATTAGTGCAAACTTACCGGTATTATCATTTGAAAAATAACGATAAGAATGTATAAGTAGAAGACATTTTTTCATTCGGTTAGTAATGTGCCGCTTTGAAAAAATGTTCTTCTATTTTAAGCATAAGATTGGAGAGAAAAAGGGTGAAAACATATATTGTTCGTAGGTTGTTACAAATGATTCCTACACTGCTTGGTACATCAATTATTATCTTCGTCCTGTTCGCACTTCTTCCTGGGGATTATATTGATTCAAACCCGAAAATTACACCGGAAAGAGCAGCTGAACTGAGGGAATTATATGGGTTGAACAAACCGATTGTTGAGCGTTATTTTCATTGGTTAGGTAATGCATTGCAAGGGGACTTTGGCTTCTCGCTTCAATATCAAGAGCCTGTAACGTCATTATTAAATAAATTTATTTGGAATTCTTTTAGTGTAGCAATTATTGCATTGTTTTTTATTTGGCTAATTGCACTTATTATCGGTGTATTCTCGGCGACGAAACAACATTCTTTATTCGATAAACTTGTAACAATCGGTGTTTTTGCAGCAATGTCATTCCCTTCATTCTTTATCGGCTTGTTTTTAATTAAGGTGTTTGCGGTTGACTTTAAGTTATTACCGATAGGTGGAATGATTGATGTTGGCAGTAATTCAACAGGATTTGCTTACGTGATAGAAGTTGCAAAACATATGATTTTACCAGTATTTATTTTGACACTTCTTGGGGTCGGCTCGCTAACTCGGTATTTTAGAACAAGTATGTTAGAGGTTGTAAGACAAGATTACATACGAACAGCAAGAGCGAAAGGTTTGAAGGAGAAGACGGTTATTTATAAGCATGCATTAAAAAATGCAATATTACCAGCAATTACGTTATTAGCATTTGAATTACCGGGATTGTTTTCTGGGGCAATTATTATTGAACAAATTTTTAACTGGCCAGGGATTGGTAATATTCAATTAGAAGCATTAAATTTCCGTGACTATACAGTATTGATGGCATTTACGATGTTTCTTTCTTGTTTAACAATCGTTTCAAACTTTTTAGCAGATATCGTATATGCAGTTGTTGATCCAAGAATTCGGTTGAAGTAAGGGGGGAAAGAAATGGAGACTGTTACAGTAATTACAGAAAAAAAAGAAAAAAAGAGCAGAAGCGAATCATCACCATGGCGACAAGCTTTTAAAAAGATAAAGAAAAATAAGATGGCACTTGTAGGGTTTTATGCATTAATTTTTATGTTTTTATTTTGTTTTATCGGTCCGTTCTTTTCTCCATATGCATCAGGGAAAATACAAGTTGCGCTCATTAACAAACCACCTAGTGTTTCTCATTGGCTTGGTACAGATCAATTAGGAAGAGATATTTTAACAAGGCTTATGCAAGCGGGACGTATTTCATTAACCATTGGTTTAGCTTCAATGGTTTTATCGGTTATACTTGGAGCTTTATTAGGAGCGATTGCAGGTTTTTATCGTGGGATTGTGGACAATATTATTATGCGGCTTGCAGATATTTTAATGTCAATGCCAGGATTACCGTTACTTATTATAATGGGTGCGATTTTATCAGAGTGGAAAGTACCGTCTGATTATCGTTTGTATGTCATTATGATTATTTTAAGTCTAGTAGGTTGGCCAGGGCTTGCACGCCTTGTAAGAGGGCAAATTTTATCACTTAGGGAGCAAGCATTTATGCAAGCTGCGGATGTGTTAGGAATAAAAGATTACCGGAAAATTATATATCACTTAATACCTAATGTTTTACCCATTTTAATTGTTGTATCCACATTAGGTGTTGCAGGTTCTATTTTGGGAGAATCCGCACTAAGTTACTTAGGCCTCGGAGTCGTTCCACCTACACCATCATGGGGGAACATGATTAGCGCAGCTAACTCATTAATCGATTTCCAAAAGCGTCCATGGTTATGGATTCCGCCCGGTTTTGCAATCTTTATAACAGTTGTATCAATTAATTTACTTGGTGATGCACTTCGTGATGCGTTAGATCCAAAGATGAGACGGTAGGTGAGAAGATATGAGTAAAGCGGTAGTAGAGCTGAAAGACTTACAAACACATTTTCAAACTGACGAGGGGACAGTAAAGGCTGTGAACCATGTTAGCTTTGCGGTTCGAGAAGGGGAAACAGTTTGTGTAGTAGGAGAATCAGGTTGCGGGAAGAGTGTAACAGCTTTATCTATTATGGGGCTTATTGCTGAATCAGGCAGTGTAGTGGGTGGAGACATTTTATATGAAGGAAAAAGTCTTTTAGGAATGAAAGAGAAAGAACTTCGTAGTTTACGAGGTAATGATATTGCAATGATTTTCCAAGAACCAATGACATCGCTAAACCCCGTCTTCACTGTAGGAGAGCAAATTGTAGAAACGTTAAGGGAGCATGAATTACTTAGTAAAAATGAAGCATATAAGAAGGCAATTGAGTTAATTCGTAAAGTTGGCATAGCCCGCGCTGATGAAATCGTCCATTCTTATCCGCATGAACTGAGCGGCGGGATGTTACAACGTATTATGATTGCTGTTGCACTTAGTTGTAATCCTAAGTTATTAATTGCGGATGAACCAACAACAGCTCTTGATGTTACCATTCAGGCTCAAATATTGGATCTACTAAGACAAGTGAAAGAAGAATTTAAAACGTCGATTTTATTAATTACACATGACTTAGGTGTCGTAGCGGAAATGGCTGATTATGTTGTCGTTATGTATGGCGGGAAAGTTATTGAAGAAGCTCCAGTACTAGAGATATTCCAAAATCCAAAACATCCTTATACGAAAGGATTATTGAAATCAAAACCAGTAATGGGAAAACGAATAGATAAACTATATTCTATTCCAGGGCAAGTTCCGAATTTAGTTGGTTTAGGTGAGTTTTGCTACTTTAGTGGGCGTTGTGAGCATTGTATGGAAATATGTGAAAAAGAAGCTCCAAATCTAAATGTAAATGATGAAAATCATAAAGTAGCTTGCTGGTTATATGAGGAGCGTGCGGAACAATGAGTGAACCATTATTAGAGGTAAAAAACCTAAAGACATATTTTCCAATCAAGGGTGGCGTATTTAGTAGAACAATTGGGCATGTAAAAGCAGTTGATGGAGTAAGTTTTACTATTAATAAAGGTGAAGTGTTTGGTCTCGTTGGCGAATCAGGGAGCGGAAAAACAACAATAGGAAAAACAATTTTACGCCTCGTTCAAAAAACGGAGGGAGAAGTGAAGTTTAAAGGGAAAGATGTTCATTCTTTATCCAAGGATGAATTAAGAAAACATCGCCCTAATATGCAGCTCGTTTTCCAAGATCCATTTAGTTCATTAAATCCGAGAATGAGAATTGGAGAAGCGCTTGGAGAGCCAATGTTGGCCCACGGATTAGCGACGAAAGAAAATGTTCGTGAAAAGGTAATTGAAGTATTGGAGTTATGTGGATTAGCTCCTTATCATATTGACCGGTATCCCCATGAGTTTTCTGGTGGACAACGTCAGCGTATCGTAATCGCAAGAGCTATGGTATTAAATCCAGAATTCATTGTAGCTGATGAACCTGTGGCGGCACTAGATGTATCTATCCAAGCACAAATTATTAATTTATTTAGTGAGTTACAGGAGAAAAAGGGATTATCTTATTTATTCATTTCGCATGATTTAAGTGTAGTAGAACATTTATGTACGAAAATCGGAATTATGTATTTAGGTACGATTGTGGAGACAGCACCGCGTGATGAGTTATTTACCAATCCGCTACATCCTTATACGAAAGCATTGTTATCAGCTGTTCCAATACCAGATCCAACAGTGAAGCGAGAGCGAATTATACTAGAAGGGGATATTCCAAGTCCAGCAAATCCACCTTCGGGCTGTCGTTTTCATACACGTTGCCCATTTGCAACGGATGTTTGTAAAAAAACAGTACCAGAATTCCGTAATGTTGGTGCAGAGCATTTTGTTGCTTGTCATCACGTATAAAAAAGGGACTCTTTCAGAGATTGAAAGAGTCCTTTTTTTATATACTAGATGAAGCTTGTTTCAATACAAATTGCTCGATTGCGTGAGCAACACCATGTTCATTGTTTGTTAGTGTTACAACATCACATAGCTTTTTTACATCTTCTTCAGCGTTGCCCATTGCAACAGATAAGCCTGCTACTTCTAACATTGGTACATCATTAAAATTATCACCAATAGCAACTGTATCTTCAATAGGGATATTAAAATGAGCTGCCATCTGCTGTATCCCGTTTCCTTTATGTCCATTCCTATCCATAATTTCTAAGTTAGTAGGAGCCGATGCTGTAACCATAATATCAGCATCTTCTTGTAATATACTTAATAGCTGTGCGCGATGCGCTGCATTAAACGTTAAAATGAAGAATTTAGATATTTCTAGTTCTTGGTTATTCACAACATCTTCTATTTTTTTGAAATCAGTAATTAGGTTCGATTTCTTTTGCTTTTCTGTAATTCGTTCAAGTTCCTCTAATGTAACATCAAGCGCATGCTTATTTTCTTCGAATGCTTGCATCACTTGATCTTGCCATGTATATGGAGAATAAACTCCTTTATTCGTATATAGCTTATATGGGAAACCTTCAGATTCTAATAATTTTGCAAGTTTGTACACTTTGTCGTTTTGTATACAACGCGAGTTAATTACTTTTCCATCCACATAAACAATAGCCCCATTGCTTGCTCCGACTGGAAGAGATAATTTATATTCTTCCAATAGCTTTAAAGCATCCTCTTTCGCACGACCAGAACAGATCATTACAATATGACCGGCTTCTTGTGCAGTTTGGATTGCTTGTAGGTTTTCTTTGGAGATTTCAAGATTAGATGATAGTAGTGTACCATCCATATCTAATGCGATTAATTTCAAAATGACCACCTCTTTGTTTTTATTATACATAGTTATATAGAGGAAACATATAAACTTATCTTGGAAAGACGGTATTTTATCTCATATTAAAAGTAAGTAAAGATTAGATAGGTTTAGTGGCACTAAATAAACAATTTGTAACAAAAATAGAGAGGAATATGACTACATTTCACTTTATGACTGTAATGTTACACGGATGTTACAAACGTGAACTTAGTGAAAAACGCATTAAATAAAGGTTTTTGAGGGTTATTATAAAAAAACGTAAAAAAGTGTAATAAATTTTACGTAATTATATTGCAACGTAATAATAGTTATGTTACATTAATGTTACAAACGTTACGTTATCAAATTTAATGTAACGTTAACATAAAAACTATGAAATAAACATTTCTTAGAAATTACATATAGATAACTTATAAAAAGGGAGGATAAATGATATGAAAGAGCAAGTATTACAAGTAACAAAAGGTGACTTCGTAGGATCAGCAAGTGGAGCGGTAGTATTAACAGCGTTAATCGTATTTCTATCAAGCGTATTAGTATAATAGAAGCTTTGTAACAAAAGAAAAAAAGGAGGATAAATGATATGAAAGAGCAAGTGTTACAAGTAACAAAAGGTGACTTCGTAGGATCAGCAAGTGGAGCGGTAGTATTAACAGCGTTAATCGTATTTCTATCAAGCGTATTAGTATAATAGAAGCTTTGTAACAAAAGAAAAAAAGGAGGATAAATGATATGAAAGAGCAAGTGTTACAAGTAACAAAAGGTGACTTCGTAGGATCAGCAAGTGGAGCGGTAGTATTAACAGCATTAATCGTATTTTTATCAAGTGTATTAGTATAATAGAAGTTTTAAATCAAACAAAAAAGGAAGGAGAATGAGGGATATGAACAGTGAACAAGTGTTTCAAGTAACAAAAACAGATTTATTAGGATCCTTAGGTGGAGCGGTAATATTAACATCATTTATTCTATTCCTTGCAAATGTATTAGTATGAGATATATAAATACAATCATTCAAAAAAAATAAAGACTCTAACGTATTAGTAAGTAGTTAATATGTTGGAGTCTTTTTTATATTCTTCTTATATACCTTCAAGTATTAAAGTTACCTCATTATCCAGCATTCAATGCTAATTAAACGCTGCGGTTGAAACTTGATTCAACGAATAATCAAAAATCCACTGAATAAAATCCCGCTTTATTTCAAAGAGAAAAAAGTCGAATTTTATATGTAAGAAAAAAAGAGGAATTTGACAGAAAAGATAGAAAATTTTAAAGGTCAGAATTTGTTAGCTTGCTAACTAATTTCTATTAATTAATGTTGGAAGCGTTTTCGGTTGGTTTTAAGTATGGACCATTTAATCTATTTACAGGGGGATGAAGATATTATGAAACAAAAATCTATGGATACGCTAGCTGCACAAATGGAGGACTTTTTTCCAGTACGTGATGTAGATCATTTGGAATTTTACGTAGGGAATGCAAAGCAATCGAGTTATTATCTTGCGAGAGCGTTCGGATTCAAAATTGTGGCTTACTCTGGATTAGAAACTGGAAACCGTGAAAAGGTATCTTATGTTCTTGTGCAAAAAAATATGCGTTTCGTTGTGTCTGGAGCTTTAAGTAGTGAAAATCGTATTGCAGAGTTTGTAAAGACTCATGGTGATGGCGTGAAGGATGTGGCACTACTTGTTGATGATGTTGATAAAGCATACTCAGAAGCAGTGAAACGTGGTGCCGTCGCAATTGCTCCACCACAGGAATTAACAGATGAGGACGGTACATTGAAAAAAGCAGTTATTGGTACGTATGGTGATACAATTCATACGCTTGTAGAGCGTAAAAATTATAAAGGGGCATTTATGCCAGGATTCCAAAAGGTAGAATTTAATATTCCATTTGAAGAGTCTGGTTTAATTGCTGTTGATCATGTAGTTGGTAATGTTGAAAAAATGGAAGAGTGGGTTAGTTATTACGAGAATGTTATGGGCTTTAAACAAATGATTCATTTTGATGATGACGATATTAGTACAGAGTATTCGGCGTTAATGTCGAAAGTTATGACGAATGGAAGTCGTATTAAGTTTCCTATTAACGAACCAGCAGACGGAAAGAGAAAATCACAAATTCAAGAGTATCTAGAATTCTATAATGGAGCTGGTGTACAACATCTTGCTTTATTAACAAGTGATATTGTTAAAACAGTTGAAGCGCTTCGTGCAAATGGGGTGGAGTTTTTAGATACACCTGATACTTATTACGATGAGCTAACTGCACGAGTTGGAAAAATCGATGAAGAAATTGATAAGTTAAAAGAATTAAAGATCTTAGTAGATCGTGATGATGAAGGTTACTTACTACAAATCTTTACGAAACCAATTGTAGATCGTCCGACTTTATTTATTGAAATCATTCAACGTAAAGGTTCTCGTGGATTTGGTGAAGGAAACTTTAAAGCGTTATTCGAATCAATTGAAAGAGAACAAGAGCGTCGCGGAAACTTATAAGATTTGTATCCACCAGCAAAAGTCCCTTTGCTGGTGGAAATTTCATTTTTATAAGGAGGAATCAGGATGAAATTTGTTACATTTCGTCTTCCTTCAAAAGAACTACGGGCTGGATGGCTTGAAGGTGACAAAGTAATAGATATGAATCTTGCTAGTGAAGGGAAAATCCCTTCTTCTATGATGGATTTTTTAGAGAAAGCGGATGAGTATGTAGAAGTAGTGCGGAATATTAAGAATCCAAATAAGGGTATATATGCTTTAGAAGAAGTACAATTGACAGCTGCTCTTCCTAATCCGAGTAGTATTCGAGATTTTTACGCATTTGAACAACATGTAAAAACAGCTCGCGGACGAAGAGGATTAGATGTTGTGCCTGAATGGTATGATATTCCGGTTTTTTATTTTACTAATCATCGTGCTGTAATTGGTTCCGGTGATTTTGTAATTGGTCCGAAAAAGTCTAAAAAGCTTGATTATGAGTTGGAGATTGCTTGCGTAATAGGAAGAGAAGGGCGAAATATCTCTCGAGAGCAAGCAGAGGAATATATTTTTGGTTATTGTATTATGAACGACTGGAGTGCGAGAGACTTACAAGCAACAGAAATGAAAGTAGGTCTCGGTCCAGCGAAAGGAAAAGACTTTGCAACTTCATTAGGAGCGCATCTCGTTACGAAAGAGGAATTAGACGTTTATCGTAATGGTGATCGATATAATTTAGAAATGACTGCTCATGTAAATGGAAAACTATTATCAAAAGGAAACTTCCAAGATATTTACTATACATTTGCTGAAATGATTGAACGTGCTTCAGAGGACGTTACGTTATATCCAGGAGATGTGATTGGTTCTGGGACAGTAGGAACAGGATGTATTTTAGAACTGGGTACAGAAGAGTGGCTACAAGATGGAGATGTTGTAGAACTGTCGATTACTGGTTTAGGTACACTACGTAATACGATCAAAAAAGAAAAGGAAGCGGGTGATGGGCATGTTTTATCGTCACATGGGAGAACTACCTCATAAACGACATGTACAATTTCGTAAAAAAGATGGGTCGCTTTATCGTGAACAGGTAATGGGAACAAAAGGTTTTTCTGGTACGCAGTCTATTTTGTATCATCATTATATGCCAACAGAAGTAGGTCATTCTGCATTATCGCATTCTTGTCAGTTGCAGTATGAAGAGGATGTTGCTCTTTCTCATCGCCACTTTCGAACGAAAGAAAGTAAAAAAAGTGGTGATGCAATAAGTGGACGGAATTTCATACTTGGAAATGAAGATTTGTTAATTGGAGTAGTGAGTCCAACAGAAAAAATGGATTATTTCTATCGTAATGGTGATGGCGATGAAATGTTATTTGTTCATTATGGAACAGGGAAAATTGAAACGATGTTTGGAACGATTCACTATAGAAAAGGCGACTATGTAACGATTCCAATTGGAACGATTTACCGTGTTATTCCAGATGAAGGAGAGACTAAGTTTCTTGTTGTAGAGGCAAATAGCCAAATTACAACGCCGCGTCGTTATCGAAATGAATACGGACAATTGTTAGAGCATAGTCCGTTTTGTGAAAGAGATCTTCGTGGTCCAGAAAAATTAGAGACATATGATGAAAAAGGCGAGTTTGTCGTAATGACAAAATCAAGAGGCTATATGCATAAACATGTTTTAGGACACCACCCGTTAGATGTTGTTGGATGGGATGGCTATTTATATCCGTGGGTATTTAATGTAGAGGATTTTGAACCAATTACAGGGCGCATTCATCAGCCACCGCCAGTACATCAAACATTTGAAGGACATAATTTTGTTATTTGCTCTTTCGTACCACGTTTATACGATTATCATCCAGAGTCAATTCCGGCACCATATTATCATAGTAATGTTAATAGTGATGAAGTTCTTTACTATGTAGAAGGAAACTTTATGAGTCGCAAAGGTGTGGAAGAAGGTTCTATTACACTTCATCCGAGCGGGATTCCTCATGGGCCGCATCCGGGGAAAACAGAGGCAAGTATAGGGAAGAAAGAGACGCTTGAATTAGCTGTTATGATAGACACATTCCGTCCGCTTCGTATTGTAAAACAAGCACATGAAACAGAAGATGAAAAGTATATGTATAGCTGGATTGAACAAGGTTCATATACTGTGAAATAAGTAAAAAAAGGCATGCTCTCAATAAGGGAGCATGCCTTTTTCACGGAATCGACATGTATAATAATACCAAAAAAATAATGGAAAGATATATAGAAAGAATAATAAGGATCGTGCATATTTAGAAGAATTTCTACTTGTTTCGACAAAAGTATTGACTAGGAAAAGCGTAATGAGTAAAATGAAAAAGCGAATTAAAAATTTTCAGAAAATTTAAAACTTGGAGGAGTGAAAGATGAAGCAAATTTTTCAAAAGAAGCCAATTGCAAAGTTAATGCAAGAAAGTAAGCAAAAAACGTTAGCAAGAACATTGGGCGCGCTAGATTTAACTATGCTTGGAATCGGAGCAATTGTTGGAACTGGTATTTTTGTTCTAACGGGTGTTGTGGCAGCGAAACATTCTGGGCCAGCTATTATATTATCATTTGCGATTGCCGCTCTAGCTTGTGCCTTTGCTGCATTTTGTTATGCTGAATTTGCTTCTTCAGTTCCTGTCTCGGGCAGTGTGTATACGTATACATACGCGACGATGGGGGAAGTGTTCGCATTTTTAATTGGCTGGGACTTAATGCTGGAATATTTACTTGCTACATCTGCTGTAGCGAACGGTTGGTCTGCATATTTTCAATCTTTATTAAAGGGGTTTGGAATTCACATTCCGACTATTCTCTCCTCGGCTCCTGGTACAGGAAAGGGTGGAATAATTGATTTACCTGCAGTTCTAATTATTTTAGTGATGACAGTTCTTTTATCTAGGGGTGTTCGTGAAAGTGCACGAGTAAATAACATTATGGTATTTATTAAAATAGCAGTTGTTCTTATTTTTATTTTTGCTGGTTTTAATTATGTGAAACCTGAAAACTGGACGCCTTTTATGCCATTTGGTTTAGATGGTGTAATGGCTGGAGCGGCTACAGTATTCTTCGCATTCATAGGATTTGATGCAGTTTCAACAGCGGCAGAAGAAGTGAAACGTCCGCAACGTGATTTACCAATTGGTATTATTGCATCGTTATTAATTTGTACAGTTCTTTATATTGTTGTTTCGCTTATTTTGACAGGGATTGTTCCATACGGCCAGCTAAATATATCAGATCCAGTTGCTTTTGCACTTCAATTTATTGGACAAGATGGTTTAGCGGGGGTAATTTCAGTAGGAGCAATTACAGGAATTACAACAGTAATGCTAGTTATGATGTATGGGCAAGTTCGGGTTTCTTATGCGATGAGCCGAGATGGTTTACTGCCGAAGCGTCTTGCTAAAGTTCATCCGAAATTTAAAACGCCATTTTTAAATACATGGACAACGGGGATTATTGCGGCACTGATTTCAGGATTAATAGATTTAAATGTTTTAGCACATCTTGTAAATATGGGGACATTGTCAGCATTTGCACTCGTAGCTGTTGCGGTAATCGTAATGAGAAGAACTCATCCAGACTTACCAAGGGCATTTAAGGCTCCGCTTGTACCATTTTTACCAGCATTAACAGTGATTTTCTGTTTATACTTAATGCTTCAATTATCGGGGACAGCGTGGATTAGTTTTGGGATATGGATGGTTATTGGTATAGCGGTTTACTTCTTATATAGCCGAAAACATAGTGCTTTAAATAATAGTAAAAAAGAAGAAGATGTTGCAAATTTATAAGCGGAAAAATCCATTCTAACAGAATTAGAATGGATTTTTTATTTGAAAATTTACATTTTTCTGAACTTATTATAAGATAATTGTTGGCTAACTAAAGGGGTGAAATGATGAAAAATACGTGGCGTGAGTTAAGGGAGATGGACCGTAACGTATGGATTCGATTTATTGGAGAGACGTTAAATGGAATTGCAATGATGATGTTAATGCCTTTTTTTGCATTATATTTAAAAGATAAGGTAGATTCGTTGTTGGAAGTTGGGGTTATTATGGCGCTTTCTCCAATTGCTGCAAGCTTTGGATCACTTATAGGAGGGAGAATTGCTGACATATATGGAAGAAAGCCTATTATGATATTTTCTATGGCAAGTAATGCATTATTAATGCTCGGTTTTCTATTTATAGAAGGATTTATTCCATATGCGATTTTATCTATTTTTTTAGGGTTGAGTAATTCTTTATTTCATCCAGCTGCATCAGCTATGGTCGCAGATGTAACGGCACCAGAAAAAAGAACAGAGGCATATGGTTTATTACGAATGGGACACAATATAGGTGCTGCCATTGGTCCGATAATGGGAGCATCAGTAGTTGTGTTGTCAAAGAACCTTGTGTTTATTATTGCCTCTTCTACAATGCTATTTTATGCGTTACTTGTATTACTTCTTATTCAAGAGACGATGCCAAAGAGGACAGATAAGGAAGAACATAAAGAAAAGGAATCTGGGGCAGTTTGGAAAATTGTAATGCAAGATAAGGCATTAATGATTTACTTATTAGCAGGTATTATCATTTCGATGGGGTTTTCTCAAACCGAAGGCATGTTGCCACTACATTTTGATAATGAAATGAAGCGTATTTTTGGAACGAATAATCCATATCCATATTTAATGGCGTTAAACGGACTATTAGTTGTTTTATTCCAGTTTCAAATTTCAAAATGGGCTACGGATAAACCAGTCGGGAAGACGATGTTATACGGTGCATGTTTATTCGGGATTGGATTATTTTTTATAGGGTGGTTACCGAAGTGGTTTGGAGAATTTAATACAAATGCTACAATTATTTTAATAACACTACTGTTCGTTTATGCTATATATACGTTAGGTGAGATGATTATGTCGCCTGTACAGATGACATTTGTAGCAAATTTGGCCCCTGAGCATTTGAGAGGGACTTACATGGGAGCTGCAAGTTTGCAGTGGATTACAGGAAGCGCATTTGGTCCACTTTTGGGAGGTTTTTTATTAGATCGATTACTTGGTCACTTTCTATTTACAATTTTAGCTGTAGGATGTGTAGTTGCAGGTATTGTATATGTTTCTTTAGATCGCCTTGTGGAGCAAAGGCAAAAAGACACACTGACCAAACAATCGTCTTAGTGAATAGGTGACATACACAAAAAAGGGGATTTCTACATATTTTAGGTACATAACTAGATTAGATTGCCATTTTATTTTGTGTAGCTATATAGAAAATGAAATGAAAAACCAATAAGTGATGTTATTTAATTATTTATGGAAGTTACATTTTATTTCAAATAGGAACTACCTATTTTTATAAAAAGTGCTAAAATAGAAAAATGAAAACAATTGGTTAGGGTGATTTCATTGACGAAAATTAAATTAGGTTTATTATATGGTGGAAAATCAGCTGAGCATCAAGTTTCGCTACAGACGGCTCTTGCTGCTATTAAAGCGTTAAATCAAGATAAATTCGAGATTCATCCAATTTATATTACAGAACAAGGTCAATGGGTACGCGGTGAGCGTATTGAAGGTGAAGTAACAGATGTTGAAGCTTTAAAAATGAGCGGTGCAGAAAATGCGATTTCTCCGTTATCATTAAGTACAGAAATTATCCCATCTGCAGCTTCTGAGGAGAACGCTATTGACGTTATTTTCCCATTACTACATGGACCAAACGGTGAAGATGGAACGGTTCAAGGACTATTAGAATTAATGAATATCCCTTATGTAGGAAATGGTGTTCTAGCATCATCTGCTGGTATGGATAAAGTTGTTATGAAAAACATCTTTGCAGAGGCTGGTTTAAAACAAGCAAAATATGCATCCTTTATTCGTAGTGCATGGGAAAAAAATCGTGAGGAAGCTTATTCTAAAGTAGAAGATAAGTTAGGATATCCTTGCTTCGTAAAACCAGCAAACCTTGGTTCAAGTGTTGGTATTAATAAGTGTAAAAATCGTGAAGAACTTGAGGATGCATTTGTAGAGGCATTCCAATTTGATCGCAAAATTATTGTAGAAGAAAATATTGTAGGTCGTGAAGTAGAAGTTGGGGTACTAGGTAATGATGAGCCGAAATGTTCAGTTGTAGGTGAAATCGTTCCGAAAAAGGACTTCTATGATTATAAGTCGAAATATATCGATGGTGATACGGCGCTAATTATTCCAGCTGAAATGACAGAAGAAGAATCTAATGTAATTAAGCGTGATGCGATTATTGCATTCCAATCATTAGACGGTGCAGGTTTAACGCGAGCTGATTTCTTCTTAACGAAAGATGGAGAAGTGTATATTAACGAAGTAAACACAATGCCAGGATTTACACCGTTCAGTATGTTCCCTCTATTATGGCAACATACTGGGTTACCGTATCCAGAATTAATTGAAGAGCTAATTCGTTTAGCGATTGAACGTCACGAAGAAAAACAAAAAATTAAATATACAATCTAACAAAAAGGAGGAAGCACTATTCATAGGAATAGTGCTTCCTCTATGTAAGGAGCGTTTCTATATGATAAAGCGAATGTTAAAGCAAGTGGAACAGATGGTAAATGGTACTGGATTAGAAGAGCAATATGAGGGAATTACTATTCAAGGCGTGTCTATTGATACGAGAAAAATTGAAAAAGGAAACTTGTATGTTCCGATTCAAGGGGAGCGCTTCGATGGACATGCTTTTGTAGATAAAGCTGTTGAAAATGGAGCTGTGGCTACATTATGGATGAAAGATGTAGCGAATCCACCTGAGAATCTTCCGGTTATTTTTGTGGAAGACACGCTATCGGCATTGCAAATGTTAGCGAAAAATTATCGCGATCAATTGGATGTTAAAGTTGTAGGTGTAACGGGTAGTAACGGTAAAACATCTACGAAAGATATTGTAACAAGTCTTCTTGCGACTAAATTCAAAGTGCAAAAAACAGAAGGGAACTTCAATAACCATATCGGATTACCTCTTACCATTTTAAACTTAGAAGAAAATACAGAAGTAGCAGTATTAGAGATGGGTATGTCAAGCCGAGGCGAAATTGAATTCTTATCTAAGTTAGCTCGTCCTAATGCAGCTATCATTACGAATATTGGTGAGGCACATTTAATGGATTTAGGATCTCGTGAGGCAATTGCTGAAGCGAAATTAGAAATTGTTACAGGGTTACAAGAAGGTGGCGTGTTCGTATATAACGGAGATGAGCCTTTATTAACGAATCGTGTTCCTGAAATGAATTTAGCAGCAGAAACGGTTACGTTTGGTGATGCAAGAGCAAACGATTATTATCCAACGACTGTAACATTACAAGCAACTGGGACACATTTCAAAATGAATAGAGATGAAAATATTTCATTCTACTTACCGGTGTTAGGAAAACATAATGTGTATAATACACTTGCTTCAATGGCAATTGCGAAACATTTTGGTGTAACGTGGGAAGAGATGAAAGAAGGTTTAGTAACACTTCAAATGACGGGCATGCGTATGGAAATTGTGAAAACAAATAGTGGTTTAACAATTATCAACGATGCTTATAATGCAAGTCCGACGGCTATGGAAGCAGCGTTCCATTTAATGAATGGTTTAGATGGTTTTGCTAAAAAAATCGTTGTGCTTGGTGATATGTTAGAACTTGGAGATCAAGAAGTGCAGTTCCATTATGAGGTAGGAAAATTAATCGATCCAGCAAAAATCTCGCATGTATTCACATACGGTAGATTAGGGGCTCAAATTGCTGAAGGAGCGAAAATTAATTTCCCTAATGAACGTGTAAAGGCGTATGATAATAAAGAAGAGTTAGTAAAAGATTTACAAGCAGTAGTCGATGTGAAAGATGTTGTATTAATAAAAGCATCTCGCGGTATGAAGTTAGAAGAAGTAATTACGATGTTGAAATAATTGGTGTATATAAATAGGGATGATAGTTACGAAAATAGAAGAAACTTATAATAAGCGCTTACAGTAAATATAAAAAAATAAAAGTGAAGAAAAAAACTCTGAATATGAAAATAAGGTAACAGTTGGGTTTGCTTTTTACACATACAAAACTTATAATTGATAAAGTGTAATAACGTTTAGAAGTATTTTCGCGAAGAATATACGCCCGTTTATATACGTGAGCATTCAGGAAAAGGGCTTTTCCGCAAATTCGGAAAACGCCTTTTTTTAAATGATAAGTATAGGATAGAAAAGGAGAAGTAACATTGACAACATTTCGAGAATTAGGATTAAGTGAATCTTTACTGCAATCTGTTGAAAGTATGGGCTTTGAAGAGGCTACGCCGATTCAAGCTGAAACAATTCCACATGCATTGCAAGGTAAAGATATTATTGGGCAAGCGCAAACAGGTACAGGGAAAACAGCAGCATTCGGATTACCACTATTAGATAAAGTGGATACAAATAAAGAAGCAGTTCAAGGTATTGTTATCGCACCAACGCGTGAATTAGCAATTCAAGTTGGAGAAGAGCTATACAAAATTGGTAAACATAAACGCGTTCGTATTTTACCAATCTATGGTGGTCAAGATATTAACCGCCAAATTCGTGCTCTAAAAAAACACCCACACATTATTGTTGGTACGCCGGGTCGTATTTTAGATCATATTAACCGTAAAACACTTCGCTTACAAAATGTAGAGACTGTTGTTCTTGACGAAGCGGATGAAATGTTAAACATGGGCTTCATTGAAGATATTGAAGCAATTTTAACAGATGTGCCAGAAACACATCAAACATTACTATTCTCAGCGACAATGCCAGATCCAATCCGTCGTATTGCTGAGCGTTTCATGACTGAGCCTCAACACATTAAAGTAAAAGCAAAAGAAGTAACAATGCCAAACATTCAGCAGTTCTATTTAGAAGTGCAAGAAAAGAAAAAGTTTGACGTGTTAACACGCTTGCTAGATATTCAATCTCCAGAGCTTGCAATCGTATTCGGTCGTACAAAACGTCGTGTTGATGAATTATCAGAAGCGTTAAACTTACGTGGTTATGCAGCAGAAGGTATTCACGGTGACTTAACACAAGCGAAACGTATGTCTGTATTACGTAAATTTAAAGAAGGTGCTATTGAAGTTCTTGTTGCAACAGATGTTGCTGCACGTGGTCTTGATATTTCAGGTGTAACACACGTATATAACTTCGATATCCCACAAGATCCAGAATCATACGTTCACCGTATCGGTCGTACTGGCCGTGCAGGTAAAAAAGGTATTGCAATGTTATTTGTAACACCACGTGAATCAGGGCAATTAAAAAATATCGAGCGCACAACAAAACGTAAAGTTGATCGTATGGAAGCACCGACACTTGACGAAGCATTAGAAGGTCAACAACGTTTAATCGCTGAAAAACTTCAAAGCACAATTCAAAATGAAAATTTATCATACTACAAGCGTATTGCAGAAGAAATGTTAGAAGAGAACGACTCTGTAACAGTAGTAGCTGCTGCTTTAAAAATGATGACAAAAGAGCCGGATACAACTCCAATCGCTTTAACATCAGAACCACCAGTTGTTGCAAGAGGTGGCGGTTCTAAAAAACGCGGCGGTAACGGAGGCGGATACCGTGATGGTAACCGTAATCGTAGTCGTGATGGACGCGGCGGTGGCGATGGACGTAATCGTGACCGTAACCGTGATGGAAACCGTGATCGCAATCGTGATGGTAACCGCGATCGTAATCGTGATGGTGGTAGTCGTGGTCGTAGAGGTGAAGGCCAAGGTCGCCCTGGTTCTTCAAATGGACGCGGCGAAAGAAAACATCATAGCCGTCCACAAGCTTAATAAAAAAAGAGAATGCCCTTTGCGGGCATTCTCTTTTTTTATTTCTATAATTGTGCATACTACATAATAGTTATGATAGAAAAGGGGCTGTTATATGCTTGTAAGGCTTGGTTACGTTGCGATGAGTGTACATTTGAAGAATGCATCTCCATCTCAAACGATGACGTATGCACAGTTTCAGAAATTAGATGATCGTGCTGCTGCAATTCGTAAACTTGAAAGAATTGCTAATTCCAATTTAGAAAATTGTTTACGTTTATTAAAGCATAATAAAGGGCATGACATATCTTTCTTTCGGCTCAGTTCAAAGCTCATTCCTTTAGCGAATCATGAGGAATTGCTAGAGTGGAACTATATTCGTCCTTTAAAAGAAAATTTAAAAAAACTAGGTGAATATGCAGTTCATATGAATATGAGAATTGATTTCCATCCAGATCATTTTGTTGTACTAAATTCACCTGAGGAGAGTGTTTTTAAACAATCTGTAAAAACATTGCAGATGCACAAAAAATTATTAAAAGGCATGGGGATTGAACATAAGCAACGATGTGTACTGCATGTTGGAGGAGGATATAAAGATAAAGAACTTGCATTAGAGCGCTTTATAGAGAATTGGTCGAATGTCCCAAGGAGTATTCAAGAAATGATTATATTAGAAAATGATGATACAACCTTTACGTTAGAGGAAACATTATATTTAGGAGAAAAATTAGATATTCCCGTCGTATTTGACTTGCATCACCATATGATGAATAATGAGCAAGAAGATTGGTATGAAGATTGGGCACGTGTCGTTCATACGTGGGAAACGTCTTTGTTGCCGGTTAAAATGCATATCTCTAGCCCTAGAGAGGGAAAAGATCCAAGAGCTCATGCAGATTATATTAATGTAGAGGCATTTTTATCTTTTTTAAGAAGGATAAAGGGAAGTGTTCCGCAAATTGATTGTATGATTGAGGCGAAGATGAAGGATGAGTCTTTATTTCAATTAATGAGAGATTTAAGTGAACAAGTAGATGTAGAAATTATCGATGGTGCAAGCTTTTATATTAAATAAGCTTTGCACCATCGTTTTTTTTGGTTAAAAAAGGGGTTAAAATGCCACCGGTTATTAAACCTGTTAAATGACTTATCGGATTGGCAGAAGGGTTAAAGAAAGTAAATAGCAGTAATAGAAGAATCATAATTGAGAAAATGGCAATTTCTTTTGGTTTTGAAGAGCGGTATCGATTGTACAATAAAAATAACTGTGCACCTAATAGTCCGAAAATACCACCTGATGCACCTGCGTGAATATATTCAAGCGGCATAATAATATAAGAAGAAATATTTCCGGAAATTCCAGAGAGAAAAAATAGAATAAAAAAAGAAAAGTGTCCGAGTTGCTTTTCAATAGAGGAACCAAGAGCAAACAAAAAAATACTATTAGAAAGAAAATGTTGTAAGTCTACGTGTACGAGAAGAGAAGTTATGACACGCCACCATTCTCCTTTAGCGATATATTCATTAGAGGCTGCCAGTGGTAAGAGAAAAAAGTCGCCTAATATCATCATGACTAAATGAATAAGAAGTAAGGTAAGAATAGTCGGTTGTAAAGAAATATGAGTGGATCTTATTAGCATACGGTTACTTTCACCCCTTTTGCATCAGAAAGATTCTCTGTTATTCTTATAAATATGAAAGAAGAAAGTTAAATAGAAGAAGGGGATTTCGAAATGATTATAGGGATTGGTATCGATATTATTGAATTAAATCGTATTGAAAAAATGCTAGATGGAAAGCTTAAATTTATGGAACGTATTTTAACGGAAAATGAACGTAATGTTGCTATGGAGCTGAAAGGAAGTCGCCTTACAGAGTTTGTAGCTGGAAGGTTTGCAGCGAAAGAGGCGTATTCAAAAGCTGTAGGTACTGGTATCGGAAAAGAAGTGAGTTTTTTAGATATTGAAGTGAAAAATGATGAAAGAGGTAAGCCAATTCTGATTACAAGTACAGAGTATATTGTTCATTTATCAATTAGTCATAGTAAGGAATTTGCTGTTGCTCAAGTTGTTTTAGAAAGCTCGTCACGCTAGTCTGCATATTTTATATCTTTGTCTCATATATTTGAGGTAGCGATAAGGAAGGTACATCTTCCATTCATTTATAGGGGCAAAGGGGCTGAATTGATGAAAAGGCGTCTGTTTTTAGTTCTTGTCGGTTTGTTGACCGTTTTTGTGTTGGCGGGTTGTATGGAAAAGAAGCAAGATGATGTCGTGAGAGATTTAGAATCAAAAGTAAAAGGGATGAAAAGTTATCAAGCTGAGGCAAAATTATCTATTAAAACAGGCAATGAGCCTCAAGAGTATAACGTAGAGATTTGGCATAAGGAACCGTCTTTTTATCGTGTGAATTTAAAAAATGCAAAAAAAGATCAGAGCCAAATTATTTTGAGAAATGAAGAAGGTGTATTTGTATTAACGCCAGCACTTAATAAGAGCTTCCGTTTTCAAAGTGATTGGCCGCAAAATAGTAGCCAGGCTTATTTATATGAATCACTTGTAAGAGATATTTTGCAGGACAAGAAAAACCTTACTTTTGAGAAAACAGATAAGTATTATATTTTTAAAACAAAAACAAACTATCAACATCAAAATATGTTGCCGAGACAAGAGATTACATTAAATAAGAGCGACTTGACTCCAGTTTCAGTGAAGTTAATGGATAATGATCAAAATGTTCTTGTGAAAGTAGATTTCTCTAAAGTGAAATTCGATGCGAAATTTGATAAAGGTGCATTTGATACGAAACAAAATATGTCTAGAGCACAGGTAGATGTTCAAACAACAGCGAAAGAAGACAAACCGTTTGCTATTTTGTATCCACTTGATACACCACAAGGTATGACTCTGCAAGATGAAAAAGAGTTGAAGACAGACAGTGGCAAGCGTGCGATACTCACATACACTGGAAATAAGAAATCCTTTACTTTAATACAAGAAAAGGCAAAAGTTGCAGAGGCATCATCAGCGGTAAGTGTAAGTGGAGAACCAGTTGATCTTGGGTTTACGATTGGTGCATTAACGAAAGACTCTGTAACGTGGTCGCATAACGGAGTAGAATATATGCTCGTGTCTAAAGGTTTAGAGCAGAAGGAGCTGTTAATGGTTGCTCGTTCGGTTACAGCGAAGCAGGTGAAGTAAACTTCTTAGACGTGGTGATATATGTGCACCACGTCTTTTCTTAGTTTGAAGGTGGATTTCATAAAAGAAGCATATAAAAGAATAAGCTTCGCATATCGTGTATAAGGAAGTGTATTTATGGAAGAAGCACCATTTTACCGTGACACTTGGGTGGAAGTGGATTTAGATGCCATTTATAACAACGTTACACATATTAAAGAGTTCATCCCAAGTAATGTAGAGATTTTTGCTGTAGTTAAAGCAAACGCATATGGGCACGATTATGTACCAGTGGCTAAAACGGCATTAGAAGCAGGTGCAACGAGGTTAGCTGTTGCTTTTTTAGATGAAGCTTTAGTGCTTCGGAGGGCTGGTATTACTGAGCCGATTTTAGTGTTAGGTCCCTCGCCGCCGCGTGATGTAAATGTAGCTGCTGAAAATGATGTAGCGCTAACTGTTTTTCAAAAAGAATGGGTGGACGAAGCAATTAAACTTTGGGATGGTTCATCTGTAATGAAATTCCATATTAACTTTGATAGTGGTATGGGGAGAATTGGAATACGTGAAAGAAAAGAGCTAAAAGAATTTTTAAAGAGTTTAGAGGGTGCACCGTTTTTAGAGTTAGAAGGAGTATACACGCATTTTGCAACGGCAGATGAGGTTGAGACTTCGTATTTTGATAAGCAATATAACACGTTCTTAGAGCAGTTAAGTTGGTTGAAAGAATTCGGAGTGGATCCTAAGTTTGTTCATACAGCTAATAGTGCTGCGACGTTACGTTTTCAAGGGATTACATTTAATGCAGTGCGAATTGGGATTGCAATGTATGGATTATCTCCTTCTGTAGAAATACGTCCTTTTTTACCATTTGAATTAGAACCAGCGCTATCACTTCATACGAAAGTCGCTCATATTAAACAGGTAATTAAAGGTGATGGAATTAGTTATAACGTCACCTACCGAACGAAAACGGAAGAATGGATTGCGACTGTAGCGATTGGCTATGCAGATGGGTGGCTTAGAAGGTTGCAAGGATTTGAAGTGCTTATAAATGGTAAAAGGGTACCGATTGTAGGGCGAGTAACAATGGATCAGTTCATGATTCATCTTCCTTGTGAAGTGCCACTTGGTACGAAAGTTACGCTTATTGGAAGGCAAGGAGATGAGTATATTAGCGCTACAGAGGTTGCGGAATACTCAGGGACTATTAATTATGAAATTATTGCAACGATCAGTTTCCGTGTGCCAAGAATATTTATACGGAATGGTAAGATTGTAGAGATAATTAATTACTTGAACAATATATAGAAGGTAGTATGATTGCTTCTTGTCATTGGAGTGACTGTTCATTGCTGGATAATAAGCTCTTTTTGATGAGAAGCTTTTTACTTATAATCATTTTTTATATAAGTTGCACGTAAGTTTTGAAGAGGAGTTCTATTGTTTTTAGTTAGTTATGAGATAAAAAATTTAAGAAGATGAATGTTTTGTTTGTGAATTGGAAAACATAAGCAAGGAATAAGGAAGTCTTTGCAACAGGCTCCATACAATGGTATTATTACAATAGGTGTCATATATATATTTGGGTGTGTAGTTGACGGTGGAGGTGTATTTTTGTGTCCGAATCAAGTGTAACTACTGAAATCGTGGTTCGGTTGCCAAAGCAAATGGTAACGGAATTGGACGGAATTGGAAAACAAGAGAATAAGAATCGCCATGAACTAATTTGCCAGGCAACACAATTGTTATTGCGTCAACATAAGACGAAGAAACGCTACCAACATGAATCAATGCGACGTGGGTACATTGAAATGGGAAAAATTAATCTTGGTATTGCATCTGAAGCTTTCTTAGCAGAGTATGAAGCAGCTCATACAGTAGAACGCTTAGTTAGCGGGGGGTAATATTTTGATTGTAAAACGCGGCGACGTGTATTTTGCAGACCTTTCCCCAGTTGTTGGTTCTGAGCAAGGAGGCGTTCGTCCGGTTCTTGTCATTCAAAATGACATCGGAAATCGTTTTAGTCCAACGGTGATTGTAGCGGCTATTACTGCACAGATTCAAAAAGCAAAATTACCCACTCATGTGGAAATTGATGCGAAAAAGTATGGTTTTGAGAGAGATTCTGTTATTTTACTTGAGCAGATTCGAACAATCGATAAGCAACGCTTAACGGACAAAATCACTCATTTGGATGAAGTGATGATGAGTCGTGTAGATGAAGCGTTACAGATTAGTTTAGGACTAATAGATTTTTAAATCGGCAGTTTAAGTTGCTCTCTTTGAAGGGCAACTTTTTTTATTATAGAGGAGGTTACGGTTGTATATGGAAATGGTAGATAATCGACAAGCGTTAATGAAAATGTTAGTGAAAGAATTAGGCTTTACCGAAAAGCAAGTTCGTCATGTTATTCAATTAACAGAAGAAGGTAACACAGTTCCATTTATTGCTCGTTACCGAAAAGAATGGACAGGCTCTTTAGATGAGGTGCAGATTCGTACGATTTTAGAGAGATGGCAATATATGATGCAACTTGAAGATAGGAAGGAAGAAGTTCTTCGTCTTATTGATGAGAAGGGGAAACTGACAGAAGAGCTACGACAGCAAATTGTTAAAGCTACAAAGTTGCAAGAAGTAGAAGATCTATATCGTCCATATAAAGAGAAAAGAAGAACGAAAGCGACAATTGCTAAAGAAAAAGGATTAGAACCATTAGCTGAATGGTTATTGTTATATAAGAAAGAAGATCCGGCTAAAAAGGCAGTGGAATTTATTAATGTAGAGAAAGAAGTGCAATCTGCAGAAGAAGCTTTACAAGGTGCACAAGACATTATTGCAGAAATGGTTTCAGATGAAGCTGCGTATCGTAGCTGGATTCGAAATGTTACTTTTAGAAAAGGTGTTATGTCTTCGTCCGTGAAAGATGAAGAAAAAGATGAAAAGAATATATATGAAATGTATTACAGTTATGAAGAACCATTGCAAAAAGTAGTACCACATCGTGTATTAGCAATGAATCGTGGCGAGAAAGAAGATATATTGAGAGTTGCTGTTGTTCCGCCAGTAGATGAAATAGTAACTTTCTTAAATAAGAAAGTAATTCGTAATAACGATTCGAAAAGTGCACATTATGTACAATTAGCGATTGAAGATGGTTATAAACGATTAATTCAATCTTCAATCGAAAGAGAAATTCGTAAAGAATTAACAGAAACAGCTGAAGAACAAGCGATACATATTTTCTCTGAGAACTTACGTAACTTATTATTACAACCTCCGATGAAAGGGAAAGTCGTGCTAGCGGTAGATCCGGCATATAGAACTGGTTGTAAATTGTCTGTAGTAGATGATACGGGGAAAGTACTACATATCGATGTTATTTATCCGCATCCACCTGTTCGTAAATATGATGATGCAAAAACGAAAGTTCTTTCTATTATAGATAAATATCAAGTTGAAATGATTGCAATTGGTAATGGGACAGCATCTAGAGAAACAGAAGAGTTTATAGTAGATGTATTACAAAGTGTGAACCGAGATGTCTTTTATATTATTGTAAATGAAGCGGGTGCTAGTGTATATTCAGCTTCTGATTTAGCCCGTGAGGAATTCCCAAATTTACAAGTTGAAGAGAGAAGTGCCGTTTCTATTGGAAGACGTCTGCAAGATCCACTTGCTGAACTTGTGAAAATTGATCCTAAATCAGTTGGGGTTGGACAATACCAACATGATGTATCTCAAAAGAGACTGAATGAGTCATTAACATTTGTAGTAGAAACAGCTGTTAACCAAGTTGGGGTTAATGTAAATACGGCTTCGGTTGCATTGTTACAATATGTTTCAGGTTTATCGAAAACTGTTGCGAAAAATATTGTGGCAAAGAGAGAAGAAGATGGGAAATTCACGAAGCGCACGGAATTAAAGAAAATCCCGCGTTTAGGTGCAAAGACGTATGAACAATGTATAGGTTTCTTACGTATACTAGAAGGAGCGAATCCATTAGATCGAACAGGTATTCATCCAGAGCAATATAAAAATGTTGAATTGTTATTGAAGAGTCTAGGGTTATCGATAGATGACGTAGGACAACCGCAATTACAAAAGAGATTGGAAGAAGTAGAGATTTCTAAGTTATCTCAAGAAACAGGAGTTGGGGAGCCGACGTTAGTTGATATTATAGATGCGCTTATTAGTCCAGAAAGAGATATGAGGGATGAGTTGCCTAAACCACTTCTGAAAAAAGGGATTTTGAAATTAGAAGATTTAAAACGTGGTATGGAACTAGAAGGAACAGTTCGTAACGTTGTTGATTTTGGTGCTTTTGTTGATGTTGGCGTAAAGCAAGATGGTTTAGTACATATTTCTAAACTTAGCAAACAGTTTGTAAAGCATCCGTTAGATGTTGTATCAGTAGGGCAAATTGTAAAAGTATGGGTAGATGATATTGATACAAAAAAAGGACGCGTTGCACTATCTATGTTGCCGATTGAATAGTAAGAGAAGAGAGCAGATGAAACTGCTCTTTTTTTATGGAATAAAAAGTGTAATGGATTATGAGCTTTGATGTATTTTGCTATAATAAAACCAGCATTCATTTAATAATTTAATTTGATACCGGTTTTTTTCGAAATATGCACGTTGCATTTGTTTTTTTAGCCACGTAGGCATAGGAATCCCTCCTTGTTTAATCCTGCTCTCAAAAATCTAAAATGCTATTGATGAGAGGTTGGTGAGTGGATTTCTATTCATGTTTTGTTTTTAGAAACCACGCTTCTTACATGAGGATGGGTATATGTACTATTTAATATATGTATAAGAAGGGAGAAAAGTGTAAAAATATTTTTTTGTTTAGGAGGAATGAGAGTGGATGAGCAAGAAATTCAGCGACTAGTGGAAGAAGTGTCACTACAATACTTTGAGATGCCGTTCTTACATAAAGCAGTGTTTAATAATAGATTACGTACAACTGGTGGGCGTTATTTATTGAAGAGTCATAATATCGAACTGAATTATCGATATTACGAAGTGTATGGTGAAGAAGAGTTAGTCGGGATTATTAAACATGAGCTTTGTCATTATCACTTACATATTGCAGGAAGAGGGTATAAGCACAGGGACAGGGATTTTCGTGAGTTGTTAAAGAAAGTTGATGCACCACGTTTTTGTAAACAAATGATTAATGAAGAGAAGGAAAAAAAGATTTATAAGTATGAATGTATGGAGTGTTCACTTCAATATGTAAGAAGGCGTCAAATAAATACAAAAAGATATGTCTGTGGAAAGTGTAAAGGGAAACTCAAACCGATATCGAAAACATCTTGACAGTAAAAACGCAATCCAGTATATTATAAACATGTCACGTTTGAACAAGATGTTGTTAAAAACTTCTTGACTTACAGAGAGAATTTTTATAAGATACAAATTGTCTTCATTATTCCGCAGTAGCTCAGTGGTAGAGCTATCGGCTGTTAACCGATCGGTCGTAGGTTCGAGTCCTACCTGCGGAGCCATACAGAGAAGTACCCAAGTGGCTCAAGGGGCTCCCCTGCTAAGGGAGTAGATCGCTAACGCGGTGCGAGGGTTCGAATCCCTTCTTCTCTGCCATACATATTGGCCCGTTGGTCAAGTGGTTAAGACACCGCCCTTTCACGGCGGTAACACGGGTTCGAATCCCGTACGGGTCACCACTTTTGGAGGATTAGCTCAGCTGGGAGAGCACCTGCCTTACAAGCAGGGGGTCGGCGGTTCGATCCCGTCATCCTCCACCATATAATTTTATATGAATAGTATTGTCGCGGGGTGGAGCAGCACGGTAGCTCGTCGGGCTCATAACCCGAAGGTCGCAGGTTCAAATCCTGTCCCCGCAACCAAATGGTCCCGTGGTGTAGTGGTTAACATGCCTGCCTGTCACGCAGGAGATCGCCGGTTCGACCCCGGTCGGGACCGCCATTTTAACTTCTGCTATATAGCAGTTGTTTTTTATTGGACATTATGGTACAATAACATTTGTCTTTGAAAAGAAGATAATTATTTCGATGGGCTATAGCCAAGCGGTAAGGCAACGGACTTTGACTCCGTCATGCGCTGGTTCGAATCCAGCTAGCCCAGCCATTTACGAGCCATTAGCTCAGTTGGTAGAGCATCTGACTTTTAATCAGAGGGTCGAAGGTTCGAGTCCTTCATGGCTCACTTTTGTTTTTTCCGCGCGGTCGTGGCGGAACGGCAGACGCGCTAGGTTGAGGGCCTAGTGGGGGAAACCCCGTGGAGGTTCAAGTCCTCTCGGCCGCATCAAAAAAATCTTAAAAAAAATACTTGCATTTGAAAATGTAGTATGGTAAGATAATTGAGTCGCCAAATTACAACGACGAAAAAACATCATGAATAAGCGCCCGTAGCTCAATTGGATAGAGCGTTTGACTACGGATCAAGAGGTTAGGGGTTCGACTCCTCTCGGGCGCGCCAATTACGGGAAGTGGCTCAGCTTGGTAGAGCACCTGGTTTGGGACCAGGGGGTCGCAGGTTCAAATCCTGTCTTCCCGACCACGCGGGTGTAGTTTAGTGGTAAAACAAGAGCCTTCCAAGCTCTGGTCGAGAGTTCGATTCTCTTCACCCGCTTTTAGTTCTTTGAAAACTGAACGAAACAAACAACGTGAAACGTCAATTTTTATTTTAGATGCTAGACAAACTAACTTTATTGGAGAGTTTGATCCTGGCTCAGGATGAACGCTGGCGGCGTGCCTAATACATGCAAGTCGAGCGAA
>NZ_RPSJ01000046.1:0-694 GCF_003946765.1 Bacillus sp. 2D03 | reverse complement strand
GTTCCGCCACCCCGGCATGTCATATTGAAAATTGGAGCGGAAGACGGGATTCGAACCCGCGACCCCAACCTTGGCAAGGTTGTATTCTACCACTGAACTACTTCCGCAAGACATGTTTGAGTTATTTTATTAAAAGTGCGGGTGAAGGGAGTCGAACCCCCACGCCAAAGGCGCTAGATCCTAAGTCTAGTGCGTCTGCCAATTCCGCCACACCCGCATATTTCATTAAAATGGTGAGCCATGAAGGACTCGAACCTTCGACCCTCTGATTAAAAGTCAGATGCTCTACCAACTGAGCTAATGGCTCTTAATGGCTGGGCTAGCTGGATTCGAACCAGCGCATGACGGAGTCAAAGTCCGTTGCCTTACCGCTTGGCTATAGCCCATTAATTAAGAATGGTGGAGGGGGGCAGATTCGAACTGCCGAACCCGAAGGAGCGGATTTACAGTCCGCCGCGTTTAGCCACTTCGCTACCCCTCCGACATATATGGTGGAGGATGACGGGATCGAACCGCCGACCCCCTGCTTGTAAGGCAGGTGCTCTCCCAGCTGAGCTAATCCTCCATTTTGCCTGGCAACGTCCTACTCTCACAGGGACAAGGTCCCAACTACCATCGGCGCTAGAGAGCTTAACTTCCGTGTTCGGTATGGGAACGGGTGTGACCTCTCTGCCATCATTACCAGACTGTATTC
>NZ_RPSJ01000016.1:0-109552 GCF_003946765.1 Bacillus sp. 2D03 | reverse complement strand
TCGATAACTTTCATTTCCGTTCAAATAACGTAGAACGATTTGTATTTTTTCATCAGCTGTAAATTTAGCCATAGAAAAACTGCACCCCCAATTGTTAGACTGTGTCTAACAATTGGGGTGCAGTTCAGAATAGCTCTTTTTTTATGCAACCTTCTCTTCCGAAGTAACTCCGCGAATTTCATCAGCAGAGCGGATTGGATATTTACGGAACACAATAGATCCAATGTATCCGACAATAGTGGTAACGATTCCACATAGTACGGCAGCGATCGTTACTTTTATAACGTCATTAAATCCGAATAGGACAAGAAGACCTGGAATTGGTGATGCTGTTCCTGGTGCATTATTAACAAGTTGGAATAGTGATGTAATAATACCGGCAAGTGCACCGCCAACGAAATTTGTCATATAGATAGGAATTGGATTTGCTGAGACAACATCGGCTTGTGTTAAAGGCTCGATTGCTACAGCAATTGTATCTTTCTTTGAACAAATTTTTAATCGTTTAAAGAAAATAAAGTTCATCGGGGCTGAGGCCGCAACGGCAAGACTACCAATCGCCATTGGTAAACCTGTTAATCCAAGCATTGCAGTTAGTGCCATAGAACTCAGTGGAGAGGTAGAAATAACTGTTATTAATCCACCAAGCATAATACCCATAATGATAGGACTTTCTGTAGTTGCAACTGAAATCATAGAACCGATTTTACCGAGTGTTGCGTTAACGAGCGGATCCATAAGCATTGCCATTCCGCGTGAGATTGGTGCAGCGATAAATAGGATTGCTAAAAATTCCACGCCAGCTGGTAATTTCTTTTCGAGAAATTTCACGACGAAAGCACAAACGTATCCAGCGAAAAATCCTGGTAAAATACCGAATCCACTAGTAGCGATACCAATTAAAACAGCGTATACGGGGGAAACACCGATTGCTAATGCGACTAAAATCGCTGCTGCGACACCGCTCATACTACCGGAAGCTTCTCCTACTGATTGTAAAAAGTCATTATGAAACATTTCTCCACCTATATAACGGTGAAATGCTTCAATAAGAAAACTTGCGATTGCTGCATTAGCTAAAGCACCCATCGCCTTCATTCCATAAGGCGCACGGTAACTAAAAAGTGTAAATAGACAAAGTACAACAAGTAATAGTGCTAAACCTTGCAAGATAGCCATTTGAAAACTGTCTCCTTTGATTTTTGTAATAAAAATTCGTATCATTCAATAATAATATAAAAGTGTATGAAACGGAAAAATTTTTTCTTGGGAACTTGCTGTAAGAAAAAATCCCTTACAATAATGTAAGGAAAGTGTAAGACTTTTAGATAGAGTATAGTATGCTCTTTTCCGTATAATACAAGTATAGATATAATACTAGTGAGAAAGAAGTGCAAACAGGAGGTTCATGTATGAAATTGGTAATTAAAGTTTTAGCTGTATTCGCCATTATTCTAGGTGGAACAGCGTATTATTTGAACACAAAAACAGAAGGTGTACATGCTTTTGTAGACAACTTCTTTTCAAATAAAGAAATACAAGATTATTATGCGGTTATAGATAAAGGTGAGAAAAAAGACGGAGAATACTTGTATACTTTTAAAGGGTATACAGAAGACGGAAAGTTACAGATCATTAAAAGAATGATGAACCGTGAATTGCATACGGGGGCGTTTATAAAAATTTATGCAAAAGGTATGCAAGGAAAAGGATGGGCTGAAATCCCGAAAGAATCTATTCCACAAAAAGCGTTGGAAAAAATAGAAAAACCATAAAAGGAGCGACTCATTCGCTCCTTTTTTAGTGCGTTAAAATAGTGATAGATGTTTTTTCCTTGTTAGAAATAATTTTTGCACGTCCACCAATTGGGAAAGTGAAAATCGGGGTTGTATGCCCGAAACTTGCGTTTGCAATGATAGGAATATGTGCAAGTTCAGGTTTTGAAGCAATCATTTCTTGAATGTCTTCTATCGTACATTCTGCACCTTTTTGCATCTTTCCTATAACGATTCCCTTTATGTATTCAAAATCTTGCTGCTGCATAAGGGAATGTAAATAACGATCAAAAGTTTTAAGAGTAGATGTTCCAGTTAAACTATCTTCTTCAATAAATAAAATTTTGTCCTTTAAATTTGGCATATATGGTGTGCCTTGCAGTAAGTTAAATGTGCTCATATTGCCACCGATAATATCTCCCGTAGCTTCTCCTTCCTGAATTGAAACGTATCCTTCATTTTTAATAAATTCTCGATTTTCCTGATCTATATACCAAGAATCATCGCTCCATGTTTCAGATGGCAGGACTTCAATAGGCTCATTAGAAGTTAAGCACTTTAAAAAGTAATCGGTTGTATACTCGAGCCCTTTCTCCATTCCAAAGGAAGAGAAATGGGGTCCTGAATATGTAACGAGCCCTGTTTTTGCGTAAATTGCATTATTTAAAGCAGTAATATCTGAATAACCACAGAAAAATTTCGGGTTTTTACGAATTAGATCATAATCGAGATGTTTCAATAAACCATTGGAGTTGTATCCGCCAAGTGTCGTCAAAATAGCTTTTACATTAGGGTCTCCAAATGCTTTATGGAGGTCTTGAATGCGGGAAGAAATAGAAGAGGAAGCAAATCGATCTATCTCATCGGCATATTTTGAGAATGTAACTTGAAAGCCCATGTCGGTTAATCTTTTTATAGCAAGTTTTTTATTTTCATTTGAAACAATACTTAAACTACACGATGGTGAAATCACTCGTATTTCATCACCCTTTTTTAACTTTGTTGGTATCACTATACTCACCTCTTTAATTGAAAGAATATTTAGATTTAAAAAATATTTTATCATATGAAATAAAGTAGAAGTGAATTATTTTTTGAAATGGAGTTTTCCTGATTTTTCAGCAGACAGACAGAGTCTTTTTTTGATATGATAGGAAAAGTGATTTATTATAAGTAGTATTTAATATCTATAACATTTGAAAGGTGTGCAAGACGTGGAGAAACAACTTGCAGGCTTGCCGGTACACGTTCATTTCGTAACAGAAATCCGTGAAGGGGCGAGGAAGGAAACCGTTGCTTTTGAAGCAAATGGTCAATACTATGTAAAAGGTCAAGGTACATATGTAACATTCCAGGAGCCGAACGAACAAGGCGAAGTGAAAACAATTATTAAAATTCAAGATGAACAAGTTCTCATTATGCGTTCAGGTGCTGTTTCTATGCGTCAGACGCATGTGAAAGGTGAATGGACAACTGGTACGTATACGAGTGAACTTGGTACGTTTGCATTGCAAACAAAGACTGATAACGTTCTTTTTAAATGGTCGGATGAAAAGAAAAAAGGACAACTCTTCTTAACTTACGCATTGCTTCTAAGTGAACAAGAAGCTGGCAGATATACTATTACAATTAATTTGAAGGAGGCAAAATAATGAATTCCTTAGAACAAGTAAAAGGATTGATTAAAGAAGAAATTCAGGCTGCTGTATTAAAGGCAGAATTAGCGACAGAAGAACAGATTCCAAACGTTGTATTAGAATCTCCAAAAGATAAAACAAATGGTGACTTCTCTACAAATATGGCAATGCAACTTGCACGCGTTGCGAAAAAAGCACCTCGTATGATTGCAGAAGAACTAGTTGCAAATTTCGATAAAGCAAAAGCTTCTATTGAAAAAATCGAAATCGCTGGTCCTGGTTTTATTAACTTCTATATGGATAATAGCTACTTAACAGATTTAATTCCAACAATCGTAAACGCTGGTGAAGCTTACGGTGAAACGAATACTGGTAAAGGTGAAAAAGTACAAGTTGAGTTCGTATCTGCGAATCCAACAGGTGACCTTCACTTAGGGCATGCACGTGGTGCGGCAGTAGGTGATACTTTATGTAACCTATTAGCAAAAGCAGGCTACGATGTATCTCGTGAGTACTACATTAATGATGCTGGTAACCAAATTCATAACTTAGCTCTTTCTGTTGAAGCTCGTTACATGCAAGCTTTAGGCTTAGATAAAGAAATGCCAGAAGACGGTTACCATGGTGCGGATATCATTGGAATCGGTAAACGTTTAGCTGAAGAATTCGGCGATCGTTATGCGAAAGCTGATGAAAAAGAAAGCTATGAATTCTACCGTGAGTACGGTTTAAAATATGAATTAGCAAAACTTCAAAAAGACTTAGAAAGCTTCCGTGTTAAATTTGATGTATGGTTCTCAGAAACATCACTATACAAAAACGGAAAAATCGATCAAGCTCTTGCCGTATTAAAAGAGCGCGAAGAGATCTTTGAAGAAGATGGAGCAACTTGGTTCCGTTCAATGACTTACGGTGACGATAAAAACCGTGTATTAATTAAAAACGATGGTTCTTACACATACTTAACGCCAGATATCGCGTATCACCGTGATAAATTAGAGCGTGGTTTTGATAAGTTAATCAATATTTGGGGTGCTGACCACCACGGTTACATTCCTCGTATGAAGGCTGCTATTCAAGCACTTGGTTACGATAAAGAAACACTTGAAGTAGAAATCATCCAAATGGTACAACTGTATCAAAACGGTGAAAAAATGAAGATGAGTAAGCGTACGGGTAAAGCAGTTACACTTCGTGAGCTTATGGAAGAAGTAGGCGTGGACGCAATGCGTTACTTCTTCGCAATGCGTAGCGGTGATTCTCATTTAGACTTCGATATGGACTTAGCTGTATCAAAATCTAATGAAAACCCAGTATACTATGCACAATATGCTCATGCTCGTGTATGCAGTATCCTTCGTCAAGGTGAAGAGTTAGGATTAGCTACAGGCGGAGATGTGAACTACAAGCTTGTTACTTCTGAGAAAGAAGTAGAGTTACTGAAAAAACTTGGTGAATTCCCAGCTGTAGTTGCAGATGCAGCACAAAAACGTCTGCCACACCGTATTACAAACTATGCATTTGAATTAGCAGCAACATTACACAGCTTCTACAATGCAGAAAAAGTATTAAACCAAGATAACTTAGAATTAAGTAAAGCTCGTTACGAGTTAATGAAGGCAGTACGCACTACACTTCAAAATGCATTAGCAATCGTAGGAGTATCTGCACCAGAAAAAATGTAATGAAGAAAAGCGGAAGCGGCTCGTTTAGAATAGGAGGGGGATGGAGCTCCTGACAGAGAGGCGTACTTTGCCTCGGAGGAAGGCGCGAAGCCACCGAGTATTCTAGCCGCTGGAACTGGACAATAAAGAAAAGCGGAGCCGACTGTTTAGTCCTGAAGGCTAAGGGTCTTTCCCACAGAAGATGCATTTTATCTTCTAGTGGGGAAGGTTCTTAGACAGAAGGGGCTAGGAGGCAGAGCTGGACATAAAGAAAAACGGAAGCGGACTTTCGTTTTTAAATAAAAGGCAATCACACGATGTTGTGATTGCCTTTTTATGTGGAGATAATAAAAAAATAAAATTTTATCAAACAAAAGAGGAATTTGCGTCGTCTTATATAAATGACAGGAGGCGTATGATGGAAGAAAAGATAGAAGAATTAATTGATATATATAAGAAGCAAATATATTCCTTATGCTATAAGTTAGCGAAAACGAAAGAAGATGCGGAAGATATTTTTCAAGAGACGTGGATAAAGGTTTTTTCATCAAGGCACCAACTTTCTTATGTGGATAATTATAAAAAGTGGATTACTACAATTTGCGTTCGTACATTTTATGACTTTTACCGCAAGAAGAAAAGATGGAAAGATCGCGTATTAGATTTATTTCATAAAGAAGATGGTGGAGAAGTAGAGTTTGTAGATGATGTGAATATATCAGAGGAAATCATTCAAAAGGTAGAAGCGGAAATGATATGGGAAGTTATACATTTATTAAATGAAAAATATAAAACGGTACTCGTACTCTATTACTATGAACAATATTCTTACAAGGAAATGAGTGAAATATTAAATATACCGATTGGTACGGTAAAGTATCGGCTTAATTATGGGAAAAAGAAAATGCGAGAACATTTGGAGGGGTTCGTTCATGAAGGAAGATAAATTTGAACAGAAAATAAAGAGCAGTTTAGCAGGAGAGATAATTCCAAGCGAAGAGCTAATCAATAACACGAAGCAGAGTGTGCGAAAGGCTCAGAAGTTAGAGAAGAGGTGGCTAATTAGTATTCATGCCATTTGGATTGTTTTGTTAACAATTGTTATAGAACAATTTATCACTCATTTGGATCATAAAATTCCTATGCTGATAGCAAGTGTGATTATGATGCACGTATACGTTCCGATATATGTTGTAATACAGTCATTTTTAAAGAAGGAGTATAAATTAGATGATAGAGTTCGCTAATCCATTTGTAGTATTTGAGATAGCTGGGATTACAATGTTTTTGGCTTTTATAGCACTTTTAATATGTGTTGCGTCATGGGTATATACAGATGCTAAAGCACATCAAATGAGCAAAGGATGGAGTATTTTAGCAGTTATATTGCCATTCTTTATTGGGTTTTTATTATATATGGTAAGAAGAAGTAAAAAGAAGGTTGAAGGAGAATGTAAGGTGAATTTTGTTAAAAAACAGAAAGTAACATTAGTTGCGATATTGGCAAGCACAATGTTTGTATTACTTAGTGGTTTTACTTTTGCACAAACGTTAGATGATGCGTGGAGAGCCGGAGATATATATTTAGCAAATGAGAGGCAAGGGAAAACAAGTTACAAGGCAAAATTCTCATCATGGGATATTGCCGGTAAGGATATTGAATTTCAGTATGAAAAGGATACAGAAGTGACATTTTCTTATGAGACAGATGCAAAACGAGGAAACTTATGTTTTAGTGTGTATGAAAGACAAGGAGAAGGTATAAAAGAGTTAAAGGAAATTTGTGAATCGAAAAAAGGTACTTTTACAGTTACTTTAAAAGCAAATGAAGAATATGTATTGAATATAAGCGGATTAAAAGTAAAAGATGGATTTGTAAAAGTGAATTGGGAAGAGAAATAAAAGGGTCCTATAAAGGACCTCTTTTCTATTGAATAGTATAAGTAACAGAAAAACTAACAGGACTATAGTAAACGTAAGGTGCATGAAATTGAACATACATATTGCCATCTGTTTTTGCAGTGAAAATTCGGCCGTAACCATCAGAATAACGTCCAATAAGGTTATGATTTGAGTCATAAACACTGTAACTAGGAGTTTTGCTGTTAGGATGAATTGTTAGTTCTTGTCCTTTTTGAAGGAAAATAGGTTCTTGTTCAGAACTACCTCCAGTTTGCAAAGAATAAAATTTTGTAAAGCTTTGTTCTTGAGCGGCAGCAGCGACTTTTGTTTCAGGAATAAACGCAGTAGCTCCAGTAATTCCTGCTAAAGTTAATGCACCTGCTAAAATCATTTTTTTCATAATAGAAAAAGCCTCCTTATTAGTTGTAATCAGTTTTGTTACAGTTAATATTGTATACGATAATGGGTAGGATAAAATATGCTTTTATGCATATATATTTTTTCTCAATAAAATACCACTGATAAAATCAGTGGTATTTTAAATGATTAAGCAGCTTTCTGTTCAGTTTGAGGAACAGGTTTTTGAAGCGAGTTATAAACTCCTGTTCCGATAACGTCTAATGCCATTCTCATTCGTTCAGGTGAAATGTTTTCTAATACGTTATCTTGAGGTGTATGGTATACCTTCTCAATATGATAGATTAATGGATTCCAACTATCGACACCCATCCAAATGAATAGAGCAGCAGGAATACCAGCTTCAGCAAATGGAACATGATCACTAGAACCGAATTTACCTTGTAGGATGAGGTTATTATTTAGTTGTTTACCTGCTTGCAAGGCAGCGTCTGTTACAAAGTTTGTAGAGCCATCAGGTGTCATAGCATATAAATTCTTTGCTTTATCATAATTTGTTGCAACCATGTCGGCGTTAAAGACACCTAAAATACGGTCGCGTTCTTTTTGGGATAGACTATTCACGTAATAATCCGAACCAAGTAATCCAGTTTCTTCAGAACCAAAGGTAATAAAGCGAATTTCTTTATCAGTTTCTACATTTTGAAAAGCACGAGCTAGTTCTAATACTAATCCAGTTCCAGAAGCATTATCATTTGCGCCAGGTGCTCCGACAACACTATCATAGTGCGAGCTTACAACGACTGCTTTTTCATTACCTGTACTCTTTTTTGGTTTCTTTTTGGCGATAACATTTAGAGATGTTAATTTAGATTCATGTCTCGCTTTTAGGGAAAGAATTGTTGTCCCTTTTTTAGCGATTTCTTCTTTAAATGCATTTCCTTGCGCATAAGCAAGACCAAAGACAGGGATAGATTGCTTTTTCGTTAGGCGGGGATTGAAGGTTTGTCCATAATTTCCGCGCCCGCCAATTAAACTGTATAAAAGAACACCTTTTGCACCTTTGCTAACAGCATTTTCAACTTGTTTATTATAGTCGGTAACTGTCGTTCCTCTTTCAAATAAAACAATTTTACCGTTTACTTCATTTGGAATATCTTCTAATTTTGTCCCACCTTCAACAAAGATAAGGGGAGCTGTAACAGCTTCTGTAGAAATTAGTGCATTAGGAGCAGCACCAGCTTGCCAATTACGTTTTGTTGATAGTGGTGATTCAATGAATCCAACGTATTGATCGGGCACCTGAAATGGTTGATATTCTACGTCATAGCCCATTGATTTAAGTTGCATACCAATGTAACGAGAAGCCCATTCTTCGGATTTTGTTCCACCGGGGCGAGGACCAATTGTTTCAGATAAGAAACGAACATGTTCAATCGCGCGGTTTGGATCAATCTGTTTTGTAATAGATGGAGTTTGTGTAACCTCTGACGTGGAATCCGCTTTTGCTTGCCCAATTGGAGCTAAGCTAACAGCAAGTGATACAGCAAGCAAAGAGCTTACTATTTTTTGTTTCAATGATTTTCTCATTTTTTCCTCTCCTATTCTTCTATTCTCTCTGACTGACAAAAGAAGACGGATAATGACTTTATTTTACCTTCACACCTTTTGTTTTTCAATATTCTGACATTGAGAAATAAAAAAACGATATATGCATATTTGCATATTTTTGAGGGAGATATGTATGCTATCATTTTAAACGAAGGTTCGCTTTCTACTCTGAAAGCTCCTACATTGCATGAATCTAGTGTACCCAAACTTTAGATTATGTAGAGGAATGGAACCACTGTAGGGTTTCATTTCTCATGTTTGAATCAGTTGATGGTAATTATGTTTCCGCATTTCATAATTATTATCAGTGATATATGTAAGGCATCCATATGAAAATAAGAGGCTGTTCAAAGGTTTTCCGTACTTTTGGGCAGCCTCACCCCGTTAAAAGGACGATACTTTATGTATCGTCCTTTTTGTATAAAAAAACATCCAATCAATTGAGAGATTGATTGGATGTGAAAAAATTATTAATAATTTTTTTTGCGTTTTGTAGCTAAAATACTTAATAATCCAGCTAGTAGAAGAACAATACCTACTGTTTGTGTAGGGTCTTCTTTATGACCTGTATTTGGAAGGTACTTATCCGTATTTCGATCATCTTGCTGTTTGTTATCTGTTTTATTCGATGTTTCTTCGGAAGTTCCGTTTTCGTGTTTCTCAGATATTTCATTGCTTTTATTTTCTTCTTTATTTGGAGGAGTAATTGGCTTGTCATCTCCACCTGAAGAAGATTCAATTTTTTTATTTGAAACTGTAATTTGTAGTGGCGTAGCTTGGGCTTTATCAATTGTAAAGTTTATTGGTGATGCATCTAATTGATAGCCTTTAGGAGCCTTTGTTTCTACTAATTGATAATTATCAGGTTTCAAATCATTTACGATTACTTTTCCGTGTTGATCTGTTTTTAAACCTTCTCGGATGACTTTTCCATCTTGGTCTAAAATATTGAAAATGGCACCTTCAAGTGTTCCGTGGTGATCAATATCAACTTTAGTTAACTCAATTGAACCTGTTGTTAAACTATTTAAGGCTGTAACAGAGGTAACCTGAGATTGTCCTTTCGTAATTGTGAAAGGAATTGGTTTAACGTTTAAATCATAGCCAGTTGGAGCTTTCGTTTCAATGAACTGATAATCTCCCGGACGTAAATCAGAAACTGAAATCTTCCCATCTTTATCAGTAGTTAAATCAGTGCGAACAATTTTACCTTTCGCATCGATGATGTTAAACACTGCATCGGAAAGTTTTGTATCTGGATTTATATCATCCACTTTTATTAATTCTACAGCACCCTCAGTTAAGCTATTTGTAGCAGTAACTTGGAGCTTTTCTTTTTGGCTTTTCTTAATTGTAAACTTAATAGGTGTACTATCTAATTTATAGTGTTCAGGAGCTTTCGTTTCAATAAACTGATAGTCCCCAGGACGTAAATCAGAAACAGAAATTTTTCCATGTACATCTGTTGTAAGTTCAGTGCGAATGTCGTTACCATTCATATCAGTAATTTTAAATATCGCATCTTTAAGAGCAGTACCATCTACATCATCTACTTTAGAAAGTTCCACAGTCCCTTTCGTTAAGCTATTTGTAGCTGTAACGGAGATAGGATCAGCTTGGCTCTTTGTGATTGTGAATGGAATTGGCTCTTTGTTTAAATCATAGTGTTTCGGAGCCGTTGTCTCGATGAATTGATAATCACCAGGACGTAGGTCAGAAACGCTAATTTTACCTTGTTGATTGGTAACAAGATCTTTGCGAATTACAGTGCCATTCATATCCACAATTTTAAATACTGCGCCTTCAAGAGTAGTGCCATCGACGTCATCCACTTTAGAAAGTTCTACGCCGCCTTTTGTTAAACTATTTTTCATAGTAACGGTAGCAATATCTTTTTGGCTTTTTTCAATTGTAAATATAATTGGTTTTTTGTCTAAATCATAGTGTTCAGGAGCCGTTATTTCAACGAATTGATACGTACCAGGACGTAAGTTTTCGATAACGATTTTACCTTCACTGTTTGTTTTTAAATCTGTTTTAAGTACTTTGCCATCTTGATCTAGTAAATTAAATACTGCATCGGCAAGTTTTGTTTGAGTGTTTAAATCATCAACTTTAAGTAATTCGATACTACCTTGTTTTAAGCTATTTGTAGCAGTTAAAGAAATAACTTTCTTCTGTCCTTTTTCAATAGTGAATTTGATTGGTGTTTCATCTAAAACGTAATGCTTAGGAGCTTTCGTTTCGATGAATTGGTAATCACCAGGACGTAGGTCGTTAATTTCGATTATTCCTTGTTCATTTGTAACAAGGTCTTTATGAACTACATCACCGTTCATATTAACAATTTTAAATACTGCATCTTTAAGAACAGTGCCATCAATATCGTCTACTTTAGAAAGTTTAACTGCACCCTTTGTTAAAGCATTTGTAGCAGTGATATGAAGAGTTTCAGTTTGGCTCTTTTTAATTGTAAATACGATAGGTTTTTTATCTAAATCGTAATGTTCAGGAGCAATTGTTTCAACGAATTGATACGTACCAGGACGTAGATTTTCAACAACAATTTTACCTTCAGCATTTGTTTTTAAGCCTTCTTCAACTAGCTCACCGTCTGCATCTAATAAATTAAATACGGCGTTAGAAAGTTTTGTATTTATATCAATATCGTCAATCTTTGTTAGTTCAACGCTACCTTTTTTCAAAGCATTTTTGCCTGTAACATTGATCTCTTTCGCTTGACTTCTTTCAATTGTAAATGGAATCGTTGTTTCATCTAATACATAGTGCTCAGGAGCTTTTGTTTCAATGAACTGATAGTCTCCAGGGTGTAAATCAGAAACAGAAATTTTTCCGTTTTTATCAGTAACAAGATTCGTATGAACTTCCTTACCATTCATATCAACAATCTTAAAGATTGCACCTTCGAGCATCGTACGATCGATGTCATCAATTTTTGTTAATGTTACTGCACCTTTCTTTAAACTGTTAGTAGCGGTAACAGTAATATTCTCTTTTTGACTTTTTTCGATAGTGAACGGAATAGGATCTTTGCTTAAGGTATAGTCTTTTGGAGCTTTTACTTCAATAAATTGATAGTCTCCAGGACGTAAATCAGAAGCAGTAATTTTACCGTTTTTATCAGTCGTTAAACCTTTTCTAATTACCTTTTTAGTATCATGAGCGTCAACGATTATAAATTCTGCACCTTCAAGAGTAGTGCCATCAACATCATCAACTTTTGTTAAAGTGACGCCACCTGTAAGTAAACTATTTTTTACAGTAACAGGGATAGGAAGATCTTCCTTACTACCTTTTTTAATTGTGAACTTAATAGGTGTTTTGTCTAATTTATAATGTTCAGGGGCTTTTGTTTCGATAAATTGATAATCCCCTGGTGCTAAATCAGGAATAACTAATACTCCGTGATCATCTGTTGTTAAATCTTTCATAATTTCTTTGCCAGTTGCGTCTTGCAATGTGAATACAGCGCCGGCAAGAGCTTTACTACTTTCCACATCATCTTCTTTAATAAGTTTAACTTTTCCTTTCGTTAAACTATTTTTAAATGTAAGTGGAAGGAGTTTTTGTTGTCCTTTTTCGATTGTAAATTCAATTGGTTCTACATTTACATCGTAATAAGTTGGAGCCTTTGTTTCGATAAGTTTATAGTTACCAGGACGTAAGTCATCTACAACTAGCATTCCGTTACTATTCGTAACAAGGTCCGTACGAACATCTTCATTAGTATCTCTATTAACGATTTTAAATACTGCACCTTCAAGTGTTTCCTTTTCATCTGCAGCATTCACTTTTGTTAACTCAATACCGCCTTTTGTTAAGCTGTTTTTAGCGGTAACAGTAGCCTGAGTTGTTTGACTTTCTGTAATCGTAAATTTAATTGGTTTTGTATTTTTGTCGTAATACTTCGGTGCTGTTACTTCGATAAATTGATAATCGCCAGGGCGTAAGCCAGTAGCGATAGCTTTACCATCCGCACCAGTTTTTATATTTTCGCGAATGACTTTCTTTTCATCATTTGCATCAACAATTTTAAATACAGCACCTTCAAGAGCTGTACCATCGACATCATCAACTTTTGTTAATTCAACATCTCCTGGTTTTAAAGCATTTTCAGCTTTCACAAGTAGAGTTTCTTTCTGACTTCTATCGATTGTAAATTCAATAGGTTCTGCTCGTAAAACGTAATGTTCAGGAGCAGCTATTTCAATGAATTTATACGTACCAGGACGTAGGTTACTAACTTTAACTTTACCGTGTTTATCAGTAGTTAAGTTAGTGTGAGGGGAAACGTCATTATTATTTGTATCGACAAGCTTGAATACTGCACCTTCAAGTGGTTTTTTCTCACCAAACTCATCAACTTTTAATAATTCAACTTCGCCCGTTTTTAAGCTGTTATTTGCCGTAACAGTAGCAAGAGCTTGTTGGCTTTTATCAATTGTAAACTCGATAGGGTTTGTACTTAACGTATAATCCTTAGGAGCTTCTGTTTCGATAAATTTATAAACACCAGGCTCTAGATCTTTAACGGTAACTTTTCCATCTGAACCTGTTTTTATATTTTCACGAATTACTTGTTTCTCGTCATTCGCATCGACAATTTTAAATACAGCACCTTCAAGGGCAGTGCCATCGACATCATCGACTTTCGTTAAAGTGACACCACCTTTAATGAGGTGATTTGTCGCGGTAACAGTAAGTGCTTTCTGTTGGCTTTTATCAATTGTAAATTTAAGCGGTTTTTTATCTATTTCATAATGTTCAGGTGCTTTCTCTTCAACAAATTGGTACTCTCCAGGAAGTAAATTTTTCGCTTCGATTTGTCCGTTACCATTTGTCGTTAATTTGGTATAACCAGGAATTCTTTTGTTATTTTGGTCCCGTACACTAAATACAGCACCTTCTAAAGTATTACCCTCTTTATCAACTTTTGTTAGGATAGCTGAGCCTCTAATTAAGCTGTTTTGGGCCGTTTTATTAATTACTGTTGTTTGATCTTCCTCGATTGTAAATTCAATAAGTCGATCATCTAATTGATAATGCTCAGGAGCCTTTATTTCTTTTAAATAGTAAGTTCCTGGTTTTAAATTATCTACAGTAATTTGTCCTTTATCATTTGTTGTTAATTTTTCGTGTTCTGAAATTATTTTTTTGTCTTTATCAAGTAGTGTGAAAACGGCACCTTGCAGTGTGACGTTTTTATTCAGGTCATCAGACTTTGTTAAAACTACTTTACCGACAAACTTCTTATTTGCAAGTTTATATGTTGTAGTCTCTTGTGTACCAAGTTCAACAATTTTCCCTTGTTTTAAATCCCAGCTAATTACATAGCCTTCAGGAGCCTTTGTTTCTTTTAATAAATATTTATCGCGTTTCAAATTATTAAATTTAGCGATACCGTCTTTGTCTGTTGTAATTTTACGGATAACAGTTTTACCTGTACGATCGTATAAAGTAAATTCTGCCCCAGCTAATAGTGCGTTCTTATTGTCGTTATCTACCTTTATAATTTCAAGGTTTCCACGGCCTTTAGTAGCAGATCCTCCGCCTGAACCAGAAGACATTCTCACTTCAATCGTTTCAGTAGTTTCTGTGTTTTTAACTGTCAACTTATTGCCTGTGATTTTCGCTTTATTACTTACTTTTTCTTTATCATCTGCATTAATAAGTGAGCGATATTCTAAAATATAAGCTCGATCAATTTTTTTCAAGAAGGCAATTTCGAAATGTTGCTTTCCGGTATTATTGTCTGTTGTTATTTTGAGTTTATAGTCTGTTCCTTCTTTTAATTCGTTTACTGTATCTTTTGTTAAATTTCCATATGGATCAACAGTTGTAGGATATAAGTGGAATGAATCTTCCACAATTACCTGATTTTCGGTTGGATCATCTGTTACAACGGCATCTGCAATGGTTGATTGGCTTTCGTTAATTGCGATACTCCAATTAATATAGTTGTCGTCTTGCACAGCTTTTTTAGTAACGAAGCTGCCACCTTTATTTACTTGAGTGTCACCTGTAAGGGTGTTTACAATTTTAGAGCCATCTTTTAAATCTGCCTCGTTTTTGTAGGTGCCTTGGATAAGTTCACCATCAAGGCTTGTTTTAAAGATAATATAGTAAGGTGAATTAATTGATTGTTTGAAATGAACCTTTAGGGTGTTTTTATTTTCCTCTGTAGGTTCTTCAAGTTCATATTTCTCAGTTGGTACAGCATTACCAGGTTGTGCATTATCAGGATTTCCATTTAAAATCATATCGCGCACTTCAATGGATCCAGGCACTAACTTTTGTTTATCTTGTATGACGTCTATAACATAAGGATCTTTAATCTCGACATTATTATAGTTAAAGCCTATTATCCAAGTAATTTCCTTCGTTTGGGCGTTATAAGAACCGTATTTATAACCATTTGCCTTTGTGAAAGTATCAGGATCGAAATTAGCTTCAACTTTATTTGATTGTGGATTAGAATCCGTATCTATCCAAGAAAGGTTACCTGTATTTTTAAATGAAGTTTTACCACTTTCTAGCTTTGTATAATCAAAGTCTGTCGTATATTTTACGACTAATGTCTTTGTCATATTAGACTGATACGTACCTATAAGAGTGATTTTGAAGCCTTTATCTGTTACATCTAAAACATAGTCAGTCCCAGCTTGAAGGGTATAATTTCCGTCTTTAATTTCTAGTTTCTTATCTTTTAATTGTAATCCACCATGATCAAAGGTGTCCGTAATAATCGCGTTGTTTAATGGATAGTTGTTATTATTTACTATAATTGTCCAAGTTGTTGTTTTGTCTTTATAATTTGTTTCAGCTTTATTATTAGATTTAATAATATTTTGCTGCTTGAAGCTAGCTTCATTTTCTTTACTTGAATCATTATCAGCTGTAACTTTATTTTTTACTTTTCCATCTTCTATAACTTTATTAGTTGGCTTGGTTTTATAGGTAATCACATAAGCACTATTAATATCATCATTAAACTGTAAATCGAATCCATTCTTCTTGTTACTTACAGTGTAATTATTAACAGCGTCTCCTGTTACAAGCGTTCCTTTTTCATTATATGAAGCGTTTTTTACAACAATAGAATTTGCATCTAGTTCGTGTGTATCGTCAAAAATATCTTTTAAAATCGCATCTGCTTTTTTGATCTCTCTTTGATCACCATTGTAAGTAATTGTCCACTCAATTGTTTGCGTCTTTGGATCATATTTACTTGTTTTATTTAAGTGTGTACCACGAGAAACCGTTACAGTAGAGCTTGCGTTTTGTTGCTTTTGATTATCACTCGTTATCGTAACGTTATTTCGGAAACTTTTAATATTTTCATCAGTAACTTTTGTGGCATATTCGATTTGATATGCTTTATTGATAGAATCTTTGAAAGCAATCTCCAATTTTGAACCATCTGATGAAATAATATTGTAATCTGTTGGCTCAGCTTCTGCACCACGCGTTACATTCCCATTAACATCAACTTCTAAATAATAAACTTTAATAGAATCTTTATTTAAGTTTGTACCTTGTGGAATGTTATCTTTAAAAATAGCGTTTTTAAGGGTGTCTTGCGTTTTGTTCATCTCTACTTTCCAATTAATTTCATTTGTATTAATTGGTCTATCAGGTAATCCTTTTTTATTCGTAGCTGTTTGTACATTAGGCTTAAAGTCAACTGTAATAGAAACATCCTTATCTTTAATCGGGAAAGGAATTTCTTGTGTTGTTGTACCTTTAATTTCAGCTTTATTAAATTCTGTCTTTAATTGTAGGTTACCAGCAACATCTGGATGCTCTTCAACATAATCGTTGAATGTCATCGTGACTTTTCCATCTTTTGTAACAGTAAAATTACCAATTTGATGGTTTTCACTATCATATAAAGGACTGTTAATTGTATTGTAAATCTTAAAATGTTTAGGAAGATCAAAAATATAGTAATCTCCATTTTTCACATTCATTGATTTTAAAAGTTCCCATGTAAACTCAATATTGGCAGGGGAATCTGTACTTGGACGGTTATCCTCTGTAAATGGTTTTCCGTCTTTATCCGTCAACTTTACACCGGTTAAAATGTTTGTTGTTATTTGCTTTGGACCTGAATTTGTATTCTCAGCAGGGCCGCTTGATAGCTTTTGTTCTGGATTGTCAGTAGCAATTTTAGCTGCTGGGTTTTGTTCCAGATTATCAGTGGCAGTTTTAGCTGCTGGGTTTTGTTCCGGATTATCAGTGGCAGTTTTAGCTGCTGGGTTTTGTTTCGGATTATCGGTAACAGTTTTAGTTGCTGGGTTTTGTTCCGGATTATCAGTAACAGTTTTAGTTGCTGGATCTTGCTCCGGATTGTCAGTAACAGGTTTAGCTACTGGATCTTGCGCTTGTTTATTAGTATCCTGTTTGGTGCCATCTTCTTTAGAGTTTTCTACTTGAACAGGAACTGATATAGGCTGAACCATTGTTCCTAAAGGAAAAGCGATTTGAACTGATTTTTCCCCAGTTTTTAAAGTTGAGTTAAACACGGTATCAACTTTAATTTTTCCTTTAGCGTCTTTCAAATTTTCTACTTGATCATTAAATATTAATTTTAATTTATTATCTTTAGCTGTTATAAAATATTGACCAATATTTTTTTGATCTGTTACTAAATCCCCTTGCAAATCTTTAGATACTTTTAATGCAAGTGGTATTTGAACTACTGCTGTATCATTTGCGTGTGCAACTTGTTGATCCTTTATTGACCAAGCGTATTCTACTTGAATGGTTGATCCTATCTTTATTAAATTGTTAGGATTTTTTGCTTCGTCAATAATATGATTCGTCGCATCTTTCATTTCAACAGTGTCAAATAAGGAATCTCCTGTTAAGGTTTCCGCTCTTACTTGATTGTATGGAAAACTAGCAAGTTGCGAAAATAGTACGAATACAATTAAACATACATTAAAAAGTTTTTTCATTTTTCCTCCTCTGAACATTCATTTGTCCATTGGGGACTTATTCCACATGAACAAATGGAATATTAAAAGTATTTGTTATAAGCTATTTATTTTTGTTATCCCTCCGTTTCTATACGCGTTCTCAGACAAACAAGATTATGTTCAAAGTAAAATTGTTTAACGTAAAACAAAATGTATATTTACACAGTTCTGTGGAAATATACACAATTCGACAAAAAATGTCGAAAAAAATACTGATATAAAGAATGATATCAGACCTTTATATGTGAGATAGTTTTCATGTATATCTAGTAAAAAAGAATGGTTATAAAGGTAAGTTTTACGATACATACTAACCAATGTAGTGTATCCCTTTGTGAAGGCTTATTTTTGCCTTAAAGTTATGTGGAAATAAAAATCTAGATAGGGTTGGTTTTGGTCAGAATGAAGACAATATGTACTTTGAAAATAGTCATCTATTTTGTCTAAAGAGAGTTGTGCGATTAGTGGACCGAAGTTGAAAGATGATAGTTTCTTACATTGTTAGATAAATATAAGGATTACAGAATATTCGACTAACACGTTACTACGGTCATTTTTGAGACTGTTTAAACAATAAGAAAGAAGGTGTTTTACTCCTTAGTTACAATATCTTTTTAGTAAAGATAAGCTTAAGTAACCTCCGCTAAAGATTATATACTTAAATGATAAAGAGTTCAACAATGGTTCACATATTTTCCCAAAAATAAAAAAACGGCTGTTTTATGTGGAATAAAACAACCGTTTTTTTTATATTAGATTTCTGTTAAGATTATTGGTTCACCGCGTGTTACGACAACGGTATGTTCACATTGTGCAACAAGACTTTTATCTGGTGTAACGAATGTCCAACCATCGTCACCACGTTCAATAATATGATCAGCTTTCATAGAGATGAACGGTTCTACAGCGATAACAAGACCATCTTTTAGAAGCGCATTATCCATTGGGTCATAGTAACTTAAAATGTGATTTGGTGCTTCATGTAAGCTAAGACCAATGCCGTGACCAGTTAAGTTTTGAATAACATTGTATCCACTTTTATGTGCGAAGTTTGAAACAGCACGACCAATTTGATTTTGTTTTGAGCCAGCTCTAACCTTTTTCATTGCTGCCCAAAATGCATCAACCGCTGCTTGGCAAAGCTTTTCTTTTGCCTCGTCTTCTCCAAGTACAAATGAAATGCCTGTATCTGCATAATAGCCATCAAGTGCAGCAGATACATCGACGTTTACTAAGTCGCCTTCTTTTAATACACGATCTCCTGGAATACCATGAGCAACTTCTTCATTTACACTAATGCAAGTTACACCTGGAAAATCATATTCTTTTTCAGGTGCAGAAATAGCACCATGCTCATCTAATACTTTTTTACCGATCAAATCAAGCTCTTTCGTTGTCATACCTGGCTTCGCTTGTTTTTTCATTTCTTCACGTGCAAGCGCAACGATGCGGCCGATTTTTCGTAAGCCTTCTAAATCTTGTTCATTACGAATAATCATGAAAACCACTGTCCTTCCTCGAATATATATCTTATCCGATTGTATCATGTTTATTTTCGTCCTGCTACTCGCTTGCGGTATGCAGGTTGATTCCTCTCATAAAGAATACATGACAATTGTCATATCGATGTCATGACGCATCATACTGTTTCCTAAGTTTTCCAAGGAATACAATGTAAATATAAGAAACAGCGGGGGTGGAGAGATGGAAAAGATTATTGAAGTAAATGATGTTTCTAAAACATTTAAACATAAAAACGCAGTAAATAATGTTTCATTTCATGTAAATAAAGGGGAAATAGTAGCGTTGCTTGGTCCGAATGGTGCGGGGAAAACAACGACGATGTCAATGATGCTTGGATTAAAGGAACCAACGGAAGGTAAGGTCTCTATATTTGGAAAGAGTCCAAAGCATAGAGATGTTCGTAATAGCCTCGGTGCAATGCTGCAAGAAGTAAGTGTCATTGATAGTATTACGGTGGAAGAGGCAATTGAGTTATTCCGTAGTTATTATACGAATCCTATAGAGAAAGAAACGTTACTGCAGTTATCAAATTTAGAATCAGAGCGAAAGCAAAGATGTGAGAAATTATCAGGTGGGCAAAAAAGAAGGTTAAACTTTGCGCTTGCACTTGCGGGAAATCCGGATTTGTTATTTTTAGATGAGCCGACAGTCGGAATGGATATTACGTCTCGAAGAACGTTTTGGGAAACGATTCGAAAGTTAGCAAGTGAAGGGAAAACGATTATTTTAACGACGCATTATTTAGAAGAAGCAGATGCTTTAGCAAATCGTATCTTATTATTTGCGAACGGAAAGATTATCGCAGATGGTACACCAGACGAAATGAAAGCAACGATTTCGAGAAAAACAATCACATTTTACTCAAAGGAAAGCATTCCTACAAAATTACTAAAGGAATTACCAAAAGTAATAGAAGTAAAGTCAAACGAAGGACGCTTCATTTTAACAACGGAGGATACGGATGCAACTTTAAAAGCCATTTATCAAAGGAGTTTACCTGTAACAGATGTTTCAGTTGAACGTGGAAGTCTTGATGAGGCATTTGAACAATTCGTTGCAAATCAGAAGGAGGAAATCGCATGAGAGCGTTATGGATGCAGTGCAAAATAGAAATTTTACGTACATTCCGCAATAAATTATTTATCTTTTTCTCATTATTAATGCCTGTTATGTTTTACTACATTTTCACAAATGTTGTTCAAGTACCACAAAACGGAGATGCGTGGAAAGCACATTATTTAATTTCGATGGCAACTTTCAGTATTGTAGGGACTGCACTCTTTAGTTTCGGTGTAAGACTTTCTCAGGAAAAAGGGCAAGGATGGACACATCTTCTAAAAATTACACCGCTTCCAGAGGGAGCATATTTAACAGCAAAAATTATCGCTCAAACAGTAGTAAATGCTTTTTCAATATTGGTTATCTTTATTGCAGGGATACTAATTAATCATGTTGAGTTAACGGTAGGGCAATGGATTGGTGCGGGGTTATGGTTATTGTTAGGGGTAACACCATTTTTAGCGTTAGGAACAGTAATAGGTTCCATTAAAAAGGCGGACGCAGCTGCTGGCTTAGCAAATATTTTAAATATGAGTTTAGCCATAGTTGGCGGGTTATGGATGCCGATTGAAGTATTCCCCAAAATATTAAGAACGATTGGTGAATGGACACCAACATACCATTTCGGAAGTGGTGCGTGGGATATTGTAGCTGGAAAATCAATTGGATGGGAAAATATCGCGGTATTAGGAGGTTATTTCCTTATATTTGTTGTAGTATCAATATATATAAGAAAAAGACAGGAAGCGGTATAAATGATAGAGAAGAAGAGGATTGAGATTTTTCCGAAACATATGGGATTCTTTCCGTACATGTGGTTTGTTTATCTATTATTTCCAATTTATCACTTAGCACAAGCATCAGGATGGAAGCTTGTGCTAGGGAGTGGTATGTTGATACTCTTTATTATCACATACCGTCAGCTTTATTTTGTTCAGAAGACGTTTATTTTATGGGCATGCATTCAAATGATACTCATCTTTTTATTTGCTTTATTTTATAATCCTTTTATGATATTTTTTGGCTTTTTCACAGCAAGTGCGATGGGATTTGCGCCAAATAAGAAAGTATTTCGAGTGCTGTTATGCTCGTTAGTTATAATGCTTGGAGCATTTTTATTTGTAAATATGAATCAACTAACACCAACAAGTTTAGTAAATATCGTCCCGATGTTTATTTTAATGCTTCTTACGCCATTTGGTATGCGTAATTTTAATCAGAAAAAGATGTTAAGAAATCAATTAGATGAGGCGAACGAGCAAATTAAAGACTTAGTAAAACGTGAAGAACGGCAGCGGATTGCAAGAGATCTTCATGACACATTAGGGCATACGTTATCTCTTATTACTTTGAAAAGCCAGCTTGTAGAGAAGTTAATCGTAAAAAATCCAGAGCGTGCAAGTGCGGAAGCGAAGGAAATTACACAAACGTCTCGTACAGCCTTAAAACAGCTGAGAGAATTAATTTCTGATATGCGTATGATTACGGTAGAAGAAGAGCTAGAGCAAATAAAAGCGATCTTACAAGCAGCTAATATTAAATTAGAAGTGAGGCAAGAAGCAAGATCGAGCTCGTTATCACCAATTGAACAAAATATTGTCGGGATGTGTTTACGTGAGGCCGTTACAAATGTTGTAAAACATAGTAAGGCGACGCGGTGCGCAGTTTCTGTATTAGAATCGCAAGGTGAGCTGATTTTGAAAGTAGAAGATAACGGAATCGGTTTAACAGATCAAAATCATGATGGAAATGGTATTCGCGGCATGAAAGAACGAATTGCTCTTATTGATGGATTTGTTGAACTAGGTACAATCAATCCAGGGACGTTGTTAACAGTAAAAGTTCCAGTTGTTATTAGAACAGGAAAAGATGAGGTGAGGGCATGATCCGAATTATTATTGCAGAAGATCAGCGGATGCTTCGTGGTGCGTTAGGGGCTCTGCTTGATCTAGAAGATGATATCGAGGTAATTGGACAAGCGGCAAACGGGGAAGAGGCGCTAAAATTAATTGAATCGTTAAAACCGGATATAAGTATCATGGATATTGAAATGCCGATTCAAAGTGGATTAGATGTTGCTGAAGCGTTAAAGAAAGAAAAATCATCATGCAAAGTAATGATTTTAACAACATTTGCACGGCCGGGATATTTTGAAAGAGCAATGAAAGCTGGTGTGCACGGCTATTTATTAAAGGATAGCCCAAGTGAAGATTTAGCTGCAGCAATTCGTAATGTAATGAAGGGGAAACGAGAGGTCTCCCAAGATTTAATGTTTGGCTTATGGCAGGAGCAAAATCCGTTGTCAGATCGCGAAAAGGAAGTATTGTTGCTTGCGAAAGAAGGAAAGACAGCAAACGAAATTGCGAAGGCACTTTATCTTTCACCGGGTACAGTACGTAATTATATTTCTGAAGTATTAGCGAAGCTTGATGCGAAAAATAGAATTGAAGCAATTACAATTGCGGAAGAAAAGGGATGGATATGAAAAGAAGTTTACCTATGATTGGTAAACTTCTTTTTTTATTATTGTACCGCTATTACTTTATTTATTTTTTGTAACGGTTTGTAACCGTGTGCTTCAAATGCCTTTGCAAATTCATTTGATACGGCAGTGCCATATAAATCTTTTGCAGCTTGTACGATGTGAGATTGAAGTGATTCAAAGTCTTCAGCGGAAGTTGCATAATTTTGCAATGCACGCATAACAACTTTACTGACTTTTTCATTGCCTTGTTTTTGGACAGCAATACCGTTATATGTTTTACCTTCAGCTAATTGATATAATACGTGACTGATAATACCAGAATTCACGTGTGATTCTTGATTATTACCATCGTTATAGAAATCTTGTAAATTTGTATATAGTTTATGACCGCCGTCACCAATTTCCCTTGGGATATCACGAATTGTTAGGCCACCTAATGTATCGCCCATAATCCAGTTTCCTTTATCTTTCTTTACGTAATATTCGATTTGTGTACCCCAGAAATCCGCTAATCCCTCGTTTAGTGCAGATGTTTCAGCACTTGGATATCTCACGACTTTATTTTTCGTCGTGCCACTAAATACAGCATGTCCAAATTCATGAGCTGTTACATCAAGAGCGGATGTTAGTTTTCCGTCTAAACCATCACCAAATACCATTTGGTTCCAAGCGGGATGCCAAAATGCATTTACATAGTCTTCTTTTACACCATCACTAACTTCAGTAGAATCAAAACCGTGTACACTAGCAACAACTTTTGAATCTTTATTGTCGTAACTTTTTAGATTATGTTCTTTCTTAAAGTAATCGTAAATATCACTCATGTTCTTCATAGCGCCCGCGGCTTCTTTATCTGCAAAACTAGGAGTACTACTTGAAATTAGTGTCCCTGGATAACCAGCTTGACTATATCCCCCGAGGGAATCAGCGTAGTTTGCATTATAAATATAAATACCATTTCCGCGTGATAAATCCGCTAAATAAAATTTTCCATCAGTTCCTTTGGCAATATTGAAAGAGATGTTTTCTTGAAGTGCATTTTTCCCAGTTCCTTGCTCACTTGCAGGGGATAATCTAGGTGATGTTACTTGATTTATAGTCTTATTCTCTTTGTTTTTAATGAATTTTTCTTGAAAAAGTACTTCGCCAGTTTTTAAATCAACGATAGCATTGCCGTTTATAATTTGTTCATTGTTTTCATAAGTAAATGTAATAACAGTTGCGAATGTATAATAGCCATCTTTTTTCTTATAAACAACGGTTTCGTTAGAGAATTCTGTCTCAACTGCATCACTTGGAATTTGAACTATATCGCGTAATTTAGATTTTACTTCATTTTTCGACAAAAAATTTGTTATAGTAAGATTAGGTTGTTGATTTAAATTTTGAACAACTTTACCACTAACAGTTGTGATTACTCCATTTTTATCTACTTTTACAATGAGATCTTGGCCATATACTTTATAGTTTTTATATGTTTGTGCAAGGCGAACTTCGGTTTGATTTTCTTTGGTTTCTTTATTTGTAGGTTGGAAATCTACATTTTTTTCAGTAGTGACTTGTTCTTGTTGAGCTTTCGCCCCATTTACCTCACCTTTTAAATACTTTTTAGCAATATTTTCTTTCGTATCATTTTGAGGTTGTGTTAATTTCCCGATTGTTAAACCAGGCTGAGCAATTTCAACTTTGACTACACTTTTGTCTAATTCTTGAGCATGAATAGCTTCTGTTGATAAAGGGCAAAGAAGACCGAATGTAACGAAAGCACTAGCAAGTTTTCTATAATTCATCTATAACACTCCTAATCTATTATTGTATGTGAGATGAATTGTATGAAAAATTTGCCGAATTTTATATATATTATGCATTATTTCATATCAAAAATTGTCGAATTCACATTATTGTAGTGGTATGACAACTTAACAAATTAGATTGTTATAATGGGATGGTGAGTAAGTATGCACGCAGAGAAATTAGGAAGTGAAATTAAGAAAATTAGAGTGTTGAGAGGATTAACACAAAAACAGTTATCCGAGAACATATGTCATCAATCGGAAGTGAGCAGAATTGAATCGGGTGCGGTATACCCAAGTATGGATATATTGCAAGGTATTGCAGCAAAGTTACAAGTTCCCATTATTCATTTTTATGAGGTACTCATTTATTCCGATATTGAGAGGAAAAAGCAGTTAAAAGATCAAATCATTATGCTTTGTAAGCAAAAGAAATATAAAGAAATTTATAATAAAGTATGGAATGAGTTGAAAAAGGAAGAATATCATCCTGAGTTTCAGCAATTTCTTCAATGGCAATATCATGTAGCAGCGTATGTATTGAAGAAAATTGATTATGAATATTGTATTTTAGAATTAAAAAAATTGTTAAATCAACAATTAACTGGGATTGATGTGTACCAAAATCTTTATATAGAGAATGCAATTGCAAATATTTATGCTGAAAATGGTTATTTTAAGAAAGGTATGGAGTTATTTGAAGGTATATTAAAGCAATTAGAGGCATTACCTGAAAATAAAGAGTTTGATGTGAAGGTAAGACATAATTATGCGAAAACATTATACTTAGATAATCAATATGAAGAGGCTCTTTATCAAATAAATAAAGCTATTGAAATATCTTGTCGAATTAATAGTATGGCATTGATTGGGCAACTATACTATCAAAAAGGTGAATGCTTAGAAAAGCTAGGCTATGATGAGACAGAGAGTGAAGAGGCTTATGAAAAAGCTTATTTCTTTTTTGATATATTAGAAATGCATACGTATAAAGAAAAATTTATGAAAAAAATGAAGAAATAAAATAACGCAAAAACTAAATATGCATAATTGCATAATATATGGATAAATTTTCATGATATATTAAAAGAAAAAATGTGGGTGATGGAATATGAAGAAACTACTTATCGGTAGTCTATTAACGTTAGCAATGACATGGGGTATTTCATTAGCGGATACAGCTTTAGAGAAAAGCAAAGTAATTTCTCATGATAATCAAGAGGTACAATTAGCTTCAGATATGCCTTTTGAGTTTTAAAAAAACAACCGTCTTACTTAGACGGTTGTTTTTTTATGGAGTAACATCCAAACATCTTTACTAGAAACAGGTTTGCTAATAAAGAATCCTTGAATGTGATCACAATTTTGTTTATGTAAAAATTCCCATTCTTCTTCCGTTTCTACACCTTCTGCAATCACTTTTAAATTTAGTTCTTTTGATAGTGTAATAATGGAAGAGACAATTGCTTCTTCTAAAGGGCTAGTTGTAATTCCACAAATAAACTCTCGAGCGATTTTTAATGTGTTGATTGGATATTTTGTTAAATAAGCTAAAGAACTATAACCAGTTCCAAAGTCGTCGATTGAAATTTGAATACCGAGATTTTGAAGTTGTTCTAGTTTTGCAACTACAGATTGATTTTGATTAATCGCGATGCTTTCCGTAATTTCAATATCTAGTGCTTCTGGTTTTAGTTCTGTTTCTTCCAACACCTTTGAAATAGTTGGGATTAAATCTGCATGGTTAAATTGAACAACAGATAAATTTACACCAACTTTTAAGTGAGAAAAACCTTGATTATGCCATCTTTTTGCCTCTAAACAGGCAGTACGTAAAATCCAATTGCCAAGTTCAATAATAAAACCAGTTTCCTCTGCTAGAGGGATAAATTGGGCAGGAGATACGATACCGAGTTTTGGATGCTTCCAACGTATTAATGCTTCAAAACCGATAATTTGTTTTGTTTTTGTGCTTACTTGTGGTTGGTATTCAAGGAAAAATTCATTTTGTTGTAATGCTTTTGAAAGTTCACCTTCTAAGAATTGAATTTCATTTTGAGCGATACTCATTTCTTTTGAGAAGAAAACAAATCTGTTTTTTCCATTTGCTTTCGCACGGTACATAGCCATATCAGCATTTTTCATTAATTCATTTACATCAGTTCCATAATCAGGGTACATCGCAATTCCGATACTTGGTGTAATAGAGAGTTCTTCGCCTTGAATGAAGAATGGTTTGTTTAAAATAGTTAAAATCTGTTCAGCTATAAAAATTGCACTTTTTTCTGAGTACATTTCTGGTAATAGAATTGTAAACTCATCTCCACCTTGGCGAGCGACGATATCTTTTGAACGCAAGCAACCGCGTAATCTTTTTGCTACTTCAATTAATAATAAATCTCCGACGTCATGACCAAGTCTATCGTTAATTTTTTTAAATCGATCTAAATCAAGGAATATGACGGCGACATCATTTGCGTTAGTTTGAGCTGTATTTAAAATGGCTTTTAAATCTTTTTCGAACTTTCGGCGATTTGGTAATCCAGTAAGTGCATCGTGAAAGGCTAAATGCTCTACTTGTTTTTGTTTTTCGTATAAAGTGGTAATATCACGCGCTATCCCAAACATTCCGACCACTTCTTTGTTTATAAAAGTAGGGATAAGTGTAATATGAAGATAATAATAATAGCCTTCTTGTTCTTTTGTACGAACTTCTAACGTTTGTGGCCTACCTTCCTTTGTAATTTGTAAAGCCTTCTTTAGTAGTTCGTGGTCTTTTGAATCAATGAAGTGTACCAGAGAATAGCTTGCCACTTCGCAATAATAGGCAGTAAATAAGCTTTCGCAAGCCTTATTAGATTGTTGAAAAATGCCATTCATATTTAAAGAGAAAACGGCATCGGGATGATCTTCGAATAAAGATTTATAGCGTTGTTCACTTTTTGATAATGCAAATGCACCTTCTTCAACTTCGTCCTCTAGTTGTGTAGTCAACTGTTCGTATGTAAGGATTAGTGCTTGATTATCTTTCCACATGTAAAGTTGCCGCAAGAATAACAAAATAAGTGATAATACGAGACCAATTAACATAAATTTATCATCCCAAGGTTGAATGATAATAAAGGAAAAAGTAATAATTATACTAAAATAAGGTAGTATAAAACGTACATAATCGAATCGATAATATTTTGCTTTCGTTTCATGTTGCATTGGTTTATCCAAGATATATAGTATGGAAGAAAGTCCAATTAATAAAATAGAAGCAGTGTGTATTAAATAATTAAATTCAGGAGAAGTTTTCATCCCAAAATTTAATTGAAACAGATGAATGTAACCGTATACGAGTATAATAGTGAAACCGATAATTAATGCGATTCTACTAGAAGAATATTGTTCTCTTCTATATAGACTAATAACGGCGTAAATTACTAATGATTGTGCAATAAAATAGCCAATTAAAATCCAAGTTTCCTTTGTTAGCATACGGAAGCTTGAAAGGTCCAAGATAAAAGTTAAAGTGAAATAAATGTTCATAATAACAATAAATATGCTATCGAATGAAAATTGAGCAAGACCCTTAATAGAGTAAATTTTTATAAACTTTATAGCAAATCCAACAAAGAGTAAAACATATTGTATGATAAAAAAAGGTAATGCTTTATATGAGAATATAACTTGCTTATGAATAGAAAGTGAAGAAAGAAATAAAGTTATCTCCATAGCTAACCCGCATAGACAAGTACATAATAATAAAATCCAAAATAATTTATCACCAGGCGTCATTTTTCTAATCGCTTTACATAAGCAATAGCAAGAAAAAAGTGCAGCGAAACAGAATAAGAAAAGAATCCCGATTTCTTTTATATTCGACTCACTTGGTATAAGGAATATCCAAAGAGCAAATATAAATATGTATATTATGACAGATTGTATATACTTTTTTTGATTAATCATATTATGACTCCGTTTCAATAAAGTTGAATCTCGGGGAGAAAATGCTAATTTAAATAATAGCATATAAAATAGAATATTTTTTACTATAAAAATTACTTTTTTGAAAAAATGGTGCAAAGTTACAATTTACCACTGTAACATTGCACCACTTATTCTTTTAATTCCTCTTATAGCAGAAAGTTCATCTATTAATTGGAATAGTGCTAAGTCTTTTTGTTTACTTTCAATCATAATATCGAAATTATGATTATTTTTTTTTGCAATGTGTAAGAAAGGCTTAATAAACTCTAAATCGATATATTCAGCATGAGCCCTAAATTCTTTTTCCGATCTCGGGGAGGAAATGTGAACTTTAGGAGAGATATTTGTATGTGACCAAGTTTCAAAAATTGCAGGAAGCAACTCTTCTAGTGGTTCCTCGCAAAGGTTGGCCATATGATGATGATAATCAAATACAAATGGAATATTTTCTTTTTGGCAAATTGATAAAGTTTCAGCGGTTGTATAGGTTTTATCATCATTTTCAAGAGTCATTTGTTTTTTTATATGTGTAGGAAGTTTTTTTATGTTTTCATGGAAGCGCTCAATTGCCTTTTCTTTATTTCCATAGGCTCCACCTACATGAATATTAATGTAAGAAGAATCTGCAATGCCTATAGCATCCAATATTTTATAATGGTAAGTCATATCCGTAATAGCGTTAGTAGTAATATGTGGCTTGTCGCTTGTAAATAGCGTAAATTGATTTGGATGAAAACTTATTCGTAAATTGTGTTCTTTAATTAAAGCCCCTATTTTATGCCAAAGTGGTGTGAATAACCCAATATAGTCAAACTCGACTTCGGGATGTGTTGCAAGTGGGACGATGGAAGACGATAGGCGATATAGTGGGATTTCATGTGCTATATTGTAATGAAGGATACGTATTGTGTGCTCTAAATTTTGCCTTATAACATGGTACAGTTTGTCTTCTCGTTCTTGCTTGCTAAGTTTCTTAAAGCTTGTAAACGTCATTGTTTTGGCAGGAGAACAGTCCCAGAGTGCCATTGCATGTGAGACATATCCAAACCGTATAATCATATGAGATACACCTCTTTTATTCATTGTCTTTCCTATAAAAAGAAAGCAAGCATTGTTCCAATCCATTCCTTTCCTCTATCGATAAGAGAAGGCGGGTTTACATCGCTATAGGAAAGTACGGATGCATTCTCTAGATCTTCATGAAATTTATTTTTTACTGTTTGAATGAAATGTTTATTATATAACAGGCAGTTTATTTCATGATTAATATATAAACTTCTCATATCAAAGTTTGCCGTTCCGATATCACAAATATCATCATCCACTATAATAATTTTGGCGTGAAAAAACCCTTGTTGAAATGCATAAATATTGCAACCAGCCTGTATTAATTTTCGGCAGTACGGGAATTTTGCTTCTCGAACGAGAGGGTGATCAGCTTTTTCTGGAACAAGAATTGTGATTTGAACCCCTCTTTCTCTTGCTTTTAATAAGGCATTCATAATTTTTTTTCCAGGAATGAAATATGGCGTACCGATACAGATTTCTTTTTTTGCTCCGTTAATTAAATGTAAAAAAGTATGCTGTAAATAAGCACCATCAGTCGGAATAAATTGATGCAGGATGGTACCTGGTTGTTGTTTTGGAAAATAAAGAGAAGCATCCAATAAATTCTGTTTCGTATCATCAAACCAATCATGCAAAAATTGCTTTTGTAAATCTTGAACCCCTTCTCCTGTAAGACGTAAATGATAGTCTCGCCATAATCCTAAGTGTTCATTATGCCCTAGATACTCTTCGCCAATATTAAATCCCCCGATATAGCCGGTTTTCCCATCAATCACTGTAATTTTTCTATGATTTCTTTGATTGGCAGAAAAGAAAGGAAGAGGAAATTTTACCTTATGACAAAATGAAAAAGATACACCATGTTTTTGCAGGGAGCGAATAGCTTCGTTTGATAAAGAATGGCTGCCAAATCGATCAAGTAAAAGTCGTACTTCAATTCCTTCCTGAGCCTTATCAATCAACAATTTTAAAAATTCACGACTGATTTTATCGTTTTTTACAATGAAGAATAAAATATGAATGTGGTGCTGTGCTTGTTTTATGTCAGTAAATAAAGCGTCATATAAATCTTTCCCGTATGTATAAAGGCGAAAATCACTTTGACGTAAAGGGAAAGTGCGAGAGCTTACCCGTTTTAAATGAAGAAGTCTCCCGTATGAAAGGTCAATTGTAATCCAAAGAGCAACGGATATTAACAAAAGAGATAAGTAGAGCATCAGTGAATTCCCTCCTTCGCATTCTTTTCACCTTCAGTGTGTTACAAATGATACGGGTAGCACGGTTGTTATTATAAAGTTCATCAGAGGATAGTATGTTGCATTGATGAAAGTTGCACTTTATCCCGCTTTAAAGGGCAGTAAGCCTCACACCTCAAAAACTGTTGAATAAGTAGAAGTTAGTTTGGAAATCAACTGCCCGTAAAAGCCCGATTGGTTCAACTAATAATCAGCGGGGGAAGAACCGCCCCTACTGATTAAAGTTTCACTTTATAGTTTCACCGAAATAAACAGCTTTATGAAAAAATGTGTTGTTCTATAACAAAAAACTGTTGACTGAATGCTCACTCATTATATAATGGGGATAGGGGATATAATTCAGAAAATTATATATTTTTGAAGATTCAAAAAGAAAGAGGGCTTACAAAGAGAGGGGTAGCATAAAAATGAATAGCTTACTGATTATTAATTGGCTGGCTGCCATTGCTGTTATTGCTTATGCAGGATATTTGTTTGTATATCTTATACGGACGAGAATGGCCTACATACAATTAGGAAAAAAAATTGAGTTTGACCGTCGTTTTAAAGAGCGTTGGGATCTCCTTAAGGTCAATGTTTTCGGTCAGAAAAAGCTGCTGAAAGATAAGAAAAGCGGCATCATTCACGTTATGTTCTTTTACGGATTTATTCTTGTCCAATTTGGAGCAATTGACTTCGTTTGGAAAGGACTCGCACCAGGATCACATCTTCCACTTGGACCACTATACCCTGCATTTACATTCTTCCAGGAAATTGTCACACTTGTTATTTTAATTGCAGTATTTTGGGCTTTTCATAGACGTTATGTAGAAAAGCTTGTTCGTTTAAAACGTAACTTCAAATCAGGTCTTGTTCTTATCTTTATCGGTGGTTTAATGATTTCTGTGCTACTTGGTAACGGTATGGGACTTATATGGCATGGCGAGGAGCTTTCATGGAGTGAACCAATTGCTTCTGCAATCGCTTACGTTTTTAGCGGGGTAAATGAAACCGTAGCCATTTCAGTGTTCTATTTTTCTTGGTGGGTGCATTTACTAATTTTGTTAACGTTTTTAGTGTATGTTCCACAATCAAAACATGCGCATTTAATTGCAGGACCAGCTAATGTATTCTTCGGTCGTCTTTCAAACCCAGGGAAGCTTGAAAAGATTGATTTTGAAGATGAAACGCAAGAAACATTTGGTGTTGGTAAAATTGAAGACTTTAGACAAAATCAACTTATTGACTTATACGCTTGTGTAGAGTGTGGCCGTTGTACAAATATGTGTCCGGCAACAGGAACAGGAAAAATGTTATCGCCGATGGACTTAATTTTAAAACTTCGCGATCATTTAACTGATAAAGGAGCTGCGGTAACATCAAAAGCACCGTGGGTTCCAGTAGTTGCCTTCAATAATACACAAGGAAATCAGTTAGCGATGATGGCAGCTGGAAAAGGACAACAAGAATCAGCGTCTACAACGCTCGCTTACGATCCGAGTTTAATCGGAGATGTTATTACAGAAGAAGAGATTTGGGCATGTACAACGTGTCGTAACTGTGAAGATCAATGCCCAGTTATGAATGAGCATGTTGATAAAATTATTGATTTACGTCGATATCTCGTCTTAACTGAAGGGAAAATGGACGCGGAAGCACAACGCGCGATGACAAATATCGAGCGTCAAGGAAATCCGTGGGGGCTGAACCGTAAAGAGCGTGAAACATGGCGCCAAGGTGATGACGAAGTAACAGTTCCAACTGTAAAAGAAAAATCAAAAGCTGGGGAGGAATTCGAGTATTTATTCTGGGTTGGTTCAATGGGATCATACGACAATCGTAGTCAGAAGATTGCGATATCGTTTGCGAAGTTAATGAACGAAGCAGGCATTTCATTCGCAATTCTCGGTAATAAAGAAAAGAATTCTGGAGATACACCACGCCGCCTTGGAAATGAATTTGTATTCCAAGAGATGGCGACAAAGAATATCGAAGAATTTGAAAAGGCAGGAGTGAAGAAAATCGTTACGATTGATCCTCATGCTTATAACACATTTAAAAATGAGTATCCGGACTTTGGCTTGCAAGCAGAAGTCTATCATCATACAGAATTGTTAGCTCAGTGGGTGAAAGAAGGGCGCTTAAAGCCTGTTCACGCTATTGAAGAAACAGTTACGTACCATGATTCCTGTTATTTAGGAAGATACAACGAAGTGTATGAAGCGCCACGTGACATTTTGAAAGCGATTCCTGGAGTGAATCTTGTAGAAATGGCACGTAACCGTGAAACGGGAATGTGCTGTGGCGCAGGTGGTGGCTTAATGTGGATGGAAGAAACAACAGGTTCACGTATTAACGTTGCTCGTACAGAACAAGCATTAGCTGTACAGCCATCCATTATCGGTACAGGTTGTCCATATTGCTTAACGATGATCAGTGATGGAACGAAAGCGAAAGAGGTAGAAGAGAAGGTTCAAACTCTTGATGTGACAGAGATTTTAGAACGATCTGTTATCGGACAGAAAAAAGAAGCGATGTAGTTTGTAAGAATGTATACAACTTTAGAAAGAGGTGCAATGATTGCACCTCTTCTCAACGTAGGGATACCGAGCGAGCGCTCAGTGTTAAAAAATGAAATGGGGGAAAGAAACATGAGTAAAACAGTTATTTTAAGTGCTGCAAGAACACCAGTTGGAAAATTTGGAGGATCTTTAAAAGATGTAAAAGCGACGGAACTTGGAGGAATTGCAATTAAAGCAGCGCTTGAAAGAGCAAATGTTGCGGCTAGTGATGTTGAAGAAGTTATATTTGGAACGGTTATTCAAGGTGGGCAGGGACAAATTCCATCGCGCCAAGCTGCGAGGGCTGCTGGAATCCCTTGGGAAGTGCAGACGGAAACAGTGAATAAAGTTTGTGCATCAGGGCTTCGTGCGGTTACGTTAGCGGATCAGATTATTCGTACTGGCGATCAATCACTGGTTGTAGCTGGCGGTATGGAGTCGATGAGTAACAGTCCTTACATTTTACGCGGAGCAAGATGGGGATACAGAATGGGCAATAACGAAGTTGTTGATTTAAACGTTGCTGACGGTTTAACATGCGCATTTTCAGGTACACACATGGGCGTTTATGGTGGAGAAGTTGCGAAGGAAGATGGAATTTCTCGCGAAGCGCAAGATGAATGGGCATATCGTAGCCATCAGCGTGCGGTTTCAGCGCATAAAGAAGGGCGTTTTGAAGAGGAAATCGTGCCAGTAACGATTCCGCAAAGAAAAGGCGATCCTATTGTCGTTGCAAAGGATGAGGCGCCACGTGAAGATACAACGATTGAAAAGTTAGCAAAGTTAAAACCTGTATTTGATAAGACAGCGACGGTGACAGCTGGTAATGCGCCGGGACTAAATGATGGTGGTGCCGCACTTGTATTAATGAGCGAAGACAGAGCGAAGCAAGAAGGAAGAAAGCCATTAGCGACAATTTTGGCGCATACAGCAATTGCAGTGGAATCTAAAGATTTCCCAAGAACGCCAGGTTATGCAATTAACGCATTGCTTGAAAAAACAGGCAAGAAAATTGAAGACATCGATTTATTCGAGATTAATGAAGCATTTGCAGCGGTAGCAATTGCAAGTACAGAAATCGCAGGAATTGATCCGGAAAAATTGAATGTAAATGGCGGCGCGGTAGCGATGGGGCATCCAATTGGAGCAAGCGGAGCGCGCATTATCGTTACACTAATCCATGCACTTAAGCAGCGCGGCGGCGGAATTGGAATTGCTTCGATTTGTAGCGGTGGCGGTCAAGGGGACGCAGTGATGATTGAAGTTCACTAATTAAAGTTCGAGGGTATAAAATTTATTAACAATTAAGGGGGAAGAAAAAATGGGTGTACAAAACATTGTTGTAATTGGTGCAGGGCAAATGGGGTCAGGAATTGCACAAGTATGTGCAATGGCAGGATATGACGTGAAGGTACAAGATTTAAAGCAAGAGCAATTAGATAGAGGATTGGCTATCATTACGAAAAACTTAGCCCGCCAAGTAGAAAAAGGACGCATGAAGGAAGAAGAGAAGGAAGCGACATTAAATCGTCTTACAGTAACGCTTGATTTAGATTGTGTGAAAGAAGCGGATCTTATTATTGAAGCAGCTGTTGAGAAAATGGATATTAAAAAGAAAATCTTTGCGAATCTAGATGAAATTGCTCCAGAACACGCAATTTTAGCGACGAATACGTCATCTCTGCCAATTACAGAAATTGCAGCGGTAACGAAGCGTCCGGAAAAAGTAATCGGTATGCACTTTATGAATCCAGTTCCAGTTATGAAGCTTGTTGAGATTATTCGTGGTTTGGCTACCGATGATGCGGTATATGAAGCAATTGAAGATATTACGAAAAAAATTGGGAAAGTACCAGTTGAAGTGAATGATTTCCCAGGTTTTGTATCAAACCGCATTTTACTACCGATGATTAACGAAGCAATTTATACGTTATATGAAGGTGTAGCGACGAAAGAAGCAATTGATGAAGTCATGAAGCTTGGTATGAACCATCCGATGGGGCCTTTGACACTCGCTGATTTTATCGGTTTAGATACGTGTTTATACATTATGGAAGTGCTGCATGAAGGATTAGGAGATAGTAAATATCGCCCATGTCCATTATTACGTAAGTATGTGAATGCAGGATGGTTAGGGCGTAAAACAGGTCGTGGATTCTACGTTTACGAATAAATGCCCCCTTTGTTACAACATAGTGGTCTTACCAAATTATTTAAAGGATATATAGCAAATGGAGGCGGAATATATGAACTTTCGTTTTAATGAAGAGCAGCAAATGATGAGGAAAATGGTTCGGGATTTTGCACAGAAGGAAATAGCCCCCTTTGTTCCTAGTATGGAACAAGGGGTGTTCCCGAAAGAGATTTTGCAAAAGATGGGTGAGCTTGGATTAATGGGTATTCCAGCGCCTGCAAAATACGGCGGGGCAGAAATGGACTTTATTTCTTACATTCTAGCAATTGAGGAAATCTCAAAGGTAAGTGCAACAGTTGGTGTAATTTTAGCTGTACATACGTCAGTTGGAATGAATCCGATTTTATATTTCGGAACAGAAGAACAGAAGAAAAAATATGTTTCTAAACTTGCAACCGGGGAATATTTAGGTGCATTTGCTTTAACAGAGCCAAATGCAGGATCAGATGCAGGGAGTTTAAAATCAAGAGCTGTGAAAAAAGGTGATCATTATATTATTAATGGATCGAAAGTGTTTATTACAAATGGTGGTGAAGCAAGTACATACATTGTATTCGCTTCTACAAATCCAGAGGCAGGAAAAAGTGGTATTTCTGCATTTATAGTAGAGAAAGATACATCTGGTTTAATCATTGGAAAAGATGAACATAAGATGGGACTTCTCGGTTCTCGTACAGTACAACTTACTTTTGAAGATATGAAAGTGCCAGCTGAGAATTTACTTGGGGAAGAAGGACAAGGATTCAAGGTGGCGATGGCGAATTTAGATGTTGGGCGAATTGGAATCGGTGCGCAGGCGTTAGGAATTGCTGAAGCGGCGCTTGGCTGTGCAATTGATTATGCAAAAGAAAGGGAGCAATTCGGGAAGCCCATTGCGGCGCAGCAAGGAATTGGCTTCAAGCTTGCAGATATGGCAACAAGTGTCGAGGCAGCAAGGTTACTCGTATATAGAGCGGCATCTCTTAGGGCACAAGGATTACCATGCGGTAAAGAAGCATCTATTGCGAAATTATTTGCTTCTAAGACAGCGGTTGAAGTCGCGATTGAGGCGGTGCAAGTATTTGGTGGTTACGGTTATACGAAAGACTATCCAGTAGAACGATTTTTCCGTGATGCGAAAATCACGCAAATATATGAAGGAACAAGTGAAATACAGAAACTTGTTATTAGCCGTGCTTTATAAAAGGGCGAGGGGGAGACGGAGATGCATTTTAAATTGTCAGAAGAACATGAAATGATAAGAAAAATGGTTCGAGATTTTGCTAAAAATGAAGTGGCACCAACAGCAGCTGAGCGTGATGAAGAAGAGAGATTTGATCGAGAGTTATTTGATCAAATGGCAGAGCTTGGTTTAACTGGTATTCCATGGCCTGAAGAGTACGGCGGAATTGGAAGCGATTACTTAGCGTACGTAATCGCTATTGAAGAATTATCTCGCGTTTGTGCTTCAACAGGTGTAACACTGTCCGCGCATACTTCACTTGCGGGATGGCCAATTTTTAAATTTGGGACGGAAGAGCAAAAGCAAAAGTTTTTACGACCGATGGCTGAAGGGAAGAAAATTGGTGCATATGGCTTAACGGAGCCAGGATCTGGATCGGATGCTGGTGGAATGAAGACAATCGCAAAGAGAGATGGCGATCATTATATTTTAAATGGATCAAAAATTTTCATTACAAATGGCGGTATTGCTGATATTTATGTTGTTTTTGCGCTAACTGATCCTGAATCGAAGCAGCGCGGTACGAGTGCATTTATTGTAGAAAGTGATACACCGGGATTTTCAGTTGGGAAGAAGGAGAGCAAGCTAGGGATTCGCTCTTCACCAACGACTGAAATTATGTTTGAAGATTGCCGTATTCCTGTAGAGAATCTACTTGGAGAAGAGGGGCAAGGGTTTAAAGTTGCGATGCAAACATTAGATGGAGGTCGTAACGGTATTGCGGCGCAAGCTGTTGGTATTGCACAAGGGGCTTTAGATGCTTCTGTAGAATATGCAAGGGAGCGCCATCAATTTGGAAAACCAATTGCGGCGCAGCAAGGGATTGGCTTTAAACTTGCGGATATGGCAACAGATGTAGAAGCGGCACGCCTCTTAACATATCAAGCGGCTTGGCTTGAATCAGAAGGGCTTCCGTATGGAAAAGAATCAGCGATGTCAAAAGTATTTGCAGGAGATACAGCGATGAAGGTGACGACTGAAGCGGTGCAAGTATTTGGTGGTTACGGTTATACGAAAGATTATCCAGTAGAGCGTTATATGCGAGATGCAAAGATTACACAAATATATGAAGGAACACAAGAGATTCAGAGGCTTGTAATTTCTCGTATGTTAACGAAGTAGGAACGAAAGCGTAGGTATTTTCCTACGCTTTTTCCTTCCAAAAAATAATAGAGAGGTGAAGGGAATGGTTAAACATAATGTGCATGCATCGGTGAAAGATGAAAAATTAGTTGCGTTAAGACGTGAACAAATGATTAAAGGTGCGGTGCAACTGTTTAAACAAAAAGGATTTCCGCGTACAACAACGAGAGAGATTGCAAAAGCGGCTGGGTTTAGTATAGGGACACTTTATGAGTACATTCGTACCAAAGATGATGTTTTATATTTAGTTTGTGATAGTATATATGAACATGTAAAAGAAAGATTAGAGGAAGTAGTGTGTACAGAAAAAGGGAGTATAGAAAGTTTAAAGATAGCAATAACGAATTACTTTAAAGTGATGGACGAATTACAGGAAGAAGTATTGATAATGTATCAAGAGGTACGCTTTTTACCGAAAGAATCACTTCCGTATGTATTAGAAAAGGAGTTTCAAATGGTAGGAATGTTCGAGAATATTTTAGAACAGTGTACGGAAAATGGAACATTTACATTAAATAAAAAAGAAATACAGCTTCTTGCGCATAATATTTTTATACAAGGACAGATGTGGGGATTTAGACGCTGGGCGCTGCAAAAACTGTATACGCTCGAAGAATATACAGAAATGCAAATTAGGTATGTATTGCAAGGGGCCCATATGCTTCCGAAATAAGGAACAGACAAATTATAATTTTACTACCCTATAAAAGTTTCCCGTTTTTTTTGTAGCATATTTGTGCGACTTTTGTTTATAATGAATAGTATGGATTTTTTTAAGCAGGCCGTTATATATAAGGTTATATTTGATGAAAGGAAGTGCCGCATAAGTGGATTTTAAGCAATATTCACCAGAAGAGCTAAAAGAATGTTCAATGATTGAAGTTGTACATAGCGTTTTAGGGGATAAAAAACAAGCAACGACATTCAACGAGTTGGTTCAAGAAATCGCTCAAGTGCTGGGACTATCTCAAGAGCAAGTTAATGCGAAAATCGCACAATTTTATACAGACTTAAACATCGATGGACGTTTCATTAATTTAGGAGAAAATCGTTGGGGACTACGCAGCTGGTACCCATATGAGCAAATTGATGAAGAAATCTTGCCTCAACCAAAACCGAAGAAGAAACGTAAAGTTGAAGAAGACGGTTTTGACGACTACATTGAAGAAGACGAAGATGACTTCGACGATGCAGACGTAATTGAAGAAGAAGACGATGTAGAAGATTTGGACAAAGTTCTTGAAGAAGAAGACGGAGATGACGACGATCTTGATGATTTAGACGAAGATGACGACGACTTCGCTGAAGAAGAACTTGAGTATGATGAAACTGAAGAAGAAGAAGAGGAAGAACTGTAGTTCTTGACTTTTCATTATCGTCCATGTAGAATCATTTTTGGGCTCTTTAAAAAAGGACGATAATACTTTTAAAGTGTAAATATAAAAGAAAATTGCTCCCTACTTATTACTTTTTGTGATGAGGGGAGCAATTTTCTTTTTTGTTTTTTGTTTAGAAAATAAAAAGAGTCTAACAATAAGATGGATACAGTGTTATCTACATACGTTGCGCTTTGCAACGGTGATTATATAACAGCAAAATAGAAGGGAGCTTTTTCATGACTAAGTATATTTTTGTAACAGGCGGTGTAGTATCGTCTTTAGGAAAAGGTATTACAGCAGCATCTCTTGGAAGACTTTTAAAAAATCGTGGTTTAAACGTAACGATTCAAAAGTTTGATCCATACATTAACGTAGACCCAGGGACTATGAGCCCATATCAACACGGTGAGGTATTCGTAACAGATGATGGCGCAGAAACTGACTTAGACCTTGGTCACTATGAGCGTTTCATCGACATTAACTTAAACAAATACAGCAACGTAACAACAGGTAAAATTTACTCTTCAGTTCTTCAAAAAGAGCGTCGCGGTGAATATTTAGGAGGAACAGTTCAAGTTATTCCTCACATTACTAACGAAATTAAAGAGCGCGTATATCGTTCTGGCCGTGAAACAAATGCGGATGTTGTTATTACAGAAATCGGTGGAACAGTTGGTGATATCGAGTCTCTACCATTCTTAGAAGCAATCCGTCAAATTAAGAGCGACATCGGTCGTGACAATGTAATGTACATTCACTGTACGTTAATCCCGTACTTAAAAGCAGCGGGTGAAATGAAGACAAAACCAACACAACATAGTGTTAAAGAACTTCGTAGCTTAGGTATTCAGCCAAACATTATCGTTGTTCGTACAGAAATGCCTGTTTCTCAAGATATGAAAGACAAGCTTGCATTATTCTGTGACATTGATACAAAAGCAGTTATCGAAGCTCGCGATGCAGATACTTTATATGCGGTTCCATTATCTCTTCAAGAACAAAACATGGACCAAATCGTTTGTGACCACTTAAAATTAGACAATCAAGCTGCAGATATGACAGAGTGGACTGCGCTAGTTAACAAAGTGCGTAATCTTTCTAAGAAAACAAAAATCGCTCTTGTTGGTAAATATGTAGAACTTCAAGATGCTTATATTTCTGTTGTAGAAGCACTTCGTCATGCTGGTTACTCATTCGACACAGATGTAGAAGTAAAATGGGTAAATGCTGAGCACGTAACAGCAGAAAACGTAAAAGAATTAGTTGGCGATACAGATGGTATCCTTGTACCAGGTGGCTTCGGCGATCGTGGTGTAGAAGGTAAAATCGTTGCGATTCAATATGCTCGTGAAAACAAAGTTCCATTCTTAGGAATTTGCTTAGGTATGCAACTTGCATCAATCGAATTCGCACGTAATGTATTAGGTTTAGAAGGTGCTAACTCTTCTGAAATCAACCCTGACACACCATATGCAATCATCGACTTATTACCAGAACAAAAAGATGTAGAGGACCTAGGTGGTACACTTCGTCTTGGTCTATACCCATGTAAGCTTGCTGAAGAAACCAATGCTTACAATGCTTATAATGAGCCGGTTGTATATGAGCGTCATCGTCATCGTTATGAGTTCAACAACCAGTTCCGTCCGGATATGGAAAAAGAAGGATTTGTATTCTCTGGTACAAGCCCAGACGGCCGTCTAGTTGAAATCATTGAATTAAAAGACCATCCTTGGTTCGTGGCAGCACAGTTCCACCCAGAACTTGTTTCTCGTCCAAACCGTCCACAACCATTGTTCCATGACTTCGTAAGAGCTTCTATTACGAATAAAGAGAGCAAGTAATAAAAAAAGCGCCTGAAATAAGGCGCTTTTTTTAATATTCATTTAACATTTCATCGATTGTGAATTTGATTCCGTGATAAGCAAATAAAGCTACTATTAAACTTGGGAATCCGTAGCGATTACCTTCATCATCTGGAATAAGACCTTTTAACAGTTTTGTATCAATATGTACGTCTGTATATCGTTCGAGTGATTCCGTACCTTCTTGAAGAGCAGAAATGCCGACAATAGAGTGTCCCTCTTCTTGTAGTTTTTTTGCAATTTCTACAACCGCTTCATCTGTTGAAAAACGGCTAATAAGAAGTACACGATCGGCAGAGGTTACTTCTGCTTCTTTACCATTTTCAAATAAGCGTTTTGCTTGCTTCATTGGTTCAGCACCGAATAGTGCCTCGGCAACAACGCCCTCCATTTCATTTGTACCATGTAAATAAATGAAACCATCGCCAACTAGTGCTTGAGCAAGTAAACGAGCGCTATCTTCTATATTCATTTCTTCTTTTTGAGAAACTCTGGAGAAATAACCACTTAATTGAGTTGAAAAAATTTTTAACATAATGTTACTCCCTTCGTACGTGTTTGCCGGCTTTCATTATAGTTTATTTTTTTAGAAAGGTGAAATCGTAGGGTAGCATAACAAAATAGGAAACGGTAAAATAAGAAAGAATAGGAAGGAATTTGCCAAAGAATAGCGAAAATAAATCGTTAAGATATAAGAAGCTTTAAATCTTGTACTTACACAGAAAGGTTGGGAATTATGGAAGGTAAAATTTTAATCGTTGATGATCAATATGGGATTCGTGTGTTATTACATGAAGTGTTCCAAAAAGAAGGTTATCAGACATTCCAAGCAGCAAATGGATTTCAAGCTTTAGATATCGTGAAAAAAGATAATCCAGATTTAGTAGTGTTAGATATGAAAATTCCAGGCATGGATGGTATAGAGATTTTAAAGCATGTAAAAGAAATTGATGAGAGTATTAAAGTAATTTTAATGACTGCTTATGGAGAGCTTGATATGATCCAAGAAGCAAAAGATTTAGGTGCTTTAATGCATTTTGCTAAACCATTTGATATTGATGAAATTCGTCAAGCTGTGAGAAATGAGCTCGCTGTAGAGGCGTAAAAATGAATTTTTTATAAAAAATATGGAAAAAAGCGTTTACATGGACTATTGTGCAGGTGAATACGGTTGAGTTTTTGAGTACAAGTTGTTATCCTATTGAGTGTAGAAAAAAGTCCGGTATGTATATATACATATTTTACCTTATTCTGGTCATACTACCAGCGATAAGAACTTATCGGATACAAAAAACGTTTTTTAGGAGGATTCACCATGCCTTTAGTTTCTATGAAAGAAATGCTAAACAAAGCACTAGAAGGAAAATACGCAGTTGGTCAATTCAACATGAACAACTTAGAGTGGACTCAAGCTATCTTAGCTGCTGCGGAAGAAGAAAAATCTCCTGTAATCCTAGGTGTATCTGAGGGTGCAGCTCGTCATATGACTGGTTTCAAAACAGTTGTAGCTATGGTTAAAGCTTTAATCGAAGAAATGAACATCACTGTTCCTGTAGCGATTCACCTTGATCATGGTTCAAGCTTCGAAAAATGTAAAGAAGCAATCGATGCAGGTTTCACATCTGTAATGATCGACGCTTCTCACCACCCATTCGAAGAAAACGTTGAAACTACTAAACAAGTAGTAGAATACGCACACGCTCGTAACGTATCTGTTGAAGCTGAGCTTGGAACAGTTGGCGGACAAGAAGACGACGTAATCGCTGAAGGCGTAATTTACGCTGACCCAGCAGAGTGTAAGCACCTTGTTGAAGCAACAGGTATCGATTGCCTAGCTCCAGCTTTAGGTTCTGTACACGGTCCTTACAAAGGTGAGCCTAACTTAGGATTCGCTGAAATGGAACAAGTTCGTGACTTCACTGGCGTACCTTTAGTATTACATGGTGGTACTGGTATCCCAACTGCTGATATCGAAAAAGCTATCTCTTTAGGTACTTCAAAAATCAACGTAAACACTGAGAACCAAATCGAGTTTACAAAAGCTGTTCGTGAAGTATTAAACAAAGACCAAGAAGTTTACGATCCTCGTAAATTTATCGGACCTGGCCGCGACGCTATCAAAGCAACTGTTATTGGTAAAATTCGCGAATTCGGTTCTAACGGTAAAGCGTAAGAATAAAATTCCGTTTTGGAAACCGTCTAGTCTTTTAGACGGTTTCCTTTCGTTGTATAATGAAAGCGTGAACAAGTCTAAAGATTTTATCATTTTTGTTTTTAAATAGAAAATAATGTGCATAGTCCTATTAATAAATGTGATAACGTATCTAAATTGATAAAGTGAATTCGATGAATAGTTGATCTTTATCTATTCGTGCTACAGGAGAAATGAAGATAATGGTTTCCTATTTATTGAGTTTTGGGATGGAAAGAGTAATTGAGATTCTTAAGGGGAGCTTTCTATAAAAAGATAGAAAGTAAATACATTCACAAGAAGGGAGCTCAATATGGAAAAATTGCTAATTGAAGGCGGAAGAGCTTTAAATGGAACAATTCGAGTAAGTGGTGCAAAGAACAGTGCCGTTGCATTAATTCCAGCGACAATTTTAGCAGATACTCCAGTAACTATTGGTGGTGTCCCTAATATTTCGGACGTGAAAATGTTAGGAGACTTACTAGAGGAAATTGGAGGGAAAGTAACTTATGGACAGGAGGAGGAGATGGTAGTCGATCCTTCTAACATGGTTGCAATGCCTTTGCCAAATGGAAAAGTGAAAAAATTGCGCGCTTCTTATTATTTAATGGGTGCAATGCTTGGCCGTTTTAAAAAAGCTGTTATTGGGCTTCCGGGTGGATGTCATTTAGGACCGAGGCCGATTGATCAGCATATTAAAGGGTTTGAAGCGCTAGGTGCACATGTTACGAATGAACAAGGTGCCATCTATTTAAGAGCAGATGAGCTACGCGGGGCACGTATTTATTTAGATGTTGTTAGTGTAGGAGCTACGATTAATATTATGCTAGCAGCTGTACGAGCAAAAGGTAGAACTGTTATTGAAAATGCAGCGAAAGAGCCCGAGATTATTGATGTAGCTACATTGTTAACAAGCATGGGGGCACGTATTAAAGGTGCTGGTACAGATGTAATCCGAATAGATGGTGTGGACTCTTTACATGGTTGTCACCATACTATCATCCCAGATCGTATTGAAGCTGGTACGTATATGATTCTAGGAGCTGCATCAGGAGGAGAAGTAACGGTTGATAATGTTATTCCTCAGCATTTAGAATCAGTTACTGCAAAGCTAAGAGAAGCTGGTGTTCAAGTTGAAACGAACGATGATCAAATTACGGTGAACGGTAATAGAAAGTTAAAAGTAGTTGATATCAAAACGCTTGTATATCCAGGCTTTCCAACGGATTTACAACAGCCGTTTACGACGCTTTTAACAAAGGCGCACGGGACGGGAGTTGTAACAGATACAATTTACGGTGCCCGTTTCAAACACATTGATGAATTACGTCGTATGAATGCTCAAATTAAAGTAGAGGGTCGTTCGGCAATTGTAACTGGTCCTGTGTTACTGCAAGGTGCAAAAGTGAAGGCGAGTGATTTACGAGCAGGAGCGGCACTTGTTATTGCAGGTTTAATGGCAGATGGAATTACAGAAGTAACAGGACTTGAGCATATTGATCGAGGTTATGAGAATATAGTGGACAAGCTTAAAGGGCTTGGAGCAAACATTTGGCGAGAACAAATGACAAAGCAAGAAATTGAAGAAATGAAGAACGCATAAGTGATACTTCCGCAAGGGGGAAGCGAAGCATCACTACTTGCGGAAGTACACTTTATAGAAAAACACGGTTCACAAAATACGGCAGAAATATAAAGACTTAAAGGAGAGGGATTATCGTGGAAAGAAGTTTATCTATGGAGTTAGTACGTGTAACAGAGGCTGCAGCTTTATCATCAGCGCGTTGGATGGGGCGCGGGAAAAAGGATGAGGCAGACGGTGCAGCAACATCAGCTATGCGTGATGTATTTGATACAATTCCGATGAAGGGTACAGTTGTAATTGGTGAAGGTGAGATGGATGAAGCACCAATGCTATATATCGGAGAGAAATTGGGTACAGGATATGGACCACGTGTAGACGTTGCGGTTGATCCTTTAGAAGGGACAAACATCGTAGCAGCTGGTGGCTGGAATGCTCTTGCTGTTATTGCAATTGCAGACCACGGTAATTTGTTACATGCCCCTGACATGTACATGGATAAAATCGCGGTTGGCCCGGAAGCAGTTGGGGCGGTCGATATTGATGCGCCTATTATTGATAACTTACGTGCAGTTGCGAAAGCGAAAAATAAAGATATTGAAGATGTTGTAGCGACAGTTTTAAATCGTCCACGTCATCAAGAAATTATCGAAGAAATTCGTAAAGCTGGTGCTCGCATTAAATTGATTAATGATGGAGATGTAGCTGGAGCGATTAATACAGCGTTTGATCGTACAGGTGTAGATATTTTATTTGGATCTGGTGGAGCACCTGAAGGTGTATTAGCAGCAGTTGCTTTAAAATGTTTAGGTGGAGAAATTCACGGAAAACTATTGCCACAAAACGAAGCTGAATTAGCACGTTGTAAAAAAATGGGCATAGAAGACATTAATCGTATCCTTCGTATGGAGGACTTAGTAAAAGGTGACGATGCAATCTTTGCAGCAACAGGCGTAACAGATGGAGAACTATTACGCGGTGTTCAATTTAAAGGTAGCGTAGGAACAACGCAATCCCTTGTTATGCGCGCAAAATCAGGCACAGTTCGCTTCGTAGATGGTCGTCATAGCTTAAATAAAAAACCGAACTTAGTTATTAAATAAAAAGTGCAAGCGGCTCGTTCAGAATCGCAGGGCATTGGAGCTCTCGACCTTGAAGCGCTCTTTGCTTCGAGTGAGAGAGTGAAATGACCGGAGATTCTAGCCGCTGGAACTGGATTAAGTAAAAAGCGTAAGCAGCTTGTTCAGAATGGGAGGGGGATGGAGCTTCTGACGAAGAGGCGCTTTTTGCCTCGCAGGAAGAAGTGAAGCCACCGACCATTCTAGCTGCTGAAGCTGGATTAAATAAAAAGTGCAAGCGGCTCGCTCAGAAAGGTTAAAATGGTCGACTTTTCTAACTATCGGAGCTGGAACTAAATTAAATAAGAAGCGAAGACAAATTTTCTTGTCTTCGCTTCTTGTATTTGTGTTCCAACGTATTGATTAAAACTAGATAAAAGGGTTACAATAGTGAATATTACCCTACTTGAACTTATTGCCTTTCATTATTAATTATTTGCCTTCCGTATTTTTTCCCTTTACCCATGAAAAAAGAGAATAACGTTAAAGTGTGGTGTCTGAATGAATTTGTCAATTGCAGCATTAGAAAACATGAAATTAAAAGAGTTATACGAGCTTGCGAAAGAATTTAAGATTTCGTATTATAGCAAGTTAACGAAAAAAGAGTTAATTTTTTCTATTTTGAAAGCTCGAGCAGAAAAAGAAGGTTTCTTTTTCATGGAAGGCGTATTAGAAATTATTCAATCAGAAGGATTTGGATTCCTACGTCCTATCAACTATTCTCCAAGCTCAGAAGATATTTATATCTCAGCTTCGCAAATTCGTCGTTTCGATTTACGTAATGGAGACAAGGTTTCTGGTAAAGTACGACCTCCGAAAGAAAATGAACGCTATTTTGGGTTATTACAAGTTGAAGCTGTAAACGGAGATGATCCAGATTCAGCAAAAGAGCGTGTGCATTTCCCTGCATTAACACCATTATACCCAGATCGCCAAATGAAATTGGAAACGGAACCGAAAAAGTTACCGACACGCATCATGGATTTAATCGCACCAGTTGGATTTGGACAACGTGGTTTAATTGTTGCGCCTCCAAAGGCTGGTAAAACAAGTCTATTAAAAGAAATCGCGCATAGTGTTACAACAAATCATCCGGAAGCAGAATTAATTGTACTTTTAATTGATGAGCGTCCAGAGGAAGTAACAGACATTGAACGTTCTGTTAAAGGAGATGTTGTAAGTTCTACTTTTGATGAAGTACCAGAAAATCATATTAAAGTAGCTGAGCTTGTGTTAGAACGTGCGATGCGTCTTGTAGAGCACAAGAAAGATGTTATCATTTTAATGGATAGTATTACCCGTTTAGCTCGAGCTTACAACCTCGTTATTCCACCAAGTGGTAGAACATTATCAGGTGGTATCGATCCAGCTGCCTTCCATAGACCGAAGCGTTTCTTTGGAGCTGCGCGTAATATTGAAGAAGGCGGTAGCTTAACAATTTTAGCAACAGCCCTTGTTGATACAGGATCCCGTATGGACGATGTTATTTACGAGGAATTTAAAGGAACTGGAAATATGGAACTTCACTTAGATCGTTCATTAGCTGAACGTCGTATCTTCCCGGCGATCGATATTCGCCGTTCTGGTACACGTAAAGAAGATCTATTAATTCCAAAAGAACATTTAGACAAGTTATGGGGCATTCGTAAAACAATGCGTGATACACCAGACTTCGTTGAAAGTTTCTTACGTAAGCTTCGTCAAACTAAGACAAATGAAGAGTTTTTACAAAACATTGTTGCAGACTCAAAAAGGTATGTAACAACTAAGTAAAGGGAAAAATCAGGACTCGCTTATTTTATAGTAAGCGAGTTTTTTATGCTGTTTAGGTGATATTAAAGAGAGAGATAAGTGAGAGAACCTTAGCCAGTCAGAGCTAAACGAGCCGTCTCCACTTTAAGATAATATCCAGCTCCGGTGGCTTCGCGTCTTCCTACGAGGTAAAAAGCACCTCTACGTCAGAAGCTCCATCCCCCTCCCATTCTGAACGAGCCGCGTGCGCTTTAAGGTGATATCGAGCTCCAGCGGCTAAAATCTCCGGTCATTTTGCTCTCTCGCATGAAGCAAAAAGCGCTTCATGCGAGAGAGCTCCAATGCCCTGCGATTTTGAACGAGCCGTCTCCACTTTAAGATAATATCCAGTTCCGGTGGCTAGCTCTTCGCATCTAAGAACCTTCCGCCCGAAAGGTAAAAAGCACCTTTAGGGCGAAAGAACCTTAACTGGTCAGAGCTGAGCGAGCCACCTCCACTTTAAATTTAATATCCAGCTCCAGCGGCTAGAATGGTCGGTGGCTTCGCGTCTTCCTACGAGGCAAAAAGCGCCTCTACGTCAGAAGCTCCATCCCCCTCCCATTCTGAAAGAGCCGCGTGCGCTTTTAAAATTAAAAAGACAAAAACAGGTAGTTGCAAAATGAAGTTAGCCTTGTTATAATTTCATCATATGTGTTTCATCAATATAGTTGTGTATGCAGCTGAAGATGAAAAACTCTGTTTCGAAAATGATTCAGGGCGGAAGGAGATGAAAAGAATGAAAGCAGGAATTCACCCAGATTACAAGAAAGTTGTATTCATGGACACAAACACAGGCTTCAAATTCTTAAGCGGATCTACTAAAGGATCTAACGAAACTGTTGAGTGGGAAGATGGTAACACTTATCCATTACTAAAAGTTGAGATCAGTTCTGATTCTCACCCATTCTACACTGGACGTCAGAAGTTTGCTACTGCAGACGGACGCGTTGACCGCTTCAATAAGAAATACGGTCTTAAGTAATAAAAACATAAAACAGGCAAGTGTATGTATTCGCTTGTCTGTTTTTTTTGCGAAAATATTATACCTTTACCCTACTTTTAACTGAAAAGTAGATGAAAGGAGAGCTTCATGTACTTAATAAATCAAAATGGCTGGATTGAAGTGATTTGCGGTAGTATGTTTTCTGGCAAGTCAGAAGAGCTAATCCGCCGTGTGCGCCGTACGCAATTTGCAAAACAACATGCAATTGTATTTAAACCATGTATTGATAATCGATATAGTGAAGAAGATGTAGTATCACATAACGGATTAAAGGTAAAAGCAGTTCCTGTTTCAGCTTCAAAGGATATATTTGAACATATTACAGAAGAGCTGGATGTTATTGCAATCGATGAGGTGCAATTTTTTGATGGGGACATTGTGGAAGTGGTGCAAGTATTGGCAAATCGTGGCTATCGTGTCATTGTAGCTGGTTTAGACCAAGATTTCCGTGGTCTACCATTTGGACAAGTTCCTCAGCTGATGGCGATTGCTGAACATGTGACAAAACTACAAGCAGTATGTTCTGTATGTGGATCTCCAGCAAGTCGTACACAACGATTAATTGATGGAGAACCAGCGGCATTTGATGATCCAATTATTTTAGTTGGAGCTTCAGAATCGTATGAACCGCGTTGTCGTCATTGTCATGCAGTACCTGCAAACAAAGATAAGTAAAACTCGCTGCGCAAGGCGGGTTTTTTTCAAAATAGAGAGAATGAGCGGTGTGATCCGCTTACGCTTTTAAATATATCTAGTTCTGGTGGCTAGCTCTTTGCATCTAAGAACCTTCCGCCCGAAAGGTAAAAAGCACCTTTAGGTCGAAAGAACCTTAGCTGGTCAGAGCTGAAAGAGCCACCGCCACTTTTAAATATAATTTGCGTTTTTTTGAGTAAGTACCATATACTATTTGTATTAGATACTAGGATGTAGAGGTGAATGATGTGTTAGATCGTTTGCAAGCTGTAGAAAATCGTTATGAGAAGTTAAATGAATTGTTAAGTGATCCAGCGATTATTAGTGATTCAAATAAGCTTCGTGAATATTCAAAGGAACAGTCTGATATACAGGAAACGGTAGAGGTGTATCGTGAGTATAAGGATGTTCGTGAGCAATTAAAAGATGCGAAAGCAATGTTAGAAGATAAGTTAGACGCAGAAATGCGTGAAATGGTAAAAGAAGAAGTTTCTGAGTTAGAATCACAAGATAAAACATTATCAGAGCGTCTGAAAATTTTACTTGTTCCAAAAGACCCTAATGATGATAAGAACGTTATCGTTGAGGTTCGTGGAGCTGCTGGTGGAGATGAGGCAGCTTTATTTGCTGGTGACTTATACCGTATGTATAGCCGTTACGCTGAGGTACAGGGCTGGAAAACGGAGATTATTGAGGCTAGCTATACAGAGTTAGGTGGATATAAAGAGATTATCTTTATGATTAATGGTAAAGGTGCTTTCGCGAAGCTGAAATTCGAGAATGGTGCTCACCGTGTACAACGTGTTCCTGAAACGGAATCTGGTGGACGTATTCATACATCTACAGCAACTGTAGCTGTATTACCAGAGGCAGAAGAAGTAGAAATTGATATTCATGAGAAAGATGTTCGTGTTGATACATTCGCTTCTAGTGGACCTGGTGGACAGAGCGTTAATACAACGATGTCAGCGGTGCGTTTAACGCATTTACCGACTGGTGTAGTTGTATCTTGTCAGGATGAGAAATCACAGATCAAGAATAAAGAAAAAGCGATGAAAGTATTACGCGCACGTGTTTATGATAAGTTTAGACAAGAAGCGCAAGCTGAGTATGATCAAAACCGTAAACAAGCTGTTGGTACGGGAGATCGTTCAGAGCGTATTCGTACGTATAACTTCCCGCAAAACCGTGTTACAGACCATCGAATCGGTTTAACGATTCAAAAGCTAGATCAAATCTTACAAGGTAAGTTAGATGATTTCATCAATGCCTTAGTGATGGAAGATCAGGCTCAAAAGATGGAGGCAGCTGAGTAATGCGTGTCTATGAAGCCCTGAAATGGGCTTCTTCTTTTTTACAGGAAAATGGACGAGATGAAAATGCGGGAGAAATTGTCCTTTGTCATGTATTAAAGGTGAACAGAACAGGATTACTTATGAATATGCGTGAAGAAATAACTGAGGATCAAGAGAAAAGCTTTACGGAGTTTATCCACAAGCATGTAGAAGGTATTCCTATTCAATATATGATTGGTTATGAAATGTTTTATGGACGGTCTTTCTTTGTGAATGAAGAAGTATTAATACCAAGACCGGAAACAGAAGAGCTTATAGTGGGAGTATTAGAAAGAATCGAGCGCCATTTTGGTGATGAGAAACTACATGTAGCAGATATAGGTACAGGTAGTGGAGCGATTTCTATTACGCTTGCTTTAGAAAATGAAAATCTTCATGTTTATACAGTAGATATTGCACAAGAGTCGATTGAAGTTGCAAAAGAAAATGCAAAAGCTTTAGGTGCAGAAGTAACGTTCTATCACGGTGATTTATTGTCACCATTTCATAAAACGGGTCAAAAGCTAGATGTTGTTGTTTCAAATCCTCCATATATACCGGAAGAGGATTGGCGTGGTCTTTCTCCTGTTGTGAAAGAGCATGAGCCGAAGAGAGCACTTGTTGGTGGTGAAGACGGATTAGATTTCTATCGCCGTTTTATGGAAGAATTGCCGAATGTGTTGCAGAAGAAAGCGATTGTGGCGTTTGAAATTGGAGTAGGACAAGGTGAGGATGTAAAAAGATTGTTACAACAAGCTTTTCCACATGCTCATGTTGAGGTTGTTTTCGATATTAACGGAAAAGATCGTATGGTATTTGCAGAGATGGAGTAAGGTTCACACCTTACTCTATTTTTTTGTGGAAAAATTCATATAGATTTTGAATTTAATAGTTTAGAAAGATGAAAGTCTGTCCACACTGTTTGTAGAAGGGACGGTGGAGGAAATGAAAAAACAAGTTATTGCTTATCTTCTTATACTATTAATTGGTGCACAGTTACTTGTGCAGTTTGGATATATGAAAGCTGATGCGAAAGGGCCTTCAGTTATTCCGAAAGAGGCCGTTCGATTACGAATTTTAGCAAATAGTGATTCAGATAAAGACCAGGCATTAAAGCGTAAAGTGCGTGATGAAGTAAAAGCACAAATTGATGGATGGGTAGCGGATTTAACTTCATTTGAAGAGGCACGCAAAGTAATTCAAAGTCATATTCCAGAAATCGAGAAAACGGTGGAAAATACGTTAAAAAGAGAAGGAAGTAAAGATTCATTTCAAGTGAAATTTAGTAAGAATGTAAAGTTTCCTACAAAGGTATACGGGAATTTTATTTATCCAGCAGGAGAATATGAAGCAGTATTAATCACAATTGGAGAAGGTGAAGGGGCGAACTGGTGGTGTGTATTATTTCCACCAATGTGTTTCTTAGATTTTTCGAGTGGGACAGCTGTAAGAAAAGAAGAGCACGTTGTGAAGGCGGAATCTCCTGAAGAGGAGCAGGTGAAACAACTAGATGAGGAAGTAATAGATAAAGAAGAGAAGAAAGTAGATAAGGTAAAAGAAACGAAAGCTGTAAAGCAGGAAGTAGTAAAAAAAGTAACAGCTTCTGAAAAGAAAGTAGTAAAAAATGAAACAAAAGTCGAAGAGCAGCCTGTAAGTAAAGAAGAAATAAAAACTGTGGAAAAAGTGGAGAAACCTGTGGAGAAAAAACAAGAAAAACAAAATGAGTATGTAAAAGTAGAAGAGGAAGAAGAAAAGCCAGAAGTTAAATTGTTTATTGTAGAGGCTTTTACATCTTTATTCTCTAAATAGTACTATTAATAAATCCCTCTTCATATATAAAAATGAGGAGGGATTTATTATGAAGAAAGTGTATTTTGCTACGAAAGCAGATGTGGAAAGATTACATTCTTTTTTCGGACAAGCTAATAAAAAAGATGATAAAATAAATGAGTTGTACGCACAATTTATGATTTTGGAAGAAGCGGAAGAAATACGAGCTGTAATTGGTTATGAACAAAGTGGGGAAGATGTGCTTATTCGTTCTTGTTTATTCACACCTCATGTGGATAAACAGACTTTCTTATATTTTTTTGAAATGTTTTTGCAGTATATGAAAGAAAAAAGTGTTCAACAATTGTACTTACTAACAAATCATCCACAATCTGTACCGATCTTTCAGTTTTTTGACTTTTTTACTATAGAAAAGGATGAGGTTCCAGAGGGAATTCAACAGCTAGAACATTTTTGTAAAAATATAAAAGAGCAGAATGCAATAATACTAAATTGTCAGCTATTCACAAAGTTATCCACGGATTAATTAGGTTTATCCACATTTTGTGGATAAACCTTGTTTGTCTTTTGGATAAATCTCATAGTAAACTAAAAATAGACAAGTATTTAAGGGTAGAAAAGGACGTGGAAAAAAATGCATACAAACATGTGGGTTGTGGATAATGTTGTGGAAAGAAAAAAATATTATCCACAGTTACAAGAAGCAGCAAAATTATTAAGAGAAAATGAGGCGGTGGCTTTCCCTACGGAAACAGTATATGGGTTAGGTGCAAATGCGATGGATGATGAAGCAATCGCGAAAATTTTCGAAGCGAAAGGAAGACCGAGTGATAATCCACTCATTGTCCACATAGGTACAAAATCTCAGTTAGATGGGATTGTGAAAGAAATTCCACCAGTTGCAGAGAAGTTAATGGCGCATTTTTGGCCAGGACCATTAACAATTATTTTGCCGAGAAAAGAAGGGATTTCAGAGAAGGTGACAGCAGGACTTAATACGGTTGGAGTAAGAATGCCTGATCATCCAATTGCACTTGCTCTTATTGAAGAGGCGAATGTACCTGTTGCGGCACCAAGTGCGAATCGTTCAGGGCGTCCGAGTCCAACATTAGCCTCTCACGTATATGAAGATTTGAATGGGAAGATTGCAGGTATTGTTGATGGTGGTGCAACTGGAGTAGGCGTTGAATCAACTGTAATTGATTGTACAAGCGCGGTTCCAACAATATTACGTCCAGGTGGGATTACGAAAGAACAATTAGAAGCGGTGATAGGTACTGTTTCTTTAGATCCAGCTTTAAAGGATGAGAAGGAAAAACCGAAATCGCCTGGAATGAAATACACACATTATGCCCCGAAAGCACCACTTAGTATTGTTGAGGGCTCACGTGAGTTTATTCAGCATCTTGTGGATGAGAAAAAGGAAGAAGGATTTAAAGTAGGCGTATTAACGACAGAAGAGTATCAGCATGTATATAGTGCAGATGTTATATTATCTTGTGGTGTTAGAAGTGACTTAGCTAGTGTTGCGACTAAATTATATGATGTACTTAGAACATTTGATGCAAGTGAAGTGGATGTTATTTTTAGTGAGTCATTCCCTAATGAAGGAATAGGAAATGCAATTATGAATCGTTTAACAAAAGCGGCAGGACATCATATTATTATTGAATGATAAGGTAAGATTAGCAAACAGAATATTTCTCCTTGGATAAGCATATTGTGAAGTAGCACGTCCAAGGAGGGGCATGAATGACGTTTGAACAGCTAATACCTTTAATAATTATGGCATTCGCCTTAGGGATGGATGCGTTCTCGGTGAGTCTTGGTATGGGGATGATACCCCTAAAGTTAAGACAAATCCTGTATATTGGTATGACGATAGGGATATTTCATATTATTATGCCGTTTATAGGAATGGTACTAGGTCGTTTTTTATCAGAGAAGTATGGAGATATCGCACATTTTGCGGGTGCTATTTTATTAATCGGACTAGGGTTTTATATCGTATATTCGAGCATTTTACAAAATGAAGAGACTAGAACAGCTCCTATTGGAATTAGTTTATTCGTATTTGCATTTGGCGTCAGTATAGATAGTTTCTCAGTAGGACTTAGTCTTGGTATTTATGGGGCACAAACAATTATTACGATTTTACTTTTTGGATTTGTTAGCATGTTATTAGCGTGGATGGGTTTATTAATTGGGAGACATGCGAAAGATATGCTCGGTACATATGGTGAGATAGTAGGGGGTATCATTTTAGTTGGGTTTGGATTATATATCCTTTTTCCTATATAATTTTATGTAGGAGGGAATTATGAACAAGCTATTGGAATGGTATGTTAAATTTTTAACCTTCTATCCTCGATGGCTAAGAAGACTTATAATTTGGGGTATTATTTTGCAAATTTCGATGTTAGGTTGGATTAAGTTAATTCGTGAATGGTGAGATAGTTCCTTTCTGTGAATATTTTGTTTGTACTATATTTATTGCGCTAAAAATTACAGATATAGAAAGGATGAGATGAATGACGAGATTGAAGCAAGTTTTTGGTATTATTATTAGTTTTTTTGTTTTTTGGTTTAGTATGCTCGGTGTACAAATGTTTGCTGAGTTTTTAGATATTGAGTCATTGAAATTTGTTGCGGGAAAGACTGAGGCGGCGCGTGCCTTTTACTCTCCGTACCTGTTTTTAATTGTTTTTCTTATTACATTGCTTTCCCTATACTTCTTCGTAATTAAGCTAGGGAAGCCGAAAAAAGAGAAAATGCCTACTTTAGAGGAAAAGAAGGAAGAATTACAATGATAAAATCCCCTGCTAAAAAGCAGGGGATTTTATATTTGAGTGATGGGAGGAATCTAGCCGCCTTGCTTTTAAATATATCCAGCTCCAACGGCTAGAATCTCCGGTCATTTCGCTCTCTCGCATGAAGCAAAAAGCGCTTCAAGGTCGAGAGCTTGAAGTGTCCTGCGATTCTGAACGAGCCGCTTCCGCTTTTAGATTGGCCTAACCAATTCAAATTGTTCTCCTAATTTTGCATAGTTGTGTCCTGCTAGGCGGCTTATTGGTTTGAGTCCTTCGGCGTGAATGCGCCCTTTTTCATATAGATGTTCGGCAACGTGGAAACGAACGACGCGTCCAATTAGTAGATCACAAGCTGGTGAGTCTTCCGTTCCGCCAAGTGGAATTGCACGTTCTAATACGCATTCCATTCGAATATTTGCTTCTTTTACACCTGGAACAGAGATGACTTCACTTTCGATTGGTGTTAGTTTTGCTAGTTCAATTTCACTTTCATTTGGCGGGAGGTTAGCTGCTGTTTCGTTAATTGCTGCTACATATGATTCGTCAGAAATATGTACGACAAATTCTCCTTTTTCAATTGCGTTTCGGGAAGTGTCCTTTCTTTCTCCGACTTTTCGTTGTACAGATACTGAGATAAGTGGTGGATTAGCAGCGACAATATTGAAATAACTATATGGTGCTCCGTTTAGTACGCCTTCTTTTGTTACAGAAGTAACGAATGCGACAGGACGAGGGATGATACTTCCAGTAAGTAATTTGTAATTATCTTTTTCAGTTTGTTCATTTGGATTAATGGATAACATGCTTGTAATCCCCTTTCTAAATATGAATACTTATTGTTTGTTTACAAGATAACGATGAGAAAATCCTGCTGGAAATAATATTTTGTTTCATAAAAAGAACTTACTTCAATTGTAATGAAGTAAGTTCTTTTTTCAAGAATCTCAAATTTGAGATAAAAATTAAAGTAAAACGTATGCCCCAGGTCCGATTAAAGCTACACCAACAGCGACAGCGATTAACATTAAGTTATATTCATATCCGTTTTGGGTTACCCAGTAACCATTTTTTCCGTGAACAGTGAAGATAGCCATTAACATTGTTCCAATGATAAATAATGAACCAACTACAATGAAAATACCTGATGCAAATAAGAAACCACCTAGTAATTCAGTTGCGCCAGCCATAAATGCCATAAATACACCAGGACGTAAACCAATTGACTCCATCCAGCCACCTGTTCCTTTTAAACCGTAACCGCCGAACCAACCAAATAATTTTTGAGCACCATGACCCATGAATGTAATTCCTATAATAAGACGAATAATAAGTAGACCGAAATCCATCATTTTTAAAAACCTCCTAAAAGTTATTAACTTACCTTACGTAAGTAATAATAAAATAGTTACTTACTTTAGTCAAGTGGATTTTGAAAAAAGTTTGAATTAAATTTTACAAATTAACAACAAAAAATAAAATGTAGTAAAGACCTCTAGACAAGTTGGGCAAAAAAAGAGAAAATATAAATAGAAGTTAACTTCTAATTGTTATTCAGACAATCAGAATTGACTGGAATTTTGTGAAGCGCTACAATAAGAGTCTATTAGTAATGACGTAATTTATTTCGAAAGCGTTTTTACAGTATAATATTCGAAGTATGAAGTCTTACATGTATCCCGAGCTTTACTAGGGATTGCCCTATAAACTTTTAGGTAAATTATAAGGAGGACTATCCTATGTTTAAAAAATTATTCGGTCTTGGTTCAAAAACAAATGAAGAAACAATCGTAGCTCCATTAACTGGAGCAGTGAAAAATATTGAAGAAGTACCAGATCCAGTATTTGCTGGTCGTATGATGGGTGACGGTGTTGCAATCGATCCTACTGAAGGTGTAGTTGTATCTCCAGTTGATGGTGAAATCGTACAATTATTCCACACAAAACATGCTATTGGAATTAAAGCGAAAAACGGTACAGAAATTTTAATCCACGTTGGATTAGAAACTGTAAAAATGGAAGGCGAAGGATTCGAAGCTCACGTTTCTGAAGGCCAAGCTGTAAAAGCTGGAGATAAATTAATCTCATTCGACTTAGAATTAATCCGTGAAAAAGCGAAAAGCACAATTACTCCAATTGTTATTACAAACACAGATGCAGCTGAGTCTATTAAGACAACTGTAGGCGTAGCAGCTACAAAAGGTTCAACAGAAGTAATGAAAGTTACAATGAAATAAGTGCAATATAAGAGGAATCCGTTTCGTATGAAATGGATTCCTTATTTTTGTTGCATGTTCAGCATGTATGTTAAAATACTCTAGGCACTTGGAAATAGGGTTTCACATATATGTGGATAAGGCGCATTTTTCTTAGAAAAAATATAAGAGAAATGCGCCTTTTGTATATTCACATTTCTTTTGTATATTCACATTTCTTTTGTTCTATTCTAATGTAAGTTATGATGAATGGTAAGAAATCGAATATAGGGGTGGGTTTGAATGAAACGAGTGTTATTTGTTTGTACTGGCAATACATGTCGTAGTCCAATGGCTGAGGCGTTGCTTCGTCATCACGGAGGAGATAAGTTTGAAGTGCAATCTGCTGGTGTTTTCGCCTATCCTGGGAGCGATGCATCGGTACATGCGAAGGAAGCTTTAGCTGAAAAAGGAATTTTAATTGATCATGCGGCGCAGCAAGTAAATGAAACTTTGCTTGATTGGGCTGATATTGTCGTAACGATGACAGAAAACCATAAGCAAATTGTACTTGGGCATTATCCGAGCGTTGAAAAGAAATTAAATACGTTATATGGATTAACTGAAGGTATAGGCAAGGACATTTCAGATCCATTTGGAGGCTCGCTTTCTATTTATAAAGAAACGTTAGATGAGATGGAAAAACTTGTACAAACTTTACTGAAAAAACATTCAGTAGGTTGATGTTTCGTGTATAATACGATATTGGAGATCACTTCTTCCTATGTGAGGTAGCGAGTGTGAAATGAAGATAATTGATTGAAAATTTGGAGGGGTAAAAATGAAAGTAGTAATAGCATCTGATCACGGCGGTATGAATATCCGCAAAGAACTTGTAAGTTTATTAGAAGAGTTAAATATTGAATATATTGATTTAGGTTGTGAATGTGAAGCTGGTTCTGTTGATTACCCTGACTTTGCGTTTCCAGCAGCTGAAATGGTAGCGAATGGTGAAGTAGATCGTGGTATTTTAGTTTGTGGGACAGGCATTGGTATGTCAATCGCAGCAAACAAAGTAAATGGTATCCGTTGTGCGTTAGTTCATGATACTTTCAGCGCGAAAGCAACGAGAGAGCATAATGACACTAACATGCTAGCGATGGGCGAGCGTGTAATTGGTGCTGGTCTAGCGCGTGATATCGCGAAAATCTGGTTAACAACTGACTATGAAGGTGGTCGTCACGAAAACCGCGTAGGAAAAATTAAAACATACGAAACAAAGTAATAGATTCTAACTATCAGTAGTGTGAAATATAATTTGGTGAACCAACCTGTGAAAGGAAGAGGCGTAATGACAGAAATCGTAAAGGTAAGAGAACAGCTACAAATGTCGCTTTCTGATTTCCAAGAACAAGCTTCATTACAAAGCGGTCAAATTTTTGTAGTGGGTTGTAGCACGAGCGAAGTGCTAGGCGAAAGAATTGGAACATCAGGAACGATGGAAGTAGCAGAGGCGATTTTCTCTGAGTTAAAACAATTTCAAGAGCAAACAGGTATTGAATTAGCGTTTCAATGTTGTGAGCATTTAAACCGTGCTTTAGTAGTTGAGAGAGAAGTAGCGATAAAATATCAATTTGAAATTGTAACAGTTACGCCTGTTAGATCAGCAGGTGGTGCATTGGGGACATACGCGTATCACAATTTGAAAGATCCGGTAGTAGTTGAGTTTATTAAAGCTGATGCAGGAATGGATATTGGTGATACATTTATCGGTATGCATTTAAAGCATGTAGCTGTTCCGGTTCGTACAAGTGTGAAGGCAATTGGAAGTGCGCATGTAACGATGGCCAAAACACGTGGAAAACTAATTGGTGGAGCGCGTGCTGTCTATGCGGCAGTGGAAGAGACTACCACTTGCCGTTAAATATGAGAAATTAGGAAGTCATATAGTAACTGTTTATCATAAGATAAAAGGTATGTTGTCTGACTTTATAATAGAAGAAAGAAAAGACCGATTTTCGGTCTTTTTTTTCTTTTATGATATAGAAAGTCATGTTAGAATGTAGTTGAAAACATGAAGGTTCGAAAGAATTACAACCTGAATTTTCGTTTTTTCTGAATAAATAAGAAAAAACTGTTGGGAATCGATGTAATTCGTTCAGAAAAGGGGGATTTTGGTGGATCATTTAAAACGTCAAGATGAAAAGGTATTTGCTGCAATTGAGGCAGAACTAGGAAGACAGCGTTCAAAGATTGAGTTAATTGCTTCGGAAAACTTCGTAAGTGAAGCAGTAATGGAGGCACAAGGTTCTGTTTTAACGAATAAGTATGCTGAAGGATATCCTGGAAAACGTTACTATGGTGGCTGTGAACACGTAGACGTAGTAGAAGATATCGCACGTGATCGCGTGAAAGAAATTTTCGGCGCAGAGCACGTAAATGTTCAACCACACTCTGGTGCACAAGCGAACATGGCAGTATACTTTACGATTTTAGAGCAAGGCGATACAGTACTTGGTATGAACTTATCTCATGGTGGTCACTTAACACACGGAAGCCCTGTTAACTTCAGTGGAGTACAATATAATTTCGTAGAATATGGCGTGGATGCTGACTCTCACCGTATTAATTACGATGATGTATTAGCAAAAGCGAAAGAACATAAACCAAAATTAATCGTTGCAGGTGCAAGTGCATACCCTCGTGTTATCGATTTCAAGCGATTCCGTGAGATTGCAGATGAAGTGGGCGCTTATTTAATGGTTGATATGGCACATATCGCTGGTTTAGTAGCTGCTGGTTTACACCCAAATCCAGTACCACATGCACATTTCGTTACAACGACAACACATAAAACGTTACGTGGTCCGCGTGGTGGTATGATTTTATGTGAAGAGCAATTTGCAAAACAAATTGATAAATCAATCTTCCCTGGTATTCAAGGTGGTCCACTTATGCACGTAATCGCTGCAAAAGCTGTTGCATTTGGTGAAGCACTTCAAGATGATTTCAAAACATATGCACAAAATATCATTAACAATGCGAACCGCTTAGCTGAAGGTCTTCAAAAAGAAGGACTTACACTTGTTTCTGGCGGAACAGACAATCACTTAATCTTGATTGATGTTCGTAACTTAGAAATCACAGGTAAAGTAGCAGAGCACGTATTAGATGAAGTTGGTATTACAGTGAACAAAAATACAATTCCATTTGAAACAGCAAGCCCATTTGTAACAAGTGGTGTACGTATCGGTACAGCAGCTGTAACATCTCGTGGTTTCGGTTTAGAAGAAATGGATGAAATTGCGTCACTTATTGCTTATACATTAAAAAATCATGAAAATGAAGTTGCATTAGAAGAAGTACGTAAGCGTGTAGAAGCGTTAACTAGCAAATTCACAATGTATCCAAATCTATAATAGATTGAAGAAGACTGCCGAGACTTAATTGTTTTGGCGGTCTTTTTTGTGGACATATATTATTTTTAAAGTATGTATACAAATGATGAATAAATTTTGGCGATATAATGAAGGATACAGCTCCCATAATTGGTAAAGATACTAGATAGATTCATCGTAAAATCATGATTTTGCCAAATTTGCCCTTGAATATTAGTAGCGTTTTCTTTACAATCGTAAATAGTGTAAAAAAGCGTGCAAACGCATGAATATCATCTAAAGGAGAGATTCACATGGGAAAACTGTATGTATTTGATCACCCGTTAATTCAACATAAGATTACATATATTCGCGATAAGAATACAGGTACGAAAGATTTTCGTGAATTAGTGGACGAAGTAGCAAGTTTAATGGCTTTCGAAATTACTCGCGACCTTCCACTTAAGGACATTGAAATTGAAACACCTGTAAGCAAAGCGACAACAAAAGTGATCGCTGGTAAAAAACTTGGTTTAATTCCGATTTTACGTGCAGGTTTAGGAATGGTTGATGGAATTCTGAAATTAATTCCAGCAGCAAAAGTAGGACACGTTGGTTTATACCGTGACCCTAAAACATTGCAACCGGTAGAATACTATGTGAAACTTCCAACGGATGTAGAAGAGCGTGACTTTATCGTACTAGATCCGATGCTAGCAACAGGTGGTTCTGCGGCTGAAGCAATTAACTCTCTGAAAAAGCGCGGTGCGAAACAAATTAAATTAATGTGTATCGTTGCAGCTCCAGAAGGGGTAAAAGTAGTACAAGAAGAACATCCTGATGTTGATATTTATGTAGCAGCATTAGATGAGAAATTAAATGACCACGGATATGTAGTACCAGGTCTTGGTGATGCTGGTGACCGTTTATTCGGAACGAAGTAAGACAACTGACGAGCAGGGGAGATTCCCCAGCTCGTCTTTTTTGTTGTAAGCAAGTAGGGGAGGGGGAGAGGATAAATATACATCGTATATACAACATAAGTTGCATACACCTCACATATAATATAGAAGTCTTACGTCTGAGGAACACTATATTATGGAAGAAAAGCGTTATATCTCGAAAATATAATAGTGACAAACTTGTGAACATTTCCTTCTATTATAAAGAGAAAACTGTTAGAAATTGCATATATGTAACCAGTATTTAGAAGGGGAACGTTTTCATTTTTGGGAGGAAATGCCTAATACTCAAATTTTTAGATTTTTTACGATTTCTCGTTGACACTGTTAATACCCTATTGTATGCTAACAACGGGGATAGATGGTAGGGCTTTCAGTGACAAAATTACATCTATTCCGTGACGAAAATGTAAACTTTTTGTTTTGTATAGGATTTATGCAAAAAAATGAGTTATTATTAACACATCGTGAATGAGGGTTACATATTGGAGGGATGAATCCTTGCAAAAAAACGATCGCAGCCATATAAAAGCTTATGCTTTAATGTCAGGTATTCTTGCTCAATTAGTCGGTTCTATTCTTGTTGGAATCTTTGGTGGGCAGTGGATTGATAATAAGGTTGGAACGTTTCCGTTGTTTCTTATTATAGGGTTATTACTCGGACTAGGAACAGGGGTATACGCAATGATTCGACTCATTCGACATTACTATTCGGGAGAGCAATGATGATAGACGTACATGGACTTGTCCAAAGACAAAAGAAATATATGTACTACTTGCTTGCGCTTCTAGTGCTAGGATGGGGATTTACCTCTTACAAGGATGTATTTCTTGGACTGATTATCGGGACGATTTTCAGTTTTCTTAGTTTGCGCATCATTGCACGTAGAACAGACAAGCTGCTAGATCGCGTAACAAATGGAGAAAACGTGAAGTTCAAGGCAACAGCGGTAAGTACATATTCAAGATTCGCCACGATTGGGTTATTAATTTTATTTGCAGCCAAATATCAAGAGTTAATCGCGATGTGGGGCCTAGGTGTAGGATTGCTGACAGGATACCTTGTCATGATCATAGATTTTCTTTATTTAGAGTATAAGAGCAGGGAAGAGAGGTGAATTACTAGTGGAACACGGTAAATTAGTTGAATTTCTAGGTTTAACGTTCGATTTGTCATCAGTTATGATGGTTACTGTAGCAGCAGTTATTGTTTTCTTAATCGCTGTTATCGGAACTCGCAGCTTAGCTCTTCGCCCAACCGGGATGCAAAACTTCATGGAATGGGTGTTTGACTTCGTGAAAGGGATTATCAATAGTACGATGGACTGGAAAACAGGTGGACGTTTCTTAACGCTTGGCGTTACGCTTATCATGTTTATCATCGTATCGAACTTCCTTGGTTTACCATTCATGTATTCAGCAACTGAAGCTGGCGAACATATTGCATGGTGGAGATCACCAACGTCTGATCCAGCAGTTACATTAACATTAGCCGTGATGGTAGTTACCCTCACCCATTATTATGGAATTAAGATGAAGGGTACGAAAGAGTACGTAAAAGGTTATTTCCAACCTATGAAATTCTTATTCCCATTAAAGGTTATTGAGGAGTTTGCTAACACATTAACGTTAGGTCTTCGTTTATTTGGTAACATTTATGCAGGTGAGATATTATTAGGATTACTTGCTAAGTTGGGCGGAGCATCATTCCTTGGCGCATTAGGTGCACTTGTACCTATGTTAGCGTGGATGGGATTCAGTGTATTCGTTGGTTCAATCCAGGCATTTATTTTCGTAATGTTAACGATGGTTTATATGGCTCATAAAGTAAGCCATGACCATTAATATAATTTAAGTAAGAAAAAATTTATTTTTTTATAATACAAAGGAGGACAAATTAAATGAGTTTAGGTGTAATCGCAGCTGCAATTGCAATTGGTTTATCAGCATTAGGTGCAGGTATTGGTAACGGTCTTATCGTATCACGTACAATCGAAGGTGTTGCTCGTCAACCAGAACTAAAAGGCGCACTTCAAACAATTATGTTCATCGGGGTTGCTTTAGTTGAGGCACTTCCAATCATCGGTGTAGTTATTGCTTTCATCGTAATGAACAAATAAGGGAGACTCCCCTTACATAGATGGCGAAGAGTGTTTTTCCGAACTTTCTTCGCCATTGCTTTATGAATGAAACGTATGTCTTTTTTTTTCATATGATCAATTTAGATATTTTGAAGGGAGTGAATCCTTGTGCCAACTTTATTATTAGGTGCTGCCATTCCATTTGGAACGATTGCTTATACATTGTTCATTTTCTTACTTCTATTAGTAATGCTACGCAAATTTGCGTGGGGTCCTTTAATGGGAATTATGAAAGAACGTGAAGAGCATGTTACTAATGAAATCGACGCTGCAGAAAGAAGTAATGCTGAGGCGAAGAAGTTAGTAGAAGAACAACGTGAAATGTTAAAACAATCACGTGTTGAAGCACAAGAGTTAATCGAAAGAGCGAAAAAGCAAGCTGTAGATCAAAAAGATGTTATTGTTGCTGCTGCGAAAGAAGAAGCAGAATCAATTAAAGCATCTGCTGTACAAGAAATTCAACGCGAAAAAGAGCAAGCAATTGCTGCTTTACAAGAACAAGTTGCTTCTTTATCTGTTCAAATTGCTTCTAAAGTAATTGAAAAAGAATTAAAAGAAGAAGATCAAGTGAAGTTAATTCGCGATTATATTAAAGAAGTAGGAGAAGCGCGATGAGCAATGGGATTGTAGCAAAACGTTATGCTGTCGCTCTTTTTAAAATTGCTAAAGAAAAACACGTATTAGAAATGTTTGAAGAGGAATTACGCCTTGTACAAAACGTTTATGTAAAGAACGGAGAACTACATAGCTTTTTAACGCAACCGAACATTTCAAAGGAACAAAAGAAAACGTTTCTTGCAAACGTATTCGGATCTGTTTCTGAATCTATTTTAAATACGTTATATATTTTAATTGATAACAAACGCATTGATATCTTACCTGAAATTGCAGATGAATATGTTGTTCTTGCTAATGAAGAACGTAACGTAGCGGACGCAACTGTATATTCTACTCGTCTTCTATCAGAAGAAGAGAAGCTTAACATTGCAGAAGCATTTGCGAAGAGAACAGGAAAAGATGCAATTCGCGTGAAAAATGTTGTAGATGAAGATTTACTAGGCGGCATTAAAGTACGTATTGGAAATCGCATTTATGATGGAAGTTTACAAGGAAAATTAGCACGTATTCAGCGTGAATTAATGAAGAATAGATAGGGGTGAAGCACATGAGCATCAGAGCTGAAGAAATTAGCGCACTGATAAAGCAACAAATCGAGAACTATCAGTCTGAAATCGAAGTTAGTGATGTTGGTACAGTTATCCAAGTTGGTGACGGTATCGCGCGTGCTCATGGTCTTGATAACGTTATGGCTGGTGAACTTGTAGAGTTCTCTAACGGCGTTATGGGACTAGCACAAAACTTAGAGGAAAATAACGTAGGTATTATCATTTTAGGACCTTACACAGAAATTCGTGAAGGTGACGAAGTTCGTCGTACTGGTCGCATCATGCAAGTACCGGTAGGAAAAGAACTAATTGGTCGTGTTGTAAACCCATTAGGTCAACCAGTTGATGGTTTAGGCCCAATCAATACAACAAACACTCGTCCAATTGAAAGTCCAGCACCAGGTGTAATGGATCGTAAATCTGTTCATGAGCCACTTCAAACAGGTATTAAAGCGATCGATGCTCTTGTACCAATTGGCCGTGGTCAACGTGAGTTAATCATCGGTGACCGTCAAACTGGTAAAACAGCGGTTGCACTTGATACAATCATTAACCAAAAAGATGAAGATATGATTTGTATCTATGTAGCAATTGGACAAAAAGAATCAACTGTACGTAACGTAGTAGAAACACTACGTAAGCACGGTGCATTAGAGTACACAATCGTTGTAACTGCATCTGCTTCTCAACCAGCTCCATTATTATACCTAGCTCCTTACGCTGGTGTAACAATGGGTGAAGAGTTCATGTACAATGGTAAACACGTATTAGTAGTATATGATGACTTATCAAAACAAGCAGCGGCTTACCGTGAGCTGTCATTACTATTACGTCGTCCTCCAGGTCGTGAAGCTTACCCAGGGGATGTATTCTACTTACATTCTCGCTTATTAGAGCGTGCAGCAAAATTAAGTGATGCAAAAGGCGGCGGTTCTTTAACTGCACTACCTTTCATCGAAACACAAGCAGGGGACGTATCAGCATACATCCCAACAAACGTAATTTCTATTACGGATGGACAAATCTTCTTACAATCTGACCTATTCTTCTCTGGCGTACGTCCAGCGATCGATGCGGGTACTTCTGTATCTCGTGTAGGTGGATCTGCTCAGATTAAAGCAATGAGTAAAGTATCAGGTACACTTCGTCTTGACCTTGCATCTTACCGTGAGTTAGAAGCGTTCGCTCAGTTCGGTTCTGACCTTGATAAAGCAACTCAAGCGAAATTAAACCGTGGTGCTCGTACTGTTGAGGTATTAAAACAAGGATTACACAAACCATTACGTGTAGAGAAACAAGTTATCATTCTTTACGCTTTAACACGTGGATTCCTAGATGATATCCCAGTAGTAGATATCACTCGTTTCGAAGAAGAATTCCATGCTTGGTTAGATTCTAATGCGACTGACTTATTAGAAGAAATCCGCACAACTAAGAAACTTGCGGATGACGACAAATTTGCAGCAGCAATCAATGGATTTAAAAAAGTATTTGTAGCTTCTGAATAATAAAAGCGGAAGCGGCTCGTTCTGAATGTGAGGGGGATGGAGCTTCTGACGAAGAGGCGGTGTTTGCCTCGTAGGAAGAAGTGAAGCCACCGAGCATTCAAGCCGCTGGAGCTAGATAGTATATATAAAAGGCATCTCGGGCTCTGAGATTGCTAAAGGTCATGTAAAGGAAAAGAGTAGGTGCACCTATTCTTTTCCTTCAATCATGAGCAAGAATATCTTGCAACGTAGATTAGGAAGAGGATTCTTACTAATCGTGCCAACTTCCGGAAAAAAGGTGGTGAAAACCTGTGGCATCTTTACGCGATATAAAAGCGAAGATTAACTCGACAAAGAAAACGAGTCAAATTACGAAAGCGATGGAGATGGTATCTGCATCTAAGTTAAACCGTGCAGAGCAAAATGCTAAATCTTTCGTTCCGTATATGGAAAAGATTCAAGAAGTAGTAGCGAGCATTGCGCAAGGAAGCAAAGGGATTAATCATCCAATGCTAAATGCGCGTCCTGTAAAGCGTACAGGATACATCGTTATTACATCTGATCGCGGACTAGCAGGTGGTTATAACAGTAACGTATTACGTACAGTAAGTAACGTAATTCGTGAACGTCATAATATGGATTCAAACCAATATTCTATTATTGTGCTTGGACGACTAGGACGTGATTATTTAAAACGTCGCGGCTTTAACATTATTGATGAAGTAGTTGGATTATCTGACCATCCATCATTTACTGATATTAAAGACCTTGCTTCTCGAGCAATTGCGATGTTCGCAGATGGTGCTTATGATGAGCTGTACATTTACTACAACCATTACGTAAGTAAAATTTCACAAGAGGTAACGGAAAATAAAATTTTACCGCTTACTGATGTGGCGTCTGACAAACCGACGACAGCTTATGAATTCGAACCTTCTGAAGAAGAAATTTTAAAAGTACTATTGCCACAATACGCAGAAAGCTTAGTGTACGGTGCATTACTAGACGGTAAAGCAAGTGAACACGCAGCGCGTATGACAGCAATGAAGAGTGCTACAGACAACGCAATGGAAGTTATCGATTCACTTACACTTTCATTCAACCGTGCGCGTCAGGCAGCGATTACGCAAGAAATTACGGAAATCGTTGGTGGAGCAGCAGCGTTAGAATAGTATTAAAAGGCGGAAGCGGTTCGTTCAGAATGAGAGGGGGATGGAGCTTTTGACGTAGAGGCGATTTGTGCCTCGTAGGAAAAAGCGAAGCCACCGAACATTCTAACCGCTGGAACTAGATTCAATAAAAAGCGGAAGCGGCTCTGTCAAAAGAGTCGCGTAAGCTATAAACCAATAAAAAATTAAAAGCTAGCTGCTCGTAGAAAGTTGGCTAATTAAAAGAAAGCTAGGAGGGAACCCGATGAATAAAGGGCGCGTTACGCAAATCATGGGTCCGGTTGTAGACGTTAAGTTTGATGGCGGAAAGCTACCAGAAATCTACAACGCCCTTACGGTAAAACAAAGCAACGAAAACGGAAGTATTAACTTAACATTTGAAGTTGCACTTCATTTAGGTGATGATACAGTTCGTACAGTTGCAATGTCTTCCACAGATGGACTTGTTCGTGGCACAGAAGTAGAAGATACTGGTAAACCAATCTCTGTACCAGTTGGTGATGTAACACTTGGTCGCGTATTTAACGTATTAGGTGATGCAATTGACTTAGATGGTGAGGTTCCTGCAGATGTACATCGTGATCCAATTCACCGTCAAGCACCTGCATTCGAAGAATTATCTACTAAAGTAGAAATTCTTGAAACTGGTATTAAAGTAGTAGACTTACTTGCTCCTTACATTAAGGGTGGTAAGATCGGCCTATTCGGTGGTGCCGGCGTAGGTAAAACAGTATTAATTCAGGAATTAATTAACAACATCGCACAAGAGCACGGTGGTATCTCTGTATTCGCTGGTGTAGGTGAGCGTACTCGTGAGGGTAATGACTTATACCACGAAATGAGCGATTCTGGCGTAATCAAGAAAACTGCGATGGTATTTGGACAAATGAACGAGCCACCTGGAGCACGTCAACGTGTTGCATTAACAGGTTTAACAATGGCTGAGCATTTCCGTGATGAGCAAGGACAAGACGTACTTCTGTTCATCGATAACATCTTCCGTTTCACGCAAGCGGGTTCTGAAGTATCTGCCCTTCTTGGTCGTATGCCATCTGCGGTAGGTTACCAACCAACACTTGCAACAGAAATGGGTCAATTACAAGAGCGTATTACATCTACAAATAAAGGGTCTATCACGTCTATCCAAGCGGTATATGTACCAGCCGATGACTATACTGACCCAGCACCAGCTACAACGTTCGCTCACTTAGATGCAACAACAAACTTAGAGCGTCGTTTAACGCAAATGGGTATTTACCCAGCCGTAGATCCATTAGCATCTACATCTCGTGCACTTTCTCCAGAAATCGTAGGAGAAGAACATTATGAAGTAGCTCGTCAAGTACAGCAAACTTTACAACGTTATAAAGAACTTCAAGATATCATCGCTATCTTAGGTATGGATGAGTTATCTGAAGAAGATAAGTTAGTTGTACATCGTGCTCGTCGTATTCAATTCTTCTTATCTCAAAACTTCCACGTAGCTGAGCAGTTTACAGGTCAAAAAGGTTCTTACGTACCTGTAAAGAATACAGTTAGTGGTTTCAAAGAAATTCTAGAAGGAAAATATGATGACCTTCCAGAAGATGCATTCCGCTTAGTAGGTGGCATTGAAGAAGTTATTGAAAACGCGAAGAAAATGATGGCGTAAGGCCTTAGGAGGGACGAAGTATGAAGACATTTCCAGTCAGTATTGTAACTCCTGATGGACCGGTTTACGAAAAAGAAGTAGAAATGGTAAGTGTAAAAGCAGAGAGTGGGGAAATGGGGATTTTACCAGGTCACATTCCAACTGTTGCACCATTAAAAATTAGTGCAGTTCGTCTGAAAAATGGTGGACACACTGATTATGTAGCAGTAAGCGGTGGCTTTATCGAAGTTCGTCCAGATAAAGTGACTGTATTATCATCATCTGCTGAAGAAGCAAACCATATCGATATCCATCGTGCAAATGAAGCGAAGCGTCGCGCTGAGCAACGTCTGCAAGATAAACAAGCACATGTTGACTTTAAACGTGCAGAAATGGCATTACAACGTGCTGTGAACCGTTTGAACGTTTCCGATATGAAGTAAAAAAATCCGTAAGGGCTTTGCCTTTACGGATTTTTTTTGTGTATTTTATGGATAATTTTACAAAACTGGTATAATTATATTGATGCTTGTATAAGTAGAAGTGTACAACAATTTATATTTCATAAAGGGGATGAATCAATGATTGGTGAAATGAAGCGAGAAGCATTGTACTCTTTAAAGGGAAAATGGGGACTAGGTGTTGGATCAACAATTTTATATTTTATTTTAAGTTATGTTGTTTCGATGGCTGCAATGCTTATACTATTAATTCCAGGAATTATTATATTTCTCTCAGTTGCAAGCTTAACTGGATCATTTGAAGAGGAAACGATGTCAATTGGAGCAGGTATTACCTTTGGAATTTTTTATTGCATTATAATAATTTTGAGTAACGCATCGTATGGGATCACGTCATATGGTTATACAAATGTATTTTTACAGATTAGTAAACGAGAAGATGCTAAAGTAGATTACTTATTCGAAGGATTTCGTGGCTTTAAAAGAATGATGAAAACAATATGGGCAATGCTTGCAATTTTATTATATACAGGTACATGGATTCCGATATTGTTAGTAGCCTTATTTGCATTTTTTGGTGAAGAAGGAAATGCGTCGTTTGCTATTGCTATCTGTGTACTACTAGCTATTTCAATCGTTGGTATGATTGTGATGTATTTTTCTTATGCACTGACGTACTATGTGATGATTGAAAATCCAGAATATAGTGTTTCGCAGGCGATGAAGGAAAGTAAGAATCTTATGAAGGGTCATAAGTTAGATTTGTTTCTTTTATGGCTGAGCTTCATAGGATGGGCTATTCTAGCGCTTCTTACTTTTGGAATAGGATTTCTTTGGCTTAGTCCGTATATGAGTACGACGACAGCACACTTTTATCGCTATATTTCAAAAGGTGAATTTCAATAGGAACATGCTATACTAATAGAATTATTGTGTATAGGAGGCGAGGCTACGCATGATTAGTGATTTAAAAGGAGAAGCACTAGATTCATTAGAAGGAAAATGGGGATTAGCTGTTGGAGCTACACTACTCATTTCAATTCTTATCACGGCTTTTAGTTTTAGTGTTGATTGGGGATTTTTTTTGATTTTCGGTTGGCAAAAAACAAATGGTTCACTTTCAACGAATATTCTTACATTTTTTGTTACTGGACCGTTAACTTTAGGTGGATATTACCTTGGTTTAAATATCCTTCGTGAAAAGCAAGCTAGTATTGGTAATGTATTCATTTGGTTTTCAGAGGGAAAGAGATTTCTAAAATCATTTTTATTATATTTATTAGTAAATCTTTATCTTTTCTTATGGACGTTATTGTTCATTATTCCAGGTATTATTAAATCATTTTCTTATGCGATGACATACTTTATTATAAACGATCATCCTGAGTATTCACTGAACCAAGCTATTACAGAAAGTCGTCGTATGATGGATGGACATAAGATGGAGTATTTCATTTTATGTTTAAGTTTTATTGGCTGGTTTATATTAAGTTGTATTACGTTAGGGATTGGATTCTTATGGTTAATTCCATATTTCTATACGACATCTGCAGCTTTTTACGAAGAGATTGCAGAAGAATATTATGAGAAAAATATTTAGCACTAAAAAACCCCCGGTATGAATTATTTGTTCATACTGGGGGTTTTTTGTAGAAACTTTATAAACTGATTACTAGTAAGTGGTTTACTGAAATAGTAACCTTGCATATATTTACAGTTATGTTTTTGCAGAAACTTAAGTTGTTTTTCGGTTTCAATTCCTTCGGCGACGACTGAAAGATTTAAAGTATTTGCGAGGGAAAGTATTGTAGAAACGATGGCTCGTTCTTCAGGACGATGATCAGCTAATTGTGTAAATTCTCTCGGTACTTTTAATGTGTCGATTGGAAAAATTGATAAATAAGCAAGAGAAGAGTATCCAGTACCGAAGTCATCAATGGAAGTTTGGATACCGTATTCTTTTAATTGCTTCAGTCTTAATAACGTTTCTTTCTCGTCAACCATTGCAATTCTTTCTGTTAACTCAAGTGTTACATATTTTGGATCGACTTGCACGTCGTTTAATATTTGTGAAATGCTTTCAATTAATTGATCTTGCCGGAACTCTTTTGCGGATAGATTAACACTTATTTTTAAATTTTGGTAGCCAAAGGTATGCCATATTTTTAATTGGAGACAAGCTTCTTGTAATACCCAATGTCCAAGTGGGACTACTTGTGGCGTCTCTTCTACAATTGGAATAAACTCACATGGTGAAATGTCACCTAATAGTGGGTGTTTCCAACGTATTAAAGCTTCAGCGCCGATAATTTTATTTGTTGTCGTATCAATTTGTGGTTGATAAACGAGATAAAATTCTTTGTTTACTAAAGCGATTGGCAAATCTTTTTCAATTCGAGCTTTTCGTTCCATTTTTTTATATAGTTCTTTCGTGTAAAGAGAGCTACCGTTTTTTCCTTTATTCTTTGCTTCGTACATGGCCATATCAGCATGCTGCAAAATGGATAGCGCATCTTCACCTGCTTCAGGATATATTGCAATTCCGATGCTCGGTGAGATTTGTAAATGTTGATTTTCGATTTCAAATGGCTCATTCATGGCCGTTACAATCCTATCAGCTATTTTTTGGACATCTGGCTTTTTTTTGTAATTCTCGATAAGGATTGTGAACTCATCCCCAGCTAGCCGCGCGAGTTTCATATTTGATGTTGCTATTCTTTCGAGCCTTTTTGCTACTGCGATGAGCAATAGGTCTCCTACTCGATGACCGAGGGTATCATTAATAACTTTAAAACGGTCTAGGTCGAGAAACATAACAGCAAAAGGCTTTTTCGATATTTTTGCTCGCGCAATTGCCTGTTCTAAATGTTGATGAAATGCACGTCGATTTGCAAGCTCTGTTAAAGTATCATGGTATGCTAGGAAATTAATTTGTTCTTGTTGTTGTTTGCTTTCTGTAATATCTTTAATCATTAAATAAACCCCAGAAATTTTCTCCTTTAAAAAGATCGGTACGGCGGTAACGTGCAAGTAGTAAATATCTCTGCTTTTATGGTAAGCCCGTATTTCTAAAGAGATAGAATACCCCTTTTTCACGCGATGAAAGGCGTTAATCATTTCTTCTAAATCTTCTTCGTATATGAGTGAATAGTAAGGCTGGTTTAATAATTCATTCGTTTGATAACCGAGTAAAGTAGTGCCAGCGTTATTTACTTTGAGAAAATTACCGTACAAATCTAATGTGAAGATTGGATCTGGATGATGCTCGTATAAAGATTTAAACATTTGTTGATTATGATAGAGTTCATTTTTCTGTTCTACTAAATCTTCTGTACGTAGTTTAATTTGTTTCTCGAGTTCTGAGTTGAATTGCATTTGAGCAAACAATAATATTTTATTTTGTTTTCGAACTAAGCTATGACGTATGAGAACGAAAGAGAAAGTTATTATAAGTCCGATTACTATAATAGGCGCAAAAACGTATTCAACTAATATAAAAACAATAAGCATTACTACCGAAATATACGGTAATGATAATCGGATTGATTCACCAATTTTAGGTGTTAGTAGTACTTGTTCTTGTTTTTCAGGCTCTTTTGTATGGAGAATACAGGCGATTGCTACTAACACTAAGGTTACTTGATAGAAAGGAGTAACTGTAAACATAGAATACTCTGGTATGAAGTATTTTATATAAGCATAAATCGCATCTGTAGTAGCATATAAAATTAAAGCACTGCCAAGAAGTGCACCGACCTTTTTAGGTAATAAGGATAGTGGTTTGAATAAAAGGTTGATTCCTATTAAGAGAAAGAGTAAATCAGCCATTGGATAGGTAAGTTGAACAAATATGTCGATATAGGATGTTGTAAAGATGTGAATAGTTCGTTCAATAAGTAAGTAGTAACTTAAAGTAAATTGGGCTGTAACGATAATACAAATATCACATAGCATAAAAAGTTTTTCTAATAAATCTCGGTTATAAATGATTTCGTATAGAAAGGCAAACGTAAAACTAACTAAAAAAAGTAAGTAAAAAAAGTCAGATGGATCAACGAACGTATAGAAGTCTTTTACAATTAAACGCTGATAGGCAACGACTATATCACCGATAAAATAAGAGAGAGCTCCAACAGATAATATGATCCAAAATAAACGAGATAGCCCTTCTTTCATGTTTGAAAAATAAAGTATATAACTACAAGCGATAATATCAATTAATAGGGTACTCATTCCGATTAATAGCTGAAAAGGAAATGAGTATTCATATAGAAAAGGCATCGCTACGTAGTGAATCGTTATGGACAGCAATACAATGCTTATAAGAATACTTACATGTGTTTGTTTTTTCATTTATATCACCTACGGTTTCTTGAAAAGCATATATAAGTTTTATATTTATTTTGCACAATTATAGCAAGTTGTAAAGATAGATTTTAATAATTCTTGTTTCTGCCTCCCAACATATCGACATAGGAATTTGAAGTTTGCTATAATGATTAGAATAGTTGCATTATTTAGAAAAATTTAAAAATAATAATTACTGCAACTAGGACATATTGTTTACTATGTGAACTTGTTCTTAATTTAGGGGGGAGGGTTTCACAATGGCAAGTGTATATGAAAATAGTTATATGATCGTTTTGATTTTCTTGCTATTAGGTATATTGCTGCCGGTAGTGGCTCTTACATTAGGAAGGATGCTGCGCCCAAATAAACCAAGTGCAGCAAAGGCGACGACGTATGAGAGTGGAATTGAGCCTTTTCATGATGCAAATATTCGGTTTCATGCGCGTTATTATATTTTCGCTTTATTGTTTGTGATCTTTGATGTAGAAACTTTATTTTTATATCCTTGGGCTGTTGCGTATGACAAGCTAGGTTTATTTGCATTAATTGAAATGCTCATCTTTGTTGTAATGTTGCTAGTTGGATTAGCGTATGCTTGGAAAAAGAAGGTGTTACAATGGTTATAAATTTTGAGGAATTACATCCAAATGAGCGAGCAGAATTAGAACGAAATATCTTTTTTTCTACATTGGAACAGTTGAAAGGATGGGCGAGGAGCAACTCTTTATGGCCGATGACATTCGGACTGGCGTGCTGTGCAATTGAAATGATGGGGGTAGGCTCATCACATTATGATTTAGATCGATTTGGGTCATTTTTTCGAACTTCACCAAGGCAATCGGACGTCATGATTGTATCGGGAACGGTAACGAAGAAGATGGCTCCTATTGTTCGGCGCTTATATGATCAAATGCCCGAACCGAAATGGGTTATTGCGATGGGATCTTGTGCGACAGCAGGTGGTCCGTATGTAAATTCATATGCTGTTGTGAAAGGTGTAGACCAAATCGTACCAGTTGATGTGTATATTCCTGGTTGTCCCCCAAATCCAGCTGCTTTAATTTATGGAATTAATAAATTGAAAGAAAAAATTCGTTACGAAGCAAAGACCGGGAAGCAGGTGACGAATAAATGAGTAATCCAAATAAAGATTTAGAGGAGTTGAAAAAAGAAGCAGCTAGGCGTGCAAAAGAAGAAGCGAGAAAACGCCTTGTAGCGAAACACGAGGCGGAAATAAGTAAGCTTGAGGAAGAAGATCAAGAAAAAGAGAAAGCGCTACCAAAAAACGATGATATTACTATAGAAGAAGCAAAACGACGTGCAGCAGCAGCTGCAAAAGCAAAAGCGGCAGCGTTAGCGAAGCAAAAAAGAGAAGGAACAGAAGAAGTAACGGAAGAAGAAAAAGCGAAAGCCAAGGCGAAGGCAGCAGCAGCTGCAAAAGCAAAAGCGGCAGCGTTAGCGAAGCAGAAAAGAGAAGGAACAGAAGAAGTAACGGAAGAAGAAAAAGCGAAAGCCAAGGCGAAGGCAGCAGCAGCTGCAAAAGCAAAAGCGGCAGCGTTAGCGAAGCAAAAAAGAGAAGGAACAGAAGAAGTAACGGAAGAAGAAAAAGCGAAAGCCAAGGCGAAGGCAGCAGCAGCTGCAAAAGCAAAAGCGGCAGCGTTAGCGAAGCAGAAAAGAGAAGGAATAGAAGAAGTAATGGAAGAAGAAAAAGCGAAGGCCAAGGCGAAGGCGGTGGCAGCGGCCAAGGCAAAAGCGGCAGCATTGGCGAAGCAGAAAGCCTCGCAAGGTGATGGGGATTCGGGAGATGAAAAGGCAAAGGCAATTGCAGCGGCAAAAGCGAAAGCAGCAGCGGCTGCAAGAGCGAAGACAAAGGGGGCTGAAGGTAAGAAAGAGGATGAGCCGAAGCAGGAAGAACCGTCCGTAAATCAGCCGTATTTAAATCAGTATGTTGAGGCTATTAGGGAGAAGTTAGGAGAGGGTGCATTAGTAGATTCCTACATTAATAAACTGTCAAAGGATGTGCCAACTCTTGTGGTGGATCCCGAAAAGTATTATGAAGTGATGGAGTTACTGCGATTCCATGAGGGACTTGCTTTTGATTATATGTCAGAGCTACATGCGACGGATTTTGTGACACATATGGAAGTGTATGTTCATTTGTTTTCATATAGTAAGAAACAATCGGTAGCGGTGAAGGTAAAGATAGACCGGGAAGCGCCGCAAGTCGAATCTGTGACAGCGCTTTGGAAAGGGGCCGACTGGCCGGAGCGAGAAGCATACGATTTGCTCGGCATTGTATTTAAAGGGCATCCGAATTTAACGCGTATTTTAATGCCAGAGGATTGGGTAGGCTATCCGCTTAGAAAAGACTATGAACCGTATGATGTGGAGGTGTAGCTATGATCCGTACGGAAGAGATGCTTTTGAATGTAGGACCTCAGCATCCGAGTACACATGGTGTGTTCAGGCTCGTAATTAAGATTGACGGGGAACTTATTAAAGAAGCTACACCTGTTATTGGGTATTTGCATCGCGGGACCGAAAAGATCGCTGAGAGCTTACAGTATACGCAAATTATCCCTTATACAGATCGAATGGACTATTTATCAGCTATGACGAATAATTACGTCATTTGCCATGCTGTAGAGACGATGATGGGGCTTGAAATTCCAGAGCGTGCCGAATACTTGCGAGTACTTGCGATGGAGCTAGGAAGAATTGCGAGCCATCTCGTTTGGTGGGGGACGAATCTTCTTGATATAGGAGCGGTCAGCCCGTTTTTGTACGCGTTTCGTGAACGAGAGATGATTATAAATTTATTAAATGAATTATGCGGGGCACGGCTTACTTTTAACTATATGAGAGTTGGCGGTGTGAAGTGGGATGCGCCAGATGGTTGGATTGAAAAGGTGGAAGAGTTTGTTCCGTATATGAGAGAGCAACTGGCAGGTTATCATGATCTTGTTAGCGGTAATGAGATTTTCTTAAATCGTGTGAAAGGCGTTGGTATATATAGCGCGGAAGAAGCGATCTCGTATTCTTTAAGCGGAGCAAATTTGCGGTGCACTGGAGTAAACTGGGATCTTCGCAAAGATGAGCCGTATTCGATTTATGATCGTTTTGATTTTGATATTCCTGTTGGAAGCGTGGGAGATGCTTGGGATCGCTACGTTTGCCGAATGCAAGAAATCGAGGAGTCTTTAAAGATTGTTGAGCAGGCGGTTCAGCAGTTCCCGAAAGATGGAGCTGTGCTGGCAAAAGTACCGAAAATTATTAAGGCACCTAAGGGAGAAGCGTTCGTACGTATCGAATCGCCGCGCGGAGAGATTGGGTGTTATATCGCTAGTGACGGAAAGAAAGAGCCGTACCGTTTGAAGTTTCGTAGGCCATCTTTTTATAACTTGCAAATTTTACCGAAGTTATTGAAAGGTGAAAACATCGCTAATTTAATTACGATTTTAGGTGGAGTTGATATTGTACTTGGGGAGGTTGATGGCTAATGATTGAGACGCTCTTACAATCACCTTCAAGCTGGAAGAATTTCTTCATTTTTTTCGGATTAGCGGTACTTCTGCTATTTGCAGTCCTTGGCTTCGTTACATATGGAATTTTGGCAGAACGGAAAGTGATGGGGTTTATGCAAGGGCGGATTGGACCAAACCAGGTTGGAGGCCGATTCGGTTTACTGCAAACGGTAGCTGATGTTTTAAAACTATTATTGAAAGAAGATAGTATTCCAAAAGCAGCAGATAAACCGCTGTTTATATTAGCGCCTGTCATTGCATTTGCACCAGCATTTATGGTGCTTGCAGTTATCCCGTTCACTGATAAATTTCAATTTGCAGATATTGGAGTCGGGCTACTTTATTATATTGCTGTTTCCGGTATTACGACGATAGGTGTTGTAACTGGAGGATGGGCATCGAATAATAAATATTCCCTTTTAGGAGGGATGCGTGCGGCGGCGCAAATGATTTCTTATGAGATTCCGCTCGTAATGAGTGTAATTGGTATCGTTTTGCTAGCTGGTAGTCTGAATTTAAATGAGATTGTAGCGGCGCAGGAGAAGGTTTGGTACATTTTCGTACAGCCAATTGGCTTCGTCGTTTTCTTAATCGCAGCAGTTGCAGAGTTAAATAGAACGCCATTCGATTTGCCAGAAGCGGAGTCAGAACTTGTTTCTGGATATCATACGGAATACTCAGGTTTTCGCTGGGCGTTTTTCATGCTTTCAGAGTACGTATATTTCTTCGGGATGGCATCTTTAATTACAGTGCTCTTTTTAGGTGGATGGAATCCAGTTATGTTCCTTGGATTTATCCCAGGAGCTGTATGGTTTGCTTTGAAATTTAGCAGTGTAGTCTTTCTATTAATTTGGTTCCGCGTTACGTTTCCGCGTATAAGAGGTGACCAGTTAATGGAGTTTGGCTGGAAAGTATTATTGCCAATTGCACTTGCGAATATTTTCTTAACGGCATTGATTAAGGAGTTATTCTTCTAATCTATGAGGGGGGTGCCAGTAAGAGATGAAAGGACTATTTAAAGGATTAAAATATACATTAAGCAATTTGAGTAAGAAGAAGGTGACTTACGATTATCCGAATCAACCGTTGCCGTTGCCAGACCGCTTTCGAGGTATTCAAAAGTTTTATCCGGAAAAGTGTATTGTTTGTAATCAGTGCTCTAACATTTGTCCGACAGACTGTATTCAGTTAACAGGAAAGAAACATCCGGATCCTACGAAAAAAGGAAAAATTATCGACACGTATGATATTAATTTTGAAATTTGTATTCTGTGTGATTTATGTACAGAAGTTTGTCCGACAGAGGCGATTGTTATGACAAATAACTTTGAGCTTGCGGAATATTCACGTGATGATTTATTTAAAAATTTGCAGTGGCTTGACGAAAACGACGAAAACGTCAGGAAGGAGAATAAAGCATGAATGGCGAGTTTGTAGCATTCTTTATACTATCCTTGTCTGCAATTATCGGCGGTGTTCTTATGTTGAACTTAACGAAAGTTATGCACATGATGCTAGCTCTCGTTTTGACATTTCTCAGCATTGCAGGTTTGTATTTTCTTTTGTCAGCCGAATTTATAGGCGTTGCACAAATTTTACTTTACTCTGGTGCAATCACAATTATTATGATTTTCGGCATTATGTTAACGAAACATAACGCGGAAAATGAATCGCGTCTTACTCTTCGAAAATGGATTATCTTCTTTGCAGTTGTAGCATTTGGAGCGGTTATGTATTTCGCTGTTAATAATGTTGATTTTGCAAATGAAAGCACACAAGGAAGTTTACCTCTCCATGAAAACAACACACTTCAAATCGGTACGCTTCTCTATTCAAAATATATTATCCCATTTGAACTAACTTCAGTTATTTTACTTGTAGCACTCGTTGGCGCGATTGTACTTGCGAAAAAGGATGAGAAAGAGGAGGATTCCAATGAGTAGCGTTCCAGCTTCTGCATATTTAACACTTGCGATTATTTTGTTTTGCATCGGTCTATTTGGAGCTTTAACAAAGCGGAATACAGTAATCGTATTAGTTTGTATCGAATTAATGCTGAATGCTGCCAATTTAAACTTAGTGGCGTTTAGTAAATTAGGCTTATTTCCGAATTTAACAGGTCAAATTTTCTCACTGTTTACGATGGCTGTAGCGGCAGCGGAAGCGGCGGTAGGACTCGCCATTTTAATTGCTTTATATCGTAATCGTACGACAGTTCAGGTGGATGAAATGGATACGCTTAAAGGATAGCATTGTGACCGAAAAAGGGGGAAGGAAACAATGATCGATTATGCATGGCTCATACCGCTTTTCCCACTCGTTTCGTTTTTGTTACTTATTATATTCGGGAAGAAAATTAGAGAAGGAAGCAGCGTACTTAGTATTTTTTTCGTCTTTCTCTCCTTTATACTTGCGGTACTTGTGTTAATAGAAAGATTTTCAGAAGCAAGCGTGAAGCATAAGTGGGTGTGGCTTAGAGCTGGAGATGTGGATATATCATTTGGCTTTGAAGTGACTGCATTAGGAGCTTTAATGTTATTTATCGTGACGCTTGTGAGTCTACTTGTACATGTGTATTCGAAAGGTTATATGAAAGGTGATGAACGATTACCAACCTTTTACGCATATTTAGGACTCTTTACATTTGCGATGTTAGGGCTTGTTATATCAACGAATTTATTACAACTTTATATATTTTGGGAATTAGTTGGTCTTGGTTCATTTTTACTTATCGGTTTTTATTTCTTTAAAGAAGAAGCAAAGGCTGCTGCAAAAAAGGCTTTTATTATGACCCGTATTGGGGATGTTGGTTTATTTATCGGGATGATTTTAATTTTTTGGTACGCAGGTAGTTTTGAATATGACGCAATATTTAGGGCGATTTATACAGGGGATTTACCTCCTTACATGATTACAATAACAGCGATATTAATTTTTATCGGGGCGATGGGGAAATCAGGTCAGTTCCCGCTTCATACATGGTTGCCAGATGCAATGGAGGGGCCAACACCCGTTTCGGCACTTATTCACGCGGCGACGATGGTCGCGGCTGGCGTATATTTAGTAGCGACGATGTTCCCTCTATTTTCAGCAAGTACAGTGGCGATGCAGACAGTGGCAATCGTTGGAGCTTTCACTGCAATCTTTGCGGCCTCTATCGGTCTTGTGCAAACAGATATAAAGAGGGTGCTTGCTTATTCTACAGTTAGCCAGCTCGGGTACATGATGCTCGCGTTAGGTTCTGCCGGTTATGTAGCTGGTATATTCCATTTAACGACACACGCTTTTTTTAAAGCACTACTATTTTTGGCGGCAGGAAGTGTAATTCATGCTGTGCATACGCAAAACATTAATAAAATGGGCGGTTTACAGAAGAAGATGAAAGTAACTGGTACGCTATTTTTAATAGGTACTCTTGCCATTAGCGGTGTTCCGCTCCTTTCCGGTTTTTTCAGCAAAGATGAAATTTTAGCGGCGACGTGGATGAATGGCAATTACGTTTTATTTACTTTAGCGGTAATTGCGGCATTTTTAACAGCGTTTTATATGTTCCGCCTTTACTTCCTTGTCTTTACTGGAGAAACGAAGACGAAGGAAGAAGTGCATGAATCGCCTCGCGTTATGACGTATCCAATGATTGTTCTCGGCGTTCTCGCGGTAGTGGCAGGCTATATAAATACACCATGGTTTGGGACATTTCTCGGAGATTGGTTGACGAAAGATGTAGGGTTTAAGGTTGAAGAAGCGCATGGACCAGTTTGGATTATGATTGTTGCGACACTCGTTTCATTTGCGGGAATCGCTCTTGCATATTTCATATATGGCAAGAAATCAATTTCTAGAAATTGGGCTGGGGGTACGGAAACATCGCTTTATAATCTTTTGAAAGAAAAATATTATGTGGATGAACTATACAACATGACGGTGATCCCTATTACGAAAGGAATCGCTCATGTGCTTCGCTTATTTGAAGTGTATGTAGTCGAAGGAATTGCAGTTTTAATTGCAAGTGTAGTTAAAGGCATAAGTAATCTTGGATCGAAACTTCAAAACGGGAATGTACAAGTGTACGGTACTGTAACGGCAGTTTCGCTCGCTGTACTCGTCATTATTTTGCTCTATACGGGAGGGGATTTACGATGAATGATTTGTTGTTAACGTTCTTCATTTTTTCCCCACTTTTAGGAATTTTATTGCTTGTATTAACACCGAAAAAGGAATTGCGTACAGTGCGAGCGCTTGGCTTATTTGGGACGGCACTTCCATTTGGAATCGCTATCGTCCTCGCTTGTACATATGCTTCTGGAAAGAATTTGTCCCTATTTGATGAGAAGGTGAAATGGATTAAGTTCGGCGATTTTACAGCGGTAGATAAAAGGTGGTTTTCTATTTATTACGAGCTCGGTATTGATGGTTTGTCGCTTGTCATGATGGTACTGACGGCTCTTCTAGCAACGCTTGCAGCAATTGCAGCCTTTTCTATTAAAAGAAATTTAAAAGCATTTTATATGCTGTTACTCATGCTAGAAATAGGAATGCTCGGCGTCTTTGCTGCTCAAAACTTAATGTTGTTTTTTATCTTCTTTGAAATTACGTTGCCACCAATGTTCTTATTAATTGGAAAGTGGGGAAAATTGTCGAGTGAAAAGGCTGCGTATAGTTATTTAATATATAACGGTATTGGCTCAGCTATTTTGCTCATTGTTTTCTCAATTTTGTTCGCGAAAACAGGTACAACAAATATTGTGGAGCTGAAAGAGATATTAAGAAGCGTAAGTGCAGAGGGAGCACTCGTCATACCAAGTAGTTTGCAGCTTAGTGTATTTATTGCCATAATGATTGCTTTTGCAATTAAACTACCTGTTTTTCCGTTGCACCGCTGGATGGTCAATGTACACATAGAAGCGCATCCAGCTGTAGTTATGCTTCATGCGGGTGTTTTGCTGAAGATTGGAGCGTACGGTATTATTCGCTTCGGGAAAGGGCTATTCCCGGAATATTTTCACGATGTTGCAACACTAATTGCGATATTAGGCGTAATTAATTTATTATACGGTGCCTTTTTAGCGCTCATCCAAACGGACTTTAGGAAAGTACTGGCTTACTCTAGTATTTCGCATATGGGAATTGTGTTAATGGGACTTGCGTCACTTAATGCACCTGGTACACAAGGAGCGTTATTCCAAGTTGTATCACATGGTTTAATTGCAGCCTTGCTCTTCTTCCTACTGGGTGTTATAGAACAACGATTTGGAACTTCGGATATTACGGTGCTAGGCGGACTTGCGAAAAGTGTACCGATACTTAGCGGATTCTTTTTAGCAGGAGGAATGGCCTCGCTTGGATTACCAGGGATGTCTGGGTTTGTTAGTGAATTTCTTGCCTTTCTCGGTTTATTTCAAAGAGAGCCCGTCATTGCTGCAGTCGGTGTGATTGGCATCATTTTAACCGCTGTATACGTATTAAGGGCGACACTTCAAGTGACATTTGGAAAGAAAGAGTGGGAAGCAAAATCTGATATACACGGATGGGAGTATGTCCCTGTTTTACTACTTATCTTTTGTATTATTGCAATTGGAGTTATGCCAGAGTTACTAGGGGATCCGCTTCAAAATACATTGAAAACATTGGGGGTGAAGTAGGATGGATATGAATACGTTACTTAGCTTATCGTGGCATCTAATGGTGCCAGAATTTATTATTCTCGGCGCCGCCATCCTCCTTTCCATATGTGATTTGTTTTTTAAGCTGAATCATAGATATGTAGCTCTTGGTGCGATTGCTGCTATCGTATTAGCAATCGTGTCATTAATTACGCTATATAGCGAACCAGCTGGAGATATTTTAAACGGATCGTTTGTGTTAGATGGATTTTCAAAAGGGTTTAAAACATTGCTATTAGGTGCCTCAGCTCTCATTTTATGCACCGCAATGAGCGATGATAAGAAGAATCCAATTGAAGATAAGGGTGAATATTATTACTTATTTTTAATGGCACTTCTTGGTGCAATGTTCATGGCTTCTAGTGTTGATTTCATTACCCTTTTCGTTGGTTTGGAGTTACTTTCACTTTCTTCTTATATTTTAGTAGGAATACGAAAAAAGAGCCGTGCATCAAATGAAGCGGCAATGAAATACGTCATTAGCGGAGGAATTGGAACGGCGATTACGCTCTTCGGAATGAGTTATTTATACGGTATTACAGGTTCAACTAACATTGTAGATATGCAAAAGGTACTCACTGGGGAACTCGCTAGTGGTATTCAGTTATTGTTAGCTCTCGCATTTCTTTTATTGCTAGTCGGTCTCTCATTTAAAATTGCCACAGTGCCGTTTCATATGTGGGCACCTGATGTGTATGAAGGAGCGGCTACACCAGTTACTGCTTTTCTTGGAACGATTTCTAAAATTGCTGGTTTCCTACTCATTATTCGTTTGTTCCTTATGGTTTTTGCAAGTGTATTAATACAAGGAGATATGCAATCTTTATATGGGCATATGAGTATATATATTGCGGTGCTAGCAAGTATTACGATGATTGTTGGGAATGTAGTCGCGTTAAAACAATACAATATAAAGCGTTTATTTGCTTATTCGGGCATTGCTCATGCAGGGTATTTACTCGTTCCACTTGTGGCATTATCACCATTTACGATGGATAGCATGTGGTTTTATATGCTGGCATACATGCTTATGAATATAGGTGCATTTGCTATCATCCACGGCTTAATCTTACAAAATGATGAGGAAAATATAACAATTTTCACAGGTTTATATAAAAGATCACCATTTGCAGCGATTATGATGACAATCTTTATTTTATCGCTGGCTGGGATACCAGGAACGGCTGGATTCATTGGAAAGATTAACATCTTTTTAGGCGCGCTTCATGTAGAGCCAGCACATTACGTACTAGCTTCGATTATGATGGGTACGACAGTTGTTTCATTCGTATATTATTTCCGTATTTTACAACAAATGTTTTTCCGCACAGGAGAGACAGAAGAGAGGATACGGTTACCGTTAAATATAAAGGTTGTTATGAGTCTTTGTGCAATTTCGATTGTAATACTAGGGATTATGCCGATGATTGGGTACAATTTCTTTTATGAATATTTTCCATTAATGAAAGATTTCTTCTTCTTAGGGAACGTGGTACAATAGTGAAAATAAAAGGTGTGGAGTCAGTACTCTGCGCTTTTTATTTTGTGTTAACTTGTAATGTAGATATACGTTTTTGGAAAGAAAATCACGATGTAAAATGTAAGATGTCTATGTGCATTTGAAAAAGTGTAGCTCCTACTTATTATGGTATCGTTTTTATATTCTTTCATAAGTAGTAGCTGAGTAAAAAGGGGTCGATTTTTTGGCACAACTTTTAGGGCAACAAGCACTGATTGCCATTGTTTCGCATTTATTGTTTATTACCATTACGTGGTGGGCCTTACAAGGCATTCACATTGAGCGTTTAATGAAGTCCGGAAAAGTGCTGCAGACGCGAGTATTACTCATCTTAATTACAATTGCAATTGGGACATCTGTAAGTAACTTTTTCCTTGATTATTTAGGCTATTCGAAGAGTTTAACGTATTTAGTAAAGTAAGTGTATAGAACCTCAAATCTCCGTTAACAATGGGGATAGGAGGGGATGAAATTGAAGTTTAAAGCCATTCTTATTGTTGCACTTAGTGTTGTTTTATTTTTGGTTGGATATAGAGAGATGAAACCGATAAGCGATGAACAGAAAATGGAGAGCATGATCAAGGCTTTAGAGAAAAATGATGCTAAAGTAGAAAAATGGTCATGGTTAGCGAGAGAAACAAAAACAATTTCTAACATACATACGTTTCAAAAGTTGTTAAACGATGTGAAGGAAAAGGCAAATATTCAAAAGTGGGAAGTAGAGCAATCTCCAGATGGATATAAAGCTACATCCTATAAAAAGCTTTCTTCTTATGAAGAACGAGTAGTAGTAACTTGGAGTAAAGAAAATACTAAAGAAAACACTTTCATTATCTTTGAAGTAAGTGGGGCGAAATGGGACCCGAAGTATGTTCAAAACATGAATAAAATTTTTAGTGAAAAACCTATAATTTACACTTGTGTTCAAGGTGTACTGAATGATAAGATTGAAGGTGTTTTGCAAAATAAAACCAATCAGGTTTTGAAAGATCTTTCAGCAAGAGCGATCGAACAAGTAGAAGAAAGAGCATTTGTGTCAGTCTCCGCATACAATAAAAAGTGGGATGACGCTCTTTCAACAAATAGAGAGAAAATAAATGTGCAAATAGCAATACGTTCTACAGACAACAAAGATACAATTGTGGTTGGCACACCGATCATAACTTCTGAGTATTGAGTGAATAGATACTGAAAAAAGGACACGGAGGGGAATAATTTGGAAAAGATCATCGTCCGTGGCGGAAAGCGGTTAAACGGCACAGTGCGTGTTGAGGGCGCAAAAAATGCTGTATTACCTATAATCGCTGCAGCCCTATTAGCGAGTGATGGAAAGAATGTACTATCTGAAGTACCAGTTTTGTCTGATGTATACACAATTAATGAGGTATTACGTCATTTAAATGCTGAAGTCGTATTTGAAAATAATCAAGTAACAATCGATTCTTCTAAAGAACTAAACATTGAAGCACCATTTGAATATGTACGTAAAATGCGTGCATCTGTTCAAGTAATGGGACCATTATTAGCACGTAATGGTCGTGCTCGTATTGCACTTCCTGGTGGATGTGCAATTGGTTCACGTCCAATTGACCAACATTTAAAAGGCTTCGAAGCAATGGGAGCTAAAGTACAGGTTGGTAACGGTTTTGTTGAGGCATATGTTGAGGGAGAACTAAAAGGAGCTAAAATCTACTTAGACTTCCCAAGCGTAGGCGCGACAGAAAACATTATGTCTGCAGCTACATTAGCAAAAGGGACAACAATTCTTGAAAACGCAGCGAAAGAACCAGAAATCGTTGACTTAGCTAACTTCTTAAATGCGATGGGCGCGAAAGTACGCGGAGCTGGAACTGGAACGATTCGTATCGAAGGCGTTGATAAATTATATGGTGCAAACCACTCTATTATTCCTGACCGTATTGAAGCGGGAACATTCATGGTTGCAGCAGCAATTACTGGTGGAGACATCTTAATTGAAAATGCTGTACCTGAACATTTACGCTCAATTACAGCGAAAATGGAAGAAATGGGTGTTAAAATCATTGAGGAAAACGAAGGTGTACGTGTTATCGGCCCAGATAAGTTAAAAGCGGTTGATATTAAAACTATGCCTCACCCAGGTTTCCCAACAGACATGCAATCACAAATGATGGCATTATTACTACAAGCTGATGGAACAAGCATGATTACAGAAACGGTATTCGAAAACCGCTTTATGCACGTTGAAGAATTCCGTCGTATGAATGCTGATATTAAAATTGAAGGTCGTTCTGTTATTATGAACGGTCCAAACAGTTTACAAGGTGCTGAAGTAGCAGCAACTGACTTACGTGCTGCAGCTGCATTAATCTTAGCTGGTTTAGTATCAGAAGGTTATACTCGTGTAACTGAGTTAAAACATCTTGACCGTGGCTATGTAAACTTCCATAAGAAATTAGCTGCATTAGGTGCAACTATTGAACGTGTAAACGAAAAAGTAGAAGAAGTGAAAGAACAAGAAGTTTCTGATCTTCACGCTTAATTGAAATAGTCTCTATGTCTTTTGACATAGGGGCTATTTTTTTGGGTTATTACTGTTATAGTCAATAAATTCTATACTTATGCACGTACCAGTAAAAATATTTAGAAAATTTCTGTTTTATACTCTTCCCCTTAAGTATGTTCTAAAAAAAAGAGTTGTTCCATAAGAATGAATGGAGTAAAGCTTTTATATTGGGGGAAAATAGGATGAAATTTTCAAAGCCACTTTTTATTACAGTAGCGCTCTTAATAGCGCTCGTTATCATTGTACCTGCAGCCCTTGTTATTCCATTTGCGAAAGCAAAAGTAGGGGAAGAAACGGCCTCTAAAACTCCTCCAGCGATAGAAAGCATACCAGCTCCAGGAAAAGCAGATACAGCTGTTCAAGTTGCTGTATATCGCGAAAAACAGAAGAAGGTAGAAACATTACCAGTGGAGGAGTATGTGACAGGTGTAGTAGCTTCTGAGATGAATGCCAGTTTTGAAATAGAGGCACTAAAGGCGCAGGCATTAGCAGCAAGAACATTTGTAGTACAACGTATGCTAAGCGGAGGAAAGAAAAATAATGCGGACGTGACAGATACGGTGAAAGATCAAGTGTACAAAGGCAAAGATGAATTGAAGAAGCAATGGGGCAATAACTACGAAAATAATTTGAAGAAAATCGAAGAAGCCGTTTCGAAAACAGCAGGACAAGTTTTAACGTATGATGGAAAACCAATTTCAGCATCCTTCTTTTCAACGAGTAATGGCCGAACAGAAAATGCAGCTGACTATTGGGGAAATGATTATCCGTACTTGAAAAGTGTAGATAGTCCGTGGGATCAAGCCTCTCCAAAGTTTACGAGCGAGCAAACATTTACAGTAGCTGATTTTCAAAAACGTCTCGGTGTGAAAGTGCTAGCAGACGGGAAGGTTGGAAATATTAAAGACCTTACGGAAGGAAAGCGCGTAAAGGATGTAGCTTTTCAAGGAAAAACATTAACAGGAAAAGAAGTTCGTGAAAAGTTAGATTTACGTTCTTCTGATTTCACGTGGAAACAACAAGGAGATAAAATCATCGTTACGACGAAAGGGTTCGGTCACGGCGTTGGTATGAGTCAATACGGGGCGAACGGCATGGCAGCGGAAGGAAAGAAATATACAGATATCGTCGCTCATTACTATAAAGGCGTTGAAATAAAGACGATGAATGATTATGAAGGAAAACTGATGGTGAAGAAATAGGTGTCAGAACTCTGGCGCCTATTTTTTTTATGTAAAATAGAATAATTTTCCATTAATTGTTTGATATAATAGGATAAAAAGACATTTGGGGGAGACGAAATGGCGCTACTGGAGTTGAAACAGTTAGGGAAGGCGAACCAGTTACCGGAAATTGAGCTAAAGGTTGAAAAAGGACAATGTATTGTTTTGCAATGCAATAATCATACAGCTAAAGTGTTACACCGTATTATTATTGGTGAAGAAGAAGCTTCAACTGGCAACGTACTGTTTGAAGGGGAAGCAATTGGAAAGAAAAATTATTCCCGCATCGGTTTTTGTTTTTTGAAAGACGAGGCATATGATCGTTTGAAGGTGAAGGAATACTTTAATTTTTTTATGGGGCTTTATGAATCGAATATGAGTACGGAAGAAGTTGTACAATATGTCGGTCTCTTAGATAAGTTAAACGTTAAAATAGAAAAACTATCATTTTCAGAGAAGCGTCGTCTTCATATTGGACGAATGATGATTCATAATCCGGATTTAATCATTTTGGAAGAACCGGAGCAAAATGTCGATATAGAGAGTACGGTTATTATTCGAAAAGCGATTATGAAAATGAAAGAGCAAGGAAAGGCAATCTTTATTACGTCATCATTTCTATCAGATGCCCTTTCGTTAACAGAGGACGTATACATATTAAACAACGATGGTGTGAAAAAGATAGAAATTGAGCAAGAGGAAGTGGAAGAAGTCGGTGAAGAAAAAGTCATTCAAATGATTCCGCAAATGAAGTTAGAAAGAATACCTGCGAAAGTAAACGATAAAATCATTTTACTTGATCCGATGGAAATCCATTTCATTGAAACGCAAAACGGAGTAACGCATATTCACGTTCGTGAAGGCGATTTCGTATGTGCATTAACATTAAGTGAACTAGAAGCGAGATTAACAGGTTTTGGTTTCTTTAGATGTCATCGCTCTTACCTTGTAAATTTACAAAGAGTACGAGAAGTGATTACATGGACTCGTAACAGTTTCAGTTTAATTTTGGATGACGAAAGAAAAAGTTCAATTCCACTTTCAAAAGGACGCATGGATGAATTAAAAGGTGTTATTGGACTATAAAAGTGCTCCAATAAGCTCAACATGCGATTCATTCACCGGTAAAAATACTCCTTTTACCGGTATTTTAATGCGCCTACCCTTTGTTTTTCATATGATTGAGTCAAGAAAAGCGAAACAAACAAACGAAAAGCGCTAAAGCGACTTTCATCTATAAAGAAGAAAAACAAAGGAGATGAAGAAATGACATTGGCAATTGAAATGAAAGATGTAATGAAAAGTTTCAACGAAAAAACGGCACTTCGAAATGTAAATATTGAGGTGAAGCAAGGAGAGATATTCGGATTCCTTGGACCGAGTGGATCTGGTAAGACGACAACAGTAAAAATTTTAACTTCTCAATTGCTTCATAGTGTTGGAACGGTAAGAGTATTAGGGAAAGATATTACAGGACCAAGTAGCATCGATTACAAACGAATTGGTATTTTAACAGATAACAGCGGCTTATATGAAAGACTTAGCATTTATGATAACTTACTATTATTTTGTGACTTATACGATTGCAAAAAAGAACGAATCGATGAAGTACTAGCACAAGTGAATTTATTAGATGATAAAAAAACACCAGTAAAAAAATTATCAAAGGGAATGAAGCAACGCGTCACACTAGCAAGAGCAATCCTTCATAAACCAGATATCCTCTTCTTAGACGAACCAACATCTGCACTTGATCCAGTAAACGTACAAAATATTCATAAAATCTTAAAAGACTTAAATAAAGAAGGAACGACGATTTTCTTAACGACTCACAACATGGACGAAGCAGAAACGCTTTGTAACCGCATTGCCTTCCTGTGTGGCGGAGAGATTGTAGCACTTGATACACCGGAGAACCTGCGCTTACAATACGCGAAAGATCAAATACAAGTCGTGTTAAAGGATAAGAAGAAAGAAACGGTACAAAAAGATGAATTAGGTGCAAAACGTATTTCAGAATGGATGAACAAAGGAGAATTACTATCCATTCATTCACACGAACCAACTTTAGGCGATATTTTTATTGAAGTTACTGGGAGGGGATTATAATGACATTTTCAATGAGACGTATATCAGCTATTTTTAGAAAAGAAGTACAAGATTTTAAGACAAATTCACAAGTGTTGTTAATGGCATTTTTACCAATTATACTTTCATTTTTGTTTAGCAGATTTGGAGTGGGAAAGGAAATGTTAGGCATTACTACTATAACGGCCTTCCTATTTGTCGCAGGCTTTGTTCAATCTATGGTAATTGCAGAAGAAAAAGAAAAGCATACATTGCGTGTATTAATGCTATCACCGGCATCTTCGGTTGAAGTTCTACTTGGAAAAAGTATATTAACAGTATGTTTGACATTGGGCATTTGTATTATGAACTTATTTATTTTGGATCAATTCAGTGGAAATCTATTATTGCTAGGATTTATTTTCTTATGTGGAACAATTCTATTTATTGTGATTGGAACAATGATTGGATTGTTAGCTGCATCTGTACCACAAACATCAATAATTGGAATGCCGATATTAATGACGATGTATTTGGCTGTACAGTTTGAGCCGATGGTTGAAAATAAAGTAATTAAGACGATGATTGGATATCTTCCAACATCTCATATTGTGAAAGCACTTAACAGTTTAGTAGGTGGGGCGGGATTTAGTAGTATTAGTGGACATGTATTAAATGTTGCAGTTTGGCTTATTATATCGCTCTTTGTATGTTTAATCGTATATAAAAAGAAACAATTAGACTAAAAACTGAGCCAAAAGTGCTCAGTTTTTTCTTTTTTCTATCATTTCCTCGGAAATTTTGCAATTCTCATACATATTTTTACAGATTTTGTCGAAAAGTAATTAGTTATACGTTGTATAGGATGCGTGAATATTGTTCAAAATGATTGCTGAGGTGATGATGGAATGCGAGGAAGAAATAATAAAAAGTCGCAAAAGGTAGTACATTTATTTCAAAAAAGATGGGTGTTTCCGGCACTATACATTGCTTGTGCAGCGGTAATCTTAATGGTTGCGCTATGGTTCCAAGGAGCTAATCCGAAGAAGACTCCGAACCATGATCAAGCAACACCGTATACACAATCGGAAGATCCAGCAGTACCAGTAACGAAATCTTCAGAAGTAGTGAAAATGCCAGCTGCCGCGAATGCGGAAGTAGTCGTACAGAAGAAATTCTATGAAGATGCAGCAACTGAGGCGGAACAAGAAAAAGCACTTGTCTTTTATAACAACACATATTCCCCAAACAAAGGAATTGACATTGCTGCGAAGAATGGAAAAGAATTCAATGTTGCTGCTGCTTTAAGTGGTACAGTAACGAAAGCTGAAAAAGATTCACTTCTTGGTTATGTTGTAACAGTTGATAGTGGAAATGGTGTAGCGGTATCTTATCAAAGCTTAGGCAGTGTGAAAGTAGAAAAAGGTGCAAGAGTTGCACAAGGTGAAGTATTAGGAACATCCGGTCTAAGTGCAATGAATAAAGAGGCAGGCTCTCACGTTCACTTTGAAGTACGTAAAGATAATGTGGCTGTGAACCCTGAACGTTACTTAAATAAATCAGTAACAGAAATTAAAGCTGATGCAGGTGCTGCAAAGGCAACGAACGCTTCTGGTAAAAAAGCTGATGACAAATCTCAAAAAGAAGAAAAGTCAACGAGCACGAAACCAGAAAGTAAAACAGAAGACAAATCTCAAAAAGAAGAGAAATCAACAAGCGGTTCAACTAGTGACAAAAAAGAAGAACCGAAGAAAGAAGAAAAATCAACAAATGGTTCTACAGAATCATCTAACGATTCTTCTTCACAAGAATAAGAAAGTGGAAAAATCAGTTCCCACTAGGGGAGCTGATTTTTTTATTTCTATATAAAAATACTCAATTTCGAGAAAAAAGTTGCAATAACAAGGAAAAATGACGAGATTCTCGAATATATATTACAAAAGGGAGGGGATACTGTGTCATTTTTGTTTGTTCTGTCGACTGCTATTATTTTATTGTTTGTTTTATTCACTTTATATTATTACATTGCCGGTAAGAAAGAGGTTCCCCACCATCAATTGTTAGAAGAAGAATTGGAACGAGAAGAATGACACCTTTTATACAAGGTGTCATTTTTTTTCGCTATAATAGTCAGTTTTAACGTATTTCTCACAAAAAAACGTAATTTTTCTTAACTTAGTCCGCAAAAATAGTGAACATGTAGCATATATCAGTAGTGCGGGCAATACAATGGTATAAACCAAAGCAAAGAGAGTGTTTGAGGTGAGAAATCGTGAATTATTTCATTATAAATCCAAGAATGTTTAACGCTTACAAACAGCACTCACACTTACTTCTTAGTCGTATGCAGCGAGGCTCATTTCACCCTTCTCACATCCAAATTAGGGAGGCGAGTGGTGTGCACGATTACATCAAAGAGAGAACTATCAAGATTGGTAAGTATATCGTGGAGACAAGAAAGACAGTGCGTGTCATTGCAAAGGAATTTGGGGTATCAAAGAGTACAGTCCATAAAGATTTAACAGAACGTCTACCAGAAATTAATCCAGAGCTCGCAAATGAAGTGAAAGAAATTCTTGATTATCATAAGTCTATTCGTCATTTAAGAGGTGGAGAAGCAACAAAACAAAAGTATAGAAAAGAAGATGTAGAGAAGCCTGTACGTCAATAATGTTACAGTAGCAAACATTCCGTTCACATTCGGTAATATTTTTCAGAAGAATTCTTTTTGCGAATATTACGTTTCTGTTAAATTTATGATAAAATCAGAAATTAGGTGAAAAGAATTCGGGTGTAACCTGATTTTGAATATCGAGGAGGAAAAAACGGGAATGTTTGCGCGAGATATCGGAATTGACCTAGGTACGGCTAACGTATTAATTCATGTTAAAGGTAAGGGTATTGTATTAAATGAGCCATCTGTTGTGGCAATTGATCGTAATAGTGGTAAAGTATTAGCAGTAGGTGAAGAAGCGAGAAGCATGGTGGGACGTACGCCTGGTAATATTGTAGCAATTCGTCCACTTAAAGATGGTGTAATCGCAGATTTCGAAATTACAGAAGCAATGTTAAAGTATTTCATTAACAAATTGGACGTAAAGAGCTTCTTTTCAAAACCTCGTATTTTAATTTGTTGTCCAACAAATATTACATCGGTAGAACAAAAAGCAATTCGTGAAGCTGCTGAACGTTCAGGTGGTAAAACAGTATTTTTAGAAGAAGAACCAAAAGTAGCCGCAGTTGGTGCTGGTATGGAAATCTTCCAACCAAGCGGTAACATGGTTGTTGATATTGGTGGAGGTACAACAGATATCGCTGTACTATCTATGGGTGATATTGTTACCTCTTCCTCTATCAAAATGGCTGGCGATAAGTTTGATATGGAGATCTTAAACTATATTAAACGTAAGTATAAGCTATTAATTGGAGAACGTACTTCAGAAGATATTAAAATTAAAGTTGGTACAGTATTCCCAGGTGCACGTAGCGAAGAACTTGAAATTCGCGGACGTGACATGGTAACAGGCTTACCACGTACAATTACAGTATGCTCTGAAGAAATTACAGAAGCATTAAAAGAAAATGCAGCTGTTATTGTACAAGCTGCAAAAGGCGTATTAGAGCGCACACCACCAGAACTATCTGCAGATATCATCGACCGCGGTGTTATTCTAACAGGCGGTGGAGCTTTACTACACGGTATCGACATGCTTCTAGCAGAAGAACTAAAAGTACCAGTATTAATTGCTGAAAACCCAATGCACTGCGTTGCGGTTGGTACAGGTATTATGTTAGAGAATATCGACAGATTACCAAAGCGTGCTTTGAGATAATTTGAAAGAACTAAGGCTGGTGCCTTAGTTCTTTTTTTCGTTTTTATATTTTTTTATTTTGTTTTTTTGCGAAAATGGAAGGAAAATAGAGAAATATGAAGGAAACAGGTAAAATATTCATATATATGGTTAAATTTAATATTTCCTTAATTGAAAACGTTTATAATATAATGAGTCGAATACGACATTAAGGCAAATAATGTTTCAATACATATTGCCTTTCCCTAATTTGGGCATACACTCTTTTCCACCTCCGTGTCAGTTGCAAAAATGTGCAACTATTTTAATGGAATAGAGTGTGTGCATTTTTTTTTAGGAAGTTGTGCTAAATATAAAATGTTACTTTGTAATGACAAACAATAAACAAAATGGGATAATAGCAATATGTCCAAGTGGTAAGACCAATATTACAAAAGGGGCGATTGTTACATGCTAAATATAGAACAAATTAAAGAAATCATTCCTCACCGCTATCCATTTTTACTTGTTGATAAAATATTAGAAGTAGATGAAGGTAAAAGAGCGGTTGGGATTAAAAATGTATCCGCAAACGAAGAATTCTTTAACGGACACTTCCCTGACTATGCAGTTATGCCTGGTGTACTTATTGTAGAAGCATTAGCACAAGTAGGAGCAGTTGCAGTATTAAAGAAAGAAGAAAACCGCGGAAGACTTGCTTTCTTTGCAGGTATCGACAATTGCCGTTTCAAAAAACAAGTACGCCCAGGTGATCAGCTTCGTCTAGAAGTAGAAATGACACGCGTACGCGGCCCAATTGGAAAAGGAAAAGCAATCGCAACAGTAGATGGTGAAGTTGCATGTGAGGCAGAAATTACATTTGCGATTGGTGATAAAAAAGAATAGATAGTACTAAAAAATCTCCTTGTGAAAAAACAAGGGGATTTTTTAATTTCTGCTATATAACGATGAAACGATAATATACAAAATAATCAGAAAATAACTTGTAAATAGATGGTAATTACCATATACTTACTTTGTTATTTATCTAGAAAATAGGATAAGTGATAAAGGTAATAAAGAGATAAGGGCATTGTCATATTGTTAAGGTACTTAAATAAGACAAAGTAGAATGTTATTGATTATGATGAAATGTGGGGAAATCAGCAAGAATATTAATTAGACGTATGAAATCGAGCATAAGAGAGAGAAAAGGGAAATGTCGCATTTCACAAAAGGAGATTATGAATATGTTCGGGAGAAAGAAAAGAAAACCATTACGACAATTAATTACACATAAAGAGCCTAAATCGCGTATTACAGAACAATACCGTAACATTCGTACAAACATTGAGTTTACATCTGTAGATAATCATGTTCGTTCTATTATTGTTACTTCAGCCGATCCAGGTGATGGGAAAACAACAACAATCTCAAACTTAGCAGTTGTTTTCGGACAACAAGGAAAGAAAGTTTTATTAATTGGAGCTGACTTGCGTAAGCCGACGATACAAAACTTATTTGCCATTCATATTTCAAATGGGTTAACGAACTTATTATCAGGACAAGCAAAACTTATGCAATGCATTCAAAAAACAGATATAGAGAACGTATACTTAATGGCAGCAGGTCCAATCCCGCCAAACCCAGCAGAACTATTAGGGAGCCGGGCAATGGACGAGGCGTTGCTAGAAGCATATAACATGTTTGATATTATATTAATCGACACACCACCTGTCCTTGCGGTTACAGATGCACAAATACTTGCGAATAAATGTGATGGAATCGTACTCGTTGTACGAAGTGAAAAGACAGAAAAAGATAAAATCGTAAAAGCGAAACAAATATTAGATAAAGCATCAGGCAAACTACTAGGTGTTGTTTTGAACGATAAAAGAGAAGAAAAAGAGCAGTATGGTTATTACTAAAATATGAAAAAGCCAACAAAAATTTTTGTTGGCTTTTTTGTTTTCTGATAATTATTTATCAAGTTATACATTGTAAAAAGCATGATATGATAAAATTTTTGGGGAATCATTGGAATGTGTTGTCATATTTACGATTATTTTGTAAGATTAAACTTGTTTCTTGTGAACAAATATAGAACTGAATTATTAAAAATAAAAAATGTAAGATTTATATGTTATAATTTTTCCTATGTGTAAATTTTAGAAAGTTGGAGGAACTTATGGAAGAAACAATTAGTTTAAAAGAGTTATTTCATATCTTAAAAAAACGTTTAGCAATGATCCTCGTAATTGCATTTGGTGCAGCTATTGTAAGTGCTATCATTAGCTTTTTCTTCATGACACCAATCTATCAATCTTCGACGCAAATTCTTGTTAATCAGAAGAAGCAAGAGGGTGCAATGTTCCAAGCTGGTGAAATTCAAACGAATATTCAATTAACGAATACATATAAGGTTATCATTAAAAGTCCAGTAATCTTAGAACAAGTGAATGAAAAATTAAATTTAAATATGACATCTCAAGCGCTAACAGGAAAGATTAATGTTGCTAATGAAAAGGATTCACAAGTAATCTCTGTAACAGCTGAAGATAAAGATCCAAAACTAGCTCGCGATATTGCGAATGCAACTGCAGATGTATTTAAAGGTGAAGTTGCAAAAATTATGAACGTTGATAACGTAACAGTATTATCTAAAGCAGAAGTTGCAGAAAATCAATCTCCAATTAAACCACGTCCAATGTTAAATGTGGCAATCGCTTTCGTTGTTGGTTTAATGGCTTCAGTTGGTCTTGCATTCTTACTAGAGTACTTAGATAACACAGTGAAAAAGGAAGAAGATGTAGAAAGCTTACTTGGCTTACCAGTATTAGGGATTGTAGCTCGTATGGATGAAGAAACAATGAACGTGAAATCACACGCTCCATCATCAAGAAAAGTGAGGGGACAAACAATTGGCTCTTAATTTATTTAAAAAGAAAAAGAATCATCGTCAACGTCGTCAATTAATTGCTCATCAGCAACCGAAATCACCAATTTCAGAACAATATCGTAATATTCGAACGAATATTGAATTTGCAGCTATTGATACGAATTTACATTCATTAATGGTCACGTCTGCAAACCCAAGTGAAGGGAAAACAACAACTACAGCGAATATGGCAGTTGTGTTTGCTCAACAAGGAAAAAAAGTATTATTAATTGATGCAGATATGCGTAAACCAGCAATGCATCAAATGTTCCAAGTAGATAATATTTTCGGACTAACGAACGTACTAACACATAGTGAACGTTTAGAAAATTGTGTGCAAACATCATTAGTTGATAATCTACATTTTTTAGCTTGTGGTCCAATTCCACCAAACCCGGCCGAATTGTTAGGTTCAAAGTCAATGAAAGAACTTCTCGGACAAGCATACAGTATGTATGATTTAGTTATTTTTGATATGCCGCCAATTTTAGCTGTAACAGATGCACAAATTATGGCAAATGTATGTGATGCTTCTATTCTTGTTGTTCGTAGTGAATCAACAGAGAAAGAGACAGCAGTAAAAGCAAAAGGATTGTTAGAATCGGCTAAAGGTAAATTGTTGGGCGTTGTTCTAAACGATCGTGAACGTGAAAACGGCTTATATTATTACTACGGTGCAAACTAATTTTAAAGTGAGATATGATAAAAACATATCTCCTTTTTTCCCTTGAATATGAGCAATATCTCATATTCAAGGGAAAAAAGATTTTTATAGGAGAGAGGGAGGATGAAACAAATGATAGATTTACATTGTCACATTTTACCTGGTATCGATGATGGTGCACAGACAGTGACCGATAGTTTAGCGATGGCACAACAAGCCGTTTCAGAAGGAATACATACAATTGTCGCAACGCCGCACCATCAAAATGGCAAATATGTAAATGAACGTACCTCAATTATTCATCACGTAAAACAACTAAATGATGAACTACAACAACATAATATTCCACTTACCATTTTACCTGGGCAAGAAGTCAGATTATATGGTGATTTATTAGAAGACTATGAAGCTGGTAAAATCGTTACTTTAAATGAAACAAATAAATACATATTCATTGAATTTCCATCGAATCACGTACCACGTTATGCCGAACAATTATTATACGAATTACGTGTAAAAGGAATGATTCCAATTATTGTTCATCCAGAACGTAATGCCGAGTTAATCGAGCGGCCAGATAAGTTATATAACATTGTAAATAAAGGTGCATTAACACAAGTGACAGCAGGTAGTTTGCTTGGGAAATTTGGTAAAAAGATTAAAAAATTCTCATTACAGCTTGTGGAACATAATTTAACACATATGATCGCATCAGATGCGCATAACACAACGTCAAGAGGATTTCATTTAGCGGAAAGCTATGAACTAATTGAGAAAGAATTTGGAATGAATGTTATGAGTGATTTGAAAGAAAATCCATATTTATTAATTAGCGGCAAAGCAATTTATAAAGAAGATCCAGAACAAATACGTCGTAAAAAACTATTTGGTATTTTTTAAATAAAGAATTGGTGATGTCTCCTAACCGTTATCAACGGGGGCACTCGGTCGTGCTGTGGGTAGAAATTTTTATTTCGAACCTACCTTAGACGCTTGTCGTCGGGAGTATGACGTGAGGATGGGTTAGATGCCCATAATTTATTTATTTTAGAAACTCTACTTATGGAGTTGTAAAGACGACCCTATAAGTAGGGTTTTTGTTATTGTTACATATGGATATAATAATAATAATATTTGGGGGTACTAGATTTGAAAAAAGTAAGAAAAGCAATTATTCCAGCTGCGGGACTGGGAACAAGGTTTTTACCAGCAACAAAAGCAATGCCGAAAGAAATGCTACCTATTGTTGATAAGCCTACAATTCAATACATAGTAGAAGAAGCGATAGAATCGGGAATTGAAGATATTATTATTGTTACTGGAAAAGGAAAGCGCGCTATTGAAGATCATTTTGATCATTCTTTCGAACTAGAACAAAACCTTTTAGAAAAAGGAAAGTATGAAATTCTTGAAAAAGTACAAGCATCTTCAAAAATTAATATTCATTACATAAGACAAAAGGAACCAAAAGGCCTTGGGCATGCGGTATGGTGTGCGCGTAAATTTATTGGAAATGAGCCATTTGCGGTATTACTTGGTGATGATATTGTACAAGCAGAAACGCCATGTTTACGTCAATTAATGGATCAATATGAAGGTACACAATCATCCGTTATCGGTGTACAAACAGTACCAGAAAATGAAACACATCGTTACGGTATTATTGATCCAGTTGAACGGAATGATCGCCGTTATCAAGTACGCCAATTTGTTGAAAAGCCAGCTCAAGGAACTGCGCCATCAAATTTAGCAATTATGGGACGTTACGTATTAACACCAGAAATCTTTATGCTCCTTGAAGATCAACAAACAGGTGCTGGTGGGGAAATTCAGTTGACAGATGCAATTCAACGATTAAATGAAATTCAACGGGTATTTGCATATGATTTTGAAGGAAAGCGTTATGATGTTGGTGAGAAATTGGGGTTTATTAAGACGACAATTGAGGTGGCATTACAGCATAAGGAATTAAAAAAGCAATTAATAAAATATATGAATGATTTAGTACATAAAGAAATCAATGAATAAGATTATAAGGGAGAGGGAATATGAAGACTGGTGAAAATATAGCGAGAGAATATCAAGTTACATCAGATGATCAAATCTTTCAAGTTGAAAATAGACAATCCAAGTTATATTTAGGGAGTAAGTATATATTAGATGTTATATTCGCTTTACTAGGCTTGATTATATTGGCACCTGTTATATTGATATTTAGTTTACTAATTATTTTAGAATCCCCAGGATCACCTTTCTATTTACAGGAAAGATTGGGTATAAATGGAAGGAAGTTTAATGTTATTAAATTACGTTCTATGAGAAATGATGCAGAAAAAAATGGTGCAAAATGGGCAGAGAAGAATGACCCACGTATTACAAAGATAGGATTATTTATTCGTAAGACGAGGATTGATGAGCTACCGCAATTATTTAATATTTTAAAAGGTGAAATGTCTCTTGTAGGACCAAGGCCGGAAAGACCTATGTTTACTGAGAAATTTGAGCGTGAAATTCCAGGTTTTAAAAAGAGACTAGAGGTAAAACCAGGACTGACAGGATGGGCACAAGTAAATGGTGGTTATGAAATTACACCGAGAGAAAAGTTGAGGCTAGATATATATTACATTAACAACTCCAGTTTATTGTTGGATTTTAAAATTATATTAAAGACTATTAAGGTAGTATGCACAGGTGATGGAGCTAGATAATGTATCTTATAAATACAGGATGGTATTAGTATGAACTTACAATTAATTCTTAAAAATGCTTCATTTTTATTTGTAGGAAATGTGATGGTACGAATGTTAACCGCCATTTCAGCAATTGTTATAGCTAGGTATCTTGGGGCAGAACAATATGGTATTTTAAGTATTGCATTAGTATTTTCCACTTTTGCAAGTTCAATGACAGATCTAGGATTAACTCATACATTTATTAGGGAGGGTACCAAAGCTGATAAAGATATATCTAAACTTTTAAATAGCTATTTGGTAACAAGATTATTCATTTGTATATTCTCCTCTGTAATTGTATTTATTCTAGTGAATTTTATGTATAGTCAGAAAGAAATGAAACAAGTAATTTTCTTGATGGTAATCCCTACAATATTTGGTGCAGCACTACAAAATGTAGGAGCGGTATATTATCAAATTATCGAAAAAATGAAATATACTGCAATTATTCGAATCATGGCAGGCTTAATTTCTGTCATAGGTCTTCTTATTGGAGTTTATTTTGGATATAGTCTTTTAATGGTAGCCTTAACTTATGGGCTATGTAGTATTTTAGGGGGTATTATAAGTATCTCTTTTGTCATTAATAAAATTAAATTGCATAAAGGATTAGATAATTCTATTTTAAATGGGTTAAGTGCTTTTACGTTAACTGCTTTTTTAACAATACTTATGCCTTTAATGGGACCTATTGCTTTAGAAAAGGTATCTAGTTTAGAACAGGTTGGCTATTTTAACGCTGCATTACGTATCCCCTCTGTTCTATATCAAATTCCAGGTATTGTAGCAGCAGCTTTTTACCCAGTTTTGTTTAAGCTTATTGATAGAAGTGAGCTAAAAAAACATGGAGAGGTAATAGTTATCGAAATTAAGTTAATGACTTTATTGTCTTTAATTATGGTTCTACCCATAATACTATTTCCAGAAGAAATTTCAGTTTTCCTGTTAGGGGAAAACTGGATAGGAATTGCTAAAACTCTTTCTATTTTATCTATTATTGTTTTTATTCAATCAATTAACTTTCCTTTAGCGGATAGTTTAACAACTAAAGGTTTGCAAAAATATAGATCTATTGCATTATTAATTAGTTTTGGGACAGGTATTTTTGCGTACTCGTATTTTGGAAAGTTATACGGTAGTTTAGGAGCAGCAATTGCAGCTGTTTTAATAGAGATTGTACTATTACTGGGTTTAATAATTTTTAATAAGCAGGGAATATTTACCGTGTTTAGGGGTAGTTCTAAAAGTTTATTAAGTTTAATTTTTTTGTATGTCATAAATAAATTATTCCTAGGAAATATTAATATATTTATCTCATTAGTAATAAGTTATCTCATTGTTTTAATTGTTATTCTATCAGAAAAAGATTTAATAAAAAATATGATTCAAAAAAAGAAATCTATTATGTAGAGGAGGCTATAAATGTCTGTTCCTGAGATATCTATAATAATTCCCACTTATAATGTAGAAGAATATATAGAGGAAGCGTTAAATTCAGTACTTAATCAGAGTTTTAAGCAATTAGAGGTTATAGTAATTGATGATGGATCACGGGATAAAACAGTTGAAATCATTCAATCTTTACAAGATGAGCGGATAAAGCTATATGAAAATGGGTCTAACCAAGGTCCTGCTTATTCGAGAAACTTTGGGATTTCTAAAGCAAAAGGTACTTGGATAGCCTTTTTAGATGGAGATGACTGGTGGGATCAAGAAAGAATAAAAGAGTTGCTTAATTTTGCTAGAATTAAAGAAGCTGACATGGTATTTGATGATATTTTCCTAATATATGATGGGCATGTAAGTCCGTATGCAACACAATGTCAAAATTACAAAGAAAAACTTGAATCTAGCCTTAATATTACTCCAGAGTTATTAGTAGAGTTAGATTTAGGAATGCAACCGATAATAAAAAGAAATCTATTGGAGAAAAAAAATATAAGATTTAATGATCAATTGATATTTGGGGAAGATTATGTTTTTTATCTTGAGGTACTATGCGAGTCTAATAAATGTTATTTTTATAATAAACCGTTATACTTTTATAGGCAGAGGGGAGATTCTCTTACAAGACAAAAGACAAAGAGAATCCAACAGTTAATACAAGCAAATAGGGAACTGTTAAAGCATGAAAAATTTCAAGGGAATAAAAAATTAATTAATCAATTGCAATGTAGGATGGTAAGACTCTCAAATCTAAATTTATATTATAGCTTCATTGAAAAAATAAAAGAAAAAGATATTAAGGGTATAGTGAAAAATATATATTTAAATCCTAAGGTGATTTTAATATTAATAAGCCGTTTACCAAAGGTCTTAAAATACAGACTAGGGAAATTTATTAAAAGTAGAGGTTAAAATATGAAAGACAAAAGTTTTGTACTTCAAAAGATGGATAGTAAGAATTCTTATGTTTATAACTCTATTTTCATAATGTTAATTTCACTATTCATTTTATATGTGCCGGTAGTAAATAGCATGCAACCATTAATAAAAGCGCCATATAGTTATTATGTTAATTTTTTAATTATTTTTGTGCTGTGGGTATTTAATTTTTTAAATAGTAAAAATGCTAATTTTACTAAAGAATATTTGCAATCAATGGGCTGTTTATATGTCTTAGGTCTTTACTGTGCTATTTCAAGTTTTTGGAGTGAAATACAATTTGAAACTTTATGGAGAACATTTATAATTTTTGGTCCTATTTTCGCAATGGCATACATTGTTAATGTAGATCGAATGATTGAAAAAACATTGATTGCTAGTTATAAAATTCAAATGTTAGTAGGTTTATTTTTAGCTACCCTAATGATATTTATTAAAATTTTTGGATTAATGATGTGGTTTAATGACGAATATTCACTAAATTATATTACCTTAGGTCCTATAAGAATAGAACAGGCAGTTTATTATTCAGGAGCGACACTGAGATTTTCATCTATTACAGGAAATCCTAACATATTATCATACATACTATTAATATCATTAGCGACCACTCTGATTTTGTTTTTAAGACAGTCAATAAAAACTTTCTATTTTATAATATCATTTTTAATTCAATGTTATGCCTTGTTTTTAACATATTCAAGGACAGGGATATTGGCATTTGGAATCTTCTTATTTCTGTTCTTTTGGTTAAATAATAGTAGGGGAATGAACCGTTTAAGAAAAAACATTTGGAAATTCATGAGAATATCTTTGATTCTAAGTGTTTTTGCAGGAGGAATAATAGCCCTTTTATTACAGGGAAGTAACCAGCGATTAAGCTTAGATTTGGCAGGAAGAGGAAAAGCATGGGATTTATTAGCCGATGTTATTTCAAACCATTTCTTTTTGGGGATAGGATTTAATTCTAGTCAAGAGTTTTTAAGAGAAATGAATGTTGGAGTAAATCATGCACATAGTCTATATTTAGGTATTACAGCTGAGATAGGGGTTATCGGTTTAGGATTATTTCTATTTTTTGTCTGTTGTACATTAGGGATTTTAATTCAACAGTTTCAAAAATACAAGAACAACTTAGAGTATAAAAATCAGTGGCTCATGTATTCTGGAAATATTGCAATAATAGTGGCTATTTTATTCCATCAGGGTACAGAATTCTCTTTATTAAGAAATAATTATCTGAACTTTTTATGGTTTTTCTTTATATTTACTACAATAAAGTTAGGTAGTGATTTAATTAAAAGAGAGAACGGAGGAGATCCTGTTGCAAAAAACTTTAGTAATAGGGGTTAAAGTAGAGAACATAGAAAAAGAAATGTCTGGTCCACAAAAGGTGTTCAACAGTATTGTTAATGATATAGATAATGAGGATATAATTGTTTTAGGAAGGGATATAAGAGCATGTATAAAAGGGATATTTTCTAGAGATGTAAGTAATTTGCATATATTTGGTTTTACACGATCAAATGCATTGTTAGTTATAATAGGGAAAATATTAGGAAAGAATATTCTTTATACCGCAAATGGCTTAGTATCGCGGGAAAATTTGCACTTCTCTAATCAGAGAATTTCTTGTAAAATGGCGGAATTTATTACTTTGAAGCTTGCAGATGGTATTATATGCGTGTCAGAAGGGTTAAAGGAAATGATTATAAGTGATTATAAAATACCAAAAAAGAAATTGAAAGTTATTCCAAATGGCGTTTCCCAAAAATTTCTGACTATAAAGCCAGACAAAAATATTTTTAACGAACTTATTCCTTTAGAAAAAAGAAAAAAGATTATATTTACTGCTTGTGGAACTTTTAAGTACAAAGGAATTGAACAATTAGTTAAAGTTGTGAATGATATAAAAAGGGATGATTTTATCTTAGTAATTGCTGGGCCAAAGGGAAATGTTCATGACAAGGTAATGAATATGATGAATCCTAAAAAGGTTATATATATAGGTAATTTAAATCAAAGTGAATTGATAAGTGCTTATTATTATTCAAATCTTTATATCCAAAATAGCTTATATGAAACTTTTGGCTTAGCACCATTAGAGGCATTAGCTGTTGGTACACCAGTTATAGTAAGTAAAGATGTTCAGATGAATTATTTGCTTAAAAATACAAGATTAGAACACTTTATTATAAATAATGATGAGGAACTGTCTGAAAGGATTAATTTAATATTAGATAATCCTAATATTAAAGAGGATTTAAGTATCAGTGCTAAGAAAATAGCTCAAAATAATACTTGGCAGGATATACGTCAGCAATATAAAGAATTATGGAGCGTTATTAATTAAGTGATAAAAGTATGGTGAGAAAATTGGGCAATGAATATCTAGTTAATGTTATAGTACCCACATTAGGAAATAGAATTGAGTATATTAAACGCTTATTTAATAGTTTAGAAGAGCAAACTATTAATAATATTAAAGTTATTATTGTGTCTCAAGAAAATCATGATAGAATTAGCAGTTTATTAATGAAATATAAGTTTAATTACCATCATGTTATATTAAGCAAAAAAGGGTTATCTCATGCAAGAAATAAAGGTTTAGAATATGTGGATAATGGTATTGTTACGTTCTCTGATGATGACTGCTGGTATCCTAAAAATGCATTTGAAACGGTTGTTGAAGGATTTAAATATAGGGATATCGACGCGCTAAGTTTTCAGATATTTGACCCCGAAATTCAACAATATTATAAAGAATATCCACAAGCTCCTATAGAAAAATTAGGTATTCGCGGGGTTTTAAAAATTTCATCAATAGAGTTCTTTATTAATTTAAATAAAATTGATATTGGAGATTTGAAGTTTGATGAGAGATTTGGTCTTGGGGCAAAATATCCATCTGGGGAAGAAAATATCTTGCTCGCAGATTTATTGAAACAGAAATATAGTATAGCTTATGTTAATCAAATTATTGTTTTTCATAAAAAGAAAACATCAGAAAATAAACTAATTGATTCGAATACTTTTACAGGAAAAGGACCATTATTTAAAAGGATGAGAGGAACTATTCCAGCTATATGTATGCTAATAATTTTCTTTGTAAAAAAATTCCATTTAACTGAAAAACCAATTCGCTCATTCATCAAAAGTTTTAAAGAGCTGTTAAAATTTTGATGAAAATATCAAAGAAGATCTGAAGGAGTAGTATTGAAATGGAAATGAATCTAAGTGAGATTGAAATAGGGAATCAATCACTTGTGTCAATTATTACCCCATCATATAATGCAAGTTCTTTTATTAAAGAAACAATCCAATCTGTCCAATCTCAAACTTATACAAATTGGGAAATGATTATTATAGATGATGTTTCAAAAGATAATACTTGTGAATTAATAAAAGAAGAGATTAAGAAAGATAATCGTATACGATTAATTGAATTGCAGGAAAATCGTGGAGCAGCAATTGCGAGAAACACGGGCATTAATAATGCAAGAGGGAAGTATGTAGCTTTTTTAGATAGCGATGATCTATGGCTACCCGAAAAATTAGAAAAACAATTGACTTTTATGCAGAATAATGATGTAGCTTTTTCGTTTACGGGTTATCAAATTATGAATCAAGATGGTACCCTTACTGATAAAATTGTACATGTGCCAGAAAAAATTAATTATAATGGATTATTAAAAAATACAATAATCGGTTGTTTAACGGTGATGTTGGATATTGAGAAGCTAGGGAAAGTACAAATGCCTAACATTAGGACCCGCCAAGATACTGCAACATGGTTAAAAATATTAAGAAAAGGTCATTATGCCTATGGATTAGATGAAGTTTTATCTAAGTATAGAAAAGTTGAAAACTCTATTTCTAGTAAAAAGTTCAAAATGGCTAAAATGAATTGGAAATTATATAGGGAAATTGAAGGGTTAAGTATCCTAAAATCTGCATGGTGCTTTATAAATTATGCCCTAAATGGAGTTGTAAAACATTTTGTTAAATAAGTTTTAAAAGCCTTTTTCTTCAAGGGGCTTTTTTTATTGTTAATAAATAAGGAGGATAAAAAATGAATATTGCTATTTTCGGAACAGGTTATGTAGGGCTAGTAACAGGGGTTTGTTTATCAGATATTGGACATCGTGTAACTTGTATTGATATCGATGAGAATAAAGTTGCGAAAATGAAAGAAGGTATTTCACCAATATATGAACCCGGTTTAGATGAGTTGATGAGTAAAAATATTAATGATAATAGATTGTTATTTACAACCAATTGTCGCCAAGGGATTGAAGAAGCAGATGTTATTTATATAGCAGTAGGTACACCGCAGCAAATAGATGGTTCAGCTAATTTACAATATATTGAGCAAGTTGCTTTAGATATTGCTAATAATCTAAAAAAAGATTCGATTGTAGTAATTAAAAGTACGGTCCCAGTTGGCACAAATGATCATGTTAAAAATTTAATTCAGCAAAATTTGAAAGCAGATGTGAAAATTAGCATGGTATCGAATCCGGAATTTTTAAGAGAGGGTTCTGCAATTCACGATAGTTTCTATGGAGATCGTATAGTTATTGGGGCTAATGATGCTAAAACTGCCGATGTTATGGAAGAAGTGAATAAACCTTTTAATGTTCCTGTTTTTAAAACAACAATTAGAAGTTCAGAAATGATTAAATATGCAGCAAATGCTTTCTTAGCTACAAAAATTAGCTTTATTAATGAAATTGCTAATATTTGCGAAAAGTTAGGTGCGGATGTAGAACATGTAGCTAATGGTATGGGATTAGATAAAAGGATTGGTACACAATTTTTAAAAGCAGGTATCGGATATGGGGGCTCTTGTTTCCCAAAAGATACACATGCTTTAATACAAATTGCTGGTAATGTTGAGCATGATTTTGATCTGTTAAAATCAGTTATTACAGTAAATAATAATCAGCAGGCATCGCTCGTTGAAAAAATAAAAAATGTATTAGGTGATATGGAAGGAAAACAAGTGGCTATGCTTGGTTTAGCTTTTAAACCAAATACTGATGATATGAGAGAAGCGGCATCTATTGTTATTGCAAATGATTTAGTAAAAATGGGTGCGAAGGTCGTAGCTTATGATCCAATTGCTACTGAAAATGCAAAGAAAGTATTACCTAATGAGGTTCAATATGTGTCCTCTGTTGCAGGAGCAGTTAAAAATGCCGATGTAACACTTATTGTAACTGAATGGGATGATATAAAAGAATTCCCTATTGAACAGTATATCAAATTAATGAAACAACCTATTATTTTTGATGGTCGTAATTGCCATGGTTTAGAATATGTGAAAAAGTTTAATGTAGACTATTATTCCGTAGGAAGACCAGCTGTAGTTCGTGAAAAAGTTTCTTTATAATTAGTGGGTAATTTATAGGATGAGAATCTGTAAGACTAATTTTTATAAATAAAGAAATTTTTTATTAACCTAGCTATTTTAAATTCTAGCTAGGTTAATGTTTACATGCTTATTATAAGGATATGTAGTAATGGGGAGGTTTGTAATTATGGCAGTACTTGTAACAGGTGGAGCAGGATATATTGGTAGTCATACATGTGTAGAATTACTAAATAGCGGTTACGAAGTTATAGTAGTGGATAATCTTTCGAATAGCTCGGTAGAATCTATAAATCGAGTAAAAGAAATAACAGGAAAACAATTTAAGTTTTATAAAGAAGATGTTTTAAATCGCGAAGCGCTTGACGCAATTTTTGAAGAAAATTCAATTGAAGCAGTTATTCACTTTGCAGGATTTAAAGCTGTAG
>NZ_RPSJ01000045.1:0-710 GCF_003946765.1 Bacillus sp. 2D03 | reverse complement strand
GTGCCAATTCGTCTTGGACAAGAGTTTAAAGCATACTCTCGCGTACTTGAACGTGATATGAAACGAATTCAACAATCGCGTCAACATTTATATGAAGTAAATATGGGGGCAACTGCAGTTGGTACAGGCTTAAATGCAGATCCAGAATATATTGAAGCAGTTGTAAAACATTTAGCTGCAATTAGTGAATTACCGCTTGTTGGTGCAGAAGATTTAGTAGATGCGACGCAAAATACGGATGCTTATACTGAAGTATCTGCAGCGCTTAAAGTATGTATGATGAATATGTCTAAAATTGCGAATGACCTTCGCTTAATGGCATCAGGTCCACGTGTTGGTTTAGCAGAAATTATGTTACCAGCTCGTCAGCCAGGTTCATCTATTATGCCAGGGAAAGTAAACCCTGTTATGCCAGAAGTAATTAATCAAATTGCGTTCCAAGTAATTGGTAATGACCATACAATTTGCCTTGCTTCAGAAGCAGGACAATTAGAATTAAACGTTATGGAACCAGTACTTGTTTTCAACTTACTTCAATCGATTAGCGTTATGAATAACGGTTTCCGTGCCTTTACAGATAATTGCTTAAAAGGAATTGAAGCGAATGAAGATCGCTTAAAAGAGTATGTTGAGAAAAGTGTAGGAATTATTACAGCCGTGAACCCTCATATCGGTTATGAAGCAGCAGCTCGCGTTGCGAAAGAAGCAAT
>NZ_RPSJ01000015.1:0-150557 GCF_003946765.1 Bacillus sp. 2D03 | reverse complement strand
GTTAGTATAGATAGCAATAAAATAACCCTTGGAACAAGGGAGTTAGCTCGGCTGTCTTAGGACGAATTCGTTAGCTACCAAAAGTAACGACTAACCGAGAAGCCCCCACTTCAAACAGTCCGTTAGGACGTTAAGTGGCGGGTAGTTCACACTAGCCGAGATATTGTTTTAGTATTTCTAGCCCTATTTTCAACTCTTCTAATGAGTTTGTAGAGGATAGAGCGACTCGTAAATACTGATTAGGCATGGTTTGTGCTGTAATAAAGCGCTCGGAATGAAAAACCCGAATGCCGTGCCTCTCCAAATCTGTTTCTAATTGAAATGCATCATAATGATTTTGAATAGGTAGCCAACGGTAAAAACTAAAAGGATGCCCTACAGGCTTGTTGGAAGAAAAATATCCTGAATAAATTTCGTTTGCAGACTCTGCTAAAAATTTCTTCTGCTTAACAATTTCATGAGCTTTTCCTGATAACACTAGCTCTGTTATCACCTCTACGTCTAAAGAAGATGTTTTAACATTGACATTAAATATAGCCTTTAAAATATCCTTACGTAAGGCATCTCCGAATACCATATAAGCAACCCTTAATCCTGAACAAATGCACTTAGAAGTTCCACTAATATAAACACTTTGTTCTGGAAGTAAATTAAACATTGGTTGCTCATAATCAGAAATAACCCCTGCTGTCAAAAATGCATGAATATCATCCTCAATCAAAATTATTTGATGCTTTCGAATGATTGCTGCTAACTCTTTCTTTCGAAAATTTGCAATCATAATCGTAGTAGGATTAGAGCAAGAAGGCATTAAAAAAATACCATGAATATCTAATTGACTACATTGCTTATCGAGTTCACTTGGGAGCATTCCAAATTCATCCCCTTGAATGGGTACTAATTGAATATGTAGCATTTTTGCCAATTCGATAAAATTTGAATAGGTGTATACATCAGTTGCAATTCGGTTTCCAGGTTTAAACAACGCTGTCAATGTAATCGCTAAAGCATTTTGTGACCCCGAAACTATTGCTATATGGTCTTGATCCACATTAATGCCAAAAGACTTCATCCAATTGAGACCTGCCGTTTTTTGATGCGGAAGACCAGTTGGATCATTGTAATTTAATAGTTGCTCTAAATACTTTTTATCTACGACCTTTTGAATAGTCTCTGCGACAATACTATTAGTTTGCTCAAATGATGCTACTAATCCAAGATCAATGCAGTTTCTGATTTCCTCTGTAGAAATAGTAATGGAACGAGTTGCATTAGGAGCTACAAAAGTTCCACTCCCTGTGATTGCGTAAATTAGGCCTTTAACTTCACATAGTTTGTAAGCTCGGGTAATTGTTGTAAAGTTTAAATCTAAAAAATCCGCTAATTCTCGTTGTGGAGGCAATTTTGTTCCTGGAGCTAAAAAACCATTTACAATATCATGTTCAAGTAGTGCTGCAATAGAGGAATAAAACGGACGCTTTAATAGTTCCTTATTAGGTTTCCAAGACATAGAGTAATTTTCAAATGAATTTACTGGCATGCTTCACCTCTACGATTAAATTTTTATAGATAAACTCAGCATTATTTTAAAGTTAGAATAACACACTTCCGCTAAAGAAAATTGTAATCCATACAATTTTCTTATTCATTGTATGGATTTTATGTGTTAAATTTGTATGCAATAAAGCTCTTGATTAAGGATGTGAATAATATGAAAAATAGAAATCAAATAAGAATCGCATTCCGTGCAGCTTTTCCTTATACAATACCTATTTTTGCTGGTTTTGTATTTTTAGGAATTGCTTATGGAATCTACATGAACTCTCTGGGTTTCAGTGCAATATATCCAATTCTAATGAGTTTAATCATATTCGCAGGATCAATGGAATTTATTGCAGCTAATTTATTACTGGTTGCTTTTAATCCAATTCATGCACTTTTTCTTACTTTAATGGTGAATGCACGGCATTTATTTTATGGTATTTCTATGCTAGAGAAGTATAAAGGAATTGGAAAGAAAAAGTTTTATCTTATTTTTGGACTATGTGATGAATCTTTTTCTATTAATTCTACTGTTGATATTCCAAAAGATGTTGATAAGGGTTGGTTTATGTTCTTCGTGACACTGCTTAATCATTTGTATTGGGGTATAGGAGCAGCAATTGGTGGTATTTTTGGTTCCTTTGTACACTTCAATACAAAAGGACTAGATTTCGTTATGACAGCACTTTTCGTTGTGATTTTTGTTGAACAGTGGATGAGGGAGAAAAAGCATTATAGCGCTCTTGTAGGACTGGGATTATCGATATTTAGCCTAATTATTTTTGGTGGAAACAACTTCATAATTCCTGCAATGATTATGATTTTATTAGTACTTACTATCCTAAAAAAACCAATAGAGAACATAGAGGAGGTTTCCGTGTGACAATGAGTTTACTGCAACAAGTTATAACAGTTGGTATAGTGGTTTTAGGCACAATGATTACAAGGTTCCTTCCCTTCTTAGTGTTCCCATCAGATAAACCTACTCCGCAATATGTCCAGTATCTCGGTAAGGTACTACCTTCAGCTGTCATAAGTCTTTTGGTTATTTACTGTTTTAAGGATCTGAACTTATTATCCGGCAATCATGGTGCTCCAGAATTAATTTCAGTAGGAGTAGTAATAATCCTTCACATATGGAAGAGACAAATGCTTCTCTCCATAGCAGGTGGAACAATTATCTACATGCTGTTAATACAATTGTTTTTTAATTAAATTTAAAGTGACAAGTAATTGATCCTATCATCCTTCTATTTTAGAAATAGGATCATTATATTCAATAAACTAAAGAATAAGCAATGAATGCATTAGCATGCGCAATTCTTTTCGATAATACAGTGAGCTTCGAGAAAGATTACTATTAGACTAGTTACAACGCACCAGTGGGCTAAATCTAATTATCAATGTTGTCTCTACTTCTGTAATATTTTGTATTTAACTCCAGCTACAAAAAATATGAAGAAGGTTGGCAAATATCTTACCTCTTAGTTCAGAGCATATTAATTTTCCTAGATGAATACAATTTTATTGTTAGGAATTCTCCTTCGTTTTGTCCTTTAAGGGAATCAGAACCTTAGCTCTTTCCAAATTCTCTTAGCGTACGAAATTTGCGTTTTGATGGCCCTACCCTTTCGCTATCAAGCTAACAAGACAAAATACTCTCTAAAATGAAAAAGGCGTTATTCTTTCTGAGAAATCATAGGAAAGAATAACGTCTTTATATTAATATTGCAACCCGTATCTAAAACCGCAATAGCTATGTCTTTTCCTTTCTCCTTTTTCTCCCATACTAACGGAGAAAACTCATCTCTTAGCCTTAGGAACTACAGGGATAGCATAATCAATCAAAATCCACGAGGTTTCCGTACTTAGAAATCTCCCACTTAACGACCTTACAGCCTATAGAAATTGAAAGTAGTTTAATTCTCTAACATGGATTGCGGAACAACTTTTTTTCCCACTACTTTAAATTCAATTTCCCCTTTTTCTCCATATATTAGTTCTATAATTGGAATAGTTACCATTAATTTTCCCTTCTTTTTTCTTTCTGTCTCTAAATCAATTATTTTCATGTCACAATCCCCTTTATTTATTATAAACAAGGAGAAAGCACTCATTTGAGTGCTTTCTCCTTGTTTATAAATGGACCTTGTAGGACTCGAACCTACGACCGAACGGTTATGAGCCGTTTGCTCTAACCAGCTGAGCTAAAGGTCCAAAGCGTAAAATTTACTTCATAAGACGTTTTCATATATATCATTTTACCATATAATGTATCAATCCACTTTACTTTTTATTTAATATGCATATTTACATCGTGTTAATAATGTTTATATTCTGCAATCCTAACCCTTTGTAATTAGTACTATCTTTTAATACCTTTATAGAGGCCTGATTAACAGTAAAAAATTCATATATCAATCATATTAAAAATGATATAGTTACAACATTGAATTGTTTATATTTTCAAATGCTTTTATGCCATATTTCTTTATATCAGAAATTGCAACTAAATTATATGCCTGTTTCATTGTATTAAAGCAATTATCTATCTCTTCTTTTTCCATAATAGGTTTACCAGGATCATTATCTTCTAATTCTACATGCGTAACTTCCCATGGTAAGTCAAATAGAATCATTTTTTCTAAACTCTTCCCACTATAACAACCTAAAGTATTGATTACACAGTCTAATATTTCCTTTTCTATTTGAGTTAATTGATTTGTACTATCATAATTAACTTCAAGATTGTCGTACTGATATACTTTATATTTATTAAAAATAACTCGATATACCGGGCCATGACTTCCTACTTCACAATCATCTTCAAATAAATATGTCCCAGTAAACACCTTACAAAATCCTTGCGCATAGTATAACAGCTTTTGAAGAGCTAAAGGAGTAATATCATCATTTTTATATAGCAAATAGTTAGCAACTTCCTCGATTTTCGTAGTCTGCGTAGAAGGAATATCATCATTTTCCTGTAGCTTTGCGATTGCTTCTTTAGAGACTCTATATGCTTTTTGAGTAATTAAATCTTTATTTCTTTCCAAAATATCTAGCATAAAAGATTGATCTCTACCTAATCTTTTCAATATATCCGAGTACTGCTTCGTCGGAATATCTCCATTTACATACCTTGTTAGGGTAACCTCTCCCCAACCTAAAAGTAAAGACAATGGACGTTTTCCAATCTTATATTTTTCTAAAACCTCTCTTATTTCAGAAATAGTAACTAACTGTTCCTGTTGTCTATAGGCATGATCTAATTGTTCTAAATTATAATCATGAATGTTAGGAACAAATATTTCAGATTTACACTCCTCGCAATTTGCTTCTTTACCTACATAATGATATTGCTTCCCTCTAATGACTGTCACTTTTGAAACATCTTTAGTAGAATACTTTACCATATCTCGACAAAACTCACATAAAACCAACATAAAAATCCTCCCTCATTCTAAAACCATTAGTCACTTATCTTTACCTAAAAAGATAAGTGACTGGTTTATTCCTTTTATGAAAAGAAACAACAATCATGTATTTGTTCCTGTCCTTATTTTCAATTAGATTCATCTTAATATATATGTCTACCGACTTCTTTTGTCCCCAATTATCTAACTCATATTGTGGACAAAAGATATACAATTTTTCATGAGCAAAATTTGGATTTTTATTATCAACTGCATAACAAAAATCACGTACTCCTATATTAAGAAGAATCTCTTTCACTTTACTAGCGTTAATCTTATTAGCCTCTAAAAATTCATTATTCTCTTTCCTTTTTTCATTTCGAGAAACCGTAAATCGATTATTTTTAATTAATTTTTTAAACTCTAATATGTACTGCTCAATCTCTCCGATTGTAAAATTAGTGTGCTTTTTTGTCTCCCTATTTTGAAAGCTAATATGCATTAAAATTCTTTCCCCTTTCAAATCGTACCTCATATTTACTAGAATTACAATAAAAAACGTATCAATTGATACGTTTTTTTAAAAATTCACAGTAAAATTCTATTCATCCTTCTTATAATGAGTACATTTATGTCGTCTACAAAACTTCCATATAATTATTTTTGCTGCGATTCGTAAATCTATTATGTATCTATTTTACAACCACAGTTTCATATATCCGTGTATACATTTAACGTAAAAAAACTACATATCCCTCCAATTTCCCTGATAAACAAATCAATTACTCATATGTTTTCTCCCCCTATATAAATTTCCTATCTTAATCTGTTGTTTTATACAGAAATATATATTTATACCTGTTTAAACCCAAACAAAAAAGGCCTCCTCAAGTCGATTAATTGTGCATAGCAAAATAAGCTAATTACACTAATCGGCTCAAAGAAGCCCTTTCAAAATTAAAGTAAGAAAAAAACTTACTTCTACAACTCAACCACAACACATAAGGTGTGGGAATGAACGGAATCAAATAAACTAACAATATACCTATATATTACAAAATACATAGGTTTATATCAAGATATTTTAAAATATTTCCAAATGCTGATTTTCATTCTTTATTTTCTTCCAAATAAAAAAGCATATAAATACTTTATTCTTTCCAAAACTGTTCCAATAGAATGACAATCACGGTACCCACGAGCAATCCATTCCTTAAAACATATTGTAAGGAAGAAGGAATGCCACTAAATGCGCTTTCTGGAAGAAACATTATTCCTAAACTGATTAATAATGTAATTCCTAATATAGTTAATCGGCGTTGATTTAATTCTTCGCTTAAAATCGATTGAAATGAAATGCCTATTACTTGGACAAATGTTGCTAAAAGTGCAGCATTTGCAATAGGGCCTGGAAGCAAGGATATAAAGCTTACGATTGAGGGAACAAAAGAAATTCCTGCTAATATAAGACTTGCTATAAGAAATGACTTCACTTTTCTTTGTCCTGTTAATTGAATAAATCCTGCTGATGCAGGTAATGGTACAATACCAATTGTAGAAAACAACGACGAGATAATATGTGATATACCTCCGACCCATACACCACGGTTCAATGTTTGCTTTTCATTTTCTTTAGATAAGGGAGCTACTTGTTTTACAGCTGAAATAGCAGCAATTGTATTTGCAACTAAAAGAAATGTAAATAAAGTTGCAGTTAGGGTCATTCCAATATCCAATCTAGGTGTGCCCCAAGCAAATATCTCTGGTAACTTAACTAGCGTTGTATGTGTAGGCATATAAGATGATTTTCCTAAAAAAGCATACAAAAGCCAACCACATGAAATTCCAAGTAACACAGCGTACCTTTTCATCCATCCTGTCCCTTTAATTGATAAGAAAGTAATAAGGGCAAAAACAAAGAGCGCAATAGTAGCTGTTGGATAATCAGGATGAGTTGCAGATCCTTGTAATCCCATCATTCCTTTTAGTAACACACCACTAAGTTGAAGTGCTAAAATTAAAAGAAAAGTCCCTGTAACTAAAGGGGTAAATAAACGTAAGATTCGATAAACAAACCCTGTTATACCAAGCACGAAGAGTAATATACCTGCAATAATTAACCCACCTTCTAAAAGTTGCAACACGTCTTTTGCACTTTGTCCCTGATGCATAGCAACTTGTCCCAGTATGACAAATATACTTACCCATGAACCGGCTGGACCATCCGCTATGGGATAGCGATGCCCAAACCATGCTTGTATAAATGAACTTATTCCCACGACTAAAAAAGTTCGCTGCATTAATGTTGAAATATCTTCTACTGATAAATGGAATATGCCACCAATAATGATAGGCAATGCAATTGCATTTGCTAATAAAAAAACAAACCACTGTAGAATATTAAAGCTTGTATTAAAGTATTTTTTATTCATATTATTCTCCTTTACCGAAAAAGAATCTCATAGTAAAAATCCATCCTTTCTATACAGTTAAATTAAAAAGGATGGATTTTGTAACTCCATAAAATCATTTTAATTATATAGATAGATTTTTAATTAATTACCAAGTACGGAACGGTAAGAATTTCCCGTTAAGTGTAATAACGATACGAGGATCGCCACCTTTTGGATCTTCTTGTGTATCCACACCTAGATTGAAGTTGATTGCACTCATTACACCTTCTCCAGCTTTTTCTAATATTAATTCTCTAAGAGTTGGGGCGTATTGTAACATCATTTCATATAATCGATATAAGATTGGGTCTGTAGGAGGCATTTGCATTACTTGACCTCTAAGTGGAACTACTGTTAATGCCTGAACTACTTCTTCATCTAATTCTAATAGTTTACCGATTTTTTCTGCCTCCGGACCTGTCATTGTAGCCTGCCCTAATAATGCTGTTACAACCCAAGTCTCAGAGTTTTCACTTACTTTTGAAATTTCTTCCCATGTTAAACCTTTTGCGATTTTTGCTTCCATAATTTTTTGCGTAGCTTCTTGTCTATTCATATTTAATAACTTCCCTTCATTTAAGTAATGATTAATGTTTCATACCATTTAATGTTTTATATCCATCAACTACTACATCTAATTTACCTGTGTGAGGATCAATAACTAAACCATGTACAGGAACATCTTTTGGAATAAGTGGATGATTTCTTACTAAATCAACATTAGCTTGAGTCGAATCACAGATATCATCGAATCCAAATAGCCATTTTTCAAGGTCAACACCAGCATATTCAATTGCTGCTAAAATTTCTGGTGAAGCTACTCCACGATCTAATATTTTTTGAAGTGTTCCTTTGGGATTAGTTTGGCTTGCACCACATCTATGGTGTCCGATAAGAAAGATTTCATCTGCATTTAGATCATATACTGATGCTACAACACTTTGCATAACACTATCGAAAGGAGAAGCAATCTTACCACCTGCATTTCTGATAACTTTTGCATCTCCATCGTGTATATCTAAAGCTTTTGGAAGTAGCTCAATTAAACGAGCATCCATGCAAGAAACAACAACCATACGTTTCTTAGGCATTTTTGTTGCTTCACGGGGGGCGTATTTCTTATTTTCTACAAATTTTTCATTGAACGATAAAATATCTTGTAATAACATATTTGTAACCTCCTTTAAATCTAGATGTATTTTTTTGTTGCGTCCTCTGTGTTATAAGTAAATATAACTAATAAACAATGCGATGTAAGAGGATAAACTTAGTATAGTGAATTGTATCGATAAGCTGAATAAGTTGGCGAAACACTTTCTGCTTTTCTACTTTCACGATGAAAGGATTGGTTTATATTATTGATCAAACAGATTTTGAGATACTGAAATTATTAGGAGAAAACTCAAGAATACAATGGAAAGAACTAGGTCAAAAAATACATATGACTGGGCAGGCTGTAGGAAATCGAATTAGGAGATTAGAGGATTTAGGGATTATTGAACAATATACAATCGCTATAAACCGAATCAAACTAGGACAAACCGTGACTGCATTTGTTACTTTGTTTGTCACATCAGCTAATCATCAAGAATTTATGGATTTCTTTCAAAAAGAAGAAGAAATATCTGAAGTACATCGTGTAAGTGGTGAAGGATGTTATTTATTAAAAACACATTTTTCTTCTAATGAAGAATTGGATAACTTTCTAGGTCGACTATTAAAATATGGGAATTATCGTGTTAACCTATCAATAGGGAAGTTAAAATAAAGTCTTTTTTCTTCCGAGGGGATAAGTTATTTTCTAATCCTTATTTCTATAGAGATAATAAGAGCCTTACTACAATTTATGTGTAGTAAGGCTCTTTAAATACTTATTAAATGCTATCTAATTGGCAGGGACTACCACATTAAAGGTAACCCCTTTTCATAATTATTGACTTACTTTTGCTATCTCCTTTAAATATCTTTGCATATTTTGATTTACTGCATAGACATAACATCCATTTATTCCGCGAGATAATAATACATAATAAATACGTTTAATATAGGATGTTAACTCCTCATTATTTATATCTGTTCCCTTAATTGGAAGACCGTTTCGATCTTTATATTCTTTTGGATTCACTACAATCTTAGCCTTATTTAAATCATAGTCTCCATTTTCTTCACCTGCGTAATCACAATCAATTTCAGCTCCTAAAATCACTCCAACATAATTTAAATCCGCACCTTGTGTAGTATGTATACATCCTATTTCCTCTATACTATTCTCAAAGTTAATCCAACCTTTTACCTTTGAGTTCCATTTGAATGTCTCACCTGTAACGGGATCTTTTATATCATAGTGATTTTTATCCTTTTGTGTAATCCATTTCCAAGAATATCCTGCGACTACGCGACATAATTCATGTTTTTTATTTAATATTTTCATAGATTCATTCAATTCTGTAATAGAATCCATTACCTTAAAGTCATATCCCTGTAATAACCCTTCTTCATACACTCCAACATTATTTGCTATTTGTAAATATTTACGAAGCCATGCTAAATATTGATCTCCAGATTTTAAACGGAATTGTTTATGTAAAGGATGCCTCTTATAATTCGCTGTCAACTGCTGGAATACATCTGTATCTATATCTGCTGGTCGAATTGTTTGGTATGGATCATAAACCACAGTTAAGTGATACGCAAATGTTTCTATTAATTCCAACTCAGTTGTATAACCATTATCGGTGACTAAATGTTTTAAATCACGTGCTTGTTTACCAAAATATTGTTTTAGACGATGTGCTTCGTCCACAAAAACATATTTATATTTTGTGCCCCTACTTTTTGCCTGCTTAATAAATTGTGAAGGTGACAGTACTGTAATACTTTGTAGACCTAGTTTGTTCATCAAGCTCTTATATAAATTTAATGAGTGATTTTGTGGAACAACAAGTGCTATATCCTTATAATTCAATCCCTCTCTCGCTTTACCAGTTTCACTGTCATAAGCAAGCGCATATAAGATGTTTGTTAATACAATTGTTTTACCAGTACCCGGGTCCCCTGTAATCAAATGTCGACTATTTGATGTAGTAAGCATTGTATTAAAAATGTCTTTACAAACCTCAATTTGATTAGCCGATAACTCTTTAAACGGTGAATATTTATAAATAAATTTATTATGTATCTCACCTAAATTCTCACTTGCTACCCCTTCTTTAATTAACCCATTCCAAATTTCTTTAAACATACTTTGAACATCTTCAATGCCGTTATAAGAATGAATCTTTTGGCCCCTTACTTTATTCAGTAAGTTAAATTTATCATCTGCAGATAAATATTCAATTAACAATGTTTCAATATGCTTAATTGAACTTTCATTAAATAATTCACTTTTTATTACAATAACTTCATTGAATGTTTTAGCTTCATCACTTATATGTGCAACAAAACGCTCATATATATCTGTAGACTTACCTACATATAAATTCTTCTTATCCCGCTGAATATAGACTACTGGTATTCCATCTATTTTAGGATCTCTGATACAACCTTGCTCAAACTCTTTTCGCTTCTTTTTAATTATGTAAAATGAAGATAATTTTGCTGCAAATGATAGCATTTGAATAACTCCCTACTTTTTAATTTTAAGAATACTTAAGGATGTGTGGATTTCATACTTTTGAAATACAATCCGTACATCCAAATCATGATCTCAACCATCTGCTTTCTCATAACCATTTTAAAAAACTGTAAAACGATTTTCGCTTTACAGTTCGTTATATTTTTTATTACTCCCAAATGCTTTTTCTACAGGATATTTCTCTGCATTCTTTTCCAACTTAGCATGTACTACTTCTTCTAGATCGATATCTAATTTATCACTTAGCATAAGTAAATAGATCATTACATCGGCCATTTCTTCTTTTATTTCCTGCATTTTCGTCTCTGTTGCTTCTTCACTAGACTTCCATTGGAAAGTCTCAAGTAACTCTGATGCTTCTAAATTTAAGGAAATTGCTAGATCCTTCGCATTATGAAATTGCCCCCAATTTCTCTCATCTCGAAATTTTATTACTGCCTTTTGCAAATCTTCCATCACTATTAATCTCCTCTCAATTACTTATTATCTCTTTAAAACAAAATTCATTACATCTGGAATTCCATCTAATTAACCTTAATCCAAATATAATCATCTTCATATTTAACATTTAATTTTAATCGAATTCCCTTCATATAATCCTCTAATCGTCTTGTAAAATCCTCATCATTGGATTGATTATATTTATCTATGTCTAGATATAACTTGAATATATTCCCTTTCGTTAAATCAAACTCCCATTTCAAAAAATGATGTAGCATATTTTCCTTACTCATGTAGTGATTCGCTTCCATATAATCTAGTAATTCATATAGATTATAGTATACCAAGTTATTTGGTTTAAGCTCTTCACATTTTGGACAATATTCTCTATATCTATCTTGTAATTGCATAATCATTTCTGTCCCACATTGATTACAGTTATACATGTACCATTCCCCTTTACTGAATAACCCAATTCATCTCTCTTATGCTCTTCCTGTCCTTGAAGTTAAAAATTATACTATTTTACTTTAAAAATATTCCTCTTATGCCACTTAAAGTATAATTTATTCTCCGGTTGAATTCCTATCTTAGCTTTTGGTATTAATCCAAATTTCATATAATCTGTTTCCAATATTAATGAGGAAATATGCAGTCGTCCCTGTCCATCAAATGTGATAAACCCTTTATCATAAAGAGCATCATGATTACAGCACAGTAGTACACCGTTATACGGATCTAAGCGTTCCATACTTGTACTATCTTTCCATGGCTTAGAATGACTTGCTCTTAACAATTCTGGTAAATTTATTCCGCATAATGCACATTTTTCATTCCAAATCTCCATTAATTCTTCTCTGAATTTTTGCTGTCCAATTCGGATTTTCGCTTTTACTTCGGATTCCGTCTCAGCTATAACCGGAATTAATGTGTTGTTTTCTGTCCTTCTTACCGGATCAACTGCTAACTCTAATTGCTCATCATTTATTTTATAAATGTTTGAATCACCAATTAGTTCCATTAATTTAAGGGCTAATTCTTCATTACATGGATATAAATAACCTTGGTTTCCATTTGCATCTGATTGAAAAGGTGAATATTTAATTGGCAACAGGTGCGATATCTCTTCAAATTTCTCACGTATATTAATTGGTTTTTCTAACTCATGATATTTTAAAGATACCAAATAGCCTTCATCATTCCATTGATCATGGCTTTTCATAATCGATGGTTTATTCGATTCCTTACAATCTTCTTCAGCTATACTAACTGCTACAATATTCCCTTTTACATAATGAAAGATTCGATCCCCCTCTTTTACATCCATCATTCTTTTCCATGAATGTGGTACATTACCGCCTCTATCCTTTTTAGGTGACCAAATAATTTCTAATCCTTTTTCCTCTTGATATGTATGCCCCTGCATAACAATAAAATGATTCATATACTCTCTCCTAAAGCGTTAACTCATTACGCTATTTTCTATTTAATATAATACTAAAAAACTCTCCTATGATTAGCAAATTGTCTGTTTCATTTTCAATACCAAACAACCTTCTCTACAGAAAAATTCTGCAATTCCTTTTACTCAACAATTGAGAAATCCAACTTTATATCCATTTATAAAAACAAAAGAGTTGACCCAAAAGGCCAACTCTTCTATTTTAAATTTTTTATTTCTCTTCTTCTTCTTTTTTTACAATTTCCCGTTCATTTTTAGCGATTAAATCATGAAAATGTTCTTCTTTGTTTTCTTCAATATAATTCATAAGGTCTTTAAGTTCCATTTATATCGCCTCCTGTATTTATTATATCAATAATATAATAAAATGTCAGGATAATATCTATTAATTATTTTATAAAACTTAAACGATATATATTCACTTGAAAACAAGAGCTGATTTCTCGATAAATTGATTATTTCTACATTCATCAACAATAATTTCTTTTACTCGTTTTGATTCTTTAAAAGCAAAAACTTCTGGTTCCTTCCCTGTATTATCATATAAAGTATAGCAATCTATTAAATCTTTAATTTTAGAAAAAGTAGTCGCTACTTTCATATGGCTTTCTTCAATTATACTTTGGGGTACCAATCTTCCTGTTACTTTAAAACGCAAATTGGATCGCTCTAAGGCAACCTTGATTGGAACATCTACAATAATTGCTTTAATACTAAAACCTGCTAGTCTTAATTGTTGAATTAACTTTTTGTATTTTACTTCGTTTTTCATTGTACCATCATACATAAAATTTATTTTTCTTTTCATGCAGATTTTTAAAAGTTTCATGGTAATATCACTACTTTCATCATGAACTAAAAATGCTGCTTGTTTCATTAACTCAATATTCCCAGATTCTATTAACTCTTGATATTCTGGTATTTGTTCTTTGATCTTATCAGGATCTATCCAAACCATGTTTTGTTTCTGATATTTATATCCCTTACTTACTAACTCTCCAATTGAGCTTTTTCCAGCAGCAGAACCACCACCAAGTAATATAGCCTCAGGTTCTTGCTCTTGCTGCGGCTGATCATTTAGAAATAATTTAATGATTTCATTATGTAAAAGCTTACGTTCTATTGTATACTCCCCATTAATTACGTACTTTTCTCTAGTTGGTTTCAATTTTAATTCTCCTCTTCTATAGATGCATTATTGAGTCCCTTTAAAAATTTGAGACCTTCCCCTTTAACTGCAATTATTACTTCGGTATTTTTAAATCTCTATATGAGATTTAACTTACTATAATTTCATATAACTCTTTTTGTTAGATGCTATAGGTTTCAATTCATCACTATATATCCCTTCTAAACAATCATATTTCTCTTTAACTTAAAAACTACTTTATACATCCACTTAAACAAACAAAAAAGGGCTCCTTTAAGTCGATTAATCGTGCATAGCAAATAGGCTATATACACTAATCGGCTCAAAGAAGCCCTTTCAAAATTGAAACAAGAAAAAACTTGCTTCTACAACTCAACCACATCACATAAGATGTGGGAATAAACGGAATCAAATAAACTAACAATATAATTATATATTACATAATACAAGTATAATTCTCAAGGATATTTCATTAAAATATTCCTACAGTGCTTCTACGGTAGGAATATCAGCAGGTGCCCACTTTAAATGCTTTAAATCTTTAATACTCATCCATTTTAGCTCTGCATGCTCGAGAGCTTTAGGCTTACCTGCCAAAATTCTAGCTTTATATGTAGTAAGATGAACAACAATAGTTTCATACTCGTACTCGACTTCCTCTACCTTCTCATCTACAACAATTGTACATCCAAGCTCTTCTTTAATTTCACGAATTAATGCAGCTGGTGGCTCTTCTCCCTTGTTTATCTTACCACCTGGAAATTCCCAATAATTTGGTGACGTCATTGTAGGAGAACGTAATGCACATAAGACTTCATTATTTTCATTAACAATTACCGCACCAACCACTGATATTTTTCTCTTCATACTTACTCACTTCCTTATACATTTTAATTAATACTTACTATCTTATATTAATTCATATTTTAACACCAAGTTTTCCTTTTAGATGATGATTAAACTTTCATTTGCTAACGAATGAGTCAAAATAAAGCATCTAAAATCTCTAATATACTAAAATTTTTCAAGTAAGCAAGAAAAAATGAAAATAAAAAATGGAAAATTTGTTAACGACAATGATATGCTTACATATGTATATTTGTTACATAAATACATTAATTTTATTAAATGAGAGGTGATGAATTACATCTCGATATTAAATCATTACATTATTATAATTTATAAGCAAAATCTAGTATCTTAGATAAGGAGGTTCTTAAATGAACTGGAGAAAAATTTTTGGTTATCGCTCTAAAACCGCATGGAAAATGTTTATTGCTTCCATTGTTTATATCTTTATTTTATTTTTAATACTTCAAGCAATTATTCCAAATTCTATTCGCCCTGCCCTTGTTAATATTGGTTTTTTGGGATTTTCGTTAAGCTTACTTGCTTTAATTATTGGATTAATCAAACCACAATTGGTGTTACCCAAAATACAAATTAAAACCAGAAAGAAAGTAGTATATTCATATTTATATCTAGCACTAGCTTTCTTTTTAATGGGCATTGTATTTATTGATGGAAAATCAACTTCCAATCAAACTGTACAAAAGGCAGACACCAAAGTTGCCACTTCACAAGATACTAAAAAAGATACAGCAGACACAAAGAGTAAGGAAGAAGCTGACCGTAAAGCTCAAGAAGAGACTCAGCGTAAAGCTCAGGAAGAAGCTAACCGTAAAGCTCAAGAAGAAGCTGACCATAAAGCTCAGGAAGAAGCTAACCGTAAAGCTCAGGAAGAAGCTAACCGTAAAGCTCAGGAAGAAGCTAACCGTAAAGCTCAAGAAGAAGCTAACCGTAAAACTCAAGAAGAAGCTAACCGTAAAACTCAAGAAGAGACTCAACGTAAAGCTCAGGAAGAAGCTAACCGTAAAGCTCAAGAAGAAGCTAACCGTAAAGCTCAAGAAGAAGCTAATCGTAAGGCCCAGGAAGAAGCTTCACAAAAGAGTAATGCTGTTGTTTCCTCATCTAGTGGTAATCATAACGGTTCTAATCGGAAACCTTTCCAAAATGATCCTAGTGATGACAAAGAATCCAATACCACTTGTAAAGGACAAATTAAAGGAAATGCCAATTCGAAAAAATACCATGTTCCTGGTGGACAATATTATGATTCTACAAAAGACAATATTGTTTGGTTCTGTTCAGAAACTGATGCTCAAGCAGCTGGTTATGTGAGATCTAAAAAATAAAATCAATTATATTAGAAAGGGAAACACTCTAAAAGCGTTTCCTTTTCTAATGTCAAAATATTATTATGTTATTATTCATTTAGTAATAGCAAATAATAATCTACACCCTATTAAGAGATTAAATATAAGCTGCTTTACAAGCTTGTACTTCAGATGAATTTTTACCATATAAGTTTGTTGCTACACGAATACAACCCTCCTTTAATTCTTTAAAGTCAGAAATCATATTTAACTCATCTACATTTACATAATACAATATACCAAACATCTTATCCTCTTCCAAGATTTCTTTTCTTTTAACTCTAACATTTCAAATTCCCCTTTATTATTTATTTCTTTTTTCCTATTATTGCTATACATAATTACTTAGGTATGGTTCCCTTTTCGCCTGTTAAAAAAATATATTTTGATCAAATCTTCAAATCAAAAAAGATTATTTTTACAGAAATTACAATAATACATACTACTTGAATCTCAATAAATATAAATTAATAGAATATTCCGTCTTATATTGATAAATGCTATTAAATAGATTTTGATAGAGGAAATTTCTGATATGATACTAATTGCTGAATAATATCTTTGGAGAGGATGAAATTGAACAATGAATGTTCATATACAGGGGAACGAGCAAATAACTCATTTATTAAATGAATGGTATCAAGAAATTAGGGCTAGGCATGTAGACGCCGCTCAATTACTTAAACAAGAAATTGAAAACAGAATTCATAATATAGAAGAAAATCAAACGATATTATTATACTACTCACTACTAGATTTTAGACATCAATATTTAATTGATAGCTTAAGTATTTCTAAAGATAGCTTTAAACAAAGTGATGCTTACAAAACTCCTACAGACGATTTCCTTTCATACTATTATCACTTCTTTAAAGCCATTCATTCCAATGTTACCGGCAATCATAGTCTTGCAAAAATACATTACGATAAAGCAGAATACCTGTTAGAAACAATACCTGATGAGATTGAACATGCTGAATTCCATTATGAGTTAGCCATTTTCTATTGTCATACACATAGATCAATTTTATGTATTAATCATGTAATGAAGGCTAAAGATATATTTTCAAAGCATCCTGGATATGAATTAAAAGTTGCCTTCTGTAATAACTTATATGGATTAGCATGCACTCATTTAAAAGAATGGGAATTAGCTGAGGAACACTTTATCTCTGCTATGGATACATTCCAAAAAGAAAATTTAGAATACAATATTTTAATTGTCCGTCACAATCTAGGGTTTATGTACGCTACTCAGAATCTATCTGAAGTAGCATTACGATATTTATCCGAAGTTAATCAGAAACTACCCAGCGATTATAAAGCTGTATTCATTGAAGCTAGAGAGCATTATAAATTAGGAGAATATGAAATTGCTCAAGAATTAATAAAAAAGGGCCTCCAACTCTCTACTCAATTGGGAATTGAAGGTTATATTCATCACTTTAATATTTTAGAAAAAATAAATCTACATAGCTGTGCTAATGATTTAGAAAAAGCTGTTTTAGAAGGAATTTCTTATTTTGAACGAGAAGAACTATATGAGTATATAAATGAATATACCGAAAAGTTGGCAGTCCAATTTTACAAAGAAGATAATCATCTAAAAGCTAGCTATTACTTTTATGAAGCTAGTAAAGCCAGTGAAAAAAACTTTAAAAAAGGAGCATTAAAATGAAAAAATTAGCGGTTAGCTTACTGGGTATCTTAATTGTCGTTACAGTTACTTTTGGATCAAGTTCTTCAACAGGCACTCAAAGTACTGTAAATATTATTAAATATTCGCATGGACATACTGGATAATGAAAGGAAGGATTACACCTTCCTTTTTTATATTTTAGAATGATAAACGTATCCCCTACATATCTATCTATAAAAATTTAAGAAATAAATAATTCAAAAGGTAAAATAAAAATACTACAATTAAAAACTTCCATTTGTTTCTTTTCGTTGGTTTTCCAACATGTTGTATATAAAAAAATAAGGCAATGCCTGCCATGGTAATTAAAAAAAATTGATAATAATCCATCATTTGTAATACCACCTCCATACAAAAAATAAGAAGCCTCTTTTTAAGGAGACTTCTTATTTCTAATACAAACGACATACATAGGCTAAACATACACAATAAAGTCAGGATGATGTACTTTATTGCCTTTTTATCATAACATATAATTTATCATTTTTGTTTAATAATCCCATATAATGAAACTTTATCAACCTTAAAATGTTTCATTATAAAAAATGAATACAGATAAAATTAACAATATATTCACTTGATGTTCATGGAATACGATCAAAAGATGTAAAAAGACAAGAACATGTTTTACTTTTTCATAATTGAATTTTTTAATTACAATATTTATATGTAATACAAACTGTAGAAATAAATTCGAATATCGGTTCAAACATTGATTAACTTCTTCTGAACTCATATGTGTAGCTGTATTTGCATAAAGCTGACTAAATAATCAAGTAACAGAATCGCTTGTTCCTTCTCGACGAGTCCAGATACATAAAACCGTCAAATCTCGTGCGCCATACTAACTTTTACGGTTTACCAAATCTATCTCTTATTCAAGTTGTTGAAGATGGATATGGCTGTAGTTCTTTAGTGAACAAATGAAACTCATCCTGAATTGATGGATTTATACAAAACGCCATCCTTTCTGTATATTTTTACAAAAAGAATAGCGTTTTTTGTTTTATGGATAAACTTTTTTAGGTTAATAGCGACGTGCTATAATCCCCAACCATTTGTGTAAACGATTAATATCCCCAAATGTCTACTTCAGCTGCTGAAGCAAATCCATTCTGTCCATTCGTTACTTCTATTTTTACATACTTTGCAGTAACTGGGTTAAATGTTGCCGTTTTCTTATCACTATTATTTCCCCATGTTCCTGAGGATGCTTTTTCATATTTAATACCATCTACACTTGTATAAATACTGTACCCTAAAATGCGGCCGTTCTCTGATCCATCTTGTCTTGGAAGATAATCCACTTTTGAAATTGTTTGATTTTTGTCAATTTCCAATGTTAAATTGTATGGATATTGATTTGGTGTCCAACTGCTATGCCAAAATGTATCTGTTTTCCCATCAATTGCTTTACTAGCTGAACCACTTGCTTCCTCACTATTTGCACTTGCTTTCATTGTATTTTTAGGCAATACGTATGGTTTAACAGATGGAGAATCAGTTAGAATATCTACTTCAGCTGCTGAAGCAAATCCATTCTGTCCATTTGTTACTTCTACTTTTACATATTTTGCAGTAACAGGATCAAATGTTGCATTTTTCTTATTACTATTATTTTCCCATGTTCCTGATGATATTTTTTCATACTTAACGCCATCTACACTCGTATAAATATTGTAAGTTAAAATACGGCCATTCTCTGATCCATCTTGCCTTGGAAGATATGCCAATTGTGAAATGGTACGTGTATCGCCAAGTTCTAGTGTTAAATTGTATGGATATTGATTTGGTGTCCAACTACTATGCCAAAATGTATCTGTTTTTCCATCTATCGCCTTACTAGCTGAACCCGTTGATTCCTCACTATTTGCACTTGCCTTCATTATTTTTTTAGATAATACAGCAAGTGGTTTAACAGGTTTAGCATCCGTTGCTTCCCATATAGGTGCAATTAATGTCGGGTTATTTAAAGCTTCTACTTTTTGTCTCGTTTCTTGGGTTGCCTTCAATCCCCACTGATCAAAAAACGGTAGTACATTTTGTTTTGCTATTTTCGATGTATTGTAAATAAAAGCTTGTATTTTATCTTCGTCTGTTTTTGGAAGTTGATCCTCTGGTATCTCACGATATAATTTGTGAAGACTTGGATAAAAATCATCCCCATATGCCAAATGAAGCTGCCAAAGCATAATAAGTTTTACAAACAGGTCATCAATATTTTTATATTCTTTATTCGTTTGTTTCAAATAAGCAAAAGCCCTATTATAATCTCCCTCTGTATCTAAACGTGTTGGTTTATTTGGATATATTTTCTTGAATGCAGCTAAAGAATATAGATTAACAGTTACTTCACCCATACCTCTTAAATCATTCCACGTCCATGGATATTGTTGTCTTGCATGTCCCGCTTCATGCATTTGTCCCCATCCAAACTCATTTACATTTAAAGTACTTTTGATTGCTTCACCAGCAGTTGTAAAGACGGCGCCATCCCAACTTGCATACATGCCCCAGCTTTGTGCATTAGGGTTTTCTACAAAGGTCCAAATACGACGAGTTGAACGATGTAAAGGATTAGGTTCTGTTTCAGATAGCCCCGATATCTTGTCTTGCGCTCGAATCATTTCATCATATTTATTTAATAGTGGCAGAGGATCTTGATTTACAATATATTTATTGGCACTATCACGAGTTACAGTTAGTACTGCTCGTTCTGATTTCAATTGTACTGCATGTGCATCTGGATATTTGTTCATCATGGCAACCCAGTCTTCTTTCGTGTGTTTCCCTAATTCAAAGAAAGGAATAGGACTTCCGCCTTGCGTTACCTGCACCTTAACTGTTCCTGTACTTTGAAAATTATCTAACCCTAATACACCGCCGTTCGATGAAGAAATAGTATTAGAACCGGGAGAAAGATCAATTTCTTTTCCCCATTCTTTATCATATTGATGTGTCCCAATAATGGCTCTAATCTTTTGTGTTCCTGATACTGTAATAGTAACCTGTTCATTAGGTTTCACATAAATGCCTGTTGGCATATAATTTTTTTGCTCACCTCTTTTTTCTCTTTTTGCTTCATCCGAAAAACTGCCTGTACCTGGAAGATCAAACTCTCTTTGTTCAAGTTGAGTTGCAATTTGTGCAGTTTCAGCATGTACAGCTAAATTATTTGTCATGATAGGTGCAAATAAAGTAGTTGCTAAAATAGCGGATGTAGCAAACACCTTTATAGTTTTTTGTAATCTACCACTCTTTCTTTTGTCCATATAAATCAGTCCTTTCGTTCAATTTCATTATTACTTACATACGAAATATCAGTTTTCTCACTAATTTCAAAAGTGGATTTATTAAATGTACATGTATTTTAAACAATGCTAATTATATTTTTGGATGAGTATAATAACACTTCAAATTCTTTTCCTAATTAATCTAGAGATACATTTCCTTCATTGATTTTTTAAATCACTCCTCTAAATAAGAATTTAAGATAAATGGCCTGTCTCAAAGGTCCTTTCCTAATTTTGGTATTACGAATTAAGTATAATTCGAAAATAAAATTATACAATTGAGAAAAATAATAATGTTAAAAATTTACATACGCGTAAAGTTTTTAACATTTACTGAAAAATAATGTGTTATATGAGGATTAATTTAATATATTTGGTGTAAAAAAATATTTTTAATAGAGGATTGTTCATTCCCATTCAGAAAAACTCCACCTTGGTGTTTTCAAATTATGAAGTCCCCACTTTCTAGTCTTTCTACAAAAGATATAGAGTTCATTTACAATCTGATTCATGATTTTTTTAAATTACCCTTCCCTTCTGTTAAGAAGACTTCAAAACTTGAATAGATTACCTTATATCGCTACTTTGTGTATGCAAAATTACATACCAATCCCCATTGAAAATAGTTCTCATTGTAACTATAATGGTTTCAGGGATTGAAATTTTCACTTTCGTTTCAAATCTCACAATATATTAAAGGAGGAAATACTATTATGAAAAAATTGATTTTAGCAGGGGCACTAGGAATTGCAGTATTTTCAGGTATGAACTTACCAGGGGCTGAGGCATTAAAAGCGAGTGCAGCTACTACGAATTTAGAAATTCAAGAAGTCACAAAATACTACTCTATGAGTTCCTATGAAGTGTCTCAAAAAGAATCATTTAATCTAAAAAAAGGGGAAGAACTTACAGTCTTTGTACAAAATTCAGGGTTCCCAATTTCTTATACGGTCTTTGATGCAGATGATCAAGTAATTGGCACATTCAATGCTAATTCCCCATATGGTCGCGTATTCAAAGCGCAAAAAGACGGTAATATTTCTGTACAATTTCAAGCAGGTGTAAATTCTACGTACATGAAGAAGATGAATTTTACAGCTAAATTTGCTGTTTCTAAACTTAACCAATAATAAAAAATGTAACGATCCTCTTTACAAACAAATTAAAAAGGTATATCCCTTCAATGGGATATACCTTTAGTTTTAGTGAATTTTATATTGACCAGATAGCTGCTCTTGCGCCATACGAACTAAACGTTTCGTAATCTCTCCACCTACTGAACCATTTGCTCGTGCAGTTGAGTCCGGTCCAAGTGTAACACCAAACTCCTGAGCTATTTCATATTTCATTTGTTCAATTGCACTTGCTGCAGCTGCTATTAAGATTTCGTTTGAATTATTATTTTCGCGAATTTGCATTTTTTAAACACCTCCGTTGAATTTGGTAATATCATGCTCTATTTCCAACAAAATATGCAAAAAAATTATTCGTTTAGCTATTTTACATATATACCTAAGCTTTCATCCCTTATGTGGGAATAAATAAAGGTATAGGTCATACCCTATACCTTTACCTTCTTCTATCCTACTTACTTTTAAATTCCCCTATTAACCCCTGTAACTCTTGCGAGAGCCAATTTAGAGAATTTGCTAACTCTGCAATATCTTGTACATATAGTTCTTGCTCTTTCATACTTGTCTCCACATTACTACTACTATTCACATATGTATTCGCAATGTGTGATAATTCATTTATAAACTGAACAATAGTTTGATTATCTGTTAGAATTTCACTTGAATGATTCGAAGTCGCTTTAATTTGATTTGTAACAGATTGTGCAGATTCTGAAATCTTTTCAAAAAAAGCACCACTACTTTGAACAAGTGTTATTCCTACTTCTACTTCCTTTGAACTCTTCTGTATGGATCTTACAGCTCTCTCTGCTTCAGCCTGGGTTTCACCAATTAATTTAGCTATATCCCTTGCAGATGCCTTGGTTCTTTCCGCTAATATATGTACCTCGTCCGCAACACCTGAAAATTCTTCCCCCATCTCTCCAGCACATGAGGATTCAGTAAAAGCATTTAAAGCTAATGAATTTGTTTGATTTGAAATGGTTGTAATTACAGTAAGAATTTCATGAATTTCCTTAGATCGTGCTTCGAATGCATAAATACTAGAAGATACATCCTGAACTGTATCTTGGATTCTTTTCATTTGATTCACGATTTGCTTAATCAAATCTTTTCCCTCTACAGAATGCTGTTCCATGTCTTCCAAAGCATTGCCAACTTGTTTTGCAGCTCCTTTAATTTCTTTCATCTTACTTTCCATTTCTTGAACAATCCCTAAACATTTTTGCACTACATATTCATGAGAATGTGCTCCTAAATTTAATCCTGTAATAGCACTTGCAATTTCTTTAAAGGCTATGCTATTCTCTTTTGTACTTACCGACAATTCCTGTGAAGATGTCGAAACTTGTTCAGCAGTCTCCCTTACTTTATCTATAATCTTATTAAACTTTTTAATAGTGTTATTAAAATAGATATTAGTTATCCCTATATCATCAGATCTTTCATTCAATTTAATACTTAAATCCCCTTCACCAACTTTACGTAACCCTTCTTGTAAATCCTTTAAAGGCGATAGAGAGTTTCGTGAGATAAATATTTGAATTGTAATTGCGATAGTTAATGAAATTATAATAAATAGTAAACCTTGTATCATAAAGTTTTTCTTTGTAAGTGGAATAATAGAAGCTTCCAAATCCGCTGCAACAATTGCAATTATATTTTTATTTTCATCTGTAACTGGCTCTAAAATTGTTACCCAGAACCCTAATTCATCTTCATACACTTCTGTCATTTGTGCCTGTTTTGTTTGTATTACTTTATCATATGTTTTCATCCAATAAGTAGGCTGCTCATAGTATTCACCTGGTTTTACAGAAACAGTATTTGCTAATTCTGTATCCAAAGCTACTATTTGTAATTCAGCTTTTTCATTTAGCTTGGCTCCTGTAACATATGTTTGTCCAACACTTTTCATATCTTTTATAGATTTATTTAATTGCTCTGTCAATTTTTCTTTCTTCACTCTTTGAGCTGTGGGGTCTTTTGCTACATCTCTTACCATTTCTAGATCTAATTGATTTAATACCGCATCACCTGTTTCAAAAGACTGCCTCTCAAATATAGACATCATACTATTTTGAAACATATTAAAACTTAACGCTCCCATACTTCCAACAAGGGTCAGAATTACTAATACCGTTAGTAATACATTTTTTTGAAGCAACGATAGCTTATGCCAATATTTTTTCATTGATTTCACCTTTCTTATTTTCAACAATACAAAAATAAAGTAGTAACATATTAAGAGATTCTCTTTCTGTTATTAATTTAAACTTTAAAATAGCATACTTATCGTTCAACCAAACGTTCCAATTTTTTTTCATTTACAATTGCATCTTTTATATGTTCAGCTGCTCCTGGAAATCTATTAAAAGGAAGACGTAATACTTCTACCACTTCATCTTTTCTATTTGTATTGATTTCTTCTAAATGGATGATATTAAAGGATTTGCCTATAATAATTGCTATAATGTTTTATAGACGACTAAGAATATTTAAAATTCCATATTTATCTCCTAAAGATTTTCGAATTAGATTTGTTGCAGTACCTTCAGCAAGGATTTTTTATAATATCGTTAGTTTTAAATAAAGATAAGAATTTTTAAGAGCCTCATCTTTAGTTATTTTTATCTTGCAGAACAATAAAATCTGAAAGTTTAATTCAATCTCCTATTTTATAACTTTTTCCCTTATTTTTCTATAATATTATAATATTTACCTGTACAATCTAAACTTAGACTCTTTTGGCCTTTACTCTTCAAGTGTCTTAAATTCATATGAGGTAGCGCAGAAAGTAAATTTTTAATAAAAAACTTTTGTATTAAAAAATGCAAAAATACATACTCCTCCAAAACTATATGCACTTAAATATTCATATAGTAAAATAAACAGTACAAGCGTGTCCTATACAGCATATTTCCTTAACTGGCTTGATATTATATTCATCATAAAATTGGTGTGAACTTAATATCTCACTTAGCTCTTTAATATTTTAATATTAACAATATAGTGTTAATATATCCCTACTTTATCGCTACACCTACATATAAGCCAAGAATTCAATTACAGAACGGTTTTCATCAATAGTAGACAAAAACATGTCAAACAAAAAGAGACTCAATTATTTATTACTTTTCGTATAGATGTAATAAAAGATTATAGGAGAAATATATATGCTCAAAAAAATAAATAGATTTATGTTTGCTTTGCCTACCATTTCTTTTATTTTTCTTATTTTATTAGGATCATTTTTATTTGTAATACCATTAGATCTATTCTTACCTGAAATACAAAAAAACCCAATAACAGAAGCACCTCTTATTCTTCAAGTTTTATTAGGGGTATTAGCGGCACCTATATATGAAACAATAGTTTTTCAAGTATTTTTATTTTGGCTATTAAGTTGGATTCCTTACATTAAAAATCACGATTACCTTATCATATTAATAGCTTCAATTATATTTGGATTAAATCATCCATATGGAATCACTTATATAGTTGGTACAACGATAATTGGTCTTTTATATAACTATGCTTATTGGGTATATAAAAAAAAGAATGAAAAATATCAGGTTACCATGTCTGCTTTTGGGGTTGTTTTTTTGATTCACTTATTACATAATTCTGTTACTTTTATAGCTTCAAATTTATCATTTTAGCCAAGAAGACTCCTTCCTCAAGGAGCGTAAAGGGTCAAAAAGCCAATTTAAATATGTAGAAGAAATGAATGCATTTGCTTGTCCGATGGGGTGTATTTTAGAGTATGCGACAACGGATCGTGAAGGATATCATCAATATAAATCCACCCCAGAAGACTACGCTGTTTGTCCGCTACGTGAGGTATGTTTTTCAAAGAAACAAAAAGTTATCACTCATCATATATGGGAGAAATATAAGGATATCGCTAGAAAAAACAAACTAACAGTTACAGGGAAAAAGTTTTACAAAGTACGCTATTCAACTATAGAGCGAAGCTTTGCGGACGCCAAAGAACTACATGGCTATCGATATGCTCGATTTCGGGGGCTGAAGTCTGTCCAAATGCAGGCTTATCTCACCGCAACTTGTCAAAACATGAAAAAAAATAGCCCTCCATCTGACCAAAAAAGGTCTGGTGGAGGGCTATTTTTTTGAAACTCTATTATTTTATATTGTTTTTATTCGCTAAAATCAAAAACAAACTCATCTTATGACCGCGTTTCTTCTTACGAAATTAAGTAATTGTTTCAATAGCTGGTTTTTTAGTCATAGAATTACTTTATCTCTCAGCTTTATTATTCTGTTCTTTCGCCTAAAATTCCAATATCCCCATTACTTCCTTCGTAAATAGTTTGAAATCAGTTAAATGTTTTTCAATAATTTGACGAACAATATCTAAATTTACACTTTGATAATCATGAACAGCAATATTACGAAATCCAACCATCGCCTTTAACTTATTTGCTAGATCAGCGCTAAGTAATCCTGCTGTAACCAATAAATCAAAGGCCTCTCGACTAGATTGGGGTAGTCCTAATTTTTTCCCAGCAACAATATGCATTGCTAGATCAATACTCGCTTCACAAGCTCTTTGTATATTCAATATTATTGAATCTTGTTTTGTAAAGTCCTCTAAATTTTCAGGGTCATTTCCATACACATCTTGGATTCTTTTTATACAACGCTCTATTGTAGAAATTTTATTTAAAATAACCTCATTCTTCATATATAGAACCTCTTTTCTTTATATCATCAAATACTACCTGTCGTTCTTCATTCAATTTTGAATACATTTTTAAAGTTTTCATTTCAAAAATAACCTTACGTTTTTCATCGGAACAAAATATTGTCTTTCCTGTATGTATAATCTGAGCTTGAAAAACTGTAGAAGCTTCGGATAAATCAACTAAATCAACATCTCTCTGAACAATGTTAGCTAACTCCTGTGCTAATAAAAAACGTTCATAGTTCCCTAATGTTGTGTCACTTACATAAGCTATATCAATATCACTATCTTCTCGTTCTCTGTTCTCAGCCGTTGATCCAAACACAATTATCCAATAGGGATTCACCGTCTCTTGTAATTTTTCTATAATAGCTGTTATCATGCTTTGAAAAATCATTTAATTAATCCCCCTTATTGTACTTGAATTTTATTATATCATAACCAATCATAAATCCTTTAAACGACTATAAATACGTAAACAAAATTAAGCTTTTTTAGTACTTAACTCCTCACAAAATCAGAAGCTTATTTCTGACCTAAAATTATTATAGTTCAGGAGTAGATATATTGTAGCTTTGGATCTTAAATAATTGTTAATAATCCAACACTTTCCTGTTAAATGCCTTTTTTATTTTCTTCCTGCAAAATTAAAAGACTGACAATAACTGTCAGCCTCTTACTTTAACAACTCTAAAAAACTTTCGCCTATTTCACAATATACATTCTAATAGTTTGAGGATATATTGCTCTATTGAACTACCCCCACTTTCACTTCGTTTAGAAGTGAGGGATTCCTAAGTAAAGAGTTCTATCGAACTCTAATTGATTAGGCTAACCCCGGAGTCCTTGCGGTTAGAAGCCTTATCGCTTCATGCTTTAGATTGATACTTGCGTTAATATCCCTATCATGGTGTGTACGACAAGAAGGACAGTCCCATTCACGTAGGTTTAGATTTTTAACGTCTTTATTTTGATATCCACAACAGGAACATAATTGGCTGGAAGCAAATGTTTTCGATACGACAATGACTTGTTTGCCATACCATTTTGCTTTGTATTCTAACATTGATCGAAATTGCAACCAAGATACCTCACTAATTGCTTTTGCTAACTTATGATTTTTTAACATATTCGATACTTGCAAATCCTCTATACCGATAACATCGTGGTTTTTGATGATTTCAGTTGAGATTTTGTCCAAGTAATCTTTTCTAGCATTTGATATGTATTCATGAATTCTAGCTATCTTTACTCGTTGTTTATTCCAGCGAGAAGATCCTTTCATTCTTCTAGAAAGAACACGCTGTGCTTTCGCCAACTTATCTTCTAATGATCGGAAAAACTTCGGATTTTTATAGTGTGTTCCATTTGACAAAATAGCGAAATCTTTTAGTCCTACATCTATTCCAATGTAAGAATGTGTTTTCGGAAGTTCTTGTATTTCTGTTTCAACTAATAGTGACACAAAATATCTACCAGAAGGGTTCCGTCTAACTGTAGCATTTACAATACGTCCCTCTACTTCACAACTTTTGGCAAATCGAACAAGGCCTAGTTTCGGCAACTTTATTTTATTCCCTATAATGGCAATGTTTTCATTTGTTTGTTTTGTGGTATAAGATTGTAAGTTGTTCTTCTTAGATTTAAAGCGCGGTGCGCTATTTTGTTTTTTAAAAAAGCGCGTATAAGCATCCGCAAGGTTGCGAACGGACGACTGAATCGCAATACTATCCACTTCTTTTAGCCAAACAAGCTCTTTCTTCATGGCAGGTAGTTTGGCAGAGCATGTACCATAGGTCAAGCCTTTTCCTGTCTCTTTGTATGCATGATCCCATAAGGATAGGAAATAATTGAATACAAAACGAGAACACCCAATCGTTTTGTTAATTAGAATTGCTTGTGCTTGATTTGGATAGATACGAAACTTATAGGCTTTATTCATCATTATTTGATTCACCTCCATTTCGGTATATGACCATTATACACCAAACGTACATTCGATAGATAGTGGAGTAATACTTTCTATATGTCGAACAATTAAGATGGCTTCCCGCCATCCCTTGTTCAAACCCAATTCATCTCCCACCTACTCACTGGACTGTGACCCTTCACGCTCCTTGAGGAAGGAGTCTTCTTGGCTAAAATGATAAAGAATTATATATTAATCCACCTTTAATTTTTCTTTTACCTTTGTAGGGAGTTCACCTTTTTTCACTTCTTCCCAAGATTTCACACCTTTTTTCTCAGAGTAATATATACGTAAAAACGCTTCTTTACGAAGGTTTTTTAACGCTGTAAACTCCATTTCTTTCTCTTTACCATCCTTATCAAATCCAGGTAATTTATATTCGTAAGTCTTATCCCCATTTACATTTTTCTCTTTTAATTTTTCACCATCCTTGGTAATTTGCACATAATATGTATCTGTACCAAGACGATTTAAATTACACCCGGATAACAACACAGTAAACATCACAAAAAAGCTACACATAAGCACTATTCGTTTCATATTATTCACCTCATATCTTTTCTCACAAAAATTATATCCTAATCTATTGGCTGCCAAAATTCATTTCCATTACGCTAACATTACGTTTTTGTAAGGTAGTAAAAACAGCTTAAAATAAAAAGGATATAAATTCATATTTCTATTGAATTCATATCCTTTGTTCTTATTGAGTAAACTATTTTGTCCCATGCTTAATAGGAGGTATTTCTATTATTCTGGGAAAATAAAGCTAGAGTCCTCTCCACTATTAGCGGTATCTTCTTTCGGGAATGTAATAGTAGATCCTTCATTTCCCTTATTTCCTTTATTTATTTCTTGTTCCTCAGGAAATACAATGGAAGAATCATTACCTAAGTTTGGTGAAAAACCAAGTTTAGATAAAATAGCTTTTAAGTCAGGTAAAACACCAATTTTATCAGAAGTTGGATCATTTGATTTCGTTCCGGTGCTAGAATCACTTAAAATATCCCTAAGTTGACTTGGTGTATATACTCTCCCCTGATTATTTTTTGCTATTCCTTGAATTGATGCTGCAGCACCAGCAATAATAGGTGATGCGCTAGATGTTCCAGCAAAACTAGATGTATATAAATTTGTTATAAATTCACTTGGTTTAGCATCTGTAGTATCTACTGCATTCCCCCATCCATACACATCCACTCTACTACCGTAATTAGAGAAATATGAACGCTTATGAGGAACCCTTGCAGAAGCTGCCCCAACCATAATTGCCCCTGAATCTTTAAAATCAGGACTATTACGATTTAAAACTTGTTTACCATTACGGTCTCTAAATTGATCCAAGTCATTTCCGCCATTTGCACCTGCTTCAATAATAATAATTCCCTTATTTGTTCCCATACGAATTGCATCAAATATGTCTGGTTTTACTTCCACAGGAAAATAGTTCTTATCTCCATATCCATCGTAAGTTGCTTGTGCCTCTAGTAAAAGAATATCTCCAGCTTGCATATTGTTAACCGCACTTAAAATAGCATCAGCTGTATTATAATTTCCGTTATCCCTAATCTGGGATACAACCTTTACCTTAGCCTTCGGTGCGATCCCAATTCCACCTATGTTATTATCCTCTGCCGAAACAATTCCTAAGACTGAGGTACCATGATCATGGTGCTCGCTTTTATTCTGTCCAGATATCAATTCAATCTTTTGATTCACTAAATCCTCATGATTAAATAACCACCCATACTCCATATCTACGAAAGTAGTTCCTTTTCCATCTCCACCTTTTATGCTCCAGGCATAAGGTGCATTAATTCCTAATGGTGCTGGTTCAAGGTAACCTTGTCTTGTAAGTCTAGGCTCATCATATGGATTAACAGATAAATTTGGCAAACGCTCTGCTGGTGGCGCTTCTTCTTCCTGTAAATACGCCGTTTCAACAAGAGATGATTTTTCAATTTTTGTAAGTAATGCTTGTACATCAATATCATCTTGAGTTTCTATAATATAATAGTTTAGCAAATTAGAAGAAATATGATCGGAATCTTTTATTTCTTTACCAAGATTTTTAATTTCTTTAGGATTTAAAGAATTAAAAAGTCGATTTATAGTTACATTTGGATATTCAGCTAAAATTCCAATTAATTCAGGATCTTGTTTTTCTTCTTTAATGAATTTCTCTATTCCATCCTGATATGGTAAATTCACTTCATTTTTAAATTTTAAAATTAATTGTTTAGTAACTTGCTTATGTACAGTAGAATTCAATTGCTTATTTGAATAATTATAAGTAGCTGCGTAGGCAACTTCTGATTTTTCACTTGGAAGTATACTGCCTACTCCATTAAATGCTGTTAATGCAATTGAAGAAACTAGAATTCCCTTAAAAATTTTCAAAACGCACACCTCTTTTTATTTATATATACTTATAAAAAAATGTATATTACCTAATTTCTTTTTATACAAACGTTTTATATGTAGGACTATATTTTCAACTCCATTCATTCTTTAATATTTGTTTATACATCATTAATACAACCAATTCATACCAACAACTTTATTAATTCAGTCGCATCACTGTAACCAGTGTAGTTACACCTTGTGGAATAGTCAACCTTAAATGCAATTTTGCATGTAAAATCATACATACTTCTACCAACTTACTCCCAATTATTTCAAGAGAAGTTAAACTTCTATCATTTTGAGTAATTGCATATATATAATATAAAACATATAAGGGGGGTTAAAACGTGGTAATCTCAAGACAAGATTCCTGGACTGATGATAACGATTTACTTCTCGCATCAACAGTACTTCAGAATATTCGTAACGGTGGAACACAGTTAGCTGCATTCAAAGAAGTAGCAAAACTACTAGCTAGAACACCCGCAGCTTGTGGATTTCGTTGGAATTCATATGTGAGAAAACAATACCAAGAAGAAATACAACTAGCAAAACAAGACCGAAAAATGGGAAACAACAATCCCCTCTCCCCATCAGAAAAAGAAAAAAACTCTTTGTCTATTACATTAGATGATATTATTCTCTTTCTACAAAATTATAAAGATGTGAATGAATTGACAAAATTACAAAATCAAATTGAAGATTTAAAAACAGAGAATCAATCTCTTCTACAACGTATCACTATGTATGAAGAAGAATATCGTATGTTACTGAACCATATCGATAAGACAAGAAATTTAATTGCAGTGGATTAAACAGCATAACTATAATGACTTTCCAGTAGGATCTTCGCCCGCCAAAACCACCATCAATAAAGAAAATTCAGACTATTATTGGTAATAATAAGTAAAATACACATACATAATGTATGTGTATTTTACTTTGACTATTATTAAAAGAATTATTTAGTCTATGTTACATCTTTTCTAATATTTCTTGCCTTTCACACCATTTTGTTAGCTTTTCTAATGCTTTTTTAGATAAACGTTTTGTTTTATAATTACAAAACCTAGATAATGTAGACGGAGAAATACTCATTTCATCTGCTATTTCACGAATGCTTACCTTTTTTTCATTGTGTACTTTCAGTATTTTGTCACGGATCTTTTTCTCTATTTGTTCGACTGATTCTACAGTCTTCTTTATTTCTTTAACAACTGTTACTTCGGGTAATTGCTCTTGTGGTTCCTCTACAATCTTCTTTCCTATTACCCTATCCATTGACTGTAGCATTTCTTCAGGTGGCAAAATCGTTATTCCTAAGTTAGTGTAATAATTTTTAAACCAATTACGTTTCCCAATTTGTTGTTCATCCAGTGGGTCACTATACTCCCAATGAGAGATTACTTTTTCATTTTCTAAATCCATTAGAACGTTTTCTAACTGTTCTCTAATACGATTAGGCTTCCAATCTTTCGGGATATCCATTACTGCTAGCAGGCCTTTGTCCCCACCTATAGAATATGGCTTTTTCAATGATGAATACATTTGTCTAATTCTCCATTGCCATGTTAAGTATCGTATTAACCTTTTATGATATTTGTGTCTATAACTATTGTATTCAAGTGCTTTTTTAGACAATAATGCTGTTGTATTATTAGATCCGTATAAATAATTGGTTAAAAAGCTGCCTGGCTTAATACGACAAGATTCAATACCCATATATTCATTTGTAACACTATGTCTCCACAATACAACCGAATCTAATACAAATAATCGTTTAACAACCTCACGCTTTAATTCTAGTCGTTCCCCTTCATCTTCACGGTCATTTAATACTACGACTTCATTCTCATCATTTAAATAGATAAAAATACTTGCTAAAGCTGCAATTCTTTTTGCTATTTTAATTTTATCTTCCGCTCTATAGTATTCCTTATTTTTGACTACTGTTTTTGGAATGTTGCACATCTCTAAAACTTGCTCATAAGAAAAATCAATGAATTCGTCTGGAGATTTTGCTTCGTTTATCCATTGTATTGTAATTGCATCTAAACAATCTGCCGTTAAATCATCCATATTACTCATTACATCATCAACAAGAGTATTCCATCGAGCTGCTTCTTCTATATTAGTAAGTCTTAAATCTTCATCTTTGTGTGAAGAAAGCTGGGCTACACCATTAGAAGATTTTGTTTCAATAGGATATTGTAAAACCTTACTCAGTTCATCTTCTTCAAATTGATTTTTTGCAATCCCATCTCTTAGCTTATAATAAACAGCAGAGTTATTTACCTCATAATAATCCTCATGGTTTACTATACTTGTCTCTTCTATATTTTGATCATTTTCTACTATTATGGAACTTGAAGAAGCTATATTTTGGAATTCTTTGTCTATAAATCCTTCAATTTCTTTATATATTTCTTCCTTATAGGAATCAATTTTGGCATAAATTTGTACTAATGTAGTACCGGATTCTTGTTTTTTCTCTAGCCAAGACACTAATGCAGTAAATGATGGGGAAGCATGAGGTGATGTGAGTACTTTATTATTATTGTTTTCAACATCTTTAAAATATGCATTCCACTTATTCCATACTAGCTCGTTAGTTTTATAAATTGGCTCAGAGATTAACAATGCATCTCGAAACATTTGTAATAAGTTATCCACTTTCTTTTCCTCCCTAAACCATGGATCACAATTAAATAATTCTCAGTATAAAAATCTTAACTACTATTATATTTAATTTATTGTAACAGATATTTACAAATTTTTGTTTCTTTCTTCTCTATTCTGCTTTTCTTGCATTCCTTTTGCAACTTTCTTTCCTGAACTTGCAACATGCTGCTCTTTCTTTTCCCTATTTCTTCTTACTTGCATTTCTTTTGCGCTTTGCTTTCCTTAACTCCTTAACTTGCAACATACTGCTCTTTCTTTTCTCTATTTCTTTTTCCTACATTTCTTTTGCGCTTTGCTTTCCTTAACTCCTTAACTTGCAACAGGTTGCTTTTTTTCTTACCTATTTCCCCTTACTTACATTCCTTTTACGCTTTGCTTTCCTTATATTTCTCAACTTGCAACATACTGCTCTTTCTTTTCCCTATTTCTTCTTCCTACATTCCTTTTGCGCTTTGCTTTCCTTAACTCTTCAACTTGCAACAGGTTGCTTTTTTTCTTACCTATTTCCCCTTACTTACATTCCTTTTGCGCTTTGCTTTCCTTATATTTCTCAACTTGCAACATACTGCTCTTTCTTTTCCCTATTTCTTCTTCCTACATTTCTTTTGCGCCTTGCTTTCCTTAACTCTCCAACTTGCAACAGGTTGTTCTTCCTCTTACCTATTTCTCCTTACTTACATTCCTTTTGCGCTTTACTTTCCTTAACTCTTTAACTTGCAACAGGTTGTTCTTCCTCTTACCTATTTTCCTTTACTGACATTCTTTTTGCGCTTTGCTTTCCTTATATTTCTCAACTTGCAACATACTGCTCTTTCTTTTCCCTATTTCTTCTTCCTACATTTCTTTTGCGCCTTGCTTTCCTTAACTCCTCAACTTGCAACAGGTTGCTTTTTTTCTTACCTATTTCTCCTTACTTACATTCTTTTTGCGCTTTGTTTGCCTTATATTTCTCAACTTGCAACACGTTTGCTCTTTCTCTTACCTATTTCTAATCAACTTGCAACACGTTTGCGGTATCCTTTCCCTATCTCTTTCAACTTGCAACAGTATAATTTATTTCTCAACTAAGTAATTCTAAAAAAAATCATGTCATTTTAAAGTTTTTAAGCTATTTATCTCATATTTTTAATAAGTTACATACATAATATGCAACATGTTTGCGGTATCCTTTCCCTAACTTTCCTACCATTTTCACTCTAATCCTTTATATACCAAGGGTTTAGGTGCTTTTCTATTTACTTTTATACATATTACCCAACTTGCAACACGTTTGCGGTATGCATGCCCTTATTTCCCTCACAAGATGCAACACTGTTTGCGGTATCCTTTCCCTATTTTCATTCTATAAATGCCGACCAATCCTTTTATATCAAGGGTATTTATTACAATTCATTTTTAATGATTGCGTTCACTAACTTGCAACATGTTTGCGGTATCCTTTCCCTAACTTCCCTACCATTTTCACTCTAATCCTTTATATACCAAGGGTTTAGGTGCTTTTTCGCTTACTTTTATACATACCACATAACTTGCAACACGTTTGCGGTATCCTTAACACAAAAAAAAATCATGAAATTCTCTTATCCCTTGATACAACTAGCTTCATAAGCTGTTGCAAGTTGCTAATTTTCTTCTTAAAGGAGCACCTTTCATCATTTTTCGATTTGCTATAATCAAAATTGGTATATTTTATAGTATTTTGACATATATTTCTGAATTTGTAGAACGGAGGTGAAAAAGATGGGAAAATCATTTGTGATACGTAATCAACGTAGCTTAAATGGGAAAACAACAAACGCAGTTTTAGTAACACTCAAATCTTGGCAAAAGTTTGTGGAAACATTTGAGGAGAAATACTACAGCTATAAAGATACATATTTAGAAGATATTTTGCAGCACATGACATACGAAGAGCGTATTGCGGATGTAGAAGGTTTTGTTGAAAAAGCCAAACCATCTTTTTCACGTCGGGCAATGTCTACACTTGCAGAAAAAGCAGGACGAAAACATAAATTATACGGTATTACGAATGCTGATCTTGAAGTGTTCTTGTACTTACATAAAAAATGCTATACAAACGGCATCATTCCAAATGTAACCATACATATGATGTGGGAAGATTACAAGCAATATAAAGAAGAATTTGCTTATATCCAACACTCTCAATTCTATATCGCATTAAAGAAATTAAACTTACATAACATTATCTCCATTGAAAATGGAGTAGATGGCCGTTATACAATCAAACTCACTCATTTTATGAATGAGGAAACAGAAAAAGCAAATCCGTACGTATATATTAGTCCTGTTGTATTTACAAAGGATTTCTTTAAGCTATCTGTAGCAGCTAAGAAACTATTCTTAGACATCGCAATGCAACAACATACGGAAACAACATTAAAGCGTTCTTTAGACAAGCAGGACGAAAGAGGAAACAAAACTCACTTCGGTGGGATGTATCGTTTCTTACATAAAAAATATCCGCATCAGATCCGTGCGGTTATCGATGAATTAACAACTGCATTACCATGTACGGGGAATCCCCTATTCAAAATTTGCAAAATGCAAAAAGGTGTAAAGCATACAAAACGATATACAACATTATATCTGTCTATCCATTCAGACTTCTTATGTTCGAAAGAAGCTGGAGAAGAACAACATAGGGATCCATTTACACCAAAAGCTACCTATGCTCGAAAAGCGAAATTTATCGAAGCAATCCTACAAGAGATGAATATCGGTGAACTTTCTGCAGACATGAATAAATTCATTCATGTATTAAAGCATACTTGTCATCGTCAAATTCGCAGTGTAATTCACGGACTACGTGACATGGTTGATCGAAAAGAAGGATATCCAACGAAAATTGTATATACATTGAAGAAACTATTGCATCAGACATCTCAATATCAAATTCTCGATACAGCAGCAAAAGAAGGTATCTACCCTCTTATTGCGCAGCATATACCAAAAGAGAGAAATAGCGAACGTGAGCAAGCTATCTTTAATTTCGGCCTACATTATTCTATGTACTCTCTTCGTAACATTAAAAAGATGTTTAAAAATGTGCATGCATTATTGAAGCAGAAGTTTGCGGTACCAGTAACAGAAGAGTCTTATCACCGTAATTATCTAAAATACCAGGAAGAAACGTTATTTAGAAAATATGCATATGATCAAGGAGTGAATCTCCATGCATATATCGCTTTAGAAATTGAAATGCGTGAAAAACTAAAAGTTCGTGGCCATAAAGAACGCACAATTCCAAGTGATGTGCGCGAATGGTTTATCGAGGCAATTGATAAGCTGCCACAAGAAAAACTTCGTGTGATTGAGCTACCAAAGCAGTTTAATTTACTAGAGTTTATGCGTACCTTCGAACGTTTAGTACGTGCTGGTGTAACAATAACAGCTCCAGATCAGGTGCTACACGCAATGGAAATAAAATAATAGTAACGAGCTCTCTATTTTTGAAAAAATCGAAATTAGAGGGCTATTCGTAGTTGTTTCATTCATACTCTTTTTCTACTACTCTATTTATAAATACAAAATCAGAAGGACTTCATGTAAAATGAAGTCTTTTTTTATGCACTTCTATACAAATTCTCTTCTAGCACTATATAACTCTCCACATAGTGCCAGGGAGTATTCTTCTAATGTAATAAAACATACCTCATAATACCTACAAAAAATCAAAAATAAAATTATAAAAATAGTGGATATGAGGACAAATATACTCGAATGTGAATAGTATTTTTCTGACATCATTGTAACTACTAGTGTTGTTGTATATATCTAATAAAAATCATCAATAATAATGTGAGTTATGTGTAAATACTGAGTAATGTTAACAAATAACTACATTTTCTGAACAAAATGTGGATAATTGAACGTTAAATACTGCTTATTTACCAAAATAAAGTAAATGAAGCTTATTTCCATAGTTGAATAAATATAAAGTAATTTGTATCAATTTCTTTCCGATTTCATGTAGAAACATATGATTTTCTTTCTGCTTTTTTGTAGAATTGAAAGTCTTATAATTATTGAATCTACGGATACATTTTTTACTATTTATGATTTTTTACGTGCTAACATCAAATTTTCCCTTGTGGGAGTAGAGTTTCCCCCTATTTTTGATAACCTATAATAGTTTTATCTTTATTTCTTTTTAATATATAAGATATATATTTATAATAGATTTTATTATTAGTAGTATGAGTGTTAATAAAATGTCAGATCTAATCAAAAAAATTTAATAATAAGGATCTTTAATAATGTCCATAGTATTTTTCTAAATGAAAAAAGCCTAATAGCTGTGCTAGTTATTCACATTATTTTTTAGTTGTAATATCTAAATATAAGCCCTCGTGCCTATTTATTTTAATATCTTTACTACAGTACAAGCGATGATAGTAAATTTTCTCTCATTACATATGTCTTGTAATGTTCTTAATACCATTTGTCCATTATGCATAAATTTAATTTGTTCGGATGTATTTAACTTTTGAATATTTAGATATTCCATACAATCGCAATCATAGATCGTTTCCTTTAAATAAACCCCTATTGTTTCATGAGAAAAACGAGCACAAATTATGTGCTTTTTCATTTAGTGTACTATTAGCCTCCGATGTTCTATATACAAGTGATTCCTAACTTGAATGCAACACAAAAAGAACTTCTTCAAGTCGATTAAATATGTGCATAGCAAAATAAGCTATATATACACTAATCGACTCAAAGAAGTCCTTTCACAATTGAAACAAGATGAAACTTGTTTATACAACTCAACTACAATAAAAAAAGGTGAAGCTCTTGATACAACTCCACCTTTTTAGTATACTTCCCTATTTTTTCGAAGAAACAGGATCCATTTTTAATGTTTTTATTCCTTCTTTTAATGTAAATGCATCTGCTCTTAATGTTTTCCAACTATCTTTTGCTGCATTCAGGTTAGGTTTTAAAAATTTAAATTTATTTTGATCTGCCTTTTGGGATGCTTTATCAATATGATTAAGTACTCCTGAATATTGAGAATCTAAATCATGCCATTGTGCTGACATATAGGTAAGAGCATTAATAGCTGATCCAATTGCATTTTGCATTTCAGCAATATTATTATACGCAACCCCAACTACACGATTTAATGTTATTTTATAGTCTACCGTTTGCCGTAATTGCGCTAATAACGGCTCTAACGTACCTAAATTATTTCTTGCAACCCCAATCATTACACCGCCAGCAATCCATGTAGGAATTGAGGGAACTGATACAGTTATTATTCCATCCGACTCTACTTGTTTAAAATGTCTTACTTGCTCTAAAACATCATTTAGGCGTTTTTCATCTTCATCTATTCCAGATGCTTGATTTTTTAAAATCGATTGCAAGATATCTTTATGACCTCCAAATGCTCGGACATCTTCTCCAATACTATCTCTTAACTTAGCTAGTTCTTGTATTAAATTCTGTGTATATGCTTGGTTTTGTTTAATCTCACCTTGTAAATCTGTAATGCCTTCTTTTAATGTATCTGCATCTCCTTCATTAATTGCTTCTACTAATGTATCGTAATAATTGTCAAATGTGGTATCATACTCTACAATTCCTGTAAGGGTATCTAAAAGTTGTTTTTTTATGTGCGCATCCCATTTTGTAGCATGCTCTCTTGCATTCTTTTGATCTTGTGCAATTTGACTAGGTAGATTTGTATATCCTTTAATATCAATTCCTTCAAAGTTAACATCTGGATTATTAATTAACAAATAAGAGTAATCATTCATGGATTTTGCAAATACCCCAGCATCTTGCAAAGCTTTTTTCATCTTTTCACTGTTTACAGAAAGAGATATATCTTCCGTACTGGTTTGTTCTATTTTACTTTCACTTGCAAAAGCAGCTACTGGTGAAACTACAGTAGTTGTTGTCAGGGTTAAAAACGTCGATACAGCAAGTAGTTTATAAGGAAAATTATTATTCACTTTAATTCCTCCTATGAATATATATTGATTTTTAGTTTGTTTTTTCTTGTTTAAAAGCAATGTCTTTGGAAATGAATTCTGCGTCCTTATGAATATCATTCCAACTTTGTTTAGCAGCTTTTAAATCGTCAGGTATTAACGAAAGTTTATGTTCTTGCATTTGATCGATATTATCATATAAATCTTTATAATTAGCCCCCATTTTATTCCATTGTTGCTGAATACTTGTTAGAGACATGATTGCTTGGTCCACTGTCTGATACAAATATGTTAGAGTGTCCTTGGTATTAGTAAGTGAAATAACCGCTTGATTAGCCAGATCAGCTTTCATACTTAATTCTCCGATTTTATTCGAAATTTCATTATAAGAATTCATATGATTAGATGCCTCGACACCAGCTGCTGTTCCTAAACCGATACCAGCGGCTCCTAGAGCTGTAAGACCACCAACAACAGCTGGTGTAGCTGTACCACCCGTCACAACAATTACTACTGCTCCTGCAATCGTTCCAATAACTAAAATAGCAGCTCCTAATCCACCACCAATTGACCAGGCTAATACATTATCAAAATGTGATTTCTGTGTAGAACGTAAATTCTCAATTTCGGCCTGAAGTTGTGGGACTAGTGCTTGTTTTCCCGCTAATATAGCCGTCAATCCGCCCTGTCCATCTGGACCACCAACATTATTTTTAAAATCTACAGTATTTGTATACAACTTTGTTTTAAAAGCCTCTAACATCTTAATGACTTCCGTAACATCATTTGAATTTGTATGAATTGTATCGATTAAATCCCCTATTCCTTCTTTGAGGCTCACCTTATCTTTCTTTTTTACAGTGTCTACTAATGTGTCGTAATAGTTTTGAAATTGCTCATCATAATTTACAATATTACGTGCTGTTTTTTGAATGTTTGGCTTCGCTGTATCTAACCAGTAATTTGCATTGATTCGTGACAGTTCCTGATTTAGGTGAATATTTTTGATTAATTCTCCTCCTCCGGAACCTAAATCAATATTGGATAAATTTACATTCGGTTGCTTAATCATAGTTTTTGCGTACAAATCCATTACAAGAATATGAGAGCCTGTTTCAGCCAACGCTTTCTTTAATCCATCAGGTCCTAACGCATAATTTTCTATTTTCTGTTCCTGAGCTGTCTGTTCTTGTGCAAGTGCATGAATAGTACTACCATTCGTAGCAGTTATAACCGTTGCTAAAGTGGCTAAAGTTATAACCTTAAATGGAAATTTCATCATTTGATCTCCTCCTTATTTTCAGTTGCAATATAATCTTTTTGATAAACATATGTTCTTAATATTAGAATTTATAAACTTGTTCTTCGAGTTGAGTTGTTACACTTTTTAATCGTCTTAATGTATCTTTTTGAGACTGAGTGTTATTGGCATCAACTTCAGTCGATAATTTTGTAATACTATTATTTATTAGATCCAAATCCTCTTTGTAACGTTTCATTAGCTCAATTTCTCCATCTACTTGGTTAGCAAATGTATGCAAATCATTTTGCATGAAAAGAATCATTGATTTTTGTAAATCCACTACAGTTAATTTAGTTGTTAAGTCATATAATTTCTGATTTTGTTTCTCTAAATCATTTAAATATGCACGTTGCTCTGCTGTTAGTTTATTAATTTCAGCAAAAGTATTATATGTTTTTTTTATTTTTTCAGGATCAATCACTTTCATAAGATCATACTCTTTCGTTTTTGTAACTGCAGCTGCAGCAATTTCACCTTTTTTACTTCTCTCTATTGCTTCACGTGCTTCTTTTTTGGCAGCCTCAATTTCTATAGCTGATTTTCCCTTTTCTTTTGCTTCTTGCTCTGCTTTCTTCTCTGCGTCTACAATAGCATTGTTTATTTCTTTTCCTTTGTTATACGCTACTACTGCTGTTTGAGCAGCCGGTTCAATGATATCTTTCGATAGACTATAAATTTCTTGGAATACCTTTAGCCCTTGTTCATTTAAGGCTCCTGGTAATAATGCTATTTGCTGTAAATCATTTTGAATTGATTTTTTTGTATCTAGCATTTCTGTTTTTAACTTATCTATTTTTCCTGTTCCCTCTGAACTAAGGATACTCTGTGCTTTTATCACATCGGAATCAAGATTTTTCAACTTTTTATTTACCTGTAGTTTTAGATCTATTAACTCATTAATTTGACGTTGCACACTTTCTTGGTTTGTTATGGTCATGTCTTGAAGGACTTCCAGTCTATCTGTAAACCCATCTTTATCTTCCTTATTATCTACAAACCCTTTTAATGTTGGATAATAACTATTAAATTTAGTTACAAATCCTTTACTTTTTGAATTTAATAGAATAAATTTTGGATAAAGTTCGGATGACCACTCTTTCATATCTTGTTTAATTAGAAATTGATTTGTATTTAAAGATGGAACTTCTTCAAGTTGTACATTCGGACTTGCTAAGGCTCCATCTATAAAGGTTTGTGTTAATTTGGAGTGTGCACCTATTTTTCTTAATGCTGAGGAAATATCTATATTATCTTGTTTCATTTCTGCCCGAACGATTGGCATTGCGAGTGTATTGATAGGAATAGTAGCACCAGAAACCATTGATGTTATTAAAAATCCTGCCATAATTTTATTCTTCATTCCGTACACCTCTTCACTATTATTTTTTACGATATTAATCGTGTATGTTGTAAAATCTAACGTTAGAATTTCTCCTCTCGTACACTCGATTTTTTAATAGAGCGTAAAGACTTTACTTCCCCATCATTTAAACACTATTTTTTTCATAAGTAAACTAGAAAATCGCATATGTTATATTTGATTTTTCTGATATTAAATGTTTTGTTTCATTAAAGTTATACTTAAAAAATTTAAGTGTAACTTTAAATTCACTAGGTGAAATAATTATACTACGATAATTAAATGAAAAATTTAATGATATAATTCAATCTTAATGTATATCTTTCTAAAAAATGATTTCAATATAATTTTATGGTTTTTTATGTATATATGTACTTTATATGAATATGTAAAATTACATATTCATAAACGAAGTGATCCATAAAATTGAACCAAACAGTACTAGATTCAGAATAGGATAGACTTACTAAAAAAACTTCTTGTCTATAGAAGAATTTTTTACTATGATTTCACTAATCTATTAAGAGTATTATCGATTATTATTTATAGATTAAACCCCATTAAAGCAAAAAAAGATGTCCTAGTACCATATCTAGGACATCCCTTCACTTTACTCTTCTTATACATAATTTGTAAGCTTATTCATTACATTTTATCGATTATAACTTGCCTTTTATACCAACGGTTCAACTTCTCTTTAGCAACACCTGAAAGACGCTTAGTTTTTTGATTGTAGAACCTAGAAAGAGTAGGTTGTGATATGCCTATCTCTTCTGAAAGCTCCCTCATTGTTATATTCTTCTTCGTATGCAAAAATATAATCTTTTCACGGATTACATATTCACTTTCATCCACACTTATGGGCTTACTTTCTTTCTTGGTAACAGCTTTTTCCACTTGTATCACATTGGTATTATTCTTTTTAGGTAGATCCTCCATTGCATTCATTAACTCTTTAGGTGGAAATATCCTAATACCTAACTGTGAATAATAATTTTTAAACCAATTCTTTTTTGTTAATTGCTCTTCATCTAATCCATTCTCATACTCCCAATGTGAAATAACCTTTTCACGTTCTAGATCCATTAAGACATTTTCTAATTGGTCTCTGATTCTATTAGGTTTTTGATTTTGTTTAATATCCATTACTGCTAATAGTCCTTTATCCCCACCTATAGAATAAGGCCTGCTTAAACTAGAAAACATTTGTCGAATTCTCCACTGCCATGTTAAATAACGAATTAGTCTTTTGTGATACTTATGCCTATAACTATTGTATTCCAGTGCTTTTTTAGAAAGTAATGCGTTTGTACTATTTGAACCATATAAGTAGCTTGACAAGAAACTACCTGGTTTAATTCGGCATGATTCTATTCCCATGTATTCATTTGTATTTTTATCTCTCCAAAGCACCACTGAATCAAGCACAAAAAGCCTTTTTATGATTTCACGTTTTACTTCGTAATGTTTACCCGGTTCTGCACGATCACTTAAAACTACAACCTCATTTTCATCATTAAGATATATAAAAATACTTGCTAAAGCAGCAATTCTTTTAGCAACTTTAATCTTATCTTCAGCTCGATAATATTCAATTCCATTAGCTTTTGCCTTAGGAATACTACACATTTCTAAAACTTGTTCATATGAGAAATCAATGAACTCATCTGGTGATTTAGCCTCATTCAACCATTGAATAGTGATAGAATCCAGACAATCTGCTGTTAAGTCATCCATATTACTCATAACACCATCCACGAGTGTATTCCACCGAGCTGCTTCCTCTATGTTTGTTAACCTTAAATCTTCATCTTTATGAGAAGAAAGTTGAGCCAGTCCATTACTATCCTTTGTTTCAATTGGATATGACTTTATTTTCGTTTCTTCATCCTCTTCAAATTGATTTTTCGCAATTCCATCTCTTAATTTATAATAAACAGCAGAGTTATTAACCTCATAATAATCATTTGGTTTTACTCGTTTATCATCCTCTAACGGAATAGTTTCCATTTCATTGTTACTCTTTATGGACCTTAAGAACTCCTGGTGAATAAATAAATCTATTGCTTCTTGTATTTCATCTTTATATTGATCTATCTCTGTGAATATTTGTAATGAAGAAACTCCTCTTTTTTGCTGCTTTTCAAGCCATTGTACTAGCATTGAAAAAGAAGGAGAAAGATATGCAGAAGTTACTATTTTGCTGTTATCTTCTTTCACATCCTTATAATAAGCATTCCATTTATCCCATAATGTCTCGTTATCTTTATAAAGTGGTTCCGATATTAATAATGCATCACGAAACAATTGTAGAACATTATCCATATGTCCCCCTCCTTCTTCCTTAAATTTTTAAAATCTTATTATTTCAAGTTGAAATAATATAGCTATATGAATTCCCTTATATAAAAACATGAAAAAATATCAGAATTTTCATTCTTTTAACCTCGCTATTAATGATGTTTCATCACGTAGCATTGAAGTTTTTTCTTTTATTTATTATATAGAACAACAACAATTTGTAAAACATAGCTATTGTATAGCCTACTTTATAATAACATTAGCACCATTAAATAAGATTATTTTCATATAAACATGAAAATCTATAGCGGTATCATGTCCCTTTCGAGATAAAGATGAAAATTGTATCAATATCTTTATTAAAAATAATAAACGAAAAATTTTTTTCATTAACCCCTACATCCCTGATATAAAAGGATTTGTTCAATCCTCTTAATATTCGATATGAAAACTTATAGCTATATCATGTCCCTTTCGAATTTATCTTGAAAGGCTTAAAACTACCTATATATCAATGTTTAGAATGCTATTTTTCATTTTAAAAGTTCTTTCCCCTACATGAAAACTTGTAGCTATATCATGTCCCCTTATTTCAAAAACATGAAATACAAAATAGCTATATGGTGTCCCTTTCGAAAACTCTAACATTTGATATGAAGCCTATCACATCAACGATTTAAAGCTATCCTCCTAAAATCCATAGAACAAAAAAGATGAAAATCTACAGCGGTATCATGTCCCTTTTGAGATAATCTAAATTCATTAAAACCATTATTAAATCAAGCATTATAAAGGTTATCACTTCTAGTTCTTTTCTTTCTAGAAAGATGAAAATCTACAGCGGTATCATGTCCTTTATTTTTTTTAGCATATTCATGAAATCCCTTGGGGCACTAAGCTTCAGGGAGGTTTTCATCTTTTCATATTTCGCCTTAAAGGAGGACATTTTTACAAAATTCGATTTGCTATAATCAAAATTGGTATATTTTATAGTATTTTGACATATATTTCTGAATTTGTAGAACGGAGGTGAAAAAGATGGGAAAGTCATTTGTAATACGAAATCAACGTAGCTTAAATGGAAAAACAACAAATGCAGTTTTAGTAACACTCAAATCTTGGCAAAAGCTTGTGGAAGCATTTGAGGAGAAATACTACAGCTATAAAGATACATATTTAGAAGATATTTTGCAGCACATGACATACGAAGAACGTATTGCTGACGTAGAAGGCTTTGTCGAAAAAGCCAAACCATCTTTTTCACGTCGCGCAATGTCTGCACTTGCAGAAAAAACGGGAAGAAAGCATAAATTATACGGTATTACGAATGCTGATCTTGAAGTGTTCTTGTACTTACATAAAAAATGCTATACAAACGGCGTCATTCCAAATGTAACCATACATATGATGTGGGAAGATTACAAGCAATATAAAGAAGAATTTGCTTATATCCAACACTCTCAATTCTATATCGCATTAAAGAAATTAAACTTACATAACATTATCTCCATCGAAAATGGAGTAGATGGCCGTTATACAATCAAACTCACTCATTTTATGAATGAGGAAACAGAAAAAGCAAATCCGTACGTATATATTAGTCCTGTTGTATTTACAAAGGATTTCTTTAAGCTATCTGTAGCAGCTAAGAAACTATTCTTAGACATCGCAATGCAACAACATACGGAAACAACATTAAAGCGTTCTTTAGACAAGCAGGACGAAAGAGGAAACAAAACTCACTTCGGTGGGATGTATCGTTTCTTACATAAAAAATATCCGCATCAGATTCGTGCGGTTATCGAGGAATTAACAGCTGCATTACCATGTACGGGGAATCCCCTATTCAAAATTTGCAAAATGCAAAAAGGTGTAAAGCATACAAAACGATATACGACATTATATCTGTCTATCGATCCAGACTTCTTATGTTCGAAAGAAGCTGGAGAAGAACAACATAGGGATCCATTTACACCAAAAGCTACCTATGCTCGAAAAGCGAAATTTATCGAAGCAGTCCTACAAGAGATGAATATCGGTGAATTGTCTGCAGACATGAATAAATTCATTCATGTATTAAAGCATACTTGTCATCGTCAAATTCGCAGTGTCATTCGTGGGCTTCGTGATATGGTTGATCGAAAAGAAGGATATCCAACGAAAATTGTATATACATTGAAGAAACTATTGCATCAGACATCTCAATATCAAATTCTTGATACAGCAGCGAAAGAAGGTCTCTACCCTCTTATTGCGCAGCACATACCAAAAGAGAGAAATAGTGACCGTGAGCAAGCTGTCTTTAATTTCGGTCTACATTATTCTATGTATTCTCTTCATAACATTAAGAAGATATTTAGAAATGTACATGCACTACTGAAGCAGAAGTTTGCGGTACCAGTGACGGAAGAGTCTTATCACCGTAATTATCTAAAATACCAGGAAGAAACGTTATTTAGAAAATATGCATATGATCAGGGCGTTAATCTCCATGCATATATCGCTTTAGAAATTGAAATACGTGAAAAACTAAAAGTTCGTGGCCATAAAGAACGCACGATTCCAAGTGATGTACGTGAATGGTTTATCGAGGCAATTGATAAGCTGCCACAAGAAAAACTTCGTGTTATTGAACTACCAAAGCAGTTTAATTTACTAGAGTTTATGCGTACCTTCGAACGTTTAGTACGTGCTGGAATAACAATAACAACTCCAGATCAGGTGCTAACCGCAATGGAAATAAAATAATAGTAATGAGCTCTCTATTTTTGAAAAAATCGAAAGTAGAGGGCTATTCGTGTTTGTATAATTAGTAATCCATTTCTGCTACTCTACTTATAAATACTAAATCGAAATGACTTCATATAAAATGGAGTCATTTTTTATGCACTTCTATACAAATTCAATTCTAGCAATATATAACTCTCCACATAATACTAGGGAGTATTCTTCTAATGTATTAAAACCTATCTTATAATACCTACAAAAAATCAAAAGGAAAATTATAAAAATAGTGGATATGCGGACAAATATGGTTCATTGTGAATATAATCTTTCTAAAACCATTGTAATTACTAATGTTGTTGCATTTATCTAATAAAAATCATCAATAATAATGTGAGTTATGTGTAAATACTGAGTTATGTTAGCAAATAGCAGCCTAATCTGGATAAAATGTGGGTAATTGAACGCTAGATACTGCTTATTTACCAAAATAAAGAAAATAAAGCCTATTTCCACAGTTGGATAAATATAAAGTGATTTGCATCAATTCCTTTCCGATTTCATGTAGAAATATGTGATTCCCTTTATGCTTTTTTATAGAAGTGATAGTCTAATAATTATTGAATTTCCGGATACATTTTCTACTATTTATGATTTTTTACGTTCCAACATCAAATTTTCCCTTGTGGGAGTAGATCTTTCCCCTATTTTTGATAACCTATAATAGTTTTATCTTTATTTCTTTTTAATATATAAGATACATATTTATAATAGATTTTTAATACAGCTAGTATGCTTGTTAATAAGATGTCCGACCTAATTGAAAATATTTGTAAAATCCGTTATAATAATGGTAATTAAACATATCATTACTCCCATGTAAAAGGACAAATCTACGAATCCTTATTAGGACGAGATTTGTCTTTTTTTTCATTGAAAATAAAAAACAACATATCAAAAAGGAAAAGGGTTGTTTGTCCGTTTTCCTTTTTGATATGCCAACAACCGAGCGTAGCAAAGGGCGGTAGCAGGTTTTTCACTTATTTTTTGTTATAATATATGATAAGAATTTAGGTGATTATAATGAACAAGGGTATTAGTATAGAAGTAGTATTAGAAGCATTTTCTGCTTATTTAGCAGAAAATGGACGTAAACAATCTAGGATTGAACTTTATAATTACGATATTACTGGTTTTTATAAGTGACTAAGAGCAAATGAGAAGCTCCTAGATATCAAATCATGAAGTGAACTACCTAAAGAAAATTATTAGGAGTATTTCTATGCGCTAGAAAACAAGGCACAGAATATGGCCGTTCTTAAATAAATTGAACATGTCTTTAGCGATAGATACTTCAGTAGATGATTTTCACCTCTCATTAATTCCTGATCAATCACTAAGTGATAAGGATTTTATTACCGAAGCAGAAGAAAAACTATTAAAACAAACTACCCTTTCAACAAAAGGATTAACAGAAAGACACGTTGAATATCGCCCTCTTATTATGGATAGAAACGCTTCTATAATAAATTTAGTAGTAAACTATGGGTTGTCCTTACAAGGGCTTGTATCGCTTAATATGAGCCATATACAGCTTGCTCTTTAATTGTTCCAGGAGAAAATGGTGTAACTAGGTCTGTTTCCTTAACCAAGGAAGATACAAAGCATCTTTACAAATACTATATAACTATTCCTGAACATGTAAGGCTTAGACGGTATACAGATAATCCTTTGTTTATAGCATTTAATTTTAATCAGGGAACATATCGTTGAGTTTACGAAAAAGATGCGCCAAAGGCTTTGTCTGAGGTTGCAATACAAAAGATGATACGACTTGAATTAAAACGTGAAGGGTTGAATAGACATATCTTGGCGCAGCAAATGCGAAATACATTCATTGTTTGTCTTATTAGGCAAGGCTCTTAATTACTGTTATCACGAGAGGTTTAGAAGTGTATAAACAAGCGATTAGCTGCTTATATATCTGTATTAGCCTAGATATTTTGTAATGTCAGTGAGATATCAGCAATCATAGAAGTGTTTCTACTCCAACCTAGGAAGCCAAGATATCAATAGGTTTTGTACGGTTCTCTAGCAGAATCTCAGCAATTGTATTACATAATAGTGACAACGGACTATCTTTTCCCCACTTTAACCTACAAAACAACAATCTCGAGATAAATTGACTTTTTTCATTTCCTCTTTAATTTCTCTATAAGTATTCATCATTATAAAACTTGCCCCTTCTTTTTTACATAGAAAAAGAGAGTCCCTTGCTATAGGAACCCTCTCTTATGCATATCCTCTATTTTTAATCAATCACAATTTCATGTATATTTAGCTTGTTTAATTTTTCATTATAGAAACTCATTACTTTTTGAGCATGTTGAGCCATTAATCCATCTTGGACAGTAAGTGCTTCAAAATACGGATAACGAATGTTTGTAACATAACCATTCAGCTGCACGTATTGTTCTAAAATCAATGAGAACTCCTCATCTAATTTACGACAAAATTTGTGCAGCATTAAAAGGTTATGAGTTTTAGGGGCTGTTCTAATGTTTAGTGTAAGAAATCCTTTTAGAGGTTTCCCAACACATTGTTGACTATGGTAACAAATAACTGAGGCAGGGAAAGGTTTCATGTGAGTTAAGTACCTAGCAGAATCTAAATTAGATTTTGCAATGAATAGCAACTCTTCTAGATCCTCAGTATTTTTCATATAAAACTTGCCCCCCTAGTGCAATTTTGTATTCCATGGTTACATTACGGTTAGCACGTTCTTGAAACTCTTCAGGTCCATATACTAAAATATCAACTGGTGTTTCCATCACATCGTAAATACCCCAATTGATAAGATTAATCACTTCTCTCTTTCTTGTTCCTACACCATCCACAATAATACAAAGATCAAAATCACGATCTTTATTTGGTGTACCATAAGCATGAGAGCCAAAAAGGATAATTTTTTGGACAGAAGACACGGTCTCACAAATTTTTTGTACTAATAGGTTTAGCTCTCTTTGTACTTCCTCGTTAATCCAAATCACCCCTTGGAAAATAGAATTATATTGACGTTTAAGTATATTATATATGCGCTTCTCTTCTCCTTACTATTACATATTTATTTTCATATTGTGCCCTTATTTCCCAACGTCCTTCAATGCTTAATAACATTTGTAAACCTTCTTGAAGTCTTGTTAGAACCCATCATCACAGATACCTTATTCCTTAACTTGATGAAGGACGAAAGTCTAAAGGTAAGTGAAAGTTAAATTAGGGGTTACTTGTAATAGAATGCTTTGTTCCTCTGTAGTTGTATATGAAGCAATGTTCTGTATGTAAATACATCTAAAGATTACCTTCCCAGTGGTCTTTAGATGTACTCCGCAATTTAAGTTTTTTAGAAAGCCTTTGTTTTTAATAATGATATCTTGGAGGTAGTGGCTGTGGATTGAGTTCTACAAAAGTACCAGGAGGTAGTGGTTGCGGGTTGAGCTGTACAAAAGTATTCCATGACCCATATGGAATATACTGCATAGGATTTGGTGTAAATGATGTATATACCTGTAGATGACAACACGGAACTATATGCATTAATATTTCATCTCCTTCAAAATAATAATTCGTTCATGACAACTTATGTATTTTAGATTTAAGTAAAGTAGTAATACTACCTAATTTTTAAAAATAGTTAAATCCAATTTACTAGGACAAAAATACATTCATACAATGAATATATTTTTGGATGAGAGGGGATATTTTATGGGATTTGAACCAAAAGACACAGTCTTAAAAATTGCTGAATTGGATAATATCCGCTTAACTAAAATATACTTTGCCCCAGGCTGGATTGTATTCAACAGTAGTACTGGGGATAAAAGCGATGTTTTTATGTCTATATCTAACGTTACTGGTACAGTTATGCTAAATTCTGATAAGAGTAGTCAAGTTAGTTTTTCATACATCCTAAATAACAACAGGACCCTCTTGGGGGAAGTAGTGTGGAATCCGGTTTTTAAGATTCTTTATTTAACCAAAGATGGAGGGTTCCTTACTGAATGGCGGGATATTGTATCACCTGATTGTAGGTTAAAGAACTATACTGTCACGCACACGTGGACTATTCCACGCAATATTTATGATGACTTTGGGAAAATTCGTACTTTTCTTAGTACCTCCTCAGCACCTTGGTATCCTTGTCCTAGGTAACAAAAATTATTATTCAGATTATAAGAAATAGGATGTCTCAATTTTAAATTATTGGCTTTTATCGCTAAAAATTTAATAAACTGTCATCTAAAAAGAAACTCTAGGTTAGTCAATAATTCGTATAGGGTGCAGTTTCTATTTCATTTACAATATTTATTATACATGCTTCTCTGCAGTGTAATAAAAAAGACATTGAACAAATACGTTTAATGTCTTTTTCCCTCTAATATACTTGCCTTGTTTATCTTGTATTTATATACCAAGTAACTGCTTCTTTTTGGCGTTAAACTCATCTTCTGTAATAACCCCTATATCGCATAGCTCTTTGAATTTCTTTAATTCGTCTGCTGTTGATATTGGAGCAGATACTGCTTGTGGTTGAGCTTCAGTAGGTTTGCTTTTTAAAGCATCTAGAACTTGATGGATATGATTATTAATGGATTTTGCTGAATCTTTATCTAACGCAACTTTGATCTTTTCTTGCGGAGTATCAATTGTTAGAAAGCCTAACCACATCCCTATTTCAAAAGATATATCATTTATCTTTTCATGATCTACTGCTTTGAATTTTTCACCAGTCATTGTTTTTTGTCCGAACATAATGCGTTTATTACTTATGGCGTAGGCATAATAACCATCATGCTTTGTTGTAGATTGATAATCGTGCATTCCGATATAAGTCATATGAATTTTTTCGCCATTCATCAAGTTATCTTCTAATACCTTGAAGTGTTTTACACCCCACTTTTCATTAAAGCCAGAACCAAATGTATTATCTATACAGAATTGATACATTCCTTCAGCGCATGACAATGGATCCTCAGCAAGTTTTGCTACCTTTGCATCGATTGTAGCTTTCAATTCTTCGATAGTGTCCGTACTTACACTTACAACACCCAAGCCACCTGCTTTATGAAAGCAATCTGGGCATAGCCATGCATCAGATTTTAGTATTTTATAACGATTTAAACCAACCTTTGTATCACAAACACCACATACTGCCTTTTTAAAAAAAAACATAATTTTTCCTCCAGTTATATATATCGAATAGTAGTAAACAAACCTAACTTTCTACGTAATATTATAATTAACAAATATAAGTATAACACACCTAAAACACTATAGGATGCCAAACAAAGCCTTAACCATTTGTTCCTCTATAGTTTAAAAAGAAAAAAGACATTGAACAGTTTGTTTCAATGTCTTTTTTCTTTTTAAATGTTTGTATACTCAAAGTATAGTTTTTCTGGTTTTCCATATATGTTAATTTCATTTTGATATAGGACAGCTAATGGCTGAGACATCTCAATGCTTTCCACATAGGATAATGAAGCAGTTGCTTCTATTTTTTCTTTAATCTCATTAGGAATGGCTGAATAAGATAAGTTATTCATTTTACTTCCTAGTTTAGTATCTGTAGCAGCTTCATAATAAATTTCGGTAATTAAGACTTCATTATCATCTGGAACATACATGTATCCTCGATTAACTGTAATCATATTATATAACTCCTCTCAAGTTTCATATTCTAATTCCTTGTGCTTTTAGCATTGCAACAAGTCTTTACATATTTAGATTCCCTTGTTCTTCTCTTTCGAATGCCATTATGAATTGATACTTATTATCTTACTTCATAGTGAAATTTTGGAATTTCCAACAATATAAAGTTTTGATTTTATAGATAGTAAGTTCATAACTTTTAACGTGTTAATTATTTTTTTCTTTTGAAAATTTTAAATGATTTCCCCTATTGATAAGATTGGCTTATCTAAAGTAATTGCATGTTCATATTTCATCATAAATATCCTCTTTTCTAAATAAAAAGCACGAAATATGTGCGTTTTATCCATATTTTTTTATGCTATACTCTGTAAAAATTCATATAATCTCTCCCCTAAATTAAACAAAAAGCACAAAATTTGTACTTTCTCATTTAGCATACTTTTAGTCCTAAAGGTTTATGTATAAGTGATTCCTAACTTGAAGACAACACAAAAAGGACTTCTTCAAGTCGATTAAAATGTGCATAGCAAAATAAGCTATATATACACTAATCGGCTCAAAGAAGCCCTTTCATAATTGAAACAAAAATATAACTTGTTTCTAAAACTCAACCACAACACATAGGGCGTGGGAATAGACGGAATCAATTAAACAATAAATATAGATTTATATTAAACCATTTTTATATTATATTCAATTGTTTTCAATAGAACAGAGATAAGAAGGAAGTTTATATGCAGATCCCACATGTATTGTATAATAATGCCCCTGATTCCCCTGCTATAAATCCCCTCTTATATTCAGGCCCTGGTGTTACTTCATGTACTGTATTTCAAAATATAGTTTTTCGGGCTTTTGATTTTGAACTAAATAACAAAGTATTTCCTTAATATTTTTTTCTTCTACTTCAACATTTTCCATATAGGTCATACTTTCGTTTTCCTGGACCTTTTCAAAAATAGCAATAGGTACTTTAACTGGATCAAATATCCCCATTTTACTGCCTAACTTTTTTTCTGATGTACCATCATAGAAAATTTCATTTACTATTACCTCATTATTATCAGGATCGTACATGTACCCTCTTTGTATACGTAGCAATATAGTACTCCTTTCTTGTATATTCCTCCAATGAAATAACTATATTTGTATATAATGTTATTTTATTAACAGGTGTCAAAGAATATTATTTCGCAAAATCCTTGCTTTGTATAGAGGTAGATACAGGATTATTAATTTTGTTAAGTTTTTTTGAATATTTCAAGCTAATTATAAAATAAACAAGCCACCCTTGAAGCGAAAGCTTGTAAGGTGGATTAGTTTTCTTTAAATAGCTTTGTATCTAATTGTTTAATCTCCCCTTCTGCAAGAGGTTGATAAAAAGCGTGTTGTAATCCTTGAAAATGTAAAGATTCCCCTATGCATAACAATACTTTACCAGGAATTAAATCAAGTAATAGTTCATTATTAATTTTCTTTGCTTGTTTTTTAGTAGAAACATAAATAACTAAGATTGTAGGGTTATTCCCTAAGTCCTGCATAATAACATCTTTTCCTGACTCTACAAAAGTCTGCCATCTAGCAATTATTCGTTTTAATCGATCCTTTTGATCAGATAATAAGGTGGAGTATACAACAAAGTTAAATTTACGTTCTTTTCCTCCATTTACTATAAAACTTAAAGAAGGGGTAAAAACCCCTTTACTAATAGATGGATGCATAATATGACCTAAAAATGAAGGAGCGTAGCGTAAATGACAAAGTAGGTCTATGTCATGCCAATAACGTAGGTGAACATATTTACCATGATTGTCAAGACGCTCTGGGGCAAAGAAGAACATATTCCCTTGCCAGTATTTTAGTAGTTTAAATCCATTATTGGATAAGGTATATGTTTCTTCAAAGATTTCCATATCAAAAATTTCTACTTGCCATTTTTCTATAAATTGATAGTAAAGTAATCCTTGAAGTGCATTATTAATTTTCTTCCGTGAAAATTTATTCTTGAATAGATATAATAAATGATTAAACCGAACAGATGTATGAACACCAATGAAATTGAGTATAGCATATTGTTCCACTGTTAAAAGCTGCTTAAACTTAACTAATTCGTCATAAGAGTGGAATACATAGGTTTTATCCAAGTCATGTATCCGATATATTTGAAGTCCTTGTACATCCTCACTTGATAAATGAGGAATAGAAGGAATATAAGTAGACATTTGTTTCTTTATTGTACGCATAATCATCTATTAAAATTGGTAAATTGACGAATTAGATTTTTTACTTTGGCCTTGCGGATAATTTAGAATACGTACAGTTCCTCTTCTATTTTTAGCATCAATATTAAGCAGCTCACATGTAACAATTGTTTGGTTTATTGCGTCATCCACGGTTGGATTTGCCAGATTACGACCCTTTAACCCTTTAAATTGAATACCTGGTGCAACTTCTACGAAAATCCCAGCAATAGCATCTACACCTACAATTTTACCTACAAAGCGGTCACGTCGTTTGTTTAATTCTAATAGTTTTTCCATTGGATCCGTTTCAAGTTTCTTTTTATTTCCTCTAAACTCATAGCGCCCATCCTTTTCCACTACTTTATCGATGATAAGCTCTACAACATCGCCAATAATAATATCCGCCGAACGAACGAATGAATGAGACCATTGCGAGTATCTTACTCCTACTGTTACACCATGAACTTCAACCAGAATAGTTTGTGCAGATGGAATATGTCCAGAAACTGTTCCTGTGTATACTTTATTCCCCTCTTGCTCTACTATTTCTTCATATAATTTTCTTTGCAGTGCAAGTTCTCCTGCAGTGATAGATACAACAGCAAAGTTCCCTTCCTCAGTTCTTTGGAAATGCTCAATAATAACGGGTTTTGTTTTACCTATCAGCCATTGAGGATTTTTAGGAATATTTATACCTGCCTCTGTAAGTGGACAATATGCTGTCGTATGAGTACCAATTTGCATTGTGAGCACTTGTATCCGCTCAGATGTCCCGTTTTTAGTTGGGAATAATTTTTCAGATACTATTGTAATTAAGCCTTTCCCTACAGTACGTTCACGTTTCATACGAGCTAATTCTTCTAATTCATGTTCACGTATTCTTTCAAATTGATTGAAAGTTGATTCTATAAAGATGTCCTCTAGCGTGTTATCCGGTTCAAATGCCATCCCTAGTTCTTTTGTAATATGAGTATTTACCTTATCTTCAACCATTATATTTTCCTCCTTGAACGTAAAAAAGGACACACCTGTACCGTTGGAATGGTACGTAAGGTGTGTCCTTCACGTAAGTCATGTTTTATTTGTATAATTATTAATTAAAATATAACGTTTTTATGTAATTTGTGCAAGTATTATTTTTTGAAAAGGGAAAAGTTAAAATACTATATCTAACCTTTCCTCCTAATTTAAGTTAGATTTTCCCTAAAAATATAATCTTGAATAAAAAGTTATTTTAGGTTTCTATAGGTATTAATCAAAAAAATCATCTAATTCCTTACTCATTACATTAGATGTATTTTTCTTTTGTTGCTGGTTTTTATTAAGTAGTGAATTTGTATTGTTATACGTATTCTTTTGTTTGGCTTTTAAGTTTTTTTTGCGTTCTTTATAGTCGATATGTTTATCTTCATGCTGCTCTTCATTATTTCTAGTGTTCTCTACCATATTCTTTTCTAAGTTTTGATGAACAGTAATGCTAATAGATTCGTAAACTTTTGCAACCTCTTCATCAAGTTTATTTTCTTTAGTGGGATTAACTGTTTTTGTAGCTGGTTTCAAATTAGTTTTCATATCTGTTTTTGTTTCCTCTAATACTGTGGTTATAAGTCCCTCTGTTAGAAGCTTTTTTTGCAATGGATCAGTTTCTACAGGAATTCCTAAATGAATTGGGTAATCTATATCCCTTTTTGGTTCCAGCATAGTATTAGATACCTCTTTCTTCCGTTCTGCTAGCTCCATATTTTTTTTAGGACCTACTATTTCCCTATGTGTCTCTTTTGTTATATTCGGCAGCTCGCCATTCCGTTGTAGGGCATCTTGTAATCTTGAAGCACGTGTATAATCAATTTTAAATGCGTTCTGTAGTGCATGTATAGAAGAATTCCCTGATGCCTTAACAAAGGCTACTACATCATCATATAGGATGTCTTTAAAGAAGCCTGTTTCCTCTTGCTTTGCTTCTGATTTTTCGTTTGGAATGCTATTTTCTCGTGAAGTCGTATTATCTAAATCTGTATTAGATGAAGGAGTAGTATTGATTTGAGAATCCTTTGATAATATCAACGTATTATTATTGTTTGAAATTAAAACTTTACGAGGGCTATTCCCGGTGTAAGTGCTCACAATGTGATTGTGTTCTAACTTCTCAATAAATTTTACAGCCTTTATATGGCTGATTCTGAATTTTCTTTGCAAAAGAGATGGTGAGATTTGTTGTGATTCAATAACGAATGCCTTAATTTCTTCATACAACTTATTTTCAGTTTCTTCAATAACATTTCCCTGTTGACTGACATCCTTAAAATAATCAGGAAAAGTTACATTTTCTACAGTGTTTGTTTCTATGGAATTATTTTGTTCTATTTTATCACCATGCATAGGTGGAAATGATTCTATCTGTTTTTTATTATTTGCATCTACATGTTTCATAGGATTTGATTTTGCGATAGATTCTTCAATGAGTCGAAGACGTTCAGTTTCCCAATATTGTCCAGACTTGATCTCTACTTGAATGATTGCTTGAGTAAATTCCTCTTTGGGTACAAAGTTACTAGTAATTTGTTGTACAGGTTGCACATGATTGTCTTGTACAATACGCGCAGCACAAATGAAGGCACCTTGTGCCATAATATCTCCTGGTGACATAACGACTTCTTTTAATTTTTGATATGTCGAACCTAAGCGACTAACGGGATTCTCTTGCATAGGAGAAATCCCTTGTTCGGATTCGGATTCTTTAAATTCCTCTGTTTCACCAAACATGTCAGAGAAAATTTTCGCATCATATGGTGTTACATCACCAAATATCATCTTGTTACGGAACGAACCTAGTAAAGTAAACATATACTGCTCTGTGAAATCCAAAGCTAATTGAGATAGTGTTTGACTTGCAATTGTCAGAATGACTTTATATTTACGAGATTGTGCAGGGAATTCTTTGAACGGGCGCACAACATAATCAGGGAATTCATCCACAATAATATGATGGTATGGTGAAATATTTGGTTCTCTTCGGAATACAGCATTTTGCATACTTAGTAATACGAATTTTCCTAGTACATTAGAAAGATCTGCAAGTTCTCCTTTGGCTGTATTTACTAGTAAAATACCACCTTGCTCTAGGTGAACATCAAAATCAAAATCTGATTTTCCAAATAAAACACGTCGTATTAAAACATTTGAGGCTAAATCTTTTAAGATGTTACGCAAACCTTTTACATATTCTTCTTCCCGGTCATAATGCATTGGTTTTCCACGATATTTTCCAGATTTATAAACGGCCGGTTCCCCTTGGAAACCCGTTTTTTCACGAATGGTATTATCGAACCATTCATCGATACCTTTTATAATCTTATATTCGTTTTTTTGATCACGTGAAGCAACACCACTTTGAACAAAATCATATAATTTTTCTACCTGTACTTTTAATAGTTTGTGCATACGGTGTACACGTTCTACATCGTCGTAGGGTAAGCGCCCAACGCCTTTTCACATTACTGTGATAGGTTTTCAAACGCTCCCCTCCGAACCGTACGTACATGTTTCCATGTATACGGCTCTCCACTTATCCTCTGAATTTCAATCTAATCTTCCAGCGTGCAGGTCAACATGACACTTTTTACACAATGCTAGTGTCTTGCGGTTGCGAGCTATCATGATTTTTTCCCAAAGTTGTTTTCCTTTTAGTTCTTTGAGTTTTTTAACATGATGCATTTCGATAGCGGTGTTTTCAGTTTGACACCACTCACATTTACTAGCCTTAAGGCGTTTGATTAGACTATTGCGTCCTGCATATATCATAGTATTTGGAACAATATCTATTTCTCTATTAGTAGTTGGATTTTCATAAACCCTTTTCAAAGGTTCATTATAGAAATATCTATGCTTCTGACCAGTTTTAGTCGTGTAAGAAATTCTAAAATTGCCTTCATGATTAAACTTTTCCATTATTTTGCTGACTGATAGTTTGTATTTGCTTGCAAAAGTTTTTACCATGCTGAATTTCATAATGTAGCGAAACTTCTGTAGGCTGTGTACATTTTTTGCTAGTTTATAGTAATTATATAAACCTCTAATTTCACTATTGTATATACTTAGAATTTCTAAATTGTCGGAGTTTATTAATTCGGCCCTATGAATAGACTTCCAGCTACTATCTTTTTCGATTTTAAGAACTTTGAGCTCCTTAAGTTTTCCAATCCATTTTTCCTTAGGCATGTAAATTTCGCACTTGTTTGATGCATACCTTTTGGCTATTCTACTGTTTGAGCCTTTGTATACAGCTTGAAGGTTACTTATAGTTACATCGTATCCAAGGAATCTCGCTTTCATTTTACCGTGTGTAATGAGTGTTTTCTCTGATGATAGTTCAAGATTTAGTTTATTCTTTAGAAAAGCCGTAAGGTCTTTCTTTACTTCTTCTGCAGCCTGTTTTGAACCGATTATCCCTATTAGGAAATCATCGGCATATCGTACATATTGAATTCTCTTAAAGCTAGAATCCATTAATTCTACTGAACTCATTGTACGTATATCTTTTTGAAGCCTTTTCACTTCACTTGTAATCTCAGTTAATTCATTGTGTGGAGCCAGTGCTTTTCTATCTGCGAATTTCTTTTTTAAATACCAAAGTCTCTTATATTTTTGGGTATATACTATGTTGTTTTGTCGGCGTGTGCCTTTATCAAATAGTGTTTTATACTCTTCGATATACTTATCAAGTTCATTTAGATAAATATTTGATAGAATTGGGCTAATTATTCCTCCTTGTGGAGTGCCACTATAAGTATTATTGAATTTCCAATCCTCTAAATACCCCGCTCTAAGAAATTTCCAGATTAAATTAATGAATTTTTCATCTTTAATTTTTCTTTTTAGCAGTTTGATCAAAATATGATGGTCAATATTATCAAAGAAGCCTTTGATATCACCTTCTACCCACCACTTAACTCCTTTGAAGATTTTAGTTGCTTGTGTTAGTGCTGTATGACAACTGCGATTACGTCTAAATCCATGAGAATTGTTAGAAAAGGTCGGTTCGAAAACAGCTTCTAGGATGTTTCTTACGATTTCTTGAACTAATTTATCATCTATAGAGGGTATCCCTAAAGGCCTCTTCCCCCTATTTTGCCCCTTACTGATATATACTCTGCGAGATGGAGCTGGTTGATAACTTTGATTTTTAATTCTTTCAATAATTTTATCGATACGTTCCAAACTCATACCATCAATGGTATGCCCATCTGTTCCTCTAGTCATGTTCCCTTCTTTTGCATATATTTTTTGATATGCTGCAAAGTAGAACTCCTGGTTATATAGATTTCGATACAGACGTTCAAATTTATAAGCTGGGTTAATTGTTTTTTTATTCAGATTGTCTAATACTGCTTTTGGATTTCTCATTGTGTCTCACACACCTTCCAATTTTGTTTTAGACCGGATAAGTTGCCTTCCTTCGCCATGTACTAGGCTTTCCCTAGCTCGGACTACTATGAAGGCTCCGTTGCCTTATTGGGTATTCAGAAGTCACACACCTTGTTAGTAACTTGGTGTCATTCTTCATAGCCAAATTCGCATGTATGCCGGTGGCATCCCAACTTAGGCAATCCCCATTTAGATAGATAAAGAATAGCTTTCATAATGTCGGATGTGACGTTCGACCTTTTCCACTTACTGTGGCTGGGAGGGAGAGGCTCACTGATAGCTTATATGTACGACCTAAACTATCCTCTTTATAACCTTGTTCCCTAGTAATGTATCAACTACCTTTCATTACTCGTATTGCTGACCACCCTTGGTCTATCATTCAAGCAGTGTAGCCTTCATCCTTATTTATGAGTTTTACCTTGCCATTCAGTCGTGATCTTAGTAGTTGACCAACTTATGACTTTATCACCATGCTGTTTTCCCCTTTAGGTTTCCCTTCTAGGTGAGGTGATTGGTAATAGGTCTTTCGTGAGCTAACCTAGATTAGTGCTATTTAATCAATTCTAAATCTACCCTTATGGGCGCACGTACATATCTATTAAGTCATCAAAGGTCACATCTTTTTGTGGGTTATGTAGTTTTAATAAATAAATATGTTGCTTAAGGTGGTTCCGTTGTGCTTGTTCAAAGAATGCATTATTAGATTCCGACAGACCCTGGATAACCATTGCAAAAACCTCGGCTACTTTATCAACTGGTCCACGTAAAATATTAATGTTTTTGGTATCAGGGTTTGTGGGATCAATATAATAAATTGAACTTTCAGGAATCTTGTGTGCTTGTACTAACTTAAATACCTTTTGACATAAATCATTACTCGGTTCAATAACAGTTATCCCATTTAAAAATGTTCCTTTTACTTCTTCTGTATCATAATTATTCTTTTTATACGTATTTTCAAACTTATTTATAAAACGTACCATCCAGTGTAAATCTTGATTAATCATTGGAATAATTAAACTAGATGTCTTACCAGAACCAATAGGACCAATAATAATTCCATTTAGGGTTCTATCTTTCCCCTTGATTCGAATCATTTCTTTGTGCTTAATATGAGGACCTATATCAACATCAGGATATATTTGTTCCTCTTGGCTATTAAACCACTTTTGCAACTTATGATTTTTATATTCGTATTTTTGTACCCACTTTAAGATTTCTTCTCTGTAACGGATAATATGGCCACTATACCAAAGAGTAAACAAAATCATAAATACGGTCGGTAAGAATACAAATATCATGGTGAGTGTATGGAAATTTCCTGTTAATACATCCCCTATTGCTTGATATTCACCAAAATTAACATGTTTTGCTTTATTCATAAGATAAGGAATAACTTTCGCATGGATAGGAGTAGTTGCAAACCATAAAAACTGAATATCTACTGCAATATGAGAAGCAATTAAAATTAATAACTTGCCATTTTGAAATTGTAAAGCTGGGATACGGCTGTAGAACCTAAAACTAAATTCTCCTAATAGCAAAGAGAAGAACATTAAAAATAGTGGTACATATGTAATTTCTATAGGATAAGACGGTGGTTCAAATGCATAGTAGAGTAACTGGATGTAGTTTGCTACACCAAATCCAAATGAAAGGATAAATCCGCTAATTAAGGCGATTGTAGTGTATAATGGTAATCTTTGCTTAGATGTCTCCATAAGGGTTCACCTACTTTTTAAAGACATAGTTGAGCTTTATGGTGTAATGTAAAACGATTATGAAGTTCTGGCTTGAATTGTTCCTTTGATTTTTTTAGAAAGAACTTCGCTGCATCTTCAGTTTGTTTTAAATATAAGTCAATACTATCTCCTTCACACAATTGGTTATATTCTTCTTGAGAAAGTACTGCAATATTTATCTCTAGTTTGTTATTCGCCGCAGTTTCAATTATTACATCGTACCAATAATAATTAGGTTTCCCTGGAATTTTGATATCTTGTAGGGAAACGCAAAATTTAGCTCCCCCTTCTGTAATATGTTTAAGGACTAGTTCTGGAGTTTTAAATGCTTCTCTTGCTGAGAGCACTCCCCCAGCAGTTGTTGCAAATTGTAAGTTCATTGTCATTTTCCACTTCCACCTTTCTCCATACAAAAAAAGGCAAGCGACACCCACTGTAAAAACAGCGTGTGTCGCTTGCCTTAATTTCATATGTTCTGATTTGATTGTAGTTTTGAGTGTTTAGTTCAAACGTTATTCTATCACCTTAAATAATAAAAATCAATAAAGTTATATAAAAGTATATAAAAAATAAACGATTAATATAATTCTACAAGTTTACGTCTTTTCGGATTAACGTTATTTGCAGCATGTACCATGATCTGTTCATCGATTGCTATATTTGTATTTTGAATGGATAGAAGTAGTACATTATTATAAGTGTCCATCAGTAGAATATCTCTAGGATTTTCACGTTTAGGATAGATAACTACAAGCGGAACGCCTTCATCTCCATCCCTTCTTGAAAACACGACATCATCTAATCTTGCAATCATTCGGTAATCATTTTCATTTCCAAAAATAAAAAAGAAATCTTGAATAGAAGCTTTATCTCTCTTGTATGTGCGTCGAAGGCCACCATCTATTGATTCTTTAAACGTTTGAATTTTTTCGACAAAAGTGTAACGCCAATTGACATCTCCTACTGTACGTTGAGATAAAGGAAAAAGAATATCTTGTTCCAAGTTTTGATTATCATTTGTTCCTAGAATGATATCTGAAATAACATCCCCAGCATCTTTCAATGAGCAAATGTGTACATTTAGATTTGGTATATTCATTAATAATTCATGATGCTTCCGCATAGAAAATAATAGATTTTTCATACGTATGTATGGCGGTTCTGCATCTTCAGCAAGGAACATTGATTTGTCGTACATAACAAAGACAACCGTTACATCCTCATTTGTTTTTTTTGCATATTCTATGTACTTCTCTACTTTTTCAACTAAGATAGAATTTGTCTCTTTGCACATGTCCATCTCAATATGGATATTTTTATCTTGGTATGAAATATGTTCATCAGGAATCAAGGCCAATTGGTTGTCCTCAATTTTTATATTTTTTTTCTGGTAAAAAGAACGAATATCCAATTCATATAATACTTCATTGGTTTGTGTCTTCTTTGTAGTCGCTAAAAGAGTACGGATCATGACTTCACGTGAACACATAGTGTGAAGAGAAGTTGTTCTTGAGTACCGTCTTTTTGAACTTTTTTTGGGAATTCTTCCTATTTCCAATAAGAATTCAATTGTCTTTTCTTTTAAGGAGAATAAAGCGCGTTTCGTAATACTGTCAGCCCTTTTATCTATTCTTTTAGTTAACATAGCTCCATATTGTGAGTACCGGTCAAGCTTTGTAAATATGCTAGCTTCAGAACATTCTCTTCCCTCAAATGCACTATATAACTGCGTGATTTGCCTTGTTGTAAGTGCTCTTTTGTAATATAAAACTGTAAAGACAAATATGTCAGCTTCTTTTAAGTGAAAATGTTTTTGGGTACCTGATCTTCTATATTTATACACTTTTTCGGACAATGCATACACCTCTTATATTGAATTAAACTAAATTAAATACTTATTATTTTTAATATACTATTACATTGATGTGGTGGTTGTAAAACCTGAAAAAATTAATAAGACATTTTAATTTTTAGAGGTACTTCATTTTGTACGTTGAAGTTGAGATGAAAACTACTCTTATAAATCTCTTATAAATTATTGATTTATAAGGCTCTATTAAATCGTTTGTTTTGTTAGGACGAGCTACTACTAGATACCTAACAATAGTTATAATGAAATTCTATTTATAAAATAATGTTATGACGTCCTAACATTTATTAGATAGCCAAACTACTATTTTAATTGATTAAAATTATTCAAGATTTATAAAAAGGTTTATTGATAATAAAGAATAATTTTTTCTATCCTTAATTCGAAATTCAACTTTTTATTAGTGATGAAACGCTCTTTTCAACTTCTACTATTTGCTCAATGTAAAATTCCAACTTTTTCTTTTATGTTTTTTTCTTGTATAGAATCATAAATTCACTTAGACAAATAATATTAATTGTTTATACCAAATCATAAATAAGTTAACAATATGTCTATAGATACTTAACATATTGGTTTTAGTCAATTGAATTACCTTCACTTTTTCTTCGTTAAACAAGGAGTTATCTTAACTGAAATAATAAAATTGAACAGTTGTTAATTTTATGTGAGGTTGTAATTGCTATCATCATTCCTCCTGCATTACAAAAAAATTTATTATAATGTAAGTATCACTTTGATGTTAATAAGATGAGATTTCACTTTTAATAATCTAGTTTGAACAAATGTATCTTTTTTATAATAGAGATGTGGTTGTTAGCCTACTACTTTTAGAATGTCAAAGTTGATTTATCCTAGTACTCCCTTTTTAATATGTTGAATATCAAGGGTATTGATGCTGTTCATATGAAATTAACAACCTCTTCTACTGGCTTTTGAGGAATGAATGAAATTGACAAGGAATTGAATTCAAATGAGGAAAAGAGGATGATTTTTCTTATAACATATATAATAATGTGAACTAACAAGTACTAAGTGAAGAACAGTACATTAACATAACATTAACAATGAGCGGTCTTATAAGTGATAAATCCCGTTAAAACAGCTAGGTAACAAAGAAAAACTTAGTGTGAATTGCTATAAGAATGTCTTGAAATCTCCCTAGTAATATAAATATACTCGAACAATATTTATTGTTGGAATATTAAAAAAAGTTTAGTTGAATTATATAAGCTTTATAAATACAGTTTACATACAAGTTTTATATAAGGGTCTTATATAAAACTTGTATGTAAACTAGATAATTTGTTTTTTTGATTTAACTACGATATAAAAGTATTATTTTATACATTTTATATATAAAGCTTATATATAAGGTGTATAAGTTTTTCTGGAATTTTTATGCTGAAAAAATTGGTGGTTTTTTATCTGTTTTTTAGAATTTTGATTTGGTTTTTTTAATAATCTTTTTTGAAATGTCAATCACATGAAATTTAAGATTGATATAACATGTATACGCATTATATATAAGGCGTATACATAAACCCTTATAAAATATATATTAATTCTATTTTTAATTTTATAAGTCTTATATACAAGTCCTGTATATAAGTTTTATTTATAATGACTTGATATACGACGTGTAATGATGTACTATGTTTCTAGGAATAATTAACCAGTGTTTTAAGGGGGGGACGACTTGAACGAAGTTTTAAGTGAAAAATATCAAACAATCAAGTTTGCAGATGAAGTAGTAAACATGTTTGCTGATATACTTGAACAAGATGAGATACTCTATAGTGTATTTCTATACATAGGAAACATAGTAAATAAACAATTTCAAGAGACGAAGTACATGAGGGGCATATCTATTAATGAAATAGTGGAAAATGTAGTTATTGATAGGAGAGTAAAGAAAAAAAAGGGAAAATCCTATTCTTTAGAGGTTGAACGTACGAATATATCTAGACGTTCAGCTGAAATAAGTGTGAGTACACTATCATCAATGTCTTTAATCTATGAAAAAACCATGCACCCATATAAATTTTTGATCTCAACTTATAGAGGGCAACAAGTACTGATTGAGTTAGGGAAAAGAAAAAAGATAAATAAGGAGAGATAAAATAATGGCAAAAAACTTCTTGAAGAATGAAGTGGCAGTTAAAATGACGATGGTCGGTTTTGGTCAAGCTGGTACTAGAATGGTAGATAAATTTGCGGAATATACACATACAGATGGTACAGCAGTATATAATTGCTTAGCACTAAACAGTAATGATGGAGATCTAGCTGAATTAAAAAATGTACCCAAAAGTAATCAAGTTTCACTGAAATTAGGTGGTTTAGGTAAGAATCCTGAGCGTGCAGTAAAAGTCCTTGATTCAAATGAGGAAGCAAAAGAAAAGCTAAAAGAATTTATTACTGAACGAGTAAGACCTTCGGATGAACTTGTTTTATTTTTTGCAGGTTTAGGTGGAGGAACTGGAACTTCTACAATCATTAAGGCTATTGAAGAATTTTCGGCTTTTCATAACAAGCCAGTAATCAGACAAGAATTACAAAAAGTTGCGCAGCTATATCCAATGTCTGAAATCAAGGCGAATCAAGCGAAGTTTGCGAGAATAGCCTTTGAAAATGCTATTGAGCGCAAAGACTTTATTAAAATGGGGATTGTTGTAACTCTTCCCGTCCGAGCAGATGGGCCTGATGTATTACGACAAGTAAATAAATTTTCACAGGAAATTTGGAAATTAGCAAATGATAAATCAAAAGGTGTAGCATTTGTTGTGTTTGCTGATAACCAGCATTTTTATGATGAATTTAAGGAATTGAATGAAAATGAGAAAAAAGGTATCGCTAATTCACGAGATTATGCAAATCAACGTATTAGTGAAATTATTCATGAGTTAAATACCGCTGCTAATGGATCTGGTACATCTGTAATACTGGATTCTCAAGATTTTAAACGTATTTTACTTGAGAAAACGGGCTGTTTAGTAATTAATAAGGTTTCACGTAATATGAATCAAATAGAAAATAGCCATGCAATTATAGAAATGTTCCAAGAATCATTAAGAGGAAGCTCTTTCCATCCCCCGATTGATTTGATGAAGAAGAACGATGATGGTTCTGTTGAAGCATCAAAAGTACATCATTTTGGTATGCTTGCTATCCTAGATGAGCAAAAGAATATTAATGATTCCTTTATGGATGATGCTAAGGTAGAAGTTTCAAATAATTTACCTATAAATGGTACAGTTTTTAATGGATATTTGGTAAGTAAGAATGATTTCTTAGGAACTGTATATACCTTCTATAAAACCGATGCATTACCATCGAGATTATCTAAAGGTTTAGTTGAAGAATTTAATGAATTTAAAGAAAGACAAAGCCAAATTCAGTATAAAAAGTCTCAAATTAGTACGATTGAAAGTATAGATGAGGATGAGGATTTAGGTTTTGCATTTGGAGATTTTATTGATATGGGTAGTGACGAAGAAAATAATAATGCTGGAGCAAATGAAGATGAAGATCTAGCAGATTTTCTAGATCCAGATAAGATGTTTGGTACTACAAAATAATAAAAAAGTCTGGACTAAGTTCCAGACTTTTTTATTATTCCACTGAATCCATAAGAGATTTTATATACTCAATAATATTATCTTGTATGTACTGCTCTATGAAGAGTTGTTTTTTACTCAAGTCTTCCTCTTTTTTAAACCAGCCTGCTTTTCTAGTGCGCTCTTCCTCAGGTTTATTATTCCATAAGCTCTCTGCTTGTTTTCTTAATTCCTGACGTGCCCTATGCTCAATAATAAAATTATCAAGCCTATCTTGGCGTTGGCGTAATTTTAGCGTTTCTACATCTTCTGGTTGTGGTAACTGCTTTAATATACTTTCTACCCTCTCTTCATAATGAGATTCAATATGTTTTATTTTTTCTTCTAACTGTTTAGTTACCATTTTTTCAATAATTTCAGCAGTAGCTTGAAGGTTTAATTCAGTGGATACCTCATTTGTTTGATGTTCTGGTGAAACTGGTCTTAAATCAAATTGGTGTGGTAAAAGGTCAATAATTGCATCTAGAGACCATTTCTCATCCCTTTTCTGCTTTATAAATAGAGCAATTTCAAGATCTAAAGCATTATAGAGTTTTTCATTTGTATTTTGAGTTCTTAAAGTTTCATGAAGTCCCTTTTCTTCTAGGATATTGAACCAATTATAAACTGTATTATGATGACGTCCTACTAGTTTTGAGAATTCTGTTATCCGCCATGCTTTTTCGAAAACATTATCATCTAATATATCATCATCGTTAATTTGATGGTCTTGTTTTTCATTTTTTTGCTCAATCATTGTAACTACCTCCTCAAAAATCAACTCATAAATAACTAATTATAATTAACATGTGAGCTGAGATTAACATGTTAGCTAGTATTTCGATAATATTTGTAAAAATCCCTACCAATCCAGTGAATTACATGAAATATAGAATTAACATGTAAACATATACTTGTTAACAAAACATTAACGTTTAGTATAGAATTCGGTGAATCAGTAACTTTATTACCAATTTGAAATATATAATTGGTAATGTTTTGTTAATGGGAATATATATATTATTGTAGTAGCGTTACTGATAGTTGCTATGAGATTAACAAATTAGGCTACTTAATATTAATGATAAGGAAATAAAGCTATTTTGTAAATAAGTTATAAGGATATAATCCGGGTATATAACGGAAAATACACAAAGTAACGCCCAAAATCTAATTATCACGTATAAAAACTAGTAAAAAGTAAATAATATTAATGTAGAGTTAGTATTGTTCAATAAACAAAACGGTATTTAAGGATATAGGAGCACAATCATAATACTTCGAAGAGGTTCGTCCTACTCCCTATTTACTCGCTACATACAAGTTAGGATCTACTTATGTATATTAATTTAGTATAGAATGTACAATTTAAGTTGTATATTGCATGTCATGATAGAAATTTATGTAGTCAGTATCAACAAAATGATCTTTATCAGCATTAAAGAACAGATTGAGCCTGTGAGTTGGCATTAACATGAAACATGAAATTAACATAAAATTAACACTACAACCACCTATTGTTAATGTTTTGTTAACTATAATAGATATAGATCAATGCTTTGTATACATGTTGATTTAAAAAGATTACCTTTTAACATGAAATGCGAACCATAAACGAAGGATTTTATAGATAATTTTGAGGAAGTTTTTAAGATACTAAGGTTCGACTTAGAATACTAGAATAATCCAAGTGATGTATTTTGTAGATATCCGATTTCCAGTATATGTTTGTATATATTAATAAGTTCATAAATAAGACAATGAGATTGATATGTTAACGAAAATTAGATAAGCATACTTCGAATATCCATAAAGATAACATTGACATGAAATGAGGGATTGCTATGAGATTGATACGACATTAACAAAAAACACCCAAACAAAGGATAAATCATCCTAATTGTTAATGTCATGTTGATCAGAAATAGAAACTGCCATTTACATTTAGAGATATTAGTTATTCTAATGGGTGTTTATGACTTAGATACCCATTAAAAAGTTAATAAAAGTAATTAGTAATAAAATATAGCATGCGCTGGTTTGTTAGTTATTACATTCCAGTAACTAATGATAATAAATGTAGATCTACTAATTGGTTTTACGTTAATTTATATCTGAGTATCATCAGATTGATATAACATGTAAAATATCAATCTGAAATTAACATCTACACATTTTTTGTTTCGTTTCATATCAATGTCGGTTGATATGTTAATTTCATTCAAGGGTATTAGTGTTAGTTAATTGTTTATATGACATTAACAAATTCGGGTTGTGTACTTCAAATTGTGTTAAAAATTAAATGGAGATAGACTTTCTTTGAAACCTTCTTGATCAAGGAGGTTTATAAAAAGAACGGTGTAGCATATTGGGAGTTTTAGTTATAAATAGCAGTTGTAATACTTAGGTATACGACTTATTTATTTGGGCATACTATAAGTATGAGTTCTTTTCTATGATAAAAAAAGTGCAGCTAATATCTTTACAATCTATAATTATAGATTGTAGTTTTTATAGTATTTGAGTAGAAGAAATGATTTTGTGCATCATTCAAATATAAGTATGTACTAACTAGAAGTCATTTTAATTGTTACAAGAAAAATATGTTGTGGATGTATATTCATCATTAGCGTGCTTTTTTGTCTAATAACTAAAATAGGAACTTACAAGCTATTTTATAATATTTGTTTGCGAAATAATGTAATTAATAAATTAGCTTAGGTATGAACTGGATGGGTTAGTTTAACTTGTATTCATCTCTCAATATGAAATTTCATGTCAATGTCAGTTGATATGTTAATATCAACTGAACACGTTTATGTCGCCTGATTGTTTACATAACATTAATATGTTTTAGTCGTTTACTGTTAGTTATGCTATGAGTACTATAAAGATTGTTTTATATCTTAAGTTCCCTAAGGCGAGGAATATATTAAATGATTGTTTTTTACTTTTGAAATTCAGTTGTAAATAAAAAAATGAAATTTTGGTATAAAAATCCTTTATTTAAATATACCAATAGTATTACCTGAATTAGGTGATTAAATGACATATGCAAAAAAAGAAAAAGGTTAATCAATTAGAAGCATTATTTTTGTGACTTTAATTAATAATTGCGAAGTAGTATTGACATTTAGATATTATAGAGATAATCTTATACATAAGTTTTATTGATTAAAATTAATATATGAATCGAGAGATATTTAATTCTTGCTAAACGGACACACCGAGGGCATATACCTGCCATTGGTGTGTCTTTTTTTATTTAATAACTAGAAAATGATAAGGAGAGTATTAAAGAATGAATGAAATTATTAGTGAAAGCAAAAGAAGATTTGATAAATATTGTAAAGATAATCAAGTTTTTGAGGAGAGAATTAATTCTCTTATTAACTACTATTTTTTACTGCTTGCTGATCGTGTAAACATTTTACAAGATAGAGAATTTAATAACGAGGTCGAAGAGAAGCAATTTAAAAGCAATCTCAAAAGATTTGAAACATTATTTCCAGCTGCTGCTAAGAATGCATTTCTAAAAGGATATCAGCTTGGTTTAGAGTTTTTCAAACATCCAGAGACAGTGATTCCGGATTCTCTATTTATAAATCCTAATTTTGTACAAGATATTCCTTTTGCGATTGTAAATGCAGCGGAATTTAGCATTTATGAATTAGTTCGAACGGATGAAACACAAGAATTTAGTGTATTTGCTGTTCGAACGTATGAAGGCATTAAACCCATAATGGAGCAAGTATTTTGTGAAATTGCATTGTTTGGTGCGGAAATTTCGCTTGAGCATGAACGTGAGGAAAGAGGACTGAAAGTAGTTGAAGGAAAAACAACTACTTTTACAAATGTTCCAGTAGATCGTTTATTTACAATTACTCCATCTGTAGCTGCTAATGTTGTGCATGCGGACGGCCGCTGTGAAATCTGGAGTCTAAACTGGAATACAAAATTAACTTTAGATAATCCTTTTATTGAATTAGCGCAAGTAACCATTGTTTACAAAGACAAGACAGAAATACAAAAAAATCTTCGGGATGGATTTATATATGAACAAAGTTTATTTAGTGCGATACCGTTAGAAGAAATAGAGGATCGTTTAGAGGTTAGAGTCAAATATAACCTTATTGATAATATGCCATGTAATTTGGAGGGGTTTGAAATAGAATCACTTCTCACCGAACTATTAACAAAAATACAAAACGCAACAAAAGTGCCTTTTGAAAACATGCTATTACTTTAAAGTGATTTTCTATCAAAGAGGAGTTTTTCATAATGAAAAAGATTGTATTAGCTATTAGTGATACTGTGTATACGGCATATTTACGTGAGGATTTTGTTAGTGCAGGATTTGAAGTAGCTGATAGTGATGTCATGCACATAAAGTATTTAGATGAAATTCTAGATACGGAGCAACCTGATATTCTATGTATTAATGACAAACGATTAAATATTGATGCGGGACACGAAGATAAGCGAGAATTAATTATTTTACAGAAGTTAAGAGACATTCGCTTTCAGCGGGATATTCGCATTGTAGTATTTACAGAGTGTGAAAATAATGATGAATTTTTAGCGAAACTGATTTATCTAGGTATCTATGACATTTTTAACTCTCGTAAAATTGATATTGATAATAAAGTCATCCCGCAGCTGCTACAGGAATCGGATATTAAAAATGTGGTGGAAATTGTAGGAGCAAGTCAAGCACCGCAACATACGAAATTGCCTGAAGTTCCTTTTGATGAGGAAGAAGAGAAAGTATCAAGTGAATTAGAGGAAGGTAACAACAGTGAATCACACTCTACTTTAAAATTATTTAAAAACAAACAAAAGCGTAAGTCTATTCAGGAAGAAACGCCAAAAGCGCCAATTATAAAAAAACAGTATAAATTGGCTTTTGAGCCAGTATATGAGAAACAAATTGGTATTGTTATTCCAAGAAGAACAATTGTTGTGGCCAACATGAATAGGAGAAGTGGTGCCACTTTTGTTTCACATCTTTTAGCCGCTTACTTAAATGAACTACAGATTGATGTGAATTATATAGAGAATCTATATGATGATGGTTATACGTATCCGTTATTAAAGGGATATACAGAAGCGCCAGAAAACTATCGTAGTGAATTTATGTTGCAGCGATATAAAGAGATGCTACAGAAGGAATCTGATATATTATTAATTCCAAAATGGAAGCAAGGAAGAATAAATTATATTGTAAAGAATCCTATAGTTGACCAAGAGCTTCAAAATGAAACAGAGCAGGACTTCGACCATTTTATTAAGGTTTTATTGGCCAACCAAGAAGCACCTATATCTATTATTGATGCAGGGAGCGATTGGGATAAAGATTTATACCATGAGATATGTGAAATGGCGGATTACATATTCTTTGTAGCGGAACCAGATCTGCATCAATTGCTAAAGATAGCGCATCCTCTTACACAAAAAGAGAGAAAGCTCGTTTCTTACTTAGGTTTAGAGAAAGTGAGGATCATTGGGAATAAGTTTTCTCCTGTACTTTTAAAGCATGAAATAGTAGAAGAATGCTTTGGAGATAAGGTATTAACTGCTTTACCACCATATGAAATAGAAGAGGTGTTCGAGTCACAATTGAATAGTAGTACGTTACTATCAAGTCGCAACTATTATAAAGAGTTAGAAGGAATAATGAAGGAAATAGCAGAGTTATTGCTACCAAATCAATTGTTGAATTCCAAAAAAAGTTCCATTTTAAGTGGATTTCGATTTCGAAAGTCTGAAAGTTAAGGAGGCTGAAGAGGAATGCAAAAGTTTATTGTTGCAGCAAGTATGTTGCTGTTATTTGTAGGTTGTCTATTCTTTGTAACTGATATGGTGATTGGAGATACAACACATACTGATAATAAATCGTCTTTAGAAAGGGGAGGCGAGATAGCTGTGGCTAAGTCTGTAAAAGTAGGTACTCTGCGTGCAGAAGAAGAAATAGCTATTGATCCAGAAAAAGCGAAACAAGAGTTTGAAAAGGCGTATAACGGTAATGCGGATTTTAAAGATCCCGCTTCAAAACGTAACTTCACTGTACATGATGTACAGGAAAAACCAGCAATGATTGCTGTCGAAGGTGATGCAGAAGCTGCTAGTTATTTTAAGCAATTTGATGAAAAAAAAGAAATGATAAAGAGTAAAGCGAGAAGTATTATTATTTATGATGCGAATGGAAAAGAAAAACAATTAGGTGGAAACGTAAAATAAAGAAAAAGAGTAGGTGCATTAAAAATGCAAAATACAGTAACTACGGCTCTATTCCTTACCTTTTCTTTATTATTAATTAGCCTTTTACCCGAAGGCGTTTTGTATGGAATACAGTTAGTGAAAGCACATAACTTTGCTGCTGATATAGTAGAAATCGCAGAAAATAGGGGTGGATTTCAATATGATTACAATGGAAAAAGGGTGGATTTAGTCCCTGGGATAGAGAAAAGAATGAAAGAAGAAAAGATGGATGGATGGAAGTATGAGTATACAAAGGGACGCATCGATCATAATCAATCCCTTTCTTTTAAGGTGAAAGCAGAACACCATTTCTTCATATTTAAGCTGATTGGTGTAGATGGCATAAAAGCTCCGATATGGGCGAGTAAAGAGGGATTGGGACAAGTATATTTTAAATAATGAAAATTCTAAGATTTGTACTATAAAAGACTATGCTGAAAAGTATAGTTTTTTGCCAGGAAAATATACCTATATAGAACAGAAGTTATAAAAAATGTTAATTAATTAATTTGTATGTTAAATTATCTGGATTTTATGTTTAAATTAGGTACAATAAAAGAATCTATGAAAAATTAATATATTTGGAGGAACAATCAATGGCTAACAAATTTTTAAAAACAGCAACAGCACTAACAATTATGGGTACATCATTACTAGGAGCAGGAGCATTTACTGCTAAGGCTGATAACACAGACTCATTAAAATTCAATGATGTTCCAGCAAATCACTGGTCTACAAAAGCAATTTATGATTTAACAAATCGTAAAGTAGTGCAAGGGTACGGAAATAATATCTTTGGCTTTGGTGACAATGTAACTCGTGGGCAAGTTGCTCGAATGATTTATATGTACCTAAAACCAGCAGATGCAGATGCTAGCTTCAAAAATCCGTTTACTGATATTAAAGGACATTTGTTTGAAAAAGAAATCTTAGCACTTGCTAAAGCAGGACTTGTGAATGGATTTGGTGATGGGAAGTATGGTCCAGATGATATTTTAACTCGTGAACAAATGGCACAAGTACTTACAAATGCTTTTAAATTTAAGGCAACGAAAACAACAACATTTACAGATGTTGATAAAAACTCATGGGCACTAAAAGCAATCAGCGCATTAGAAGAAAATGGCGTTACTATTGGTACAGGAGGTAATATGTATTCTCCAAAAATGTTTGTAACACGTGAAGCGTATAGTCAGTTCCTATATAACTCTATTAATGCAGTTGAAAAAGAAACAAAACCAGAAGTGAAGCCAGATCCAAAGCCTGAAACAAAACCAGAAGAAAAACCAGAAGTGAAGCCAGATCCAAAGCCTGAAACAAAACCAGAAGAAAAACCAGAAGTGAAGCCAGATCCAAAGCCTGAAACAAAACCAGAGGAAAAACCAGAAGTGAAGCCAGATCCAAAACCTGAAACAAAACCAGAGGAAAAATTACCAGTGGAAATAGATAAGAAGCTAGTTGCAGAAGATGTTGAGTACAATAAAGTGGCGATGGATAATACTCCGATTGCGAAAAACTCTATTTCGCCTGAAGCACAAAATGTGCTCCACTCTGTAAATAATAAATATGGCACAGAATTAAAGTATTCTGATTTAAGTGGGACTATTAGTCTAGTGGATAAAAACATGTATTTACCTGCTGGTTCTTTAAAATCTCAATTTTATGTTGATGCAATAGATGAGAATAATTTTGAAATTGTTTTCTTATATAACAATGAGGCAACAGTAGAATTAGCTAAAAGATGGGTGGCTTTATTAAATCCTACATTGAATTTGGATAAAGAGATTCAAGAAACAGTTGACGCGCAAGTTATTAATAATTATGTGAAAGAGAACCATAAAGTTCGTGTGGGGCATTCCACTGCTGATAAAATGATGTACGTTCAAGTGAAGAAAAAATAATATCATTTGATTTAAATATATTGGTTTTTGTGATGTGTTTAAATGAATATATAAATTAAAATTTACGTAAAGGACACACCTTACGTACCATTCTAACGGTACAGGTGTGTCCTTTTTTGTTTAAGGAGGAAAAGAAATGAAATTTAAGAAGAGGATATTCATCCTTTGTACTTCAGTTTTATTATCGACACCCAGTATTGTAAATGCAAAAAATAACGATGTTCCATTTTATAATGGAAACGACGATACTTTTCTGAAATCTCCCCAATTACAAATGCCAGGAAAATATCTTAGACCTGGTAGTTATTCACCACCAGGTACTGACTTAGCGTATAAAGGAGATATACATTATCCTGCAGTTTATAATGGTTCATTTAATTGGGGTAATCCCAAAGAAAACTTGATACAGGGAAATGACAATTCTGAACCGTATATCCGTATCTCAAATGAAGGATACTTTAATAGATCTGTGGCAGTTGGTGATAGAATGATAACAGAAATAGAACGTGTAACAGAGCCAATAGTTTCTAATAAGTATTGGGGAAACCCTGAATTTGTATTGGGAAACATAAAGGAGCATGTTATTAAAAATATTAAAACAAATGAGATGTATGGTCAGTTTTATTGGATTCGAGATATAGCCTACCTTTCGGGTGGTTATGCTGGTGCTGGTGGTGTAGAAGGTGTTAATAAGTATAGCTTGTGGTATGTACGTACAAGTAAACCTGAAATAAAAGACATTAAAGCCTCTAGTGATACAAAGGATAATTCTGTGAATTTTACATTTAACGGTTTTGAATATGTAAGTAAAGGAAAAGGATACAACGATAGAGATCCAGATGGAACAACAGTAAATCCATATCAAGCAGCAGCTGGTGAACGAAATCGTGTGAAATGGATGCTAGATATTATAAAAGATGGCGAAATAGTGCATCATCAAGAGAATTATCTTCGTTCGAATCCACAAAAAGATAATCAAAAATCAAATGAAGGCGATGCCGGTAGATTTTCAAAAGAAGATGTAAGATGGCAACCACATTTGTGTGGTCGGTATACTGCGAAAATTAAGGTGCTTGATGGTGTTCAAAGAGAGTCAAATGAGAAGACTGTAAACTTTACTGTAGAAGGTAACTGTGGTACAGAGGTTACACCTAACCCGAATCCAGGAGATGAAGGCGACTTTAAATATAAAATTGACTTTTCTAGTGATAGAATTGAAGGAGCAACAGCAAGAGAAGGAAAGAATATCAAAACAAGAGTAGATGTATCACGTAATAATTTTAAACTAGAGCGTGATCAATATAGAGCAAAGGTAAATAATAATATTAATAAGTCCCAGCAAGAAATAAACAGCGCTGAATCTGATAGAGATAGTGCACAATCCAGCTTAAGTTATTGTCGTCGTAATCCAATTCATGAAGTAGATGCCGAGGGAAAGGACCACTATTATGATAGAGACTGCTCTTGGGAAGAAAATAAACTAGATAGTGCGGCAAGTAGGCTAGATAATGCAAGGCAGAAACTAGAAAAAGAGAAGAATAAAATTAAAAAGTTAGATGTATTAGAAGAAAAATATATGAATCCTGAAACAGTAGTTGTGTTAAAACATAACGGACAACAAGTAGCTTTACAAAAGGTAAGATTAACTGAGGGAGAAAAGAAAACCCTGAACCTTGACTGGCAACATAAAGGTAAAGGAACAATTCAAGCGGAAATTAACCCTGCTGGTAATCGTATAGACATTGAGGAAACTACGTACAAAAATAATCCTATTAAAACAGCAATCTATGAGCCTTCAAAAGAAAAGGCAATGTGTGGTGTAACGAGTGTAAAAGGTGTAGTAGAAACAGTAAGTGAACGTGTATCAAAAGAAGATATAACTGGGGAAATGTATTATGAAACTTTGACAGGGAGTATTGGTAATTTAGCTCCTTCTAAGCTACATTCTGGTTATGGATTTTCGTATGAAGTAAACGGTAAGTACAAAAATGATTGGAATGCGAATTACTCTGGTGTATTTACTGCTGCTAAGGCACAATACCCATTTGCAGACGAAGGATTAAAGTCTACTCAAGATTTAGAGAAGAAAGAACTTAAAGATACTACAGCAAAATTCCTACCTAAAAATATGTATTTATCTGAAGCAACAGGACATGTTTTTGATAGTAAAAGACCAACTAAGTCTTTATATTGGGATGGACAAGAGAAAATCATTGATGGTGGCCAAAAATGGTATTCACCACTGAAGACAAAAGATGGTGTATACACTTTTAATGTAGAAACAGCTCCAGCAGGTATCAATGAAATGAGTTTATGTTTAACTGAGCAAGTAGAGATTAAGGGTGTTGCGTATGATGATTTCATAAAAAGAAGAGTATTTCCTGACGATCCATTCCCTGGAGGAAGTGGAGTTGGTTGGAATTGGGTTGGTAAGGAAGACGTACTTTATAAATTAAAAGATTGGTATTACATGAGAAATAGGAAATGAGAATAAAATATAGTATAATTAGATGAATCGACACAATAAGATATCCTTCTTAAACTAGTAGCTGAATGGATAAACCAAAGGCACATCCCTTAATGGGATGTGTCTTTTTTTTGTAGAAAGGGGAATATTGAATGGATAAAAAGAAAAAACAACGTATGAAACGTGTAATTTTCATTGGAATTATCGTAATGATTGCATCGTTATATATTGGAAGTGAATTTCAGGATCGGAATGGGAAAAGTTATGCTCCTGCAAAGTATTTTGAAACAGGAACAAAATTGATTTCATTTTAATAATAATTTTGCCTCTTGCATCAACTATTGTGAACAGTATTTCCAAATGATCTCTTCTTTTCTCCATAAAATGAAAGAGAAAGGATAGCAACCGACCACCTTGGAATATTCAGTTGTGTTAGATTAATTACAACATATTTTTGGGACGCTTAATAGGTTAGAAACCTTGTTATAACAGGGTTTTTGGAGCGAGGTTAATTATCGATTACGTGTTTTAAAATAGAAAAAACAGATATTTTTTAGAAATGATTGACATGAAACTATATATATCATAATATTGAGATTGTAATATTAAAGAAAATAAATCCAACATTTTCATATAGACTTTAGATTAGCTAAAAGGACACACCTAAGGCGTTTTACGCCATAGGTGTGTCCTTTTTTGCGTTTAAAGGCTACATAAGGAGGAATATAAACATTGAAGCCGTCTAAGTTTCAAAAGAAGCAGATTACAGCGGTAGGTTTAGCTGCTATAACAGTAGCGGGTATCTATGGATACAATCATTTTGCAGTAGAAAATGCAGTAAAGCCAACGAAAGTTGTTGTAGCTGCAAAGGATATACCTGCGCATACAGAGATTAAAGAAGAAATGCTAGTGGAACGAACATTACCTGGTGATGGGATTCCTCCAAATGCATTACGCGTAAGTAAAAAAGAGGTTATAGGTAAGTGGACAAATGATGGACAGCCCATCACCGAAAATAGCTATCTTTTTAAAAATAAAGTAGTAAAGAAAGAGGAGTTACCTGACTCTGCAATTTTAAATTTGAAAGATGGAGAAGTTGCATTCCCGTTACTCGTTGATTTGGAAACAAGTTCAGGTAATAGTATCATCCCTAACACTTATGTGGACTTGTATTTCAAGCAGGTTGTGAAGGACGGGGACAATGAGAAGGTAGTATTCGGTGGTCTTTTCCAAGGTGTACGTGTTACGGCTGCAAAGGATAGCAATACAGAAGATGCATTTGTACTAGAAAAGAAAGAATCAAAAGAGGAACAAGAAGGAAAACAAAAGCCAAAGGTAACGCGATTATATACATTGGCTGTTTCACCAGAACAACTTCAATATCTAAACCGTGCGAAAACACTTGGAGATGTAATTCCTGTTGCAGTTGGACAAAAGGTAGAACAAACAGGGAAAGAATTAGAACCAGCAGAAGGATTCTCGCAAATATCTGACCAGAAAAATATTTTAGACTATGTAGAGAAGCATTCAACCAATCCCATATCTAAAAGTGTAAAAGAATATGTTGCACAGTATCTGAACGAATCCAAATAAGGAAGGGGCTTTTAAGATGGACCGGCAAGTAAGAATGGTTGCCTTTTATGCGACAAACGAAAACGTAGGAAAAAGTACGTTAAGTATTGCGATGGCAAATGAGTTAGCTCATTTAGGGAAAAAGGTGCTTTATGTAGAAGCGGACCAAGTAAGACCAAACTTCGCGGTTGGAACAGGTCTTAGCCATGAGAGTAAAAACATGCTAGGGCTTGTAAGAAAAGAAAATGAATACAATCTCTTGCAATATATTTGTACCAAGCAAGATTTACTAGAAAAAAAAGTGAATCCAAGGCTGACGCAAAAATTACACGATAAGATGGATTTTCTGGTGTTTCCATCAGGTTATAGCTTAAATCAATTCCCAGAGATTCAAAACAAAGAATTGTTTGTAACGACATTTATCGAATCACTTGTAGATACAGAATATGACTACATCATTCTATCGGTACCAACTGAATTATCCGAGGTGCTTAGTTACCCAATTCTATACCAATCAGACCTTGTTGTTCATGTGCTAAATGGCAACCCTCGTGGTGCGTTAGCAATTAAAAGAGAATTACAACTAATAGAAGAAGCAAAGCTAACATTGCCTCGTATGATTCATGTTTTGAATATGGGAGACGAGGACTATGTAGAAGATATTGAAAAGCTTTCTTCCCAAAACATTGCAGTGACAATTCCGTATGACAGAGATCGTACGAGTTATGAATGGGGGATGCAATTTGGTTCCCCGCAAATTAATGCAAAGGTCCATCATATTATGGAAGCAGCTGGTCTTAATATTCCATCCCAGCACTCCTCTATGAAAAAGGGTCTCTTTGGTTTACGAAATTAAAAAGGTGGCAAGTAGTATGTGGGGCTATTTACAGGGAAAACAAGTATCCTTAAAGCGAAATCGAGTGGATTTATATCACTTTGGTTATAGGATTCGTTCTAAATCGGTGCGAAAGTTAGGAACAACTACAGCTCAACAAATTAAAGATATTACAGATGAAATTCGTGCATTTTTAGTAAAAGAACATCGTGATATCTTAAGCGAATCCTTTATGAATAAAGAGAAGAGAACAGCTGTGGAGCAAATTATTAAAGGCTTTTTACTAAGCAATCAAGTCGTCGTTTCAGATGTACCTTCAGAACAGTTACTAAATATGGTGTGTGATGAAATTGTTGGATTTGGGATTATAGAACCTTTAAAAGAAGATAAGGATGTAACTGATATTTATATCAATGGCACAAAAGAAATCATTTACGAAAAAATCGGAGAGGGAGAATGTACATTTCCTTACCGATTTGAGACAGAAGTAGAAGTGAAAGCCCTAGCTTATAAGATGGTAAACAGTACATCAGAGTCATTAAATACAGCAAAGCCATATGTTGACTGCGTATTTCCGTATATACGTATCAATATTGCGTTAGATGAACTTGGGGGACTCGGAACAACGATAACGATTCGTAAGAATGCGGATCACCTTCGTGCTTCTGAAGAGCGGATGTTATCTACCAATCAAGCATCGAAAGAAATGTTGAACTTTTTGGCTGCAGCTGTGAAAGCCAAAATGAATATTTTAGTTGCTGGAGCTACGGGTACAGGGAAATCAGAGTTTATGAAATATCTTGCTTCTCACATTCCGAAAGGAAAGAAAAAAGAACGTACTCTTGTAGTAGAAGATAACCCTGAATTATATTTGCATCGCATTTTTCCAGAACATCATTTTGTTCCGATGCAGTGTAGGGCATCGGAAGTAGAAGAAAATGCAATCGACTTTGATAGATTGTTAACAAATGCTTTACGTCAAGGGCCCAAGCGATTAATTGTAGGGGAATCGAGGGGGAAAGAAGCGTTAAAAATGATTAACTTTTTCCAAACAGGACATCCTGGTTTCACCTCTGTCCATGCAAGAAGTGCAAAAGAAGCAGTTAGGCGTTTAATGCTTATGTGTCTGCAAAGTGGTGCGAATATTGATGCCCAGTATTTATATGAATTGATTTCACAGACATTTGATGTAATTGTCTTTTTGGAAAAGAAAGATGATGGAAATCGTTATATTACAGAGATGATTGAACTATTGGATTATCAGGAAGATATACAGTTTAATCCATTGTCTCAGTTTATGCCAACATATGAGAAACAAGATGAAATGAATGAAAGAATAGGGAAAATTCATGGCCAACATATTATTACAGGAAGAATATCAGCTGATATGGAGAAGAAATTCCGTTCTTCTACTGTAAATCCAGCTCTTTATGCACCATTCCTTTCAAAACAGGAGGTGCAATATGCGTAGTTTATTAGCCTATGGATGCATATTCTTGATATTTATTAGTGTAGTATTGCTCGTTTTACTTTTTGCAAAATCTAAGGGTTCTGCTCTCTCTCAATTTGTACAAGAAAACGAGAAAGAAGAAAGGCGCTTGGAATTAAGGAATATTAAAGGGATACGGATGTATTTGCCACAATCCGTTATCCAAGAAGCCCAAAAGTACGAGTGGAAATTGACAAAAAGCATGTACTGGGTATATACGATTCTTTCCGGAATGAGTATTGCAGCAGTATTCTATTTTTCCTTTGGTAGAGATCCTTTTACACTGATTACTGTTTTATCTGGATTTTTAGTTCCAAGGTTTCTTCTTTATCAAAGAAAAAAACGTTACTACTTGATTGTCATTGACCGTCTTTCTATTTACATGAAGGCAGTAGCAAATGCACTTCAAATTAGTAACAATGCAAAACGGGTGTTAGTTCAGGTGAAACCAATGATGCATGAAAGCATTCAAGAAGAAATAGAAAAAGTTTCTCTTTTATTAGAAGGTGGAACCACAATGCATCGTGCATTTAGAGAATTCAATGAAACGTTTAACTTTAGAGAATTGGTTTTCTTCCATGAAATGTTGGAAGTGTGCAGTCGAGAAGGTGGAACAAATTCAGTACAAGTCTTACTGGATATTGCAGAAGATTTTGAAAAACAAAAACTATACCTGGCAAGATTGCGTTCTAGTTTGTCGCAAGCACAACGTGCTTTTGTACAGAACTGCTTAATCGTCATCGCTATGCCGATTGTTATTGTGCTGATGTCAAAAGAAGCATATGGATTTTTAGCAGGTTCTATGATGGGGAAAATTGCGTTAGCGGTAAATATGTTGATTGTATTTTTTCTAGCAACCCGTGTAGAAAAGATTGCAAATTATAACCCAACAGAAAGAGGGGAATAAGGTGTCTACGATTTTAGCTGTAGTGGTATTCGTTGTCATGTACTGGATATTCTCTACCTTTCTACAAAGTAAAAAAGACAGCGGTAGCTTACTTACGAACTATGTAGAAAATGCAAAACGAATTGAAAAGAAGAATTTAAATCAAATGATGCTTGCTCCCTTCCAGTCGTTATCACATAAGTATCTGACAGAAGAAAAAAAAGAGCAGATCCAGAACAAGTTAGAAGAAGCTGGCTTGGATACGGGACCAGAAGAATATCTGAAAATGAAGGTAGCATATCCCATCATTTTTACCTCTGTTTTCTTAATATGTACTGTATTTCATGATTACTATTTATTTAAAGTAGGTGCTCTAATGTCACCATTGCTTTATTTCTATCCTGATTATCTATTAAAGAAAAGAAGCAAACAGGCGATTGAAGCTAGGAAGTTCGAATTACCAGAGTATCTAATTCCAATGTTGCAGTTGTTAAAAACACATACAACATTAGAAGCAGTAAAAAAGGCAGAGATATATGCTGGAAGACATCTTCGTCCGTATGTATCTACACTTACTGCGGAATTAGAAATGTATGCGGGCTCGGATCAACCATTTCGAAACTTTGCTGCTGCTTTAAATAGTCCAGAAGTAAATACCTTTACGATTGCATTGCAACAAGCACAAAAAACAGACAAGGTACAGAGTCTTCGCATTATGGACGCACAAATTAAAATGATGCGCGAGTTAAAACATGAGAACTATAACCGTCTCATTCAAAATAAGCCGATGGAAATGAATAAATTTAACGTTGCTGTTATTGGTTGTATTGTTATTTATCCGATGGTGATTGTTATTCAATCTTTAATGCAAGGATTTGCAAGTTTATAGAAGACATTACTAAAAATGGAATAGGAAAAGGAGTAATACACATGTTAACAAAAATGAAGAATTGGTTAAAAAACGAAGACTCACAATTATCATCAGAAAACGGTATGTTAATCGCCTTGGCGGTCATTATCGTATTAGTGATTGGCCCGTTTGTATGGAAAGCAATCCAAGGTGGTTATGATACGATTCTAGCTCGATTCACAAAAGCATCAAGCAATGCAGATGTGAATTCTTGGAACAAGTAATAAAAGTTTTAAATTAATGATGTTTTTTACGTATAGCTCAAATAAATGGAGAAGGGAGATTCAATCATGTTAGCAAAAATGAAAAATTGGTTAAAAAATGAGGATTCACAGTTATCATCAGAAAACGGTATGTTAATTGCCTTGGCGGTGATTATCGTATTAGCAATTGGCCCGTTTGTATGGAAAGCAATCCAAGGTGGTTATGATACGATCCTGGCAAGATTCACAAAAGCATCAAGTAATGCAGACGTAAATTCTTGGAATAAGTAATTAAAGATTTAAATAGATAAGTTCTAATTTTAGTAGATACTTAAAATTGATATATAAAGGAGACGAAATGAAATGTTAGCAAAAATGAAAAGTTGGTTAAAAAACGAAGACTCACAATTATCATCAGAAAACGGTATGTTAATCGCGTTAGCGGTGATTATTGTATTAGTAATTGGCCCGTTCGTATGGAAAGCAATCCAAGGTGGTTATGATACAATTCTAGCTCGATTCACAAAAGCATCAAGCAATGCAGATGTTGATTCTTGGAACAAAAAATAAATATAAAAATAAACGAGGGGGCTACTCTAAAAGTGGTTCCCTTTTTTACACAGTATTTTTATATGAAATTAAGAGGGGAGTAAAGAAAATGAGCCTGTATATCATGGGATTATTTCTAAGTTATATGGTACTTAATGTATTTACCGACTTAAAGTATAGAAAAACAAAAAATATATGGCATTTCATTTTTTTAGTAGTAGGTTTAGGTATCACGTATTTTGCTGGAATACGAACGGGAAAAGAGATTGTAATTGTACTAACTATGGCCTTAGTATGTGGCTTATTGTTAGAGACATTTAAATTTTCTTCACCCGGTGATACGAAAATGCTTGTGGTGGCAGCTCTATATGTTAGCGATGTAGCAGAGGAATCGGCTATGCTTACCGCTATTACATTAACAGCTTTCCATTTACTATTCTTTTGGATTGCTAGCGTGTATCGTTTAATTAAAATTCTAGGGTTTGTAGGAGCGATTAAAGACCAATTGGAGCATGCTGCTTCTATATTTGGGGCAAAACTACCAAAGAAAGAAATACAGCTGATACAGAGCTTTCCAGGGGCTTGTTCTATTTTATTAGGAGCAATTGTGTATATTGCTTTGACTATTTATCAAAATGGAGGTATCTTGGCTTGAACAGTAGAATCATTCATCAAAGAGAAACCTATATTTACTTTACAATTTTTGCTCTAATAGGCGTTATTATTTTAAACATGTTTATTAATATATTGTTTGTATTAGCATATCCTTTACTAATAGGATTAATTGTGCAGGTTATCTTGTTGCAGAAGATAAAGAAGCCATTTTATCGGAGCGGAAAAGAATTAACAGAACAGTTAAAACTAAAAAATATGTTTCTAGTAGAATCAAATATTTTAGGAGATGAAGAAGGAACAGTTTATGAGGTGCATCAAATGCCTTTTACAATCTCTAATGGATTAATTAAAAAAGATAAGACTTATAAAGTGATAAAACAAGAGTATGAGAGAAAAGTCAAAGAGGATTTAACGAAAATTTCTAAATGGCAAGTTACAACAAAAGCTAGACTTGTTACGACAACTCATTTTCGTTTATATACAATTTGGCAGAAAAATAGTACCGGTTATCAATTGAAAAAAATTGAGGAGTGTGTTGATCCATACGCCAAGATGAACCTTATACAATGGATGATTGCTTCATTTTGTACGACTGGTCGTATTAAGTACGATAAGAAACCAAAAGAGTGGGCAAGCTATGAATGGATTACTTTAAGGTAAATAAAAAAGATAGAAAATAATAAAATGTACCCTATAGAATTGACACTAGAAAAAAGTCTATTCTATAGGGTACATTTTACATTGTATGTGTTTTTTCTCTTTGTGTAGTTTTTCAACAAAAAGAGCGATTTTAAGGCGCTTTATGGCCAATAACTATATTGATAAAGATGCTCAGGATTCCATTGTATGTATGTCTTTTAGATATGTGTAGGTTTAGACAAAACCGTTATCTCGTAGTAAGCAAAAAGAGCATACATGTAAGTATGCTCTTCGATAAGAAAGGTAGATCTCTATGAGCGGAGAGACTACATACAAAAGCGTATGTTTGTTTCCTTTAAATGTGAAGAAAAAATCAACAAAAGGTCAACGTGAACTCAATAAAAATGCAACAAAAACGCTATTGTATAAAAAAATCAAGTCAGAAATAAATATCTGATTTGATTTGAAATTAAAAATATAAACCTTTGCCTACTGGCTGAACAGTTTCTAGCACAGTATCAACCATTTCGTCATTAATTAATGTTCTTATAATCCAAGCTGAGAGGTCTTGTGCAGCAAAGCAACCTGCAGCAGTCGAAATATTGCCTTCGTTTACGAAACTTTTTTCAATAACGTCTACATCAAACTCTTTAAGTTGTTCAACTACGGATGGATATGTAGTTGCTTTTTTGCCAGTTAACAATTTTTTAGCTCCTAGTAGTAGTGAACCAGAACACATAGAGCCTATTAATTGTCTTTGAGGATCTACATGGATTTTATTAAGATATTGTTGATTTTTATATAAATCTTGTACACCCTTACCACTTGCAAATATTACAGCGTCAGCAGAAGGGATATCGGATATGCTTCCTGTCATGGGTATACGTAAACCAGACATGGATACATGAGTCTTTTCTGTTCCTAATAGTTGGACCTCCCAATCAGAAATACCACCAACTAGACGTACACGATTTAATAAATCCCATGGTAAAAAAACATCTATATCAGTAAAGTTATCGAAACAGACTATTGAAATTTTCATTCTCTAATCCTCCGTAATCGAAATGTTGGAAATGTTTAAATTATAACACTTTCAAATATAGTTAGTAAGGTTTAAGTTTTTCACTAAGGATAGTAGATAGGAAAAAGTGTATTGGATTGTAGAGAAACATCACAAAAATTTCAATTTGTATTAAGTTGGAATATAAAAAGAGTACTTAGTAATGTGCTCTCGTGACGAGCCTCATTTTATAACGACTATTTTATAAAGAAATGAACTCAGAATATTATATGTGCGCAGTCAATTGAGTAACTTGTACAAATAAAGAGCAGCTAGCAAAAGCTAACTGCTCAGGTAATGGAATATGGTTCGAAATGGGTTGTCTACAGTATTGACGGAATATTGGTTTTTATTCGTGAAGAATTACGTTTAACTTAATGCATAGCCAACGGTCAAAGTTAGTGTTAAAAACACTGATAATAAAAGTATTAGTAGAACGGTTGCTATGTTTCTAAGCATCGCAACCCAATTATTTATTTTAGAAAATCCTTTCATACCAGCAAAAAAAGTTCCTATTGTTAAAACTAGTAAAAAAATAAAGGGTAGATAGGTAGTGAATTCATAATAAAGGTTTTAACGATTAGGCATATTTAAGAATTTCGAACATAAGATGGTAATGACACCGAGAAGAATTCATTGTGTTCGCTACTCGCGTTAATACGTTTCGAAAAGGCACCTATTTAGGTGCTTTTTGTTTGCATCTTTCGAGATGGACGAGCATATATTGGAATGTGCGGATAGAAACCAATTTATATATCAGAGCACCTATCAATTATGGGTGTTCTTTTATTATGTAAACATTTTAACATTTTAGCCAAGAAGACTTCTTCCTCAAGGAGCGTGAAGGACCAAAGCTTAGTGAGTAGGTGGGAGATGGATTGGCTTCGAACATGGGATGGCAGGAAACCATCTTAATTGTTCGGCATACAGAAAGTGTTACTCCACTATCTATAGAACGTACGTTTTGTGTATAATAGTCATATACGAAATGGAGGTGAATCAAATGATGATTAATAAAGCCTATAAGTTTCGTGTCTATCCAAATCAAGCACAAGCAATTCTAATTAACAAAACGATTGGTTGTTCTCGCTTTGTATTCAATCATTTCCTATCCTTATGGGATCACGCATACAAAGAGACAGGAAAAGGCTTGACCTATGGTACATGCTCTGCCAAACTCCCTGCCATGAAGAAAGAGTTTGCTTGGCTAAAAGAAGTGGATAGTATTGCGATTCAGTCGTCTGTTCGCAACCTTGCCGATGCTTATACGCGCTTTTTAAAAAAACAAAACAGCGCACCGCGCTTTAAATCTAAGAAGAACAACGTACAATCTTACACCACAAAACAAACAAATGAAAACATTGTCGTTGTAGGGAACAAAATAAAGTTGCCGAAATTAGGCCTTGTTCGATTTGCCAAAAGTCGTGAAGTAGAGGGACGTATTGTAAATGCTACAGTTAGACGGAACCCTTCTGGCAGATATTTTGTGTCACTATTAGTTGAAACAGAAGTACAAGAACTTCCGAAAACACATTCTTACATTGGAATAGATGTAGGACTAAAAGATTTCGCCATTTTGTCAGATGGAACACCTTATAAAAATCTGAAGTTTTTCCGAGCATTAGAAGATAAGTTAGCGAAAGCACAGCATGTTCTTTCTAGAAGAATGAAAGGATCTTCTCGCTGGAATAAACAACGAGTCAAGGTAGCTAGAATTCATGAATACATCTCAAATGCTAGAAAAGATTACTTGGACAAAATCTCAACTGAAATCATCAAAAACCACGATGTTATCGGTATAGAGGATTTGCAAGTATCGAATATGTTAAAGAATCATAAGTTAGCAAAAGCAATTAGTGAGGTATCTTGGTCACAGTTTCGAACAATGTTGGAATATAAAGCAAAATGGTATGGCAAACAAGTCATTGTCGTATCGAAAACATTTGCTTCCAGCCAATTATGTTCTTGTTGTGGATATCAAAATAAAGACGTTAAAAATCTAAGCCTATGTGAATGGGACTGTCCTTCTTGTCGTACACACCATGATAGGGATATTAACGCAAGTATCAATATAAAGAATGAAGCGATAAGGCTTCTAACCGCAAGGACTGCGGGGTTAGCCTAATCAATTAGAGTTCAGTAGAACTCTTTACTTAGGAATCCCTCACTTCTAAACGAAGTGAAAGTGGGGATAGTTCAAAAGTTGTGTGAGAGTTGATAAATAGTATATTATCTTTCTCAATGTACATATTAAGAAAAGTTTTTAATATCATACATAAAAGGCGGGATAATATGAGTGAAAATAAGAAAAAGGAAGAATTGAATAAGATAAAGAAGTATTATTTTAATAAGGACAATCAACCAGTAGCTGGTATAGAGTTAATTTTGCCGCCGGATATAGGAATCATGTTAGACCCGAAATCAGTTAATGATGAAAGTAGAGATATTGATAATGAATAAGTTTAATTTAAGCATCCATGCGGGTGCTTTTTTCTTTGTTATATAGAAATTACACATTAGCCCCTTTAATACATGACTTAGGCATAGTTGGGAATGAGATCATATAATGATACTGAACGGTGTCCAACATGTTTCCCTATATTTTTTTAAGCGAGAGCACTTATAGGGGGAGTGCTCTCTTTTGCTTGCACATAAGGAGGCTTTCATCATACAATATTGAGTCAATGCCAACCAACTTATTCCTTTTCCGAGAGCTATATATATTCCGCTATAAAGCTCTTTTAGGTTGCGCCATTAGAACGGGCAAGGCATTGTCGTATATTTTATACTCAGAAGCTTAGGGCACTTTATAGTGTTCTTTTTTTATTGAACAAAATGGACATTTGAATAGAAAACATATCCTTAAAATAACCTTAATTTAACCATGGATTTAATAATACCTGAAAACTAAATGGTATAATTTTCTAAATAAACTTAAATAAAGTTTATTTTAGAAAAGGGGTAGAGGAAAAATGTTTCAGAAACTTAAATTTTATTTAATGAGCATATTAATTAGTGCATTTTTAGGTGGGATTATCATAGGTGCTAATTTCTTGGTACATAACATATATAATTTAGTTGCAGGTAAAGAATATCAATTTAATATGTGGTCTTCTATTATTATATTTAGTGTTGTATTTATTTCGGGTTTCTCGTACATGTTGAAGAAGGGACCAGATATACTTGTTAATGATTAAACCAATAGCAATTATCGTAGGCGCTGCCGTGATCTGGGTAGCGTCTTGTTTGTTGTTAAGGAAAGATAAAGGATGAAATAGACTTGCAAATTGAAATATTATTAGTCTAAAACATAAAATATAGACTAATAAACAAGCTGTTTTCACCTTTTAATCATAGAATATGATGAATTCTATTTTTAGAGGAGGGAATCATATCTATGGGATGGAATAATAATTTTGGACATTCTCGAGATTGTAATAGATTTTGGGATGATTTAGTATTTTGTGGATGCGGTCGTAGACGTAGAAGAAACGATTTTAACGACTGTCATTGTAGACGCGATTGCGATTGTGATGAGTGTCGTCGTAGACGTGATCATGACCGCAATCGTGATCATGATCATGGTGAACATCGAGATTGGTAAAGTCTTTTGAAGGAGTGCATATCTTAATAGCACTCTTTTTTATTTTATAAAGAATTCACTTTAAACATTTCTTATAACTAAGAATACTTATGTAAATATGGGAAACATATTTAATTCTTGGAATGAGGGGATCGATGTGGATATAACGCAAAGTATTGCAAGAATAGTTGTTAATGGGATAGATCTTCCGTTTACTTCAGTTAGAACAACTGCATGGATTAATGGACCTGCAAATGATTTAATTGTTACGACTAGGCAAAGAGTGAATGAGCTTTATCGTGTTATGTGGTCGCGGGTGCCAGTCATGCTAACAATGTATTTCATTCATGGGGCGGACATAGTGAGATTTGCTAGAGTTGCAGGAGTTGATGAAAGTATAACGGGAGAATATATATATCATTTTATTTGGTGATAAGACAAACTTTAAGTAGCCTAACAGCTGCTTTTTTATTTTATAAAAAAAACCTGCAAACCTGCAGATTCTCCTGATAATGATTTATGGAGCAAGACCCGAAAATATAATATAATAATTCGAAAATGAGTTCAAGTAAATAAAAAGAACAAGCTGGAGTTCGGGCCCTTTCAGAAGTGATGATGTATTCTCGGCTTGGGAACTGAGAAAAACACAAAAATATAATACATCGAGTTTTAGAGAATTTCAATATTAAATTAAATATTATCGTGGAGGGAGTTATATCATTTGATGAAGAAAACAAGGTAGTGATAAAGCATATGAATTTAAAAAAATGAGCAGGGTATCTTAAGAAAACATAAAATTATTGAAATTTTTGTATGAATTCATTAATATGGAATTATATTTATTGTTTAATTGATTCCGTTTATTCCCACACCTTATTGTTTTGTGGTTGAGTTGTAGAAGCAAGTTGCGTCTTGTTTCATTTATGAAAGGGCTTTTTGAGTCGATTAGTGTATATATAGCTTATTTTGCTATGCACATTTTTAATCGACTTGAAGAAGCCCTTTTTGTATTGTCTTCAAGTTAGGAATCATTTGTAAAAAGGTCTTTAGATTTAGGTATACAAATAAAAAAGGGGGAATCTATTTGTATCATGTCTATTTCAATGGATGTATACGAGATTTCCTTTTTTATTGGAGAGATGCTTTAGAGGGAAAAGTTATCGATTTACTGCAATCCGTGATTTTCTAGAAATGGATGCCCATTCTACACAGCTATCATGTAAAAACTGCAGATGTAGATTGTTTTTTTAATGTTACTTGTTACTCGTTATAGGGAAAGTTATCATGCAATGAAGAGTGAGAAATCAAGAATTATAAAAAATATAGTATGTTGAAAATAATATATTTAGATGTTATAATTAAAATTTCTAAAACTACCCAAAAAAGACTACCAATATGAAATTGTACCCCAATTGTTAATTATGTGTCTAACAATTGGGGTGCACTTCACAAATGGTGGTCTTTTTTATATAGGTGAGATTGTACTAGTATGATAAAGTAGAATTAACTGTATATTGTGAGGGTGATTATTTATTCCTTCTTTCTATTTGAAAGAAAAGGGGGAGAGAATATATCTATAGATTTTTTGTTTGAGCTTCTAAAAGAATTTGTGAAAGCAATTGTAAGTGAAGTTTCTGCGTATGTTTTTAGGAAACAAACTTTAGAAAAAAGATAACAAAAAACAATCCCCGTTGCCATCGGAAGCAAAAGGGTAGGTTTCGTAAAAATAAATGATATAACTACCATCCTGACGGTAGCAATTACTAGAAGTGATGTTAGCGCATCTCTTCTTTTTTATGTACATTTGACATAAAAAATTAATGAGCACGTAATAGATATAATGTACAAAAGAAAAGACACTCAAAAGTGTCTTCTTACGATTTGAACCGTCGTAATATGGCATTGGATACCAATCCGAGCATTATTTTCCCACGTTAAATAATGTTGGTTATTGAGAAAGAATAAAAGCACTCTTTCGAGTGCCTTCAACTATTCAACTTTTAAATTAATTTCTTTACCTGTCATACCGCCACTTGCTTTTAAGAAAAGACCTTCAGCATCTTTTGGTATATCAAATACAATTTTACCTGTCTGTGTTAGACCAGGATTCAATTGTTTTAAGAAGAAGTCAGTTTTCCCACCATTAGCTAAGTCAAAAGATGTTTGACCTTGTGTTGAATATGTGAATTCACGACCTTTGCTATCTACTAATTTAAAACTATTAGCATCAACAGTGATAGCGTCTTTTTGATTATTAGTAAGTGTAACTTCTAAAATTTTAAAGACACCTTGTGCTTGTTCTTTTGTATATTCATTACCCACAGAATCTACTGTTTCCATAGATCCTACAGCGATTTTTACATCAGAAGATACACCTTCTTTTGATACTGCTTTAGTGTCTGTTGAAGTTTTTTCAGTTGAGTCTCCACCACCAGCGACCATAGCAATTATTCCGATTACAAATAAAGCTATAATGCCTAGGCATCCAAATTTGAATATTTTTCCCACGTTTGTTCCTCCAATTATGTAAAATATAAGATTGCCAAGCTAATAATAACAAACTATATATAAAGATATTGTCATATTATGTCGAAAGGAAATAAAAAAGATAGTTTAGAATTTTCAGGCTAAAATTCCGTCTTATAACCTATTTTTCCTCGCATCTTGGCTGTACTTCTTATTCATAAAAAAAGACACCTAAAGGTGCCTTCTTCCTACTTAAACCACTTTAATTTTTGGGCTCTCATTCTTACCGAATGGAAAGTAGAGATGATTCAATTATGTACCGATCTGGAGCGTCTCCTATATAGTCAAAAGGATAACAAGTTGTTAATGTTGGCTCAATTTTTTCTACAATAACTGTTCGATCTTCTGAATCTGTTAACCAATGCTTGTTAATTTTATATGTATATGTTTTATTTTCATATTCCACGATAAGTTGGTCATTTTCCTTTAGTTGACCAAGATCGGTAAAAACAGTATCTCTATGTCCACTTAAAACTGTATGACCATTTCCAGATGGTGTAGTAGTTAAGCCACTAACAAACATACCTACACCCTTTCTTAGTACTTTATCATCAGCTCCCCAATATACAGAGTATTTCTTTATTTGAATAAAAAATGGTCCTTACATTACGTAAGAACCCCATAATCGAAGAAAAAAGTCGTATGTGAAACCATATGGGAATCACAATAATATTTTAACACCTAAATATATAGTTGTCTATACATGATTGAATGAAATATTTAAACGAAGGAGCTCTAGATTTAGGGATCTAGAGCTTCTTGTGTTGGTATAACCCACACGGTTTATGAAAAGAACTTACTGAAGATAACACATGAATGTTTCATAAATGTATCAAAAAAGTGAACAAAATAGTTATTTTATTAAAGAAAAAACATGCACAAAAATTGCGCATGTATAATAAAAATCTATGTCTTGTCTATGTAAATATATGATTGGCTTATAAAAATCGTGAGGGTGTTTGAAGAAAATGGTTATTTATTAACAAATCAAAAGAGCGCTTTTTAAGGCGCTCCATGACCAAAACTAATATTGACAAAGAATACCACATGATATTTTATGTATGTTCTTAATAAATGTGCAGTTTTTAACCAAATTCTTATTTTGCACAACAAAGCAGCTAGTTCATAAAACTAACTGCCTGTTGTACAAAGGAAAAGCCGCACTTACAGAAATAGTTTGTAACTTTAAGTTACAGAAATAGTATGAGCAGATTTGAAAATGTTATTCGGAAATAAAAGAAAATAAAAAAGACCAGCTAGCAAAAGCTAACTGCTCTCCAGAAAAGCATTAAGAAGGAAGTTCAGAACTCAAGTGCATTTATAGTATGGACCAAAATATCAAGTTTATGTAACAAAAATAAAAATCGAGCAGTTAATGGGGGAAACTACTCGATTCGATACAACATGGGTAAGAAGCAGATTGTATTGTGATTAACATTAACGGAATATTGAATTTTATTCAACTTTTAACAAAATTGTTATTTGAAAATAAATAACCACAACAATGTCAGGCAATCAAGTTGCCTGCTATGTTCTTGCATGGTAAATGATAGATTTCCCTACAAAAGAGAAAAATAATAAAAAAGGTTTTTAAATGAAATTCATAAAAGTTTGATAGGCCATACCGAGGGAAAATACCGTTGCTACGGCATGGGCAGTCCATTTAGGCATATTTAACTTTAATATAGTGTTGTATAAGATTCCATATACGATACAAATGGCTAATACAAATGCAATTAATTGAAGTGCTAACAGAAATAGTGGTTGTTCTAAAGCACTAAATTCAAGTTGTTCCATTAATTTATCACACCCTTCATTTAATATATTAATATAATTAATTTAAAAATAAAGGATTTATTTCTATAAAGTTCCAAATGTATGTGGTTATAGAGTAAGAAAGTGAATTTGAACCAAAACGCTATTTTAATAAGAGTTGGTTCTCACTCGAAAGCAAGGGTTGTATAGGAAGTCCCAAAATGTTCTTTTTAGATGTATTAATAGTTAGGGAAACATAAATCTGGAAATAAAACTTGATATTCTGGGATTAATCGAAGGTCAACAGTTGTACTTGCAAAGGATTTATATTTTGTTTCTAATTCAGCTAGTGTAACTAGGTGATGCGTACCTAAGCCCTTCTGTATGCTATGTTTAGAAAGGGTTGGACCAATTTGTAATTTTCGATTTTTCATAGCTATGTTCCATGGACTGTAAAAGAATTTTAAAACGAAAGCAGGGTACATGTAAACGATAAAGGAATGATTTGACCAATGCCTTCCGGCTATATAGTTACCATGCGAATAATTGTGGATTAGTCTACCTCCGTAGTATGGGGCAGGTGGAGTAGGATGGATTATTCTCCCGTGATAACGCTGTTTGACAAGGGGAATTCCGTATCTCGGATTGGAATAACCATGAGTAGGGTCATCTACCATCAGAATAGTCCTAATAGCATACATGTTTTGCCCTAAAGTGACAAGAGATGAGAAAAAGGCTTCCTTATCAAAACAGCAAAGAAATTCAGTGGTATTTAATACCATTTTCCACCCTGTAATTTCTTTTTCTATGTTCATTACTTCTTGATCAACTAATATGGCATCAAACTCTACTACTTTTGAATGGCGGATTTCCCAATGAGGTGCAAATAATCTACATATTTCTACTGAGCGATCAGTAGATCCTCGATTAATAAGAATACCGTGATCAAATAGTCTTGTGTGGTGCATTAGCCACCATGGGAGTAGATACTCTTCATTGTAAAAATGGGAAATTAAAGTTGTATTAATGAAAAAACTCTCCTTATAAATATGGATAAAATATTTCTTGCACTAGTATAATGTTTATCCTAGTAAATATGCATGTCGTGAGTATATTTGAGCAAAATGTTTATTGACAAATATAAAGAGCGCTTTTTAAGGCGCTCTAAAACAAGATATATTTTGAAAGAGGAATCAAAGCATTATATGCATACTGTTTTAGAATGTTGTAGTTTGAAAGTTTAATTGTAATAAAAAATAAAGCCAACATATAAGTGTGTCTTTATGAACGCTTTGAATGTGTATAGTGACTAGCTAGTCACTATACACCATTATTAGGATTTTAATTCCAATAATGGTTGTTGAGAAATAAAAATCTTATTTTGCACAACAAAGCAGCCATCTCTAATTAGCTAACTATTTGTTGTACAAAAGAAATTAGGCCCTACAAGTTCGGATATGTAACTTTAAGTTACAGTTATAGTATGCACAAGACTCCACATGTTATGTGGGTGCAACTTAATAAAAATTTCATTTTGTATTAAGTTGGAATATAAAAAGAGCACTTAATAAAGTGCTCTCGTGACGAGACTCATTTTATAACGACTATTTTATAAAGAAAGGAACTCAAGATATTATATGTGAACCAGTTAATTGAGTACCTTGTACATATAAAGAGCAGCTAACAAAAGTTAACTGCTCAGGTAATGGAATATAGTTCGAAATGGGGTATCTACAGTATTAACGGAATATTGAGTTTTATTCAGGGAAGGTGCTGTTAGTTGAGGAAATGGATCCAACTGAAAAAATTGAATGGAAATGTATTGGATTTCCGAGCTATAAAACCTTAGAAGAGATTTATAAGGAGAAAGAAATAAACAATTTGGTCTGAAGATACGCTGTGTGTGGTTGTAAGTTTAGAAAACTGAACAAAATCATCCTTTTAAAATAAAGTGAGGTTAGGAAAATGAGAGTGAGCTTAGAAGGTGTGAAATTTTTTATAGAAATACTCGATGGAGAAAGTGTGGAAATATAGTAGACATAGTAAAAGATGCTGGTAGTAATGGAATGTTCGAACTCGCCATTAATGAAGAAGTAAAAGATGGATATACACTGCATTCAGTTGTTCCGTAATTAGGTCCAAGTGGTGAAACTGAGAAATACATTATGATCTTTTTCTATGTTCATGATGATGAAGAAGATGAAGAATAGATAATAAAGAAAAGTGAATCCATAACGAGTGCTTTTTTCTTTGTTATATAGAAATTACACATTAACCAGTTTTAATAGATGTATTAGTTATAGTTGGTGAATCCATATAATAATACTGAACGGTTTCCTACATTTACCCTTATATTTTTCAAGAGAGAGCACTTATTGGGGAGTGCTTTCTCTTGTTTTCACCTTTTGATGAGGACAAGCATATATTGAAGTGTAGGGCAGGCTTACTGGCTTGTATCTATCCTTATTTTAATGCTCATTGAAAACCCTTATCACATTAAGAGGATCTACTGGCGCAGGTCCTCATTTTTTATTGAACAAAATGGACATTTGAATGGATAATGCCTTCCTTAAAATAACTGTAATTAAAAAACAGTTTTTATAAAAAGTATAAAATTAATGTTATAATGACCTAAATAATCCCAAATAAAGTTTATTTTAGAAAAGGGGGTAGATGGAAAATGTTTCAGAGGCTCAAATTTTATGTAATGTGCATATTAATTAGTTCATTTTTAGGTGGAATTATCATAGGTGCTAATTTCTTGGTACATAACATATATAATTTAGTTGCAGGTAAAGAATATCATTTTAATATGTGGTCTTCTATTATTATATTTAGTGTCGTATTCATTTCGGGTTTCTTGTACATGTTGAAGAAAGGGCCAAATATACTTGTTAATAATTAAAACAATATCAATTATCATAGGCGCTGCCGTGATCTAGGTAGCGTTTTGTTGTTGTTAAGAAAAGATAAGGTATAAATCAAAAAAAGAGAGCTAATGCCCTCTTTTTAAACAAAACCTAAGGTTTATGCACAAATTGGAATCCCTAATGCTATTAAAGTCAATGCTACTTGAAGAGAAAGCTCTAATCTAGCAATTTCGATTCCGGCAACTGAGACCACTAAAAAAGGTTGTCCATTAACGAATAAAACACAACTGTCCATGCTTACGCCTCCTTTCTAGTAATCTACTACAGTATATGAATAAAATCTTTATATGTAATAGTTGAATTAATCGATTTAATCGAATTGATAGATTTGTCCTGTTTTACAAAACAAACCAACACAAAGAACGAAAATAAATGTCCTGTGTACCAGTCTAAAAGTTGATGCTTTTAGACAATGCGGGAAAATAATGTGGAAAATTATTGAAATCACACCTTAAATCTATCTAAGGGTTAGTCTGAAATATAATATGTAAAACAATGATAACTCTTAAATAGTATCAGGGGATAATGATGGGATATCCAAGAGCTAGTATAAGAGAGGAAGATCTAGAATTACAATTTAACATGGTAGAAACACATGGTTGTACAAAAATATTCATTGAAAAGGAGAATAGAGCGAAAAATCTTAAGGAAATATAAAGTTGTTGAAATTTTTGTGTGAATTCATTAATATGTAATTGTATTTATTGTTTATGTGATTCTGTTTACTCTCACACTTTATAAGTTGTGGTTGAGCTGTAGAAGCAAGTTTCGTCTTGTTTCAATTCTGAAAGGGCTTCTTTGAGCCGATTAGTGTATATATAGTTTATTTTGCTATATACTTTTTTAATCGACTTGAAGAAGCCCTTTTTGTGTTGTTTCCAAGTCTGTTTGATTGGAGAACCCATTATTACATTGGACAAAAATTTTATTTAGGGGGATTTAATAATGAGAATCGGTTATGAATTATCAATATTTTATTCTACACATCCAGAAGACCCTATTCAAAGTTTACGTGCATTACAAGCACTTAAACCGATAAAAGAGGATGTATTCCCTTTAACAGGTGTCAGTGTATCATAATGAATGATTTACAGAACCATATGGAAGTGGAAGTATGCAGACAGAGGAAAAGACAGAAATCCGTAGTGAAAAACTACTATGAATTTCTGTCTTTTATTTTATCAGGAGCAACAAAGGCACATATGGAACGTAAGAGTGACAAAGAATTCAAGAGAGCTAAACAAATGTTGGCTTATTATAAAAAACAGGCGGAAAATTTGATGGAATATCTTATGAAGCGCAAGTGTCTATGTACTTTGATACAGCAATTAAGTTAGATAAGAAGAGAACACAAAAGTATTTGAATCATACGTAGAACCGAATTTACTAAATCAAGAACATAAAAATGATCATTTAGTTTGTAATACGTATTCTTATGTATATCTATTAGGTAAAACATACTCAATATCCTAATGTAAATATAGATAGTTTAACAGAATTAAAAGTCCCATATATAATAAACAGTATACGAGGAGTGGGGAAAAATGAATTTTAACATTCAAAAAGGTCAATTTCGTTTAACAAGTGCTTATCCAAGAGGTAGCTGGTGGGAATTTTATCGTGTTACGTGTCCAATTTGTCATGATACAGGTAATTGCATGCTGCATATTTCGCAAGAGAAGGTAGCATGTACACGTGTAGAAAGTAAATGGATTTATGGGAAAAACACGGGGAATCCAAGCTACATTCATTACATAAATGGTAAAGATAAGTATCAATTGCCCGAGGTGGATGAAGTTCAGATTCATGATAAGAAAAGCAATGAAGAATTAGATGTTTTTAATCGGAAGTTAATGGATTTCATACCATTACAGGAGCATCATCATGCACATTTATTAAGAGATAGAAAAATGAGCGAGGAACAAATACAAGTACGTCAATATCGTTCTTTCTTAAAACAACAAATTTTGTTAGAAGAGGATAATACGTATACGACCGTTTGGGAGCAGCTATTCAAACAGATGGGGAATGAAAAATGCTGGCAGGGAATCCCAGGATTCTATGAGATGAAGAAAGGTCAACTTTCTCTTAGTTTGATGTCAGGCTCTCCTGGTATATTGATTCCTTTTCGGAATCAGTATAATCAAATTGTTGGATGGCAGGTTCGTGTGGATGAAGTGAAAAACTTCGTTCATGTGAAATCTGCACCTACTGGAGTTCAAGCAGAATTAATCGGACAGCCTAATGTTGTGAAGATAACTAAAAATGGTGATTGTATCTTTGAAGGCGAACTAGAAGTGAGCAAAAAGGTAGAGATTCCATTTCAAGAGGGACAAATTGTTGTAAAGATTCATAAAGGCCAAAAATATCTGTGGGTCTCATCAGCAAACAAAAATCAAGGAACTGGTGCAGGAGGTAGTGAAAATCCACTTCCTGTACAGGTAGCTGTACCAAGTTCTCATTTGAAACATTGGAATTCTGGTACCTTACATCAAACCAACTCAGTAATGATTACAGAGGGAGCTATGAAAGCAGATCTGGTTGCTGATTTGATTGCAGTGAGATTTAATAAAATGGAACTTTCTGAAGTAGGGAAGACGGTTCTTGCAATCCCTGGTGTGAATGCTTGGCGAATTGTTGTGCCTGTATTAAAAGATATGGGTGTAGAAAATGTCTATTTAGCTTTTGACGCTGATTTAGTAGAGAATCAAAAAGTAAGAAAAGCTCTTATAGACTTTGCGACAAAGTTAAAGACAGAGGGCTATAACGTAATTATTGCTGCATGGAACCCGGCACAAGGTAAGGGGCTAGATGATGCAATGCAAGCGGGATTTAAACCTGTATTTCAGAGATTGTGAAATTCATAAATGTGAACTTAAAAGAAAATAATACATTATCAGAAGCATGATATATACTTGTCATGCTTTTTTGAAATTTCCAAAAAGGAATTTAAGGGGATTTTGGAAAATTAGTAAAGCCTGGAGTTCTATTGTGACAGAATCATTTTTATTATTACGTTAAACATTTAACAGGATGAGTAGTGAATGTTCTCCAAAATACAATTGTTGTAGGTATTACAGAGGTAATGGGAATTGAAGTAGATCATGCTAGGCAAATAGCAAAACATGGTTGTTATCATTAAGTGGTTCATAAGCTAATGGGAAATAATGTTTTTACAAAAGTGCACTTAGATAAATCTAAGTGCACTTTTGTAGATGAAGTTACCAGAGGTCTTGAGATTATGAATGCCAGCTGTTATAAGTACCATGCTTATTTAAAAAAAACGCTTTAAATAATTGCGACATGATTAAGGAAATAATTATTAAATAAAGAAAATAAGCAATTTAAACTTCAATTATGATAGGAAGTATCATTGGCTTTCTTTTTGTATGTGAGTATATAAAATGGCCAAGTGTTTCTCTTATTTCTCTTTTTAGAACATTCCACTGATTAATATGTGCTTTTTGTAATCTGTTGACAGTTTCTACAACTAATTGATTAGTTTTATTTAAGAAATCTTCTGAGTCCCGAACATATACAAATCCACGAGAAATTGTATCAGGGCCAGAAATTATTTTCTCTTCTGTTTTACTCAAGGTTATAACTATTACAAGCATACCATCTTCAGAAAGTTGTTTGCGATCGCGCAATAAAGTGTTTCCAACATCTCCAATACCTAATCCATCTACATATATATTACCCGCAGTTATACGTCTCGTTTGTATAGCAGTTTGATTTTTAATATCAACAACATCTCCATTGCTGATAACATAAATATTATCTTTCTTGACACCAACAGATTCTGCCAATTGACGGTGATGATGTAACATTCTAAACTCACCATGTATTGGAATGAAATATTTAGGCTTCATTAAAGTAAGCATCAATTTTAATTCCTCTTGATATGCATGTCCAGAAACGTGCATTCCTGTTGAACTTCCAGATCCATAAATAACAGTTGCTCCTAATAGAAATAAGTTATCTATAATACGTGAAACATTACGTTCATTTCCTGGTATGGGGGAGGCAGACAAAATGACTGTGTCACCTGGTAAAATATCAACTTGTCGATAGTTGCCACTAGATAATCGGGACAGAGCAGCCATAGGTTCACCTTGACTACCAGTGCAAAGTATAGCGACTTTTTCGGGTTCCATTTGATTAATCTCATTTGCTTCGATTAACATTCCTTCAGGTATATTTAAATAACCTTGTTCTAAGGCGACAGAAACTACGTTCACCATACTTCTTCCGAGGAGGGCAAGCTTTCTATTTGTTTTTAAAGCGGCATCTACTATTTGCTGTACACGATTCACATTAGAAGCAAAGGTAGATATAATAACTTTTCTGTGCGCCTTTACAAAGGCTTCTTCAATTTTTTCACCTACTAACCGTTCTGATGGAGTAAATCCAGAACGTTCGGCATTCGTACTTTCTGAGAGGAGAGCTAAAATCCCGTTACTTCCGATATTAGCCATTTTGTGAATGTCTGGATATTGCTTGTTTATGGGAGTCAAATCAAATTTAAAATCACCTGTATGGACTACTGTACCTTCTGGTGTATGAAAAGCAATCCCGAGGCAATCGGGAATACTATGATTTGTTTTGAAAAAAGATAGGTTTATCTTTCCAAACTCAATTAAAGACTCAGAGTCAATAACAATTAACTGTGTCGAATCTTGAAGTTTATGTTCTTTTAATTCAATGCTGATTAAGCCTAAGGTTAATTTTGTTGCGTAAATCGGCACATTCAATTGTTTTAAAAAATAAGGAATACCTCCAATGTGATCTTCGTGTCCATGCGTAACAATTAAACCTCGAATTTTATCTTTATTTTCTTGTAAATATGTAACATCAGGTATTATTAAATCTATGCCTAATAAACTCTCATCGGGAAACTTAGAACCACAAACAATGATTACAATGTCATCTGAATATTGTATGACATACATATTTTTACCAATTTCATTAACGCCACCTAAAGCAAAAATAGATAGTTTATCATTTATTGTACTCAAATAAATATCCTCCTCTTAAAAATAAATTTACTTGAATCTATGTAAAGGTTTGTAACCAACTATTAATAAATAGTTGGTTACAATTAGCTCAAAGATCCATATCTTTTAATCCAGGACTATGCTCATTTGGCATTTCAGGAAGTTCTGGTACAGGAAAACCTTTTGGCGGTTCCGTTACTGTTAATGTTCCTTTGTTTCTACTTGGTGATTCACCTTGGAATATTTCTCCCATTCTTGTTGGATCTAACCTAAAATTAAATTGTGCATTATGGAATCCCATATCTACATATTTTCTACACTCTGGGTATTTATTGATATCATAGTTTGGCACAGGGAAGAGTTTTCCCCATTCAACCCCTAATGTCTCTAAAGCTTTTGCAAAAGCATTTTGATGTGCATTATCACGTACAATTAAAAATGCAAGAGTTTCTCTAAATGTTTGATTAGAATTCATTTCATAAATTCTAGTTTTTTGAAGTACACCTGTAGATTCAAGTACTACGTTATCTAATAAATCGCTAATCAAATTCCCATGACTATATACCCAAGATCCATTCCATGGGTTGCCAGCTGCATCAACAGGCAATGAACTTTGAGCACCTACAATAAAGTGGTGAGGATTTGCATGTTTAACCGCTTCATCAAGCGGTGCTTTGTCAATACCAGCATTTCCTGGCGTAGGTTCACCAGATCCAGTTAATAGCTGATTAATTGTATGTTGTACAAGTTCTACATGGCTTATTTCCTCTAAAAAAACACCTCGAAGTAAATCACGATATTGCTTCTCTTTACCTCTAAAATTTGAGCTTTGGAAGAAATATTGCATCATTGTACGCATTTCACCATAATGCCCGCCTAATATTTCTTGTAAAACTTTTGCAGCAGCTGGATCTGGTTTATCCGGTTTAATCATATTAATTATTTCCTCTTTATAATAAAACATTGAAGTACACCTCTTTTTAAGTTAGTTAAAATTGTTATCGTGTCCGCTAGTTGGTTACTTAATACTTAAATTCATTTTTTTACCAATAAACCGTTACCTTAAAATGCAAAGCCTTTTTGAAATAACTATTTTCGATGTGAGATGAAAGTGGGGGAATAGCTACTTACAATTTAATAAAAAAGATAAGATTACGGAGTGTAATCTTATCTTTTCATGAAGAATAATAAATTGTACCTTCAAGGTTTCAAAATGACTTTTATACAATCATCTTCTCGATTATTAAAAATTTGATAACCGTAGCTCGCTTCTTCAAGAGGGATTTTGTGTGTAATAATCTCTTTTGGATCAAATTCTTTATTTGTTATTTTTTCAAATAGTTCCGGCATAAAATGAATAACAGGTGCTTGTCCCATTTTAAGATTAATATTTCTAACCCAAAATGCTCCGAGTGGAAATGCATTATAATTGCCACCATAAACGCCAGTCATTTGAACCGTTCCATATTTTCTTACGGCTTTCGTAGCGATTTGAATAGGACCGAGAGTTCCACCTTGTAATTTTAACTTTTGTTCTAGAAATTCTAGTGGCGATTTTTTTCCATCCATGCCCACGCAATCAATGACTACATCGGCACCGCCATGTGTGATTTCCTTTAAATGTTCTCCCATATCGGGGAATTTTGTAAACTCAAATACCTCAACATTGTTAATCTTTTTTTGCATAATTTATACGATAATCTAAGTAATCGACTGCGATTACGCGCTTAGCACCTTGCATCCAAGCAAATTTTTGTGGCATTAATCCAACAGGTCCACAACCTAGGACGATAACAGTATCACCTGGCTTAACACCTGCGTTTATTACACTCCAATAGGCTGTTGGCAAAACATCGGATAAAAACAGTAAAGATTCATCTTCAAGTTCGCATGATTCTGGTATAACAAATGGAGTGAAATTTCCAAAAGGAACTTTTAAATATTCTGCTTGTCCGCCTGGATGGTTACCAAATTTCTCTGTATAACCAAAGTATCCACCAGAATCATAATGAGGATTGGAGTTATCACATTGGCTTTCCATTTCATGTTGGCAATAGAAACAATGTCCACAAGAAACGTTGAAGGGGATGACAACACGATCGCCTTTTTTCACTTTAGTGACATCTGGCCCGACTTCCTCAACGATTCCCATTGGTTCATGGCCGATAATATACCCTTGTGGTAAAGGCATGTTCCCTTGATATAAATGTAAATCGGAACCGCAAATAGCAGTTGAAGTAATTCTTACAATAATATCATCTTTTTTTCTAATTTTGCATCATCCACTTGTTTAACCTGTACTTGGTTTGGTCCTTGATAGGTTACAGCTTTCATCTCAAATCTCTTTTTAGATTATGTCTCAAAACATACTTTCTATTTAATCTCTTAGTGAAATAGAAATCTGTCTTTTATTTACTGAAGAGAATTAGGAAGTATACATAGTATTGTTATGAAAGTATGTTATATTCAGATATTCTTTCTTATATGTTTTGCCCTACTTTAAGAAAAAAATCAATGTTTACTCACAATATAATTACCATAAAAAGGATAATTATTATTTCATAATTTGTAGCATATTACAACAATGGAGGTGAAGCAATATGGCAAACAATAATAGTGGAAGTCGTAATGAATTATTAGTTCGAGGCGCTGAACAAGCTCTTGATCAAATGAAATATGAAATTGCACAAGAGTTTGGTGTAAAACTTGGTGCAGACGCAACAGCTCGTTCAAACGGTTCTGTTGGTGGTGAAATTACAAAACGTTTAGTAGCAATGGCAGAACAACAACTTGGTGGTAGAGCTAACCGCTAAGAGAATTAGTGTAAAATATAGCAAATATGTAAATCAATTTCTTTTGTGTAAGTATAAAAATAAAAACCCTTATATTAAACAGATTCTCACTCAAAGATTATTGATAATCCTCTTTCATAATTTTTGAGTATTTAATTTGTAAACGACTTTCCTAAACAATAAACACGCAGTGTTGGAAAGGTGTTTTCCATGCGTAGTAGAAAATATTTTGCAGGAAAAAGTATACTTAAAAATTTGATTTCAATATTGAAATCAATATTTATTATGATATTTTTGAAAGGTAGGAATTTAAAAATGGGTATATTAAGTGGAAATCCTCAAAATGAACCTTTACATTACGGAGAAGTATTTGACATTTGGAGTTATCTTCTTGCTGCACAGGGGGCAATTGCAAGCCATCAAGTATTTATGAATCATACAGGTGATGAAGATTTGAAGAAGTTTTTAGAAGGCTTAATTGAAAATGATATGAATTCAGAAATAGAAGAGTTAAAAACTCTTTTAAAGGTGAATGGCGTAGCTTTACCGTCTGCTCCTCCAGAACGACCAGTTGCATCTATCGAAGACATTCCTCCTGGAGCACGTATTAATGATGCTGAAATTGCTGCTGCTGTTTCTGCAGGGCTAGCAGCTGGACTTGTAACATGTAGTCAAGTAATGGGAAAATGCCTTCGAGAAGATGTAGGCATGCTATTCGGGCAATTTCATATGAAAAAAGCGCAAGCAGGTGTAACTCTGCTACGATTGAGTAAGAAAAAAGGATGGGTAGTTCCACCTCCATTACACGTAAGAAGTTCAGATCAAGCATAATAAACAAAAATGAAAAAGTGGTGTTGGCTACTTTTCTATTTTTTAGGGTTATCCTCAACTTTAGATTTATTTATTGTGGAAGAATCCATATATTCATCTGACATTTCCATAGCATAGTTATCATGGTGAATTTGATTATGTTCTCTTGATGTATCCTCTTCATGTAGTACTACCTTCTTCATATAAATATGGAAGAAAACTTCTATTCCACCAATAATGAAAGCAGCTAAAAATGAAGAAAATCCAATATTACGAGTGGAATCTAAATTGGTAAATAAAGATGTTAATAACCAAATTCCGAAGAAGCTTAAACCGAAATCTGCCATTGTAGCAATCGCATTTCCGTATTTAGGTAAAATGAAGAGATCTCCGATTAAATAGGCAGTTCCCGTAAGGAAAAGAGAAATTAATAATACTCTAGGAATTGAAATACCTTGGAAAATACCGAGTATGATTAATAATACCGCAGTTACGGCTGTATATTTAATTAATAAAGCAACAAAATGTTTCATCTTTTTCCTCCACTATTTAAAAGTATATTGAATAAAACATTCCATTAAAAACGGGTTATGCTTTTATATAGCGTAACCCGTTTTATATTGTAATGGAGGCCTATTTATGATATCCCATGGCACGTATGTTATATTTCGTTCTCCTATACACTATTATTTTGGGCTTAAAGAGCATCAATTATACCTTTGAATTCGTGGTCGTAATTACCAATTAATTAACTATATATTTTATCATGTAATTTAACATATTAAAGAAAGAAGGAGGTGAATGAACATGTCAAACAATAACAGTGGAAGCAGCAACCAATTATTAGTACGTGGCGCTGAACAAGCTCTTGACCAAATGAAATATGAAATTGCTCAAGAATTTGGAGTGCAACTTGGTGCAGATGCAACAGCTCGTGCAAACGGATCTGTTGGTGGTGAAATTACAAAACGTCTTGTATCATTAGCTGAGCAACAACTTGGCGGTGGCGTTACTCGTTAATTTTATATACGAAATGGATATAGAGGAGAGGCATGCTGTCTCTCCTTTCTCATACATTTTTTTAGTAAATAAGCTTAGTAGCGTTAGAATTTTTTTAGATTTACAACTATAACTCGAATTTATTTGTTTAACTTTTAGACTCACGAGGTTTTAAATACATAATTAATTTTTGCGAAATAAAAGGATAAAAGATGCGAGGTTGTATTTGATACGAAAGGAGCAGAAAAAATGAAATATGAAGCGTTGTTTACAGTTGAGATTTCTGTAGGAAGCGAAAGAGTAGCAAACCATAAAATAAAGGCCCATGATGTTATTGATGTTGTTGAAAAGCTTGCTGAGAAGTATTTAAGTGATCATGAGGGATATTCTCAAAATGAATAAAGGAGAATAGTGATATGACCTGTCATGATGTTAATAACGAAACGAAAGAAAAAAAAGATTTAAAATGGTGGCAACTCTCACTTATTGGGATTGGTTGTACGATAGGGACGGGCTTTTTTTTAGGATCCAGTATAGGAATTAAAATAGGTGGTTCTTCAATTATTCTTATTCTTATTTTAACTGGGTTCACTACTTATATTGTATTTGAGGCATTGGCAAAAATGGCCGTAGAAGATCCACAAAAAGGATCTTTTCGCATTTATTCAAGAAAAGCTTTTGGAAATTGGGCGGGTTTTAGTCATGGCTGGACATATTGGTGTTCTGAACTGCTTATTATGGGTAGCCAGTTAAGTGCGTTAGGAATCTTTTCACGCTACTGGTTTCCTAAAATACCATTATGGATATTTGCTGCTATATATGGAGTAGCGGCTATATTAATTATTTTTATAGGGGTAAAGATATTCGAACGTTTAGAAAAATGGATGGCTATTATAAAAATCGTTGCTATTATAGGTTTTATTGTAATCGCTATTTTGATTATTTTAGGATTTATAAAGGGTGGTTTATATAAAGCACAAATTCCTCGGAATTTTAAAGATTGGTTTCCGAATGGATTAAAAGGCACTTGGTCCTCTCTAATTTATGCATTTTATGCATTTGGAGGAATTGAAATTATGGGGTTAATGACAATAAGACTTAAAGACCCTAAAGATGCACAAAAATCAGGGAGAGTAATGTTAATGATTTTAACGATTATTTACGTAGTCTCTTTAGGGTTGGCAATTATGATGGTTCCATTAAACCAGTTTAATACGAAAGAAAGCCCTTTTGTAATAGCGTTACAAGACTATAATTTGCCGTATGTTCCATTTATTCTAAATGTAGTATTAATTTTAGCGGGCTTCTCAACGTTAGTTGGTTCATTATTTGCAGTGACAAGTGTATTAATGAACTTAGCTGAAGAGGGGGATGCGCCTGCGATGTTTGCTAAAAAAAATAAAAAAAACATCTCTTTTCCAGCTATAATTCTTATCGTAATGGGGCTTGGTGCTTCTATTCTTAGCGCTTTATTACTACCAAAAAATATATATGAGTATGTAACAACTGCAGCTGGATTAATGTTGTTATATACATGGAGTTTAATTCTTCTTTCCTTTTGGAGACTAATGAATCCAAAAGGATGGATGCAGGTAAAAAGTATCATTGGTCTTATTATGATTGCACTAGCTGTTAGTGGAACACTCTTGCAAAAAACAACTCGTTTTGGTTTTCTAGTGAGCTTGTTGTTTTTAGGGATAGTTATTATTATTACTATAATTGTTCATTTTGTCTCAAGAAAAAGAAATACAGCTATATGAAGTATCTTTCTGTTCACAATAGGAATAGTATGTCAGAACTAAATAATAGAAGTTATTGAAAAATAATTTGGTAAGTTTGAAAACCAAAATATAAACCATAAATAATAAGTGATATACCAGATACTACCGTTATAAGAGACAATATACGAGCATTCAAAATTTTACGAAATATACTAGATGTACTTGCCATCGTAATATCCCATATAAAAATACCTAAAATAATCCCCAAGCTATATAACAAAAGCTGCTCTTTATTATAGGAAGAAGCGGCTTTTGCTAATATAGAGCCAAAAATTCCAAGCCAAAATAGAATTGTTAATGGATTAGATAAAGACATAAAGAAACCAGAAAAGAAGCTTTTAATAATTGAATCATCATTTCTAGTATTACTAATGCTAATTTGATTTGCGTTTTTTAAACTTTCGATGCCTGTATAGATTAAAACAAAAGCTCCGAAAGACCATAAGAAAAGTTTTATAATATCTTTTTCAAGGAAATGAATTACACCTAAATAAATAAGTGCCATGTAGATAACATCTGCAATTAAGGCTCCTATACCGAGGATCCAAGCGTGAAAAAAACCACTCCTAATACCTTTTTCTAGTTGTGCAGCATTTATAGGCCCCATCGGAGCAGATAATGATAAACCTAAAAAAACATAGCTTAAAAATATGCCCACGTATGATATGCTCCTCCCACTAAATTTGATCTATATTAAATCTATTCAGTGGTTAAAGTTTGTACAACTAAATAATAAAAAGCAGAGGGGATTACTTATTTTTATGCAAGTATTTTATTATTCGAGAAAATGGACACTTTGATGGAATGGTTTCATCATCACGTAAAAAATATTGCTGCCATTCATAATTATCTTTTTCACCATAATCTTTAAGAGAAGGATGAATAGGAGCTTTGTCATAAGCAGCTAGACGTTGACGTATTAAGTTTTTTAGTTTTTTACTACGTTTCTCAGAGCTCATAATTCCCTGTAAAACCCATCTAGGGGTTAAAGCTAGCATCATGCATGAAAAATGTCTACTTCGTCTATTGACATGAGCAGGTGTAGCACAGTAAACGAAATATGATTCATTATGAAAGCAAAATTCCCAAGTATTCTCCATAGGGTTATTTGGAATGTGTGTAGGCCATTCCATCTCGTCCAAACGGCTAGTTGTATTAAGGAGAGACCAATAAATATGTTCAAAATCTTCAACTGTAGTTTCTCGCTCTAAATCTATTGGTGTATGAATAAAAACAATAAGTGAGGCGTATTGACCTGTTTCTCTAGAACATTCAGTATACTCTTTAAGTAATACAGCAAAATCCGCGCTAGTATTCATATTTCTAGGATCACCAATGAATCCGAACCTGAGGTGATTGGCTGTAAAGCCGTGTTGGGCTGGTATACAAGGGAAAGGTTTATGTTTATCTGTCATTTTCAATTTGAAAGAACGAAAAGCTTCTTGCTGCCAATGTGGAAGGTTAATAATATTTTTTTGTAAAGAGTCTTTATCGTAAAGTATAGCCATCTTTTTATCCCTCCTAAGTCATAATATATAGCCTATTAATTATTTAGGAATAGGTGACTAACATAGTTAAGGTGACTATATTTCTGTTTATTCGAATTAAGTGCTTTAGTGAATAATCTCTGCAATGTAGTTATCTTAATAGTAAATATCTAATAATTTATAAATCTAAGTAACTATAAAATTTGAAAAAATATATAAGGAATATCTAGGTACAATGTTCACATTTATATTTTCTAACTAGTATAAGTTTATAACGAAATAAGAAAGGATGTATAATGGTGGGGATTTTTAAGGAAGAAAAAATTAAATTTATAGATTGTAAAGGCGAAGAAGTCATTTTGAAAATTAAAGTTAAAGATATAAAAAAGTAGGGAGAGGAATTAAGATTATTTTAATGTAATTAACATAGAAAATGGAAATTAATGATAAATTAGGTTGAAATAAATTCATGTAGTATAGGTCCTTTTTGTATTTTTTTGCATAATGTAGCATGAATGGATTTTAAGGGGGGAACATTTATGTCTTATCCTAATCAGTTAGCTTGGCATGAAACGTTGGATTTACATGAATTAGTTGCTTTTCAAGCAAACGGTTTAATCAAATTAAAAAAATCAGTTAGGAATGTACCGGATCAAGCACTACAATCGTTATATATTAAAGCTATAAATGCCATCCAAAATAATCTACAAGAGTTAGTACAATTTTATCCTTATGCTCCTGGATTTCAATCACAGCATCGTGATGAAACTGGATTTTACGCTGGAGATTTGCTTGGGTTAGCAAAGACATCAGTTCGAAATTATGCAATAGCGATTACTGAAACTGCAACACCGCGACTTAGAGAAGTTTTAACCCGTCAATTAAATGGTGCTATACAATTACACGCACAGGTTTTTAACTTTATGTATGAACGTGGTTATTATCCAGCTTATGACTTAAAGCAACTATTAAAAAATGATGTGGAGAATGTACAAAAGGCAATACAAATGCAATATTAAAATGGAGATATGGAAATTATCTTTAGAGGAAAACTATATTTTAGATATAGAATCAAATAGTTAAGACTAAATGGTAATTTCCACTGTTAACAAATTGATTAAATGCTAAAAACATAGCTTCACTCTAAAAAATTAAAGAGGTTATACTAACGCTGTGTGAACCTATATTTATGAAAGCTTCAGGGAATTACTTTTTAAATAGAAATAGACGTTCTTATAATATGTGGAGATACTTGATGAAAAAAGTTATTATCGAGTAACTCATGAAGCAAAATTTTAAGTACAAGCTATAGTAAATGTTTATGTATTATTTAAACAGGGGAATATTTATTTTGAATTAACTTTTTTTAGCTTTCATTCGAAAAATAGATAAAAAATAAACAAATAGAAAAAAATATATAAATTCCAAACACTTGGAATTGTAGATATTCCTAAATAGATTCCGCCAGGTAATAACCAGATGCTACAAATTAAAACGAAAATTTTTTCTCTTTTAACTAATGAAATGATCGCCCAGAAAGAGGGGAGTAATAACATGAAAAGAACAGTAATGAAAAATTCTTTATTAGATATTTGACTACTATACGGATTAAAATATAAAAATAATAGCGAAAGTAAAAATATACTTATAGATGAAATCACTCCTACACAAACATGTATATTGTTTTTCATAATTAAGATTCTCCCCTCAATAACAATCTACTTATAATTCTATTTTCCAAACACAGATTTTATGTAATTGTTCTATAAATAAAAAAGCAGCTAGCAAAAGCTAACCGCATTGAGAAAATTACATCCACGAATTTAAGGAGTATAAATTTTTCGTGAGTTATGTATAGTATGGGCAAAAACTCCAAGTTTATGTAACAAAGATAAAAAAAGAGCAGCTATTTATAATAACTGCTCTATGTTGTGAAGTACTATCTGGGTAAGAAGCAGATTGTACTGTGATTAGTATTAGGGAAATATTGAGTTTTATTCCTTTCTTAACAAAAGGCTTATTTAAATAAATGAAAGATTATCATGGGTAAATGATATTTTTGGTCAAGAAGTTTTTGCTTATTAACTACTGGCGGTTCTCCAATAGACGTAGTAAAGAAATATATTGAAAGTCAAGGTGAAAAGTGAGGTGAAATGATATGACAAAGCACAATAAAGCATATAAATTCCGTTTGTATCCAACAGAAGAACAAGCATATCTTATGCGTAAAACCTTCGGTTGTGTACGTTTCGTGTACAATAGAATGTTAGCTGAACGAAAAGAAACGTACGAAAAATACAAAAATGATAAGGAACAACTCAAGAAACAAAAGTCTCCAACTCCCGCGAAATATAAAGCAGAATTTGAGTGGTTAAAAGAAGTGGATTCATTAGCTTTAGCAAATGCTCAACTAAACTTGCAAACAGCCTATAAGAATTTCTTTAGTGGTCAGAATGACTTTCCAACATTCAAAAGTAAAAAAGACAGAAAGTCTTATACAATGAATGTAGTAAACGGAAATATTATGTTGTTAAATGGCCATATCAAATTGCCAAAACTGAAAATGGTACGTATCAAACAACATAGAGAGATACCACAGGATTATAGAATCAAGTCATGTACGATTTCTATGACTCCTACGGGTAAATACTATGTGTCCATCTTGACTGAATATGAAAAAGAAATGGTACAAAAAGAAGTAGAAACAGTTGTAGGGTTAGACTTTGCGATGAATGGATTATACGTTAGTTCTGAGGATGAGAAAGCCAATTATCCTAAGTACTATCGTAACATGTTAGACCGATTAGCAAAGGCACAACGAGTATTATCAAGGCGTAATAAAGGTTCTGAGTGTTGGCATAAACAACGTATTCGTGTAGCTAAGTTACATGAGAAAGTAGCTAACCAACGTAAGAATTTCCTTCATCATGAGTCTAAAAAGTTAGCTACTCATTTTGATGTCGTAGCTATTGAAGATCTAAACATGAAAGGAATGTCGCAAGCACTTCATTTTGGAAAAAGTGTCACTGATAATGGATGGGGTATGTTCACTTCTTTCTTAGCTTATAAACTAAACGAACAAGGAAAACAACTTTTGAAAATAGACAAATGGTTTCCTTCCACTAAAACATGTAGCAATTGTGGAAATATAAAAAATATGACTTTGTCTGAACGAATTTATTCTTGTATATGCGGTGTAAATCTCGATAGAGATTATAACGCAGCTATTAATATCAAAAATGAAGCAATAAGCCTATTAGCGTTAGGATAAATTGTAATAACAAAACCTTTGGAACAAGGGAGTTAGCTCGGCTGTCTAAGGACAAATTCGTTAGCTACCCAAAGTAATGATTAACCGAGAAGCCCCCACTTCAAACGGTCCGTTAGGGCGTTAAATGGCGGGTAGTTCACGTAGTGATAAGGACTTTTTAGGCTTATATGAGGCGAGAGAGAAGGCAATAAAAGATAGAATATGGCAGAAGAAAAAGCAGCAAAAGAAGCTAGAATAGCAACGAAGATAGAGATGCTTCACAATTTAATTAATGTCGGTGTAAATATAGAGAAAGTAGCGGAAGCCACTGAATTAAGTGTGGAAGAGGTTAATGAAATTTTAAAAAATAAAGAGTAGATAGAAGTAGTGAAAAAAAGGTAATTGTGATAAACGCACAATTACCTTTTTTTGTTTCTAATAAATAGTTTGATAAACACAATGCTTACCCACTTTTTAATAGGTAGTATACTCTTATCAAGGAGCATAATAAATTGATGGAGAGATTTAAAATGAATAAGAAAAAAGGAGCGCATTATGTAAACGTATATACCCTTAGGGATAAAATTACAAAATGGATAAAATAGAATCAGGGTGCTCACTGAAAGAAGAAATACGAGTTTTAGGTCTTAAAGACAGTGATATTTTTAAAATTCAAAGAGTATGGTACGATCCTAACCAAGAGGATACAAAGAAATAAAGGTGTAAACAAGGACTTGTTTTTTTAAAATCGCATTGCTATAATATAAAAGTAATTGGATTTTACAATAAAATATAAAATTAATCAGTTCGCATATAAGAGAAGACCTCAATATGCGCCATGTCCTTAGGGGACGTGTGCGTGTATTGAGGTCTTTTTGCGTTTTTGCGAGCAAAAACACCCGGAGGTGCAGGAATTATGTTGAATTGGTTGTCTGCAAAACTTATGACAACATCAGTAGGGGATTTCTTACTGGCAAAAAGTAGCTTTACGAAGGGTCTTGGTGGTAGTGGCAGTGGTGCTAATGCTGAAACCGTCCAAAAAAGCATGAACACTTTGGTGAAAACCTTAATTGGTTTTGGGGGAATTTGGGTGGCAGCTTGCGTTGTATTTGCAGCTATTAAACTATCTGGTGCACAAGGGAAGAATCCTGAAAACCGTACACAAGCTATGATTGGTTTAGCCTGCGCAGCAATTGGAGGCTTTGTCATGATTAAAGCGTACGATATCGCTGCTTGGGTTACGACAATCTAACATAAGAGTTTGTACAAGCTTTCCTCGATTTGGGGAGAGCTTCTCTTATACAAGGGAGGAAAAAGAATGAGAAAAGTAACCGTTCCTGTTGATATGACTTCGGAACAAAAAACACTACTAGGTGTGCTGAGCAAGCGCCAATTGATTTATCTATTGGGTGGCGGAGCATCCCTTTATTTATATGTACCATTTTTATGGCGACTATTTGCACCTATTGATGCAGTAGTAGCGTTTTTTATTTGCTTAATTTTAGCACTACCAACGGTAATAGGTGTTATAGCGTTTGCGTTTATATATAAAGAAAAACAACATATGTATCTAGATAAGTATTTACTTATTAAAATGCGTAGCCGCTCCGAAAAAGGTAAGTGGAGAAAAGGGTACGAGCCAACTATATGGGCAAAGGAGAATCTGTAAATGTTAGAAATGATATATTTTGCGGCGATAGCCATTGTGGGATTTTTCTTTTATCGGAAAATGAATGGAAAACCGCTGTTTGGTTCTAAGAAAAAGGGGAAAAAGCAAGGTGAAGTAGAGAAACACACTACTGAAAAAGCTGGAAAGAAAAATAAAAAAAATAAGTCTGCTGAATCGGAAATTGATGAGGATAATGTTGACTTCTTTCGTACTTTTGTAGAAGACATTAAGGAAATTGATAATCATATGATTCGGTATCATGATGACACATTTGTCCTGATTGCGGAAGCACATCCAGTTAACTATTATTTACTTTCCAATATGGAACAAGAAGCGATTGATATCAAAATTGAATCATGGTTAACCACATTAGAGTTTAATACGAAAGTATATATTCAAAGTAAGTTTGTAGATTTAACAGATCCTGTACGAAAAATGACAGAAACGATGAAAGGCGCGAAGGATCTTACACCAGAGACGGTTCTATATGGGCAAGAAGTTATTGATAACTTAGAGTACTGGCAACGTTCGCAACCTCGATATGAACAAAAACGTTATTTAATTTATCCATACAAGGTTGATATTAGTACGATTACGGCTGATACAGAGGACGAGTTAGAAGAAAAGATTGTAGATAAGGCATTTAACGAACTATATCGTCGTTATAATGCATCTCGAAATCTACTATCGAAAGCAAAAATTAATGTAGAAATGTTAACGAAAGATAAATTAATAGAACTTTTATATGTAGCATTTAACCGTCGTAAAGCTATAAAAGCTCGTTTCCAGGACTTAATTGAAAACGAGAATTTCTCCCTCTATTCAACAGGGGAAACGAATGAAAGAAAACTAGAGTTAATGAAGAAAGTGCTAGCGGAAGAAAAGGCAGAAAAATCAAATAACGGGGTGGCGTAAACATGAAGTTGTTCGGAAAAAAGAAAAAGGAAAAGAAAAAAATAGAAGCAGAAGAGAGGGACGAATTGGAGCTAGAGGAGGAAGAGTTGGCAGAAGAGGAAATACCGACGCAATTAGATAATCAAACAACAGTGTTTGATGTTATTGCTCCAGAAGGAATGAAAATTGATGCAGAAGATTATGGGGTCATTAAACAATCTTTAGGAAGTAATACGTTCTTCCGTCCGTTTTATATTCCACGTGATGGGTACCCGCGTATGATGCAAACCAATTGGCTCAACATGTTAACTTCGGCTGGGGAAGTGGATGTCATGATCGATATTCATAAAGAACCAAAAGCTAAAGCGATGCGATCATTAGATATGCAGTTGACGATGTTACGTTCGAATCTTTCTTTCCAACGTACACGAGGAAACATTGACCAAGAAAAAGACTTAGATGCAAAAATTCAAGATACAAACAATTTAATGGATGAAATCCAGTTTAATGAAAACGACTCCTATATGGTGAGTACCATGGGTGTTGCGTATGCCGAATCAAAGAAAGAATTGGACGTTTTATGTGAGTATATTGAAGATGAAATGCAAGCATCTCATTTTAAGATTGCAAGTACTTGGAACCGTGTGAAAAGTGGTTTGAAAGCTACTATGCCATTAGGTGCACCAAATACGCTGCAAGATACCTATCGAAATATCGATAGACGTGCGTTATGTACGTTTGCACCATTTGTATCAGGATCCGGGAGATTTAATGGTGGCATACCAATAGGAAAGAATAAAATTACTGGGCAAGTAGAATTTTTAAATTCATTTGGTAATGCAGATTATCGCCCGCCAAACTATAACATTGGTGTAACAGGGATCTCAGGTTCCGGAAAAAGTTTACTTTTAAAAATGAAGTTAGCTCGTGAAACGTCACTTGCAGATACGCATGCAATGATTATCGATCCAGAAGGAGAATTCGTAAAAATTACAAAACGTCTAGGTGGTATTAATTTAAATATTTCACCTGAAAGTAATATCATTATCAATCCTTGTGCAATTGCTGTAACAGAACTTCAGATTACGGATAAAGATGAAGAGCTAGAAGCACTTGAACAATATGATAAGAAAGAACTTGTAGAGCGTGATGGCATGAAGTATGTGAGATTTGTACCAATTTTAGAGAAAATCAATGAAATACTAGGTTTCTTTGACATTATTATTCGCGGGCAAGACTTTGATCAACCAGGATTAAATGTATTCCAACGTACTATGCTAGAAGATGCAATCCGTGAAGTGTTTGATAAACATGGTATTACTTCACATCCTTCCTCTTTATATACAGATGAAGTGAAGAAAGTGGATGGACAGTTAATTCAGTCTCAAGTGAGAAAGCCAGAGCCAGAGTTAAAAGAAATCTATGATGTCATAGTAGAACATCATGGAGACGATGTAAAAGCAGAAGAATTAATTGCTGCGATTCGACCATTCTTACGCGATGGTTCAAAACCATTATTTGATGGACAAAGTCATTTTGGTCGTGGTGTGGAAACACAGTTAAATGAATCACGCGTTGTTAATTTCAACATTAGTCATTTAGAGGAAGGGTTTTTAAAACCAATCGCTTTCCACGTTATCTTGAACTATATTTGGGAGCATTGGATTAAGAGTCCAGAACACGCTATCAAGCGAAAAGTATTATATGTTGATGAGATGTGGCAGTTTATCGACTATGAACAAACGGTTAACTTCTTGGAAAAAGTAGCACGTCGTTCACGTAAAAGAAATGCCGGTATGTGTTGGGCAAGTCAGGACTTTGTTCGTATTTTAGAAAATGTAAAAGCTCGTGGTATCTTGCAATCTACTTTCTCTTATTTCTTCTTAGAACAAAATAAAATTGATAAGAAAAAGATCCAGGAGAACTTTAACTTAACTGCTGGGGAGCTTGATATTATTCTCAACAACCCTGGAAAAGGAGAAGGGATTTTCCGTGTCGGAGATAGTTCGGTTTGGATTCAAACTGATCCATCTGACAAAGAAATGATGTTCATTGAATCAAATGAAGCGGTACTACAAGAGCTTTTAAACAATATGAAGAAAGTACAAGGGTACGCAGGATAATGGCGTACTCTTAAAAAGGAAGGTGAAATTATGCTTGAGAAAATAGTAGAGTGGGTCGGAGGCTTAATTATTGCTATAGTAAAGGCTTTTCTTAGTCCGGTGTATGCAACTTTGGATCCGCTGCCAGTTTTAGTGTTTGGAGGAGAGGGAACAGAAGGAAAGGGGACAAACTTAGATTTCTTATTTTCAGGTAATTCTCTAACCAAAGTATTAGACACAGGCATGCCTGTCATGTTCAAGCTTGTTGCTTTTTGTGTCCTTGTCAGTGTAGTTATTACGGCGGCAAAATATTCGGCAACAGCTATTAATCCAAATAATAGAACAGCATTAATAGAGTATGCGAAGGATTTGATGATCATTTCAATTTTTCTTTGGCACCTCGATTACTTCTATACACTCATATTTGAAATCAATTCTTGGATAATAATAGAGTTTAGAGACGCTGTTAATGTAGCAAGTGGGGGGGATTTTGATCCAGATAAGGGTACTAAATTTCTACAACCTGGATTTGGTGGGGCTGGACTTACCATTACTGAGCTGGGTTTGAAAGGTCATGAAAATGACTATATGTTTATTATATTTGGTTTGTTTATAGAAGCTGGTCTCATCGTCTGGGCAAACTTTTACTATTTAATGCGAGCGGTGTCACTATACGTTTTAATGTTAATTGGTCCGTTAATGGTAGGTATGTGGCTATTTCCACAAAAGAAACAACAGACATTATATTGGATACGTGAATTTATAGGAGCGGTGTTCATACAAGCAATTCATGCAATTACCTTATGGCTCATTATTTCTTTAATTGGAGCAGCAAATAGTCCGTTAATAAAATTAATTTTACTTGCTATGTTTATCCCAATAGGTGAGATTGTGAAAAGTTTTATTGGCCTTAGTACCAATGCATCAGGTGGTATTCATAGAGCAGGTACGATGATGGGTATGGGTGCTTTAGCAAGTGTGGCTGGACTCGTTAAAGGTGTTCGTGATGACTACCGTAATTCAAAAGCAAAACCTGATGATAAAGGGGATAAAGAAAAGACAAAAGAAGATGCTGATAACCCGAAAGATGCATTAGGAGCGAATTTAGGGGCAGATGTTGGTACAACATCTCGTGCAGCTCGTATGTTAAAAGCTGGTCAAATTGGAAGTTCAATTGGTAAAGCGGCTGGTGGACTTGCAGGTATGACAGCAGGAGCTGGTCTTGGACCAGAAGGAATGGCAATAGGGACATTTGCTGGCAGTAAAGCGGGCGGATTTACTGGTGCAGTTACTGGAAGATCTGCTGCTGCAGTTGGCGAAGGAGCTGTAGCATTAGGAAAACATATTGGTTCCAGTGTAAAAAAGGGTGCGGACACGTATTCAAATCTAAATGGCGAATCTTATCCGGAACTAACCGATGAAGATATCGCACAGGATTTAGCTACAAAAGACTTTGAAAATTGGAAAGCAGATAATCCCGATTCTGCAGTTGCAAGTCGCTTAAAACAAGCATTCCCTAGTGCATCTGATGCAGAGATTGCTAAAAAAGTAGCGAAAACAAACAATGATCAAATGTCTCGTTTCTCAAATCAGCGGAAACAAGATTTACAAAATATGAAGAAAGCCGCTACACCATATGGAAATGCTAGAGATTTAGTAAACGCTGCAACGAATGCATTCCAAAAGGGTTATGAGGCAGACCATAAAGATACGTTTATGAGTCAGTTACCAGAAAATATGTCAGCAGAAGAGAAAGAGAAACATTGGAACGATCATCTGAACACAAAAGTACAAGGATTTAGAAATCACGCAGAACAGGCGGCAACAAAAGCGGGGGCTATGCCAGTTGACGCGAAGGATAAGCAAGGAAATAACCTGTTTGATAAGTCCTATGTGAATAAAGATGCGTTTGCTTCTCGACTTGCATTAGGAAAAGTCGGAAAAGCAGTTGAGGATGTAAAAGGAGAAACGTTAGAAAGTGGCCATCAAAATATGGGACAAGTCGGTGCTCTTGTCGGTGCTTCTACTGCTGCTTTTAAGAAAGCGTATAGCGCAGACCATAAGGCTGGATTTATGAAACAATTGCCTGCAGATATGCCACAACAAGAAAAAGAAGCAGCATGGAATAAGCATTTGGATCAAAAAGTACAAGGATTTCAAAATCATGCGCAAAAAGCGGCAGAATCAGCTGGTATTGTACAGCAAAAAGACGGTACAAACTATGCGAATAAAGAAGCTTTCGCTTCTCATTTATCACAACAGTTACAAAAAAATCCTGGCTTAAATGCTATGGGTGTATCTAGTACAGCAGGCATTCAGAAGGCAGTTAATGGTGTGAAAACGCACGGTTTGACAAGTGGAACAGGAAGCCAGCAAGCAAAACAAGTAAGTAATGTTGGGAACCTGGTACAAGCTTCTACAGAATCCTTTAAACAGGGCTATGCAGCAGAACAACAGGCAAGCTTTATGAAAAAGTTGTCTCCAACTATGTCTCAACCACAAAAAGAGCAAGCTTGGCAGTCTCACCTGAATGAAAAAGGAAATGAATTTAAAGCAGTCGCACAACAAGCGGCAGTACAAGCGGGAGCGATGCCCGTACAAGCAAAAGATACAAGTGGTAAGAGTCTACATAATCAATCGTATATTAATAAAGATGCCTTTGCTTCGCATTTAACGAAAGGTTTACAAAGCCATGCAAGTCTTGGAACGGTGAGCCAACAAGTAGGTTCTGGAATTACTAGTGCGATTCAAGGTGTTCGTTCACATGGTGTTGCAACAGGTGGCGCAATCAATAAAGCTGTATATGCGGCGACACAAACGCAAGCGAGTATAGCACGTGCAGGAGATCTTTCCGTTGCGGAAATTGAACGCTCTTATGCAGATGCATCAACAAGTGTAGCAAATATTGCACAAAGTGCTGGTAAAATGTCTATCCCAACATCTGCAGTGGGACGTATGACACAGCAGAGTACAAAACTTGGCATGAGTGTAATGGAAGGTGCGAAACACCTTATGCTTGCGGATAGCATTGATACGGTATCAAAAGCATACTATAGTGCTGCGAGTGCTGTACAACAATCTGGAGGGAATGCAGTACAAAGAGTGATAAGTGGGACTAATGCTGCTGTTAATACATCATTAGGAGGGAATGCAGCAGAGCGTCACTATAATGTGACAAAAGGCTTAAGTTACGCTGCAGGTGTGATTGGTGGTGCAGGTGCTTATCAAGCGACTGCACGTATGGTAAGTAAACATAATCCTTATAACAATGCTGTTCAAACAGAGGCAAAAGAAATTCAAGAGATTCAGAGAATGGTACCAACAACAACGGATGCTACTGGAAAACAATCGGTTGTTCAAGGTGCAGTACGTCTTGTTACGACAAATAATAAATCCTGGATTGAAGCAAAAGATTCTAGTGGTGTGACGCAAGTTGTATCTCGTTACGCTAGTGGTGATAGTAGTATTCGTTCGGGACAAGTCGTATATCAAGATTTAAATATTTCGGAGGGACAATTAACGCAGTACCGTAATGGTATGAAAGCTACACCAGCGTATGTTCAAGATTCTAGTGGTGGGAAAATTAGTATCAATCGTTCTATCAACGTTAACCCAAATCAATTAGTAGGAAACCAAAATCAAAGGTCGTTACACCAGAAATCAGTATTTAATGAACCGCCACTTACGGTCAATCACAAGGTGGACAATGGTCACTTCTATATGTCTGATTTAGACCAAGGTGGTTATAAGAATGTACAAATGGTCGTAGAAAGAGATCGTAGTTATATGGTTGCGACAACAACAGACGGTACACGGTCACGTATTTCGCCATTCGGAAAAGGAGATACGCGCTTACAAGCAAACCAAAGGATTGAAAGAGCTTGTGAAGTGAAGGACAGTAGTATTAAGCCAAGAGAAGAAATCCTAGTAACACATACACAGGACAAGGTTGTTCGTACAGAGACGCACCTGAATTTATCAGAACATGACCCACAAAATCTGATTCCATTTGCGCCAAACCCTCGCTTAGCACAGCGAAGAGGAAGAAATTCTCAAAATGGAAAATATGGTGTGATAAGTCTATGAGTCAAAATCCTAACGATCCAAATGAACAGAAAAAAAATAACCCTTTAAAAGATGTAGCTTCCCACTTTATTAAGAAAAAAGGGATGCAAGCGCGCGGGAAGATGGCAAAATTGGCAGGGAAAGCAGGAAAGGAAGCAGCGAAAGCTGCTGCCAAAATGCTAAAAGCAGGTATACTAAAAATTGTGGGTGCCGTTATAGCAGCGGTTGGAGTACCTGCCGCTTTAATTATGGGAGTAATTATTGCTGTGTGTGTGATTTTAGTCTCTTTTGTACCTTTTACCGATGATGAAGGTAAGACAGAGGAACAAGTAAAAAAATATATGGAAGTCTCAATGGCTCTGAATGTGGATTGGAAAGAGGTTGTCGCCTTTGACATGGCACGATATGATAATGATTTAACTGGTAAAGATCCGCATGATGCTATATCATATTTCTTGGATATCCAATATGAAGAATATACGGAAAAAGGGGTATGCGAGGAAGGACCGAATGGTCCTTGCGAAAAAAAGAAAAAGGAGATGCAAAAAACCAAGTCTGAAAGTTATTCTGGACCAGATGTAAAAAAGATATTAGGAGATACAGATTTTAAGAAAAAAATAGATGAGATTAATGCGAGTGGAAGTAAAAAAGTGACAACATCTTCTCATGGGCTAGAGAAAGCCATGGAACTCGCAAAGTTTAGTAAAAGTCAAAAAGAGCGGGCTCGTGAGATATTAGAAGCCGGGATGTTAGAAGGAATGTATGGACATCTTGCTCCTACTACTGGTGGATATATTGGTGGTATGTGTGTAGGTGCTGTGAGTCCAGGTGGAGAACCTGTCAATATCAATGAAAAGGTAACAGGTTACCTTCCTAAAATTAAAGAGATGGCGGAAAAACATGGGGTTGCTCAATATGTTGGTATTCTCGCAGCCCAAATGATGCAGGAGTCAGCTGGAGCGGGAAATGACCCGATGCAAGCAGCAGAAGGGAGTCATGGAAACTTAAGTTCATATTGTGTAGGTCTAAAAGGAAGTGCCCGTATAGGGTGTATTAAAGATCCAAATATCTCCATTGAAGCAGGCGTACAAGAATTTAAAGATGTTTTAGGAAAGGCAAATGGAGATATAGCACTTGCTTTACAGAGTTACAATTACGGTCCTGGATTCATTAGCTATGCATTAGCAAGAGGTGGATATTCAGAAGAAACAGCTATTGCGTTTTCTAGGGAGCATGCTGATGAAAATAGAGCTGGCTGTTCTGATCCAAATAACTTCCGAACCAAAGTCGGAGCGTGCTATGGGGATTACACGTACGTTTCTAAAGTTTTGAAATATTACAAAGATTTAGGGTGCGTGGCGGATGTATCTGGAGAATGGATTTCTGATAAAGGTTGGAAATGGCCAACGAAATCAGGGCGTATTACAGGTACATTTGATGAAATTCATGCTAGCAAACCGCATAATGCTGTAGATATTGGGGCCATGACCGCCGGAAAACCAGGAGACCCCGTATGGTCGATGGAAGCTGGTATGGTTACGGATAAAACAGGAAATGTAAACAACGGTGGTTTAGGAGTCTATGTTGACCATGGAAATGGTGTTGTATCCCGTTACTTACATTTAAGTAAAATCTTAGTTGCACCAGGAACTATGGTAACAAAAGGACAGATTATTGGGGAAATGGGGGGTTCTAACTATGTTGGTGGTGTTCTTAATATGTTTGGATACGCTGTCCATTTAGATTTCCAAATTCGTATTAATGACCAGCCAACGGATCCAATGAAATTCTTTAAGAAAAATGATGATCCAGGGTTATCATCAGGTGGTGCTCCTACAATGACAAATGCTAAACGACAAAAGGTATTAGAAGAAGCAAAAAAATGGCTTGGGCAAGGGAAAGTGAGCTATGTATCCGGTGCTAGAAATCCAGCTGCAGGTAGTGCAGATTGTTCTGGATTTACACAATATGTGTTTAAAACCAGTATAGGTGTCCAGTTAGGAGATTGGACAGGTGCTCAAATTGGACAAGGAAAACAGGTGCCAGATATCGGTCGTGCACAACCAGGAGATTTAATTTTCTATGAAAATCCTAACCATGTATCTATTTATTTAGGAGATCAGAAAATGATTCATATTGGTGATAATAAGGGTGTACAAATTACAGGTCTAAACTATACGGCAAGAGGACAACATATGACGCAAATCCGTAATGTTATAGACTGATAAGGGATGAGAGTAGATGAAAAAAATAATCAACATTTTATCCAATATGCCTCGTAAGTACTTGGTCATATTAGGAATGATTGTACTAGTGGTAGGTGTTGCTACCTATAATACTATTCATCGTTACATGATGAAATCTCAAGTACAAGAGGAAGAGCAAGTAAATCAAGATGAAATTGAGATGCTTGGAGATAAGCCAAAGGGATTTGATACAAAAGAAGAGGAATATATCGCAAAGACAAAAACTGTAGAGGATTTACTACGAAAAATTTCTAATAGTAGTTATGATGTCCCATATTTGTTTACAAAGGATGGATTTGGTATTGAACCAATGAAAATGACAAGTAATGAACGTATGCTTGCTACAGAAGCTGTTCAACGATATTTCCTAAATGGGGATAAGTTTTACAATGCACGAATTACCAAAATTGAACGTGGGAAAAAAGTAGATACGTTTCATATTGAAGTTTTAATTCAACAGGTAAACTTTTTAGAACCACGACAATTTAAAGTGCAGGTAAACAAATATGCACAAATTGTAACACCAATTGCAAAAATTCCACATGGACAAGAAGAAGTACCTGTGGATTAAGAAGGAAATGAGGGTTGTGGAAGAAAAAACACAACCCTTTTATAAAAAAATAAAGAGTACCTAATTTTTTTATTTAATATTCGCAATTTTCTGATATGATAAAACCATAGTTAAATGAAATTTGTATATAACGCTAAAACAATGTGGATATGGAGAAATACAAATAAGAATGTTAATTGGAACAACTGCGAATTATGTTTCTGGGTATTATATAGGACGAAATTCTGGATTATTAGGAACGTTGCTTGGCTGGGCTTTTCTGTTGGGTGGTGGCTATCTGTTAATAGAAAATTGGGATAGTATCACAGTATGGATGCATAGTTTGAATATTGTACAAGGACTAGATGGTTACGAAGACATGAGCAATGGCTTTATTTTTATCTGCTTGGTAGTAAGTGGCTTTATTCTCATCTTGTTGTCACCGATTTTCGTTATATTATTAGTAATTTGTTTCGTGTTGATGAATATTTTAGCTTGTACACTTGTGTTATTAACATCACCAAGTACATACTTGAACTCCCCCCACTTTCACTTCGTTTAGAAGTGAGGGATTCCTAAGTAAAGAGTTCTATCGAACTCTAATTGATTAGGCTAACCCCGCAGTCCTTGCGGTTAGGAGCCTTATCGCTTCATTCTTTAGATTGATACTTGCGTTAATATCCCTATCATGGTGTGTACGACAAGAAGGACAGTCCCATTCACGTAGGTTTAGATTTTTAACGTCTTTATTTTGATATCCACAACACGAACATAATTGGCTGGAAGCAAATGTTTTCGATACGACAATGACTTGTTTGCCATACCATTTTGCTTTGTATTCCAACATGGATCGAAATTGCGACCAAGATACCTCACTAATTGCTTTTGCTAACTTATGATTCTTTAACATATTCGATACTTGCAAATCCTCTATACCGATAACATCGTGGTTTTTGATGATTTTAGTTGAAATTTTGTCCAAGTAATCTTTTCTAGCATTTGATATGTATTCATGAATTCTAGCTACCTTTACTCGTTGATTATTCCAGCGAGAAGATCCTTTCATTCTTCTAGAAAGAACACGCTGTGCCTTCGCCAATTTCTCTTCTAATGATCGGAAAAACTTCGGATTTTCGTAGTGTGTTCCATCTGACAAAATAGCGAAATCTTTTAGTCCTACATCTATTCCAATGTAAGAATGTGTTTTCGGAAGTTCTTGTACTTCTGCTTCAACTAATAGTGACACAAAATATCTACCAGAAGGGTTCCGTCTAACTGTAGCATTTACAATACGCCCCTCTACTTCGCGACTTTTGGCAAATCGAACAAGGCCTAGTTTCGGCAACTTTATTTTGTTCCCTACAACGGCAATGTTTTCATTTGTTTGTTTTGTGGTATAAGATTGTACGTTGTTCTTCTTAGATTTAAAGCGCGGTGCGCTGTTTTGTTTTTTGAAAAAGCGTGTATACGCATCCGCAAGGTTGCGAACAGACTACTGAATCGCAATACTATCCACTTCTTTTAGCCAAACAAACTCTTTCTTCATGGCAGGAAGTTTGGCAGAACATGTACCATATGTTAAACCTTTCCCAGTTTCTTTATATGCGTGATCCCATAGGGATAGGAAATGATTGAATACAAAGCGAGAACAACCTATCGTTTTGTTAATTAGAATTGCTTGTGCTTGATTTGGATAGATACGAGCCTTATAGGCTTTATTAATTATCATTTGATTCACCTCCATTTCGGTATCTGACTATTATACACCAAACGTACATTCGATGGATAGTGAAGTAACACTTTATGTATGTCGAACAATTAAGATGGCTTCTTGCCATCTCCTGTTCGAAGCCAATTCATCTCCCACCTACTCACTTTGCGTTCCTTGAGGAAGGAGTCTTCTTGGCTAAAATGATAAAGAAGAAAGATAAGGAGAGGGAATGGGGATGAGTACAATTCTAGTTTTAGGTGGATCAAATGGAAGAACGTTAGAGAAGTAGGCCAAAAAAAGAGACTGCCATGTTATTTTCCATGATGGGAAAAATCACGGAGGCGTAAAGAAAACCTTTCGAAGTGTTATAAAAAAAATATGATGTTATTGTCATTCAAAAAGGTGCATGTGGCCATGTATCTATTGATGTAGCAAAAGAGTAAGCAAAGAAGTATGATGTCCCCTTTTTATTTAATCAAGGGTTTGGGGGAACTGGTGCGCTTGAAATAGGATTAAAGCATTTGCAGGCTGCATGAGGTTTGATACATATGAATGGAATGATTATCCTTAAATTAATATATAACATTAAAAAAGGTGGTGGCACGCAAGTGGTTTTTCTAGAAGAGTTTAGAGGGTACTTTGCAGTTAAGTTTTTACAACAAATTAGTTGTTAGAAAACTAAGAAAATTAGTTATTTGGGAGAGATTAGTAGCTGAAATGCTAGATATCTAGCATTTCAGTGGGGTGTTTATCCATTTTCATTATGGGAGTTTTTCAACTTGCTATTAGAAGAAATAACTCCACAAAATATAGCAATAAAAATTGCGGCCCAGGTTCCCATAGACATAGAGATTCCTCCTAGTAATAAAATGAATTACTTCTATATTTTAACATTATTAAATGTTCTGTTGTTAAAAAATTGAGATATTACACAAATGAGATTTTATAAAACTAAACAAAATCCTTATTTAAATAGAGAAGCCCTAGAGTTAAGGGGTCTAGGGCTTCAGGTCTGAGTATATCTCACACGGTATTATAAAGAGAAAAGAACGTATTGAAGATAACATATGAATGTTTCATAAATGTATCAAAAAAGTGAACAATTTTTTGATTTTATTAATTTGTAGGTTGATACAGTTCCCCAAACGAAAAGAACCAAGTAGAAAAGTCTTTGTAGTAGACCTGCAGGTAAGGGGAAAAGAAAAACAAGTGAGATAAGGATTGTTATTACTATTAAGCTTAGTAAACAGGAATATGTCCATTTTCTAGCTTTTTTAAGATTCTTAGCAAAAATAAATAGTCCTGGAAATACAGTAAGCATACCTATCCAAACTAGAATTGAATGTCCAATTAGGTTTACATCTGCAGGAATTAATCCTGAAACTATAGTGGAGACTCCTATTATAAGTATAAAAAATGTAGCTATTTTATTAATTCTGGTTTTTTCTAGATGTTGTGAAATATATAGTACTCCAATACAAAATGTTATTCCATTAATAATAAAGAGTAAATTCATCCCAAAATGATTAGGGGAGCATATTTCATAAGGAGCTATTTCGTAGGTGAATTCTCCACAGGTTGTTACACCTAGATCACTCATTGCGTGACGTAAATAGTTATAAGATGCTGTAGAAGTGAAAATAAAGAAAGGTTCAATTAAAAAATATAGGCAAGTTGCAATCCAGCTAAATAAGCCAACCCTGTTTGATATATGCATTAGATTCCTCCTTTGGAAAAAGTATATTTCCATTATAGGTGGTTACATCATTAAAAGTGAAAATTTTCAAGTTGAGATTCGATAACCCTGTTCAACAATATGAGGTTTTCTGGACAAATGTGTTTAGCGGAAAGAAGTAGAAAAAATGGATGGAGCAAAATTTAACAAAATCGTTAATTAAATAAAAAAAGTGGAGGGTAAATACATAAACATGAATAATAGTAATATACATAAATCAGGTTATATCATACTTATATATTTTATAATGACTCAATTTGTTGGAATTATAGGTGTACAATTGCTAGCGAAGACCGGCTGGTATGATATTCAGGGAAACCAACAGCAAGCAATCCAAAAACTTCTTGTGCATTGGGAACTAATTGGGTTTTCACTTATGCTGATAATCATTTTTCTTATATATAGTAAAGAATTAATAAACGATCCAAAGTTATCGATTAAATTATCAAGAAAATCATTTATATGGATTTTAGTTGGGATCATATTCGTATTTCTTGCGCAGATGATTGGTAGTGTATTAGATAAGAGTATATTTCAGTTAACTACGCAATCAGCAAATACGTCTAGTACAGTCGCTGCTGCAGCAATATCTCCTGTAGCACTAGTTTCAATTGTTCTTCTTGCACCTTTAGTAGAAGAGTTTGTTTTTCGTTATGCGGCCATAAATATTTTAACTGGAAAGTTTAAACAAACCTGGAGTATACTAATAAGCTCATTGTTCTTTTCTATTATGCATTTTGACTTTCCATTTATATTTGGATATTTTCTAATTGGGCATGTACTTGCTGTAGTATATGTGCGTACTAATAGGTTACTAGTATCATTTGTTGTTCATGCTAGTATGAACTTAATTGTTGTTATACTCCAGATTTCTTGATGAAAAGCAGCGGATTCGCGCATCTTACTAGTGATTTAGTTTTTTTATGTTTATGAATTTTAAAATTATGGTAAGATTAATAAGATTACATTTGAAAATGTGGGTTCAAGTTGCTGTATTGACTGAATTGCACCAAAAAAACCAATTCCATTACACGGGAGTTGGTTTTTTGGTGTGTGTTGTTAGCATAATTATTGACGGCCTAAAGGAGACTTGTTTCTTTATAGTTTAGTATAGCTTAAATAAAAAGAAAATTCAAAAACAAAATGATGAAACTTTACATATTTTTAAATTACAACACAAAAATGTAAATATATGGTTTATGATAGGTGGTGAAACACTCTCCTATGTTTCTAGTGATTGTATTTTTTATCTGTTTTTGGTGCGAAATCTGTTGATAGATTTTGCACTTTTTTATTTAATGTTTAATAGGATCAGAATGATATAGTGCCCTATTTCTTGTAAACTCCTTTTCTCCATACCCACTCAATAGGACCATAACGGAAATATTTACTCCAAATCTTGCTGAATATAATTTGTACAAAAATAATTAAAAGCCCGAAGATACATAGTTGCCAGTAATATACGTGTGAGACATCTTTAAAGCACCACGAAAGAATGACAAGCGTAAGTATGCTTTGAGTGATGTAATTCGTTAAAGCATACTGGCCGACGTTCATAAATGGGTGCAGACATTCTATATATTTTTTATTCTCACAAACTCTCAGTAGAGTACAAATATAGAATATAGCTAGCGTTTTCCCTCCAAATAGAATCCATAGTTGTACATCTTGAGAGTAATAGACATCTGTTTTTATAAAGTAGTAGATAATAGGACAAGAGAGAAGACATGAGATACATAACGAACTCCACTGTAAAAATCTAATTTTCTTTATTAATTCCGGTACCCTTTTAAAAATATTTTTCTTACCAGCCCATAACCCTATTAAAAATAAGCCTATATATTCCGGAATTCCTATTAGTAGTTGCTGGAATTCCTGGGTCATTAGAAAGAAAAGACGTGCTTTTACTTGATGAGAATAATGTATAAATAGATTTACGGTGTGATTGGTAGTGTTGCCTGTAAACATATATTGATAGTAATTTGGTACTTGAGTAATAGAAGAACTTACTCGCAAAAATACAATAATATGTAATACATAACTAACTAGTAGGAAACTACAACCAGCTATAAAAATAAGCTTAGTAGATCGCTTATAAAAGAATAATAGAATAAATCCAGCTATAGCATACGCATGTAGAATATCTCCATACCATAGAAAGGTGAAGTGGAGTAAACCGAAGACTAGTAAAATACATAGTCTCCGGGTAAATAGCTTATACATAGGATATCCTTTTGCTTCTGTATTTTTCATAAAGATATAAAATCCTACTCCAAATAAGAATGCGAAAATAGTGTAGAACTTTGCTTGTATAAACAAATCTACTAAAAAACGAATCGTTTTATCTGTACCGGTGTAACCTGCCTGATTAAAGGGATCTAGTCCCGTCATAGTGGGCAGATTCGCAAATAGGATACATAGTATGGCGATACCTCTTATTATATCTAACGAATGAATACGGACGTTTTGTTGCATGTTAATTCTCCTTTCTTACAAAGAAAAACGAGCACTATACTAGCTAGCGCTCGAATTACGTCTTGCAAAGAATCCATCATATGTAGCAGCTGAAACAGCTCCTTCTAAACGTTCAACTTCTTCACCTCTGTTATAAGCTACAACAACTGGAGTACCTGGAATGTCGAACTCTTGAAAGGCACTTTGATTTTCTGGTGTAGAGATATCAATACGATAGATGGTTCTCTCATGCTTTTTCGACATACGATTGATATCCGGTGCAGCTTTTTTACAAAAATGACAGGTTGGTTGATAGTAATACGCAATGAACTCTTCATGGGATTGTATTTTTTGATTTAATTCTTCTTTTGAAATATCTTTTATATTCTCAGGTGATAATTTTGTATCTGCAGCAGATACAATTGTTTTTTCTGGTGTTATAGTTTCTGTTTTGACTGATTCATTTTTAGTTAAAGTAAAGATCGCGATACATGCAACGCATAAAGTTGTAATAACTGCTCCAATTTTGTAGACTTTTTTCATAGTAAATTCCTCCTTAAAATAAAAAAAGGACAAACCTCGCCCGAGTTAACAGGGCGTAAGGTTTGTCCTTCACGCTACGTACAATAGAGTATAAACAATGGAAACAAATTTTCTATCTATACAATACCATAAAATTCATATAGAATGCTATATGAATTTTAAAAAGAAACCAAAGAAATACCTTAGTCTGTATAATTTCATGTACTGGATTACATATTAAAAACTTAATAAACACCACAATAAGGGATTCTTTGTATTCCCTCCAACTGTTCGGGGATCACTTCATATGATGGGGGCTTATTGTATGTTTTTGCTAAGCGTTGTTTTTTTCAAAATGTTGGCGGTATCCCTTATATGCTGAGGAATTCTCAAAAATCAATACTGCTATTTTTATAATATTAATTTCTGATTACATAATATTATCATATTACTTTATCGAGTTTAAAAGGTTAACAATATTTGTAAAAAAATATATGTTTTTAGTGTACTATTTTTTCTGAAAATTAAATAGTCAAACCAAGTAGGGAAGGGGTTACATTATGAAAAAGTTCTTTTTATTGGTACCTTTATTATTTTTCAGTTTATTTTTTAATATGGTTAATCCAGCACTAGCAGCAAACGGTTCTACTGGAGATTGTGGAGTTGTAGTTAACGTAGATTCAAGTACGTACAGTAAATCTGGAACGATCAGTTTTTATGCGAAGAAACCAGCTAATGAATGCGGAAAAAATCTTTCTTATATTGTAATTATAAAGAAAAATGTTAACGGAAAATGGGAATATCAAAAACAAGTGAATGGCCTTGAAGGAGTATTTACACAGCAAACACCTACTAAATCCATTAAAGTTAGTAATAATTTTAGTTCAACTGGTACATACCGTTTACGTATTTGGTTATCTGATGGAATCGTTGCACAGTATGGAAATGCGTATTCTCATAGTTTTAAAATTCAGTAGTAAAATATTAAATATGTTGAAAAGCAAAAAAGAGGGCACTTGCTCTCTTTTTGATGCGGTTCATTTTTACTTTCTTATCTGATTCCCTTGCATTTTATACACTCTTTTATAAGAATCCAACATGTTCACTTACATGCTTTTTATTTTACATCTAGGAGTCCCACCAACAAAACGCGAATTTCGTACGCTAAGCGGATTTCCACATAGAAAAAGCCGATTTCCAGTACGCTAAGGGATAATCGGCTTTTTACTGTTAATTTGTTTGTAGTGGTCGAAGAGATTCCAAAGGTGCAATTTCTTTCTTATTAAATCGGTATTCTCCTAGGAAATTAATATGTTCCCACCCTAATGGAGAAATATGTTTTAATAGCTCTTCATCAAATTTTTTCTTCAAAACTTTTATTGCTTCACTTAAATAAACCGTATTCCATACACTAATCGTATTAATTAAAAAGTTTAGTGCGCTACTTCTTTGAAGCTAATCTTGTAGCGCTCGTTCTCGTAATTCACCATGTTTTCCAAAGAAAATTACTCGAACTTCTGCTGGTTCTTTTGCTCTGGGTATCTCGGCTGAACCCCATGTTGGTTCAAACGATCTTTTCTATCAAACTTTAACTCATAGCTACACTTATCCCACTTTTTATCTTTACTTTCTGATTTATGCAAGATAGATTCACCTTCAACATCTATATTTGGAAGAATCTTATCTAGCCATTTCGGCATATACCAAGCTGCTTTTCCCATCAATGTCATAGCGGCAGGAACAATCGTCAGCCTAACCACAAAAGCATCAAATAGAACTCCAAATGCTAAACTCATCCCTATAGCCTTTACCATTGGATCTGGCATAAGCATAAAGCCAAAAAATACAGCTATCATGATTAATCCTGCTGCAGCTACAACTTTTCCGCTGTCTCTCATCCCTGCAAGTATAGCTTCCTTTGGATTGCCTGTATGCGTGTAAACTTCCCGCATACGACTTGCAAGAAACACTTCATAGTCCATTGCTAATCCAAAAAGGATACCAATTGTAAGGATTGGCAAGAAGGCAAGAATTGCGCTAGAAGAAGGGAAACCAAATAAATCAAGAAGATTTCCATCTTGAATAACAAACACAGCAAATCCTAGTGTTGCAGCCAATGAAAGGAGGAAGCCTACTACTGCTTTTAAAGGAAGTAATAGGGATCTAAATACTAACACTAAAAGAACGTATGCCAGTCCTACTACAAGCACTGCGAATATAGGTAATGCTGTATTTAGCTTTTCTGTTATATCTATATTGACCGCCGTTGTACCAGTAACTAATAACTCAATGTCATTTTCTTTTTTTGTTGTATTCGATTTTTCGCGAATATGCTTCACAAGATTCTTTGTTTCTATATCATTTGGTCCCGTTTTTGGGGTCACAGTGATAATAAAAACGTCACCAGAAGAATTAGGGAAAGCTGGCGTTACACTCTTAACATTCTTTAGTTCACCAATTTCTTCTGTAATCTCCGCCATTGCTTTTTGTGTCTTTTGTGGGTCTTGTTTTTTACTATCTATTTTTGCTGCCATAACTAGAGAAGAGTGAACACCTTCTCCGTACGCTTCTGTCATGAGATCATATGCTTTTCTTTCCGTTGTATCTTTTGACATTGTATCCCCATCATCGGGCAGTCCTAGGTTCATATGGAAAAAGGGAATACTAATGACAGCAAGTAATGCAATAGCCAGGAAAGACATAACTAACGGATGTTTTGTGACAAGCTTTCCCCATTTATTCGAAGGTACTTTGCCTTCTTTTGCACCTGTAATTTTTTTAAAGAATTTATTTCCTATAGAGGGATGAAATCTATGCCCTACTATTCCTAGTAAAGCTGGAAGTACGATGATGGAAACCAATACAGCACATAATATACTAATAGATGATACTACTCCCATCTTGGTTAAAAAAGGAATCTTCATGACAGATAATCCAAGAAGTCCAATTATTACAGTGATTCCAGCAAAAACAACGGCACTCCCTGCAGTACCAGTTGCTATAGCAATAGATTCCTTAACGGAATGTCCTTCGCCAAGTTGTTGTCTAAATCGGGTCATAATAAATAAAGCATAATCAATTCCAACGGCTATTCCCAACATGATAGCCACTGAAAGCGAAAGATCCTGCAATTCAATAAAATTAGAGCCTATCATAACTACGAGCATTCCAGTTCCTAATCCTATAATAGCAGTGATAATAGGCATCCCAGCTGCTAGGAAAGATGTGAATGTAATCGCCAAAATTATAAAGGCAATAACTATTCCAATAGCCTCCGATTCACCATTTGATTCGACTACAGTAAATTTCACATCACCGGTTAACTCCGTTTGGATTCCCTCCTCACGAGTTTGTTCAATTTTGTTTAATACATTCTTCTTAGACGATTCCTTTATATCTTCAGCATCATTTTTATAATTGACAACAGCATACCCCATGGTATTATCTTTGGTTAAATTTTTAAGTTGCATAGGGGTTGCAATTGATTCAACATTTGAATCATCTTTTTTAATATCAGACAAAGTATCCGTAATCACTTTGTTTACCTGTTCCGAATCTAATGTCTGATCTTTTGGAGCTTTAAAAACTATTTTAATTTGGGCACCAGCACTTTGAGATTCGGGGAATTCTTTTTCTAACAACTTGCTTGCCTTCTCAGCTGGTGTGCCTGGAATCGTTAACTCATCATTGAAAGAGGGACCTAAACTTCCAGCTAGTACCCCCAAGATGAATAAAATTCCTAAGGTACTAAAAACAATACTCTTTCCATGTTTTGCTGCCCAACCACCTAATTTGTAAAGATACTTTGCTATTTTAATCTCCTCCAACTTCGTTATTTACAATAGTAAGTACAAGGTTTCAAATGACCTTTTTGTATACATTGACAGTAATCAAATTCCTTTTATAGAATAAGCATAGTCATCATTGAAACATTTGTATTAACATTAGCACTTACACATGTAAGTATAAAAGAGAGGGGTGGTTTTTCAAGCACTTTTAGATAAATAGAAGCTAAAACTAACAAAATGAAAGGATGTGTTAGCGCTGAGAAACTCACGTCAGGATGGTGTATATTCCAAAGAATACATTACAGAAGCTTTGGGTCTGCTGCTGCAAGAAAAAAATTTGGAGGATATAACAGTTACGGAACTTTGCAAAAAAGCTGGAGTTGCAAGAGTTACATTTTACAAATACTATCGTACCATTTACGATGTGCTTAATGCCTCTATGCAAAAAGGTATCGACAAATTTTTAGAAGAAATTACTTATTTAGATTCTCATGATAGTCTTCAACTTTTTATAGAAGGTTTAATAAGTTTTATGGCCAATGAGCGTATCCTAATGAAAAACATAATAGATTCCAATATGTCTGGTCTTCTTCTTGATTATGTTAATTCCGCAATAAAATCTATATTTGAAACAGACAATCCGATCAGTAATAACATGAGCAAAGCTCAAGCATTATTTTTTATTGGTGGATTCTTTAATGTCTTCATTGATTGGATCAAAAGATCGTCAAGAGAGTCTCCTCAATCTTTAACTGAAAAAATATATGAGATGTTCCCAATAAAAAAAGAAATATAGAAAATTTCCCCTTCTACTAATCAGCCCCTTTTTGTGAGATAAAAATAGCTGCCAAAATGGCAGCTATAATCAAAGAAAGTCTTTCTTAAGGGTGTTGAAAATTTATTTAATGTTATTGGCATTCCCTTTCAAATTGAAAAATATCTTGATTTTTCGATTTTATCTCTCAATTGTTAAAAATTACTTAGCATTAGTTTTTTATGAATATTCAAAAAAAGTATATTTACTCTGAACGAGATGAAAACGATTCTTTTAGAGAAGATACCCCTCTTTAGTTCTGATGCAAAGATCATATAACTTTGAGATAAAGATTATTCTTATATAGTATAAGAATGTGTCTCATTTTGACCATAAGTAATAATGATTTAAAATTAAGGTATGAGATAAAGTTAATAAATAAATCGGAGGATGAAATGTATAAATTATTGATTGTTGAAGATGAAATACATATAGCGGATACACTAAAAGAACACCTCGAAAAATATGGATATCATTGCCTCATTGTAGAAGATTTTCAAAAGGTATTAGAAATTTTTCAAGATTTCCAACCCCATCTCGTCATAATGGATGTTACCCTTCCTGCCTTTGATGGTTATTATTGGTCCCGTAAAATAAGACAAATATCGAATTGTCCCATTGTGATTCTCTCTGCTCGTATGAGTGAGACGGATCAAGTGTATGGCATTGAAAATGGAGCTGATGATTTCATTACCAAACCTTTTTTATTAGGAGTAGTTCTTGCAAAAATTAATGGACAAATTCGTCGTATATATGGTGAATATGCCAGAAATGTACAGGAAAAAATTTTCAAAATAGGAAATACAATTTTAAACTTAGATACTGTACGATTATGCACACCTAAACAGGAGGAGCTATTAACGATAAAAGAATTCCAGCTATGTACAATGTTCTTTGAAGCATATCCTAATGTTGTAACAAGACAGCAACTCCTTACAGCCATTTGGGATGAGGAAGAATTTGTAGAGGAAAATACATTAACAGTAAATATTGCGAGATTACGAAAGAAATTAGAAGCCATCCATTCTACTTTAGAAATTAGAACTATTCGAGGAATTGGCTATCAATTAACGGAGAAACTCACATGAAGTTATTTTTAAAAGACCATTTGAGCTTTATTATTCTTTATATTATTACATTTATTAGCTTACCAATCGTTATTAATCGATTAGATGGTTTTGAAAATCATTATACCTATTTTATATTTCTAGCCTGTTCTCTATTAATCGTATTACTTTTTGGTCGTTATTTACGTCGTAAAAAAATGTATGCACATATTGGGAACAAGAACATCCATACGGACAGTTTCATGATTTATCAGCCAATTGCTCCATACGAGAAAGCATACGCAACTCAATTGCAATATTTTCAATCCTTATTTTTATCAAAAGAAGAGGAGTATAAGAGTTCTTTACATAATCAGCAATTAATGATTTCTTATGCAGTTCATCAAATGAAAACGCCACTTTCTGTCATTCAACTGCTTATACAATCCAATCAGTTTAAGGAACCAAATTCCCTTGCAGAATGGCAAAAAGTAAAAGTTGAATGTGATAAACTGAACTTCTCTTTAAATCAGTTACTAACGTATAGTCGCTCTACTAAATTATTAGCAGATTTAAAAATAGAACCAATTCTGTTAAAGCATGTCGTACAGGAAGTTATTAACGATTTAAGAGATTATTTTATTGAGGAAGAAATATTTCCTAAAAGCACCATACCGGAGCATATATTGCTTTATTCAGATCGTAAATGGCTAAAAGTTGTGGTTTACCAGTTATTAAGTAACGCTGTTAAATATGGCGAAAAACACTCTTCTATTATGATTCATTATGAAAATGGAAATTTATTCATTCAAAATAAAGGAGAAACGATACCTGAAAGTGAAATAAAACGTGTTTTTGAATTATTTTACACAGGAACGAAAGGACGTACAAAAGGGGAAGCAACTGGTATCGGTCTTTATTTAGTAAATAGGATCCTTACTACATTAAATCATCCATACCACCTACATTCTAAAGATAATGAAACAACATTTACAATAGACTTCTCAAGAAGTATAGAAACGGCTACCAAATAAGGTAGCCGTTTTGAATGTGACAATTTTGTCATCTTGCTGTCACATTGAGAGATGTTAAGAAGTAACAAGCATATTTATACTAAAATACTGAAAGATACGAAGGAGTGAAATACTAATGTCAAACACAATATTAAATGTAAAGAATCTTCAAAAGGACTATACAGGGGAAATTATTTATAAAGCATTAAAAGGGATTGATTTTCATTTAGAAAAGAATGAGTTTGTTGCCGTAATGGGTCCTTCCGGTAGTGGTAAAACAACATTCCTTAACTGTATTTCCACAATCGATCCTCCAACTAAGGGATTAGTTACAATTAATTCAAAAAATCCTTATGAATTAAATGATACTGAATTAGCAAAGTTTCGTCGTACAGAATTAGGGTTTGTCTTTCAAGATTTTAACCTTGTTCATACTTTAACAGTAGAGGAAAATATTTTATTACCGTTGACACTCGACTCTATACCGGCTACTGAAATGAGTAAACGTTTAGAGAAAGTTACAACTTTCCTAGGGATTAAAGGAATTTTAAAGAAGCGTACATTTGAAATTTCAGGAGGACAAAAACAACGTGTGGCAATTGCGCGAGCTGTTATTCATGAACCTGGATTATTATTAGCCGATGAACCGACTGGAAATCTAGATTCTAAAGCAGTAAATGATGTTATGTCGTTATTTGAATCAATTAATAAAACCTTTAATACAGCTATTTTAATGGTGACTCATGATGCCTATGTTGCAAGCTTTGCACATCGTGTAATCTTTATAAAAGACGGCATCCTTTATAACGAAGTGTATCAAGGTAATAATAAAAAGGAGTTTTATCAGGAAATCATGGATACACTTACATTTTTAGGTGGTGGTCAGCGTGAGCTTTAATCATATAGTCCTTCAAAACATTTTGCGCGATAAATGGACTTATATTTCCTATTTTTTCAGCAGTGTATTTTCCATTTTAATATTTTTCTTATTTTCGATTATAGCATTTCATCCAATGGTGATGACCATTCAAATAGGAAGTACACTTAGCCTTGTAATGATGCTTACGAGCTTTATTGTGTATATTTTTTCATTCGTGTTCATCATTTATTCGATGTTTTCGTTTTTGAAAAAGAAAACGAAAAATCTTGGAATTTTTATGATTACTGGAGCATCTATGCAGCAAGTTCGTAAGATGTTGTTCAGAGAAAATATGCTTATTGCTTGTGTAGCAATTCTAACAGCGATTGTGCTTGGGCTTGTAATTGCCCCTTTGTTTTTAATGATTACTAAAAGGGTGTTACAAGCGAGTAGCTTTGGTATGTATATACCAGTACAAGCTATCGTATTAACAACTGTTCTATTTACAATTTTATTCTGTATCGTTTCTAAATTTATAACACGTTTTATTAACAAAGAAGAAGCTGTTCGTCTGTTAAAAGCAGATGTAACACAGGAAAAGTTAATAGCACCTGCACCATGGAAGTTGTTACTATCTGTAATAACGAGTGGATTTTTAGCACTATCACTTATATTAGAAATGAATTGGGTTGAATCACTTGGAATGGTCTATTACATTTTACTATTTGTCAGTTCCCTATTAGCCATCTATTTTATTATCACACAGGGAATGTTGTTTTCGATTCGTGTATTACAAAATAGACCGTCGTACTACCAAAAGACAAATATGCTTTACGTCTCGAACCTAAAAGCCAAAGGACGCTCACATGCGCACCTTATCTACTTATTAACAGTTTTGTTGTTAGGAGTATTTGTATGTACAAACGTACTGTTCAGTTCTTATTACAATATAGATAAGAGAGTAGAATCAATAGAACCGTACAGCTTTCAATATCTCTCACTTCCGGGAGATAGACCGGAAGTTGAGAAGGAAGATGTTGCATTTATTGAAGATGCATTAGCAAGCCAAGGTAAATACGATGCATATTATTCTGCATTTAAAACAGATAAAAATCATAATATCGGCTTTATGTCAGTTTCGAATTATAATGCACTTGGCTTTCATAAAACGATTTCATTAAAGGATGATGAGTACTATGCTGCGGCAGGATATCAAAATATTCTTCCAAGTACGGAATTAATTCATGACTATCCGTTTGGAGAACTTAAATACGCAGGCATTGAGAAACGAAATATTTTAATGTCAGGCATTCAAAAGGTATACTATATCGTCCCGGACGCAGTTTATGAAACCATTGATTATCCTATATTTAAAGTATTTTCTTATGAGGTTGAGAATTGGACTGAAAAACTCGAATTGGCTGAAACCATTTTCTCTAAAATTACCCCAAAACAGTATGAACGCCAAATTCATTCAAAAATTGCTTTATACAATACAGAGAAGTTCACGGTGAACCTTTTATTCTTTATCGGTTTTATGATGAGCCTTATCTTTTTGAGCGCAGCAATGAGCATACTTTATTTTTACCTGCAAATGGAATTTGAAGGAGAAAAAGAAAAATATGCTGGAATCCGAAAAATTGGATTTTCTGTAAAAGAATTAACTTCTGTTGTGACCAAAGAGTTAGCAACTTTAATTTTTACACCGTTTGTCCTTGCATCTATCCTTCTATGTGGAACTATGTTTGGACTGCGTAACCAGTTTCCATCAGGAATTTATGGAGTCACAGCAATAGGTGTAGGAATCTTTTTATTGCTATTTATTATAAGCTTTTTCATCATACGACGAAACTATTTGAAAAAACTAATGAATTAACAATACATGTATTTAATGTTTTAGATACTTCATCTAAAAATAATATAGCAAGTTTTCCTAAAGTTTTACTATTCGAGAGGTTCTATTTTTTATAAAAGAACCTCTTGGACAAAAAAATAATACTTTTTTATGAAAGTATATTGTGTATGTAAGAAAACAAAACTTTGTTTTCAAAAGATTAATAGTATCTGAGTAACATGTAAAGTGGAGGTTTTATATTTTATGAGGTTAAATGCTTTTCAATTAAAAATTTTTGCAATGATTCTTATGGTCATTGACCACGTGTATACTTACATTCCGGGTATGCCAATGTGGATGCATCATCCAGGACGTATTGTAGCGCCAATTTTCTTCTATTTTGTAGTGGAAGGATTCTTCTATACACGAAATCGTACAAAGTATGCTACACGTTTATTTATGTGGGCAGCTATTATGTTTGCAGGTTCAGCGCTAATTCAGTACTTGTTCCCAAGGGAAGGCGGACTTCACAATAATATTTTCTTGTCAATTGGAATGAGTATTGTTTTACTTTGCACGATTGATTATACGAAACGTACAAAAAACTATTTACTAGGAATTCCAGCTACCATTATTGCGGCTATATTAGGAATGTTTACAGAAGCAAATGATATTGGCGTCATCATGACATTAATCTTCTATTTCTTTAGAGAGAAGAAAATGTGGTTAATTATCACATATGTATTACTTTCATTAATAGAGGTACCAACATCATTTATGTCTGGAGAAATTTTTACAGAAATGGGTTTATTTGGTTTTAATAACCAATGGATGATGATATTTTCGTTACCATTCTTCTTCTTATATAACAGGGAGCGTGGTTTAAATAATGCATTCACAAAATATATGTTTTATATTTTCTATCCAGTTCATTTATGGATTATCTATACAATTGGATATTTTGTGAGTAAATAAAGAGAAAGCTTTGCATAATATGCAAAGCTTTCTCTTTATTATAGTATCCTTAATTTACTAGGAACTTATCCCTTTGGCAAAAACACAATTTTGTATACAAACTCTTTTCATCCTATTCGTATATAAAATCCCATTATTTTTCAAGTTTCTAAATGAAGTTGTAGGGATGCATCTTACGGGAAGTTTTTAGTACATTCAAATTTTTCTTAACGTGCGAAATTCGCGTTTTGTTGGTGGTACCCCATCTATTATATTAGAAAATTTTAGTTTCATCTTGTTATCAAAAGCATCAGTACATATAACAGCGCTATTTAGCGGATCAATATCAACAACAGTCATATAGCCTGATAGTAAATAATCGTCTTCATAATATGAAATTAATATTTCTTCTTCAGATAATAAGGAACATAATAGCATATTTTCAATTCGTTCTTTTTCGTCAGTTGTTAAAATCGGACGAATGACTTTGTGTGTTCCCTAATGATTTCACGTATCCCATCAAATTGGGGTGTTAATGCTGCGAATGGAGCCCATTTCACCATTCCGCGCCCTTTTGGCATATTAGCGTTGTTCAAGATTTGTGTCCTCCTATTAGTGTATTTCTGTATCTAGCTGTGGCGCTATTTGTATACGAAATTCCTCTTAATATGCTGTTCTTACCAAATTTAGTACGTATTTCGTCCATTACTTTAGTTAGTTTCATTTCTTTTTCTCGTTGTATTACATTATCGAATAGTGAGATTTGTTCTTCGCCTGCATTGATTAAGTTAGTTAAAGAAACATTTATGGATCTAATGGGTTCTCCAGTGTAAAACTCGTGTAAAAAATATGTACAAATCTTATATATATCCATTGTTAAATTGGTCGGTCGGTTCATAGTGTGAGTTTTTCTGAAGCCGCCAGCGTAATTTTTGCTATAACCAATGGAAAAATGGACAGTTTGAGCTAGTTTGTTTTGCCTTCGCATTCGATAACAAACTTCTTCTACATGCTCCAGTAGAATAATTGGAAACTCTTCTATAGTGTAATCACGCATAAGTATTTGGCTTTTACCAATAGAAGTTGTTGTTGGAACGTATTTTTCTGATATACGGCTAAAATCAATGCCGTTGCTATGTAAGTGTAATTCTTCGCCAATAACGCCAAAGCTTTGTTTTAAGTATTTAAGTGGATATTGTGCTAAATCTCCAATTGAATGAATTCTCTTTCGGTTTAACTTCGCTTCTGTCTTACCTGAAATCCCCCAAAACTTACTAAGTGGTCGTATTGGCCATAATTTTATGGGTACATCTTCGTACTTCCAGTATGCTATACAATCTTTAGTTTTCTTCGCTTCCACATCTAAAGCCACTTTGCTCATTAAAGGGTTAGGGCCAATTCCTATTGTGCATTCAATCCGTGTTTTCGTATAGATTTCACGTTTAAATTTCAACGCAAATTCATAGGGATCGTTAGCAAATAAATGAATACTATCGGTAATATCCATGAAGAACTCATCGATGGAATATTGGTGAAAATCCTCAATAGGAACGTACTGTAAAGCTAATTTTGTTATGTAATTAGAGCATTTAATGTATGTTCCCATAATCGGATTTACAACAAGAATGTCTTTTCTGCAAGGAATCTCGTATAATCTGGCCATCTTCTTTACACCCAATGCTTGTAATGGTGGAGTGGCAGCTAGAACGATTGAACCGTTTCTATTTACATCACCGACTACTGCCAATTTTGTATACATAGGATCTAACCCCATTTTGATGCAACTTACTGAAGCGTAAAAGCTACGTAAATCAACACATAAGATGATTCTATTCGGTAAGATAGAATAGTCATACACTGTTATTCCTCCCTAAATCAAAAGAACATTTGTTCTTATTATATACGAACTTGCGTTCTTTTATAAAGAGTTTTTGTTTAAAAATAATTTTTGCATAAAGAAAAGACACTCTTATATGAGTGTCTTTCAGATATTCTGCTTGTGGGGGTAGAAATTCTAACACCAATCAGTAATAAGAGGGCATAGATATATATCCTCTTATTACTGGTAAAGGCACAAAACATAAAAAAGAGACACTATACAGTGTCTTTTCTTGTTGATATTGCTTTAAGGAAAATGTAGTGATTAATCAAAGAATCTTGGATGCTTCTTGGTTAATCTTAGTATAACACTGATTTTAATCTTAATATATGTAACTTTACATATATTAAGATATATATTTTAATTGATAATTTTGTTTTATGATCCAAAGAATACCACCAGTATTTTGAAAATCCTCCCCGTTAAAATTATGCACGATTTTATACAGTTTTTTGACTAATTCAGTAACAAACAAGAAACCTAAAATCGCACTAAAATAGGGATGTATAAAAAATTGTATAGGTAGATAGAACACAGAAGGAGTTTCTTTTATGAGAGTAGGGTTCCTCCTTTTTCTTTGCTATCAATAATAGGACGTTATGTTAACTTAACTTGTATACAATATACAAATCAAATCACAAAACATATTAGTTCTTCTAAATGGTACAATAAGGAAAAAAAGGGAGGGCTAAATAATGCCTTTAGAAACCACTATTTCTTGCATCATTATTGCAATAATTATTGGTGCACTATTTGGAGGGATTATACGTATAATTCTGCGTAACAATAATCACAAAAAACAAGATCCAATTGAGCAAAAGTTAGATAAAGTTATTCAACTGTTAGAAAAACAAAACAAAGATTGATCTTCCCTCCAAACAAGAATGGTTTGCTATAAAAATCATTAATAGGAGCTAAAACATGAATTTTGCAGAGAAAGAAATTAAGAAAACCAAACAAAAAGTGTTAATTATATTATTTTGTATAACTGGTTTGTTCGTATACGGAGTGTATTGGGCATTCTTCAGTATGGATCGACTACCTACAGGTGAAAAGATTGCTGAAAAACAATCTCCTGACGGAACATATACATTTAAAGCTTATGTAACAAATGGCGGAGCAACAACAAGTTTTGCTGTTAGGGGAGAGTTAGTATTTAATCATCGTGAATATTTCAAGACAAAGAATGTGTATTGGAATTACCGAGAAGATACGGCAAAGATTGTATGGAAAGACAATGATATAGTAATCATTAACGGACATACGTTAAATGTTCCTGAGGATACATACGATTTCAGAAACGAATAACTGTAGACTTATAGATACATTGACTACTGTTAACGATAATTATGTAAATAAGCTGTCCATATGGGCAGCTTATTTTATTTTTTGCTTAGCGTGGCTTTTTTCCGAAATGCTGACGGTACCCCATGCCCGTCAAGCTAAGATTTTAAAATAAACCCAAAACGAAAAAATGAGCTTTTTTGTCACAAGTTAGCACAAAATTTCGTTTTGGGGTGACTTGTTTTCTTAATTTGATGGCGATGTGGTGCTACCCCTACTTTTACTAGTGCTACAATATAGAAGCATAAAATTGAGATCTTTTTATCATAATGTCAGAAAACCATCATTATAATTCGTATATTAAGTGAATAGAGAATGGAGCAAAGAGTGGTGATAGGAATGCGAGAAGTAGAAATAGTAGAAGGGTTGCGAAAGAAAGATATGAAAGCATTACATGCAGCAATTGATCAGTATGGAGATTTAATTTATAAAGTTGTTCACGGTGTATTAGATACATCCCATAGTAAAGTGTTAGTGGATGAGTGTGTTGATGATATTTTGTTAATCATTTGGTACAACATTGATAGTTATGATGAGAAACGCGGAAAATTTAGAAATTGGCTTATATCTATCGCGAAGTTTAAAGCGATCGATTTTAAGAGAAAGAGTAATCAAGTATATAGATTACAAGAATTTCAGCAGGATATATATGAAGAGAGAACAGGCACAAATCAAACAAAAGAAGAGGAGGAAGAAAACTTTTATCTTTTAATTAGGTCGCTAAACAATGAAGATAAAAAAATTTTTATAAAAAGGTATCTGGATGAATATAGTGTGCAAGAGATTGCTTCTGAATTAGGGCTGGCAACAGATACTGTGTATAGCAGGCTTTCAAGAGGACGAAAAAAATAAAAAAGATAATAGGAGGGGAAACTGATGCGCAAAGAGGAACTGTTGCAGGGTTTAAATAATTTACAATATAGTGATGAAGATGTAGCAGAATATAATGTTGAAACAAAAGTAGATGAAAAGAAAATAGGACGTGCAAAAATGGTAGTAACAAAAAGTATTTTGATGCGGCGTTGTTATCATCAGGTGCAAGGTAATTTACAGCAGGGTGAAGAGATTTTATATAGCATGGCTGCGTCCAATCCGCGTGTAAAGGGTTGGCAAACAGGGACGGCTATAACATTAGGAATCGGTTTTCTTTCTATGAATTTTGGTATTAATAACGTCCTCGTTGTTACAAATAAAAAACTGTATGTGTTCTTTGTAGATCAATATTATAACGACGTTGATTTGAAAATATATCAGTTAGATGAAATTGTCTCTATGAAAACAGTATTAGATCGTAAAAGCGGCAGTGAATTTTTATATATAAAATATACAAACGATAAAGAGTACGTACTTTTAGGGATCGATGAGGAGTATCGTGAATTGTTTGAAGTGGTATGTAACGTGCCAAAAGGAAGTAAAATAAAGCTGTCGCTACAGGATAGAAAATTAAAATGGATATTAAGGGGGAAAAGAAGTCTCTTTTATATCTTAAGCTATTCAATTGTATTCTATTTGTTCTACAAGGCGTACGTTAACTTTATGCCACATTAAAGGGCAGTAATATCCCATGGCCATCAAGCTAAAAAATTGTATCCATAAAACGAAAAAAACGCTATTCTTTTTGTAGAAATATACAGAAAGGATGGCGTTTTGTATGAATCTATCGATTCAAAATGAGTTTTATTTATTCGCTGAAGAACTACAGCAACACCTATCTCCACATGTTCTTCAACAACTCGCACAGGAGACAGGATTTGTAAAACGTAAAAGTAAGTATGGCGCACGAGATTTAGCTGCTTTATGTATTTGGATCAGTCAACATATAGCAAGTGATTCTCTCACTCGATTATGTAGTCAGCTTTATGCAAATACAGCTACACTCATGAGTCCAGAAGGACTGAATCAACGCTTTAATCCAGCAACTGTCGCATTTCTTCGAAAAGTCTTTACTTCTCTTCTCACAAAAAAACTCTGTTCAAATCACTCACTTTCTGCACACTTAATCTCTACTTTCAATCATATCAGAATTTTAGATGCAACAGTGTTTCAACTGCCTGACCATTTTGCCACTGATTATCAAGGTTCAGGTGGGAGTAGTAATAAGGCAGGCGTGAAAATCCAATTGGAATATGATTTACTTAGTGGTCAATTTCTTAACGTGCAGCTTGGAGCAGGAAAGAATAATGATAAAACATACGGTACCATCTGCCTTGAAACCGTAGAGGCGGGCGATTTGTGTTTACGTGATCTTGGTTACTTCGATTTAGGAGACTTACAAACCATTCATGATAAAGAGGCTTACTATATCTCGCGGTTGAAGTTGAATACACGAATTTATATCAAGAACCCTGAACCAGAATACTTCAACAATGGTACGTTAAAAAAACAAACAGAATACATCCAGCTTGACATGACACAAATAATGTCTGATCTAATCCCTGGCGAAACGATACAAATCCCCAAGGCATACATTGGCCAAAACCAAAAGCTTTCAGCACGTGTCATTATTCATCGTTTAACCGATGATCAAACGCAAACACGTTTGAAAAACCAAGCAATACGCGAAAAGAAGAAAGGCATTGTCATGAAGGATAAAAGTAAACGATTAATGGGCATGAATGTATATATCACGAACACATCGCTAGAAGGTGTACCGACGAGCTACGTACATTCATTATATTCACTTCGTTGGCAGATTGAAATTTTGTTTAAAACGTGGAAGTCATTCTTTGAAATTGATGAATGTAAAAATATAAAAAGAGAACGCCTAGAGTGCCATTTATATGGTCAACTCATCGGCATCCTCCTCTGTTCTTCTACGATGTTTCAAATGCGTCAGTTTCTGCTTGAAAAGAAAAAGCAGGAGCTGAGTGAATACAAAGCAATTTATATGATTAAAGATTACTTTCCATTACTCTTTCAAGCGATGGCTGTTGGAACAGAAGAACTTTTAAAAATTTTGCATCGCCTTTATCAACTGCTCAAAAAGAACGGTCGTAAATGTCATAGATATAAGAAGATGACCGTCTTTGATATTCTAGGGATTGTGTATGAAACGACAGTGAAACATAGACAAGCTGCCTAGCGAAAAAACCACGTTTTAATGGGCTTCTTTGGCATGCTTGCTTTTCTATCGCTTGCTAGTTTTGAAACAAGGATCATTTCGCACCTAGTAATTTACTTGGTTAGCTTGATGGGCATGTGACGGTACCCCTATTAATAAATATTGAGGATAACCCTTATAAATAAAGGCTCCACTCTCAAAAGGATGAGAGTGGAGATTGTGGATGAAATTACTGAGTTCTTGGGATGGTGAACATCAGCACATAAATAATAGCATGAGTATTCAGAAAAAACATGGAGTAAATGTTTCCGATTTTTCAAATTATAGTTAATTAATTTTTATTAAACAAAAGCGTTATTTTGTACCAAATAAAAATAAAAGAGCCCTGCAAGAGGGCCACGCGAATATTTTCGCATATCGTATACCTTAGTATATGTATGTCCCAAAAGAATATGATCAAAATAGTTATTTTATAACCCAAAATAAAAGAACCCGTTTGTTATAAACGGATTCTTCCCTTAAGGTGTGCAAGGAATACAAGGTAACTGGCCTAGGGAAACCTGTAGAATTCCTTGTGATTGCAATCTATGTTTATTGTAAGTAAAACGTGATACATTGCAATACATTAAAAGAGCACTTTTGATAGTGCTCTCTGACTAAAACTAATATTGAAAAAGGATACCCAAGATATTATATGTATGTTTTTTAGATAGGTTCAGTTTTAAAATAAAATCTTTGTTTTACACAACAAAGCAGCTAGTTAACAAAACTAACTGCTTGTTGTACAAAAGAAACGCTGCGCTTACAGAAATAGTTTGTAACTTTAAGTTACAAAAATAGAATGAACAGAGTTAAAAATGTTATTCAGAAATGAAAGAAAATAAAATAAAAAAGAGCACCATGCATAAGTGCTCTTTAAGATAGGAGGTAACACTTTGAGCTGGATGTTTAGGTTAAAATTATATGGCGTAGAAAAGAAATAAGACCTAAAACTTATTTTTAACTTAATACAAAAGAGCAGTTAGCAAAAGCTAACTGCAATGAGAAATTACACCCATGAATTTAGGAGTACAAAATTACATGGTTGAGTATAGTATGGGCCAAAATTCTAGGTTTATGTAACAAAAATAAAAAAGAGCAGCTTTGAAGTGACCCCTAAAAGTTAGACACGGTTATTTCATTAGGCAGCTTGATAAAAGTGAGTCCGGTATTGTACCGGGCTCATTTTTAATTTTGCCTTAATCCGTTTCGTATTATAATAATCTATAT
>NZ_RPSJ01000014.1:0-181190 GCF_003946765.1 Bacillus sp. 2D03 | reverse complement strand
CCAGGGGGTCGCAGGTTCAAATCCTGTCTTCCCGATATTCCCAAAAAACATGGGGCCTTAGCTCAGCTGGGAGAGCGCCTGCCTTGCACGCAGGAGGTCAGCGGTTCGATCCCGCTAGGCTCCACTTTATTTAATATATGTCTCGGAGGTATACCCAAGTTCGGCTGAAGGGATCGGTCTTGAAAACCGACAGGCGGTGAGAATCGCGCGGGGGTTCGAATCCCTCTACCTCCTCCATTTTTTCTTTAATGGTTTAGACATATAATAATAAAATATTTATTTTTTCCTTCATGGAGGTATACCCAAGTTCGGCTGAAGGGATCGGTCTTGAAAACCGACAGGCGGCGAGAGTCGCGCGGGGGTTCGAATCCCTCTACCTCCTCCATTTTTTAAAAATTTATATTGTCGCGGGGTGGAGCAGCACGGTAGCTCGTCGGGCTCATAACCCGAAGGTCGCAGGTTCAAATCCTGTCCCCGCAACCAAATGGTCCCGTGGTGTAGTGGTTAACATGCCTGCCTGTCACGCAGGAGATCGCCGGTTCGACCCCGGTCGGGACCGCCATTTATGTTGGCTCGGTAGCTCAGTCGGTAGAGCAGAGGACTGAAAATCCTCGTGTCGGCGGTTCGATTCCGTCCCGAGCCACCATTTTTTTATGCCGGCTTAGCTCAATTGGTAGAGCAACTGACTTGTAATCAGTAGGTTGGGGGTTCAAGTCCTCTAGCCGGCATCATTTAGGGGCATAGTTTAAAGGTAGAACTGAGGTCTCCAAAACCTCCAGTGTGGGTTCGATTCCTACTGCCCCTGTAAAGTATATGGGCCTATAGCTCAGCTGGTTAGAGCGCACGCCTGATAAGCGTGAGGTCGATGGTTCGAGTCCATTTAGGCCCACCATATATTATTCCGCAGTAGCTCAGTGGTAGAGCTATCGGCTGTTAACCGATCGGTCGTAGGTTCGAGTCCTACCTGCGGAGCCATGGCCCGTTGGTCAAGTGGTTAAGACACCGCCCTTTCACGGCGGTAACACGGGTTCGAATCCCGTACGGGTCATACAAAAAAGAGTCAGCATTATGCTGACTCTTTTTTATTTTGTTAATCCTTTTTATTACGTTACTTTCCAGAAATAAATAAAGGAATTTTGGAAAAGCTATGGTATGTATAAAAAGGAGGAAATCATAATGACACGAGTTAGAGACTTAATGAGTACCCATATTGTACATTGTACACCGCTAGACAATGTATATGAGGCAGCTGTTAAAATGAAGGAAGAATCAGTTGGATTAATTCCTGTTGTTGAAAATGAGCAAGTTGTTGGGCTTGTTACTGATCGTGATTTAGTCGTTCGAGGGATTGCTGAAAAACATCCTGGATCTAATAAAATTACAAATGTAATGACAACAAATATTATCTCAGTTTCTCCAAATGATTCTATTGAAAAAGCTACAGAGCTAATGGCACAGCATCAAATTAGACGATTACCAGTAGTTGATAGTGGTCAACTTATTGGCATGTTAGCACTAGGAGATTTAGCTATAAGGGAATCAGCAGATGATCAAGCTGGATTTGCCTTGAGCGAAATCTCAGAGCATACAGAGTAAATTGAAACTTTAATTAACCGAGAGTCTAATGGTCACTCATAAAGAGCTAAATTATATATAAAGTTCAGATACATTATTCTAGCATATATGGATTAAACTAATATGTTAGCGTGATGTATCTGAGACATTATATAATAAGGATACGGTTAATAATTTCGACAGTTTTTTTTAATTTGTTATTCTTCATTTTTAATAAGAGAAAAGATGATATACTGATAGATATAAGTATTATGAGGGATTTTGAATATAACAATATTAATTTTTAGTGGTGCGATAATAAATTAATATTTCCTACATAGATGAAAAGGGAAGGGGAATTATATGAAGGCTGTACAGGGCGATCCAAATTGGAATTTGGTTACAGATACATATATAGAACCAAATAATTTCGCTGAATTATTTTCTTTGCTTGTACCTTGTCACCCAAAAGGTGAGGGGAAAGAACGAACTATATTAGTATGGAAAGAAAAAGAATTTTATAAAGAAGAAAATTTAGCGGCATTTATCGTATATGGCATGAATAAAGCAAAGAAATTACCGCAGTTTCATAAAGATGAAATTCCAACTTTAGTGCGTATTCTTCGCTTATGCCAAGAGATTGGTTGGTATGAAGAGGCAAATGATTTTATGATAGCGCAAGGATTAGCTGAGTTTGTTCATACTTCATTGGAATATGAAACATGGGATCTTTTGACACAATCAGTTGCTTTAAATTATTTAATTATTAAATATCGTATAGGTGAATTGACAGATAGGGATATTGAAATTTGGGATAGAGTTAAATTTAATGAGAAGTGTATAACCGATTGTAAACATTTATTATCTCATAAAGAAGTATTGGAATTTACATTCTTTTATATGTGCAAGAGAGCGAAATCATTATCAAAAGAGCAATTAAATAGTGATATGATGAGTTTAGCAATGTATTGTAATACTTTTGTATATGATTTGTATACACATGATTTATTACGGAAATATCGTAAGTGTACAGATTTCCTATCATATTATGGACCTAGTCAGGCAGTTTTAGCATGTCAAAGAGCTGTATTATCTCAAATTTCCGATCGCTTAGACCCATTAAAGACAACGCATGTAGATGATTATTTATATGTGATGAAAGAAATGATGGAGCATATGACGATAGGAGTAATGGATCGATACGGTCATTTTATTGGAAAGCTACTATCTTATGTGCCATTTTTCGAAATGATACAAGTTCCACAGCATGCATATTATTGTGAAGAATTACTGTATATTTGTAAGGGCATTGAATATAAAGAAGAAATACTACGCAATTATATATTTATACAATTACATGATTGTTTACCATCATTCTTTAGGCTATTTCTTAAAAATAAGCGTTACGCAACGATTCATGATATTCTTTTCTATTGGTGCGATGACGAACAAAGAATGAGCTTAGAGAAAAAATATAATCTGAGCTTTATTTATGAAAAATATGCTTGTGGATAAACAATATTTCCGATATGAAAAATTAATATAAATTAAAAAGGATCTCCAGTTTATGTGAGATCCTTTTTTGTTAGTAAAACAAGGAGAAAGTGATTAAGACAAGAAACAACATTCCATATAGGAGAAGTTGTTCAGTATAACTTCCTTGTATACCAAAAAAAGTATTGGCTTTCTTATACAAATTCAATATGTATTTTATTGGAGTATCTTTGAAAGATTGGTACACAGTGTCTCCTCTTTCTAAGCTTCTTGTTCTTGTTTTTGTTTATAAGGGACATTAATATATCTAGCTACAAATAATAAAACAGCCATAAAGAATACTGGAAATACAGTAGATAAATAAAAGCCATTACTAATTATATTTGTTATGAGAGCACTCAAAAGAAAAATAGCATTATAAATATGGGCAATTTTTTGTTTTAGTTGCACTTGAAATGATTCCATCATAATTTCTAATGCAACAAAAGCAATAATAATAGATAAAAATACAATGTTTGTATTGTAAATGATTAAACAGCAGATTAAACCTAAAAAGGCTACGTATTCAATTATAAGAGGTATATTGCGTGGCATACAATTTACCTAACTAAATATGGCAGTGGATTTACTGCATTTGTTTTTTCAAAATTCCATTCTCCATTATGTAATTCAAAATGAAGATGTTGCCCGTATGAATGACCTGTGTTTCCCATATGACCTATTAATTGTCCAGTTTGTACTTGATCACCAGCTTGTACAGTGCGATCCTTCATATGAGCATAAACAGTTGTATATAATTTCCCATTGATTTGATGCGCAATGAAAACAACATTGCCATAGCTAGCTGAATAATAAGATTTCACAACTTTACCTGCAGCAGCAGCTTGGATAGAGACGTTTCCTGGAGCGGCAATATCTATACCATAATGCATTTGTTCCCAGCGTATATCAAAGGTTGAGCTAATTCTTCCTTGAGCAGGGAATTTGAAAGCAGCTGGAATTGATGAAGGTTGATCTGTTTTAGCTTGTGGTTGATTTTGTACTACATAGTGTTTTGCTACATATCCGTATCCTGTGCCAAAACGAATTTTATACCAAGTTCCTACAGTTTCTACTACTTGTACTTGTGTACCGTTTTGTAATGAACCGAGTAGAGCGCTACTTGTACTAGCGTTGCTACGTACATTTAGATTAGGTGTTGCAACAGTATATTTTGTATTATTTTGAACGGTGATTCCTTTTACTAAGGGTTGTGAACCATTAGAGATGAATGCTTTTTGTACGTAACCTGTTTGGCCATTATGCGATATTTTATACCATTCGCCTTGATCTTCTTGAACGGTAATAAACTTGCCATTTGGTAATACATCTAAAATGGAAGATTCTAAATTAGGTTCAGAGCGAACGTTTAATGCATTAGCATTAACGATGTATTGATCATTAGAATGAAGTTTGTTTTTTAGTAAAATAGCATCTTTTTGTACATAACCTACTTTATTATGAACAGATACTTTATACCACTCATTAGTTGTTTCAAGGATGTTCACTTTTGTATTAAAGCGAATTGTATCAATTGATGTGCTTTTTACGTTATCTTCTGTATGTAATGCTACTTGATCGACTTTGACATACCCAGTTTTAATATTAGATAATTGTTCAGCGTTTGCTTTTTGTACATTTGTTTCACCCATAGAAGGAAGTAAAGAAGCAATCGCTACAGTAGTTGCTGTTAAAGCAGCAGCTTTCATATTCATGGAATAGAGACCTCCTCTAGTTGTATAGTTGTAATTTTATTATAGTATAAAGATATAATATAGTGGGTGTATTCACATAAATGTAATATGAAATCAATATAAAAATAAATTTTTTGAGGATAATGATTCCTTTTTATACAATTAATTGGGGTTTTATTTTCTAAAATAGAATGTATGTATTGTATAACTTTGATATTTTGTTGATAATTAAGAAAATTAAAAAAGTTGATGATGTCTTATTAGGGTGTTATACTGACAGTGATAATTTTATAGTTTGCTAGGAGAGCTGGTGTTGCCAGCTGAGAGTAGGCCGTAAGCCTTTGATCCTTTTTATTACCTGATCTAGATTATGCTAGCGTAGGGAAGCAATTCGGACACTAACAATGAGTCCCCGTTTCTTTGCGTATAGAAACGGGGCTTTTTTATTTGAAAATTTCATATTGAAACCACTAGGGGTGCTTGATTTGCTGAGAGAGGAATAATCCTTAACCCTTACAACACCTGATCTAGGTAATACTAGCGAAGGGAAGTGGAACATCGAATAAATGTATAACTTTATTTGCTGTAACCACTTCTTATATATAGAAGTGGTTTTTTATTTAGATACATATATTGAAAGGGGATAGAGAAATGAAATTTTGCGATAGATTATTAGAAACTGTGCAACCGGTTTGGGAGATGAGTCATAATCATCCGTTTGTAGTGGGTATGGGAGATGGCACGTTAGAAAAAGATAAATTCCAGTATTATATTATTCAAGATTATTTATATCTGCTAGATTATGCAAAGTTATATGCGATTGGTGTTGTAAAAGCAACGAATCCACAAGTAATGGGAAAGTTCGCTGAACAAATTGATGGAATATTAAATGGCGAAATGACAATCCATAAACAATATGCAAAAAGACTTGGAATTTCTATAGAGGAGATAGAGTCTGCGAAACCATCTGCTAAAAATTTAGCTTATACAAATTACATGATGTCTGTATCTCAAAATGGCACACTTGCGGAATTAATAGCAGCGCTTCTTCCATGTATGTGGAGCTATTGGGAAATTGGAAAGCGTTTAAATGATATTCCTGGAGCAAGAGATCATGAGTTTTTTGGTGAGTGGATTCAAGGATATAGTTCGGAAGAATACGGTAATCTTTGTATTTGGTTAATAGATTTATTAAATAAAATGGCAGTTGGAAAGTCTGAGACAGAACTAGAAAGATTAGAGGAGATTTTCTTATATTCCAGTCGATTTGAATATTTATTCTGGGATATGTCCTATCGTAAGGAGATGTGGGGATTTGAGGAGCAAGAACATACTACAGTTTCATAATGTTTCTTTTCATTACGATGAGAAACCAATCATCCATGAATTAAATGCTTCTATACATGAGAAAGAGTTTGTCAGTATTATCGGACCGAGTGGATGTGGGAAAAGTACTTTATTTCGCCTTATTACAGGTCTAGAAAAGGTAAGTACTGGACAGATAGAACTGACAGAAACAAAGCACCATCCTGTAGGATATATGCCGCAAAAAGATATGCTTTTGCCGTGGAGAACAATTATTGAGAATGCTGCCCTGCCGCTAGAGTGCCAAGGTGTACAGAAGAAAGAAGCACAAGTAAAGGCAAAGGAACTGTTACATAAATTTGGTTTGCAAGGGTATGAGAAAAAATATCCGAAAGATTTATCTGGTGGTATGAGACAACGTGTATCTTTTATTCGAACTTTATTAACAGGCGGGGAAATATTGCTGTTAGATGAACCATTTAGTGCGTTGGATGCTTTAACGAAGACCTCTTTGCAAGAATGGTTGTTCGAACAATGGCAAGAGTGGGAAAAAACAATTTTATTCATTACTCATGATGTTGAAGAAGCGTTATTTCTTTCAAACCGAGTTTTAGTAGTGGAACAGCAGCCGATAACGACTTTGACTGAGCGGACTGTACCGCTTGATCATAACAGAACACGAAAAGATTTATATAAACCGGAAGTATTAGCGCTGAAAGATGAGCTTCTTAGTATGTTACAAAGGCAGGTACTTGTGTGATGAACCGATTGAAAGAATTAGTTCCTGCTATTACACTTTCTAGTATTTTACTAGCTGTGTGGGAAATAGGAGCAAGAATTGTAGATGAGATGTACATTTTACCGTCACCTTCTGCGATTGTAATGAAGATATGGAAACTAAAAGACATATTATTTACAGTTCATTTACCTGCAACGTTATACGTCGTTTTAATAGGTGTTGTTATCTCTATCGTATTAGGTGTAGGGCTAGCGATGTTAATGAATGCGAGTACATGGATGGAGAGAGCGTTTTATCCATTATTAGTTGCTTCACAAACGATTCCGATTACTGCGCTTGCTCCGCTATTTGTTTTATGGTTTGGATACACAATTTGGAGTAAGGTTGTTGTCACAGTTTTAATTACGTTTTTCCCAATTGCGGTCAATACGTATGATGGACTGCGTAGTACGAAAAAAGAATGGGAGGAGCTCTTAGTTACATATGGAGCAACAAAAAGAGATATTTTTCTTAAATTAAAGTTGCCATCTGCTCTTCCTTATTTTTTCTCAGCTTTAAAAATTGCAGTTCCGCTTAGTGTTATCGGAGCAGCAATTGGAGAATGGCTCGGTGCACAAGCTGGGCTTGGATATTTCAGTAAGAGAATGATGACGCAGTTAGATGGAGCTGGCGTATTTGCACCTATTGTATTGTTATCATTATTAGCTATTTTCTTCGTCGTAATTATTTCCATATTAGAAAAGAAATTCATTAGTTGGAGGAAGTATTCATGAAATTTTTAAAGCGCATCTTTGTGTTTACATTAATAATTGCAATAATTGCAGGATGTTCGAGTAATTCAGCATCAGACAAAAGTAAAAAAGAGAAAGAAATAACAGTCATGTTAGATTGGTATCCAAATGCGGTACATAGCTTTATCTATGCAGCAATTGAAAAAGGATACTTTAAAGAAGAAGGTGTAAAGGTAAATATTAAATTCCCTTCTAATCCGACTGATCCATTAACGCTGGCAGCAGCAGGGAAGGTGACAGTTGGCTTGTATTATCAGCCAGATGTTGTTATGGCGAGAGCGAATGAGCAAATTCCAGTGAAATCAATTGGAGCTGTCGTACGTTCACCATTAAATCATGTTGTATCACTGAAATCAGCGGGCATTCAATCACCGAAAGATTTAGAAGGAAAAACAGTAGGATACTCTGGAACACCTTTAAGTGAGATGTATTTAAAAACGATGGTAAAAGAAGCTGGTGGTAATCCTGATACAGTGAAAGTAGTTGATGTTGGCTTTGATTTAGTACCAGCATTAATTACGAAGAAAGTAGATGCGGTAACAGGGGCATACATTAACCATGAAGTACCTGTTATGCGTCATGAAGGCCATGAACCAGCGTACTTTAATCCAGCTGATTACGGAGTACCAAACTACCATGAGCTTGTGTTTGTAACAGGTGATAAAACGTTGAAAAAAGATAAAGAAGCGTTGCAAGCTTTCTTACGTGGTACGAAAAAGGGCTATGATTTCATGAAGAAAAACCCAGATGAAGCATTGAATATTTTATTAAATCATCAAGAAAAAGAAAACTTCCCACTTGTGCCAGAAGTTGAAAAGGAAAGTATGAAAATTTTATTAGAGAAGATGGAAACGAAAGATGAGCCATTCTTATCAGATTCAAAAGAATCTTGGGAGAAACAAAATAAGTGGCTGAAGGACAAAGGAATGACGAAAGAAACCGTCCCAGCCGATGAACTATTCGAAAATATTTTAAAGTAGGCGAATGAATATGAAAAATGAGCTCCACGTAATCTCAAATGGCCATATGCCATTCGAAGAGTTAGTGAATGTAGCGATGCAAATTGAGAGTGAGATTGATTATTTGCATATTCGTGAGCGTGAGAAGAGTACAAAGGAATTGTATGAAGGTGTGGAAAGTCTTTTGAGGAAAGGCTTTCCAGCATCGAAAATAGTGATAAATGACCGAATTGATATTGCTATTTTATTAAACATTCCGCGCGTGCAGCTAGGATATCGAAGTACAGATGTAAAGTCAGTGAAAGAAAAGTTTTCGTATTTGCATGTCGGTTATTCTGTGCATTCTTTAGAAGAGGCGATCGATGCATTTAAGAATGGAGCGGATTCACTTGTCTATGGCCATGTATTTCCGACAGATTGTAAAAAAGGTGTGCCAGCGAGAGGGCTTGAAGAAATTTCAGACATTGCAAGGTGTTTATCTATACCGATTACAGCAATTGGAGGAATTACCCCAGAAAACACAGTGGATGTTCTTACTAACGGTGTAAGTGGTATAGCAGTTATGTCTGGAATTGTAAGTAGTAGTAACCCGTATAGCAAAGCGAAATCTTATAAGGAATCAATAAGAAAGTGGGCGGAAAAACATGTGTGAGAAGTATGATGTAGCGATTATTGGTGGTGGTGTAATTGGCAGTTCAGTTGCACATTTTCTAGCAGAAAGAGGACATAAAGTAGCGATTGTGGAGAAGCAAAGTATTGCATCGGAAGCTTCCAAAGCAGCTGCTGGTTTACTTGGTGTTCAGGCAGAATGGGATGTGTATGATCCGCTATTTGAACTTGCTAGAGAAAGCCGAGCTATATTTCCACAACTTGCAGCAGTTTTACGTGAAAAGACGGGTATTGATATTGGATATGAAGAAAAAGGAATTTATCGTATTGCTCAAAATGAAGATGAGAAGGAAAGAATTCTTCACATTATGGATTGGCAGCAGAAAACAGGTGAAGATTCTTATTTTCTAACGGGAGACCATGTGCGGGAAAAAGAGCCATATCTATCCGAATCTATTATAGGAGCAGTATATTATCCGAAAGACGGTCATGTTATTGCACCAGAGCTTACGAAAGCATTCGCACATTCTGCGGCAATTTCCGGTGCTGATATATATGAACAGGCAGAAGTATTTGATATCCGTATTGAAAATAATAAAGTGACTGGAGTTATTACAAGTGAAGGTATTGTCACATGTGAGAAAGTCGTTATTGCAGGAGGTTCATGGAGCACGAAGTTACTCAGTTATTTTCACCGTGATTGGGGTACATATCCAGTTAAAGGAGAAGTGGTTGCGGTAAGAAGTAGAAAACAACTTTTAAAAGCACCTATTTTTCAAGAAAGATTTTACATTACTCCAAAGCGCGGTGGACGTTACGTAATTGGGGCAACAATGAAGCCACATACGTTCAATAAAACTGTGCAGCCAGAAAGTATAACTTCTATATTAGAGCGTGCTTATACAATATTGCCAGCTTTAAAAGAAGCAGAATGGGAAAGCACGTGGGCAGGATTACGACCACAATCGAATCATGAAGCTCCTTATATGGGAGAGCATGAAGAAATAAAAGGTTTATATGCTTGCACGGGCCATTATCGAAACGGTATTTTATTAAGTCCTATTTCTGGCCAATATATGGCTGATTTAATAGAAGGAAAGCAAGAGAATCATTTGCTAGATTCATTGCTTTCTAGAAGAGTTTAGAAAGGGGATGGAAGTTTGAATTTAAAAATTAATGGTAACCAAATTGAAGTGCCAGCGAGTGTAAAAACAGTAGCTGAGCTACTTACACATTTAGAGTTAGATAACAGAATTGTTGTAGTAGAGCGTAATAAAGATATTTTACAAAAAGATGATCATACAGATACATCTGTTTTTGATGGAGACCAAATTGAGATTGTAACTTTCGTAGGAGGCGGTTGATTATGTTAAACATTGGACCATTTTCATTTCATTCTAGACTTTTATTAGGAACAGGTAAATTCCCTGATTTTGACGTACAGCAAAAGGCAATTGACGTTTCTGAAGCTGAAATTTTAACGTTTGCAGTACGTCGTATGGATATCTTTGATGCAAAGCAACCTAATTTATTAGAGAAACTTGATGTGAAAAAATATACGTTATTACCAAATACAGCAGGAGCAAAAAATGCTGAAGAGGCTGTTCGTATTGCAAAATTAGCAAAAGCTTCTGGGCTTTGTGACATGATAAAGGTAGAAGTTATTGGTGATGATAGAACGTTATTACCTGATCCGGTAGAAACGTTAAAGGCATCTGAAATGTTACTGGAAGAAGGATTTATCGTACTTCCGTATACATCTGATGATGTTGTATTAGCACGTAAATTACAAGAGCTTGGCGTGCATGCGATTATGCCAGGAGCATCTCCAATCGGATCAGGACTTGGTATTGTAAATCCATTAAATTTGGGCTTCATTATTGAACAAGCGACAGTACCAGTTATCGTTGATGCCGGTATTGGTAGCCCAGCTGATGCGGCATTTGCAATGGAATTAGGAGCAGATGGAGTGTTATTAAATACAGCTGTATCAGGAGCAAAAGATCCTATTAAAATGGCACAAGCAATGAAATTAAGTATTGAAGCAGGCCGTTTAGGATTTGAAGCAGGTCGTATTGCACGTAAGCGTTGTGCAACTGCAAGTAGTCCTTTAGAAGGAATGAGCGTAGTTGAATAATCGATATTCTCGCCAAGAACTATTTTCTCCAATTGGAGAAGAAGGACAGCAAAAGATAAGAGAAAAGCATGTGCTTATTATCGGTGCAGGTGCATTAGGTAGTGCAAATGCAGAGATGTTTGTAAGAGCAGGTGTTGGCAAGATAACAATTGTTGACCGTGATTATGTAGATTGGAGTAATTTACAAAGACAACAATTGTATGCAGAGAGCGACGTAAAGAATAATCTTCCAAAAGCTATAGCGGCTAAAAAACGTTTAGAAGAGATTAATAGTGATGTAACAATAGAAGCTCTCGTTCAAGATGTAACAGCTGAAGAGCTAGAAGAACTTGTTACAAATGTTGATGTAATTATTGATGCGACTGATAATTTTGAAACACGCTTTATTGTGAATGATATAGCACAAAAATATTCTATTCCATGGATTTACGGTGCATGTGTAGGTAGTTACGGTCTTTCTTACACAATCCTTCCTAGTAAAACACCATGTTTATCATGTTTATTACAGTCGATTCCGCTTGGCGGGGCAACATGTGATACAGCGGGTATTATATCACCTGCTGTATCTCTTGTCGTTTCTCATCAAGTAACAGAAGCTCTTAAACTGTTAGTAGAAGATTACGAATCACTTCGAGATGGGCTTGTATCGTTTGATATGTGGAAGAATGAGTATTCATGTATGAATGTGCAAAAACTTCGCCAGCATAATTGTCCTTCATGCGGAGAGAATGCATTATATCCGTATTTAAATAAAGAGAACACATCAAAAACAGCAGTTTTATGCGGGCGAAATACAGTTCAAATTAGACCACCTTATAAAGATGAAATGAATTTTGAACAATATAAAGAGTTGCTGGAAGGTCGCGTGAATGATTTAAATATAAATCTATATTTATTATCATTTTCTGTTGAAGACAAGAGGTTAGTAGCCTTTAAAGATGGCCGTGTGCTCGTACATGGAACGAAAGATATAAGCGAAGCAAAAACGATTTATCATCGCTATTTTGGATAGAAAAGGATGAGTGGGATGAAAGTGAATAAAGCTTTAACAATTGCAGGGTCTGATAGCGGCGGCGGTGCTGGAATTCAGGCAGATTTAAAAACATTCCAAGAGCTTGGTGTATACGGAATGACGGCTATTACGGCAATTACTGCTCAAAACACGCTTGGCGTTCAAGGGGTATATCCTGTTCCGTTAGAAGGTATTACAGAACAGCTGAATTCAATTGGTACGGATTTAACACCAGATGCAGTGAAACTAGGAATGTTATTTAGTAGTGAAATAATTCAAAGTGTTGCAGAACAAATTAAAAAGTTTGGCTGGAATAATATTGTGCTAGATCCCGTTATGATTGCAAAAGGCGGTGCATCATTATTACAGCAAGAAGCAGTTCAAGCATTAAAAGAATATTTATTACCGGTAGCAACTGTTATAACACCGAATGTCCCAGAAGCAGAAGTGTTAACTGGGATGGAGATTCATAATGTTGAAGATAGTAAGGAAGCTGCAAAAGTATTGCATGAATTAGGTGCTAAATATGTGCTTATGAAGGGCGGACATGCAGAATATCAAGGGAATGAAGTAATTGATTTCCTCTTTGATGGAGAAAAATTTATTGAGTTTAGAAGCGAGCGAATTCCTTCAAAGCAAACGCATGGAAGTGGGTGTACATTTGCTTCAGCGGTTACAGCAGGACTTGCGAAAGGATACTCAATTGAAGATGCTGTTCAAGAAGCAAAACGATTTATTAGTATAGCAATTGAAGAGCCATTGAATATTGGTAGTGGTCATGGACCGACGAATCATTTTGCATATAAAGTGAATAGAACGCGTGCATAGGTAAGTGAAAAGCCAGTTTTATAACTGGCTTTTTTTCTGTTTACTTTTTCAAAATACAGGAGTAATATATCAGCCAGAATACATTTTTTTGTAAACGCTGAGTCCAATTATATGGAGCGGAGGAACCAATTTGTGCGTAGGCACTAGGGGTGAATCTTTCAAGTTTGAAAGTAGGGCTACTCTCAAAGTCCGAATCCGACAGCTAACTTCGTAAGCGTCTTGAGAGAGGACGGTGCCATGATGGATACATCACTTCATCGATCTGATTAGTATAGGGGAATATCAATCTATGTTTGATTTCTTTTATACTAAGGAGGATGAGGTACATGGAACTAACACTTATTTGTGTTGGAGAAGAAAGTAAGGTAGATAGTTTAAGAGATCTAGTACCATTTCAACATAAGTTAATTATTTTTACAGCAAATGAAGAGATAGCGGCTGAAGTTAGGAATTGTGGGTTTGATTGGACTTATAGCTGCAGTAAGGAGCAGGACTTTACTAGTATTTGTGAGTGTATTAAGAAGGTGATTTTACTAGGGGATGAGCTTCCAATCGTTAGTTTTTTCACAGAACACATTCGCTTTTCTTTTCAAGCACCTATTACTGTTGTTACAAGGAATAAACGATATCCAGCGAGGCTCTATGAAACAATTGGAGCTAAGTTTGTCGTGTTTACAAATTGTGATAATATTTCTTTTTTATTTTTTGAATAGGGCGGGGGAAGAAATGATGAAGGTATTATTACTTGGAGATATAGCAAATCGTTGGGCAGTATCGGTAGAGCGAGTTCAAGAATTGGTTCAGATCGATCCCCTTTTTCCAGGGCCGTATATTATATTACCATCAAAAGATGCTTTGTATTTAGAGGTGGATATTACCGAGTATGAGCAGCTACATGCAGAATTGACACAAGTTTATATTCGCGGGAGAAATTTACGTGCATTTTTACGAGGAGAATAAAGGTTGAATAAAAAAGAGCGAATGCTGAGTGCAACAAGCTATGCACTTCATCTCATTCGCTCTTTTTATTTCATATTTAAAAGGTCATTTTTAAGAAAAGAGAAGAGAAATAAAGAAAATAGATGAAATAATAGTAATAATATTCAATGTAAGCGTTTAAATGAATGTAAATATTATTATTTTCAGTAATTTAACCCTTTACAAGTGAAATATAGAGGAGTATATTTACTCTCATAAATCATTCATAAAATTTCCAAAAAAACCTAAAATCGCTGAGTTCCAGAAATGGAGCGGGGGAACCAATTTTGTGCATCGTCACTTGGGGTGAATCTTTCAGTTTTGAAAGTAGGGCTACTCTTTAGGCCCGAATCCGACAGCTAACCTCGTAAGCGTTTAGAGAGGAGGTTTACTTTTTGTTGTTCATTTTTTGAACACTGAGTAGAGCTCAGTGTTCTTTTTTAATATTTAGATGGTAAATTTTAACAAAAACAAAGCGAGGGATAGCTATGTTAGATGTTGTAATGGTCGGGATTTTTATTTTATTAGTTGCATCAATGGCAAGTCTTGCAAGTTGGTCAGATAAAGTTGTGAAAGAAGGAAAGCAATCATGATGATTGTCTTATCGGTTATTGTCGCAGCAATTACAGTGTATTTAGTGTATGCATTATTAAATCCAGAGAAGTTTTAATTAGGGGGAATCATTCATTATGATTTGGGTTGCAGTCATTATTACAATGCTCTTGTTTATTTTAGTAGCAAAGCCAATGGGGATTTATTTAGAAAAAGCTTTTCAAGGTAGCAAAATGCTAGATAAAGTATTCGGGCCTTTTGAAAAACTTATTTTTAAAATTATGGGTGTAAAAGAATACAATCAAACGTGGAAACAGTACGCATTATCATTAGTTTTACTCAACGGATTTATGATTGTTATTGTATATTTCATTTTCAGATTACAAGGTGTGTTGCCGCTAAATCCAGCGCATATTGAAGGGATGGAGCCTACGCTCGCTTTTAATACAGCGATTAGTTTTATGGCTGATACAAACTTACAGCATTATAGCGGTGAAAATGGTTTATCCTATTTATCACAATTAATCGGGATTACATTTTTAATGTTTGCGGCACCAGCAACGACATTGGCGCTCGTTATGGCTTTTATAAGAGGACTTGCTGGAAAAGAACTTGGTAACTTTTTCGTTGATTTTACGAGAGCGTTAACGAGAGTGTTTCTTCCTATCGCATTTATTGCGGCACTAGTTTTTGTTGCACTTGGCGTACCGCAAACGTTAGATGGGGCGGTTACAGCACAAACGATTGATGGGGCAAAGCAAAGTATATTACGTGGCCCTGTTGCATCATTCGTTTCTATTAAGGAACTTGGAAATAACGGCGGTGGATTTTTCGGAGCAAACTCTACGCATCCTTTTGAAAATCCAGGACAAATGAGTAATATTTTGCAAATGATGCTTATGATGTTATTACCAACAGCACTTCCATTTACGTACGGACGAATGGTAGGAAATAAAAAACAAGGTCGCATCCTTTTCGTGTCACTATTTATGGTATTTTTACTAGGGTTTATAACGATTACGACATCTGAACTAAACGGGAACCCGGCATTAAATGGAATGGGTATCGAACATGTACAAGGAAGTACAGAAGGGAAAGAAGTACGATTTGGAACAGTATTTTCTTCACTATACGCAACGGTAACGACAGCTGCTGAAACTGGGGCTGTTAATACGATGCATGATACGTTAACACCAATTGGCGGTCTAGTTCCACTTGTAAATATGATGTTAAATACAGTGTATGGCGGCGTTGGAGCAGGCTTTGTAAACATTATTATGTATGCAATTATTGCAGTGTTTATATCTGGGTTAATGGTTGGACGGACACCAGAGTTTTTAGGTAAAAAGATTGAAGGTAAGGAAATGAAATTAATTGCGGTCACGATTTTATTTCATCCATTGCTCATTTTAGGCTTTTCGGCATTAGCTCTTTCAACAAATTTAGGGACGGATGCTATTTCTCATTCTGGTTTCCACGGTTTAACGCAAGTTGTATATGAATATACATCGTCAGCTGCAAATAACGGATCTGGATTTGAAGGATTAGGAGATAATACACCGTTTTGGAATATTACGACTGGTTTAGTTATGTTTTTAGGACGCTACTTCAGTTTAATTACGATGTTAGCTGTGGCAGCTTCGCTGAAAGAAAAAACGGTAGTGCCAGAAACAGTTGGAACGTTCCGTACAGATAATAGTTTATTTGGTGGCATCTTCATCGGAACAATTGTAATTGTCGGTGCATTAACATTCTTCCCGATGTTAGTACTCGGTCCAATTGCAGAATTTCTTACATTGAAGTAATGGAGGGTAAATGATGAGACCGGTAGTAGTAAAAGAAAAACAATTAAATGAGTCACAAATACATGCTGTAGAAGATGAAGTTAGACAAGCGAAAACGATGGATCGTGATATCGTAACACATGCGATGAAGCAATCCGTTGCGAAATTGAATCCGAAAGTCATGATAAAGAATCCGATTATGTTCGTTGTGGAGATTGGATTTATCATTACGTTCATTTTATCTTTTCTTCCAAGTAGTTCTAGTAGTATACCAGATTGGTTTAATATAACAGTTTCTCTCATTCTATTATTTACAGTTTTATTTGCGAATTTTGCAGAAGCATTAGCAGAAGGTCGTGGTAAAGCGCAAGCCGATTCTTTAAAGCAGTCGAAGAAAGATGTGTTTGCAAATGTAGTAAAAGAAAATGGAGACATTGTCCAAGTTTCAGCAACTGATCTTAGAAAAGGTGACGTTGTTATCGTAAAACAAGGAGAAATGATTCCGAATGATGGCGAAGTAATCAAAGGATTAGCATCTGTAGATGAATCTGCAATTACAGGGGAATCAGCTCCTGTTATAAAAGAAGCAGGCGGTGATTTTTGTTCCGTAACAGGTGGAACGATGGTCGTAAGTGATGAAATTACAATTGTCATTACGAGTAATCCTGGTGAATCATTTATCGACAAAATGATTTCTTTAGTAGAAGGAGCTGCTCGTCAAAAAACGCCGAATGAGATTGCTTTAAATACAGTATTAACGAGCTTAACTCTTATTTTCTTGATCGTTGTTGTGACGTTGCCGATTTTTACAAATTATTTAGGGTTTCAAATTGATACTGCTGTGCTAGTTGCATTATTAGTTTGTTTAATTCCAACGACAATTGGTGGGCTATTATCGGCAATTGGTATTGCTGGGATGGACCGTGTGACAAAGTTTAACGTGTTAGCGATGTCGGGGAAAGCAGTAGAAGCTGCTGGCGATATTAATACAATTATTTTAGATAAAACAGGTACAATTACTTTTGGGAACCGGATGGCTCATACATTATTGCCTGTAGGAAATGAAACGATTGAGCAAGTTGGAAAGTGGGCCGCTATTAGTTCTGTTTTAGATGAAACACCAGAAGGTCGATCTGTTATCGAGTATGTGCAGGGAAAATCTATATCATACAATAGGGAACTTGCAGAACAAGGTGAGTTTGTTCCGTTTAAAGCAGAAACGAGAATGAGTGGTGTTGATTTACAAGACGGAACAAAAGTGAGAAAAGGTGCTGTAGGTGCCGTTATTGAATGGGTTGAGTCACAAGGCGGAATAATTCCGAAAGATGTAAATCAAAAAGCAGACTTAATTTCAAAAGAGGGTGGAACACCACTTGTAGTTGCAGTAGATAATCGTATTTATGGTTTAATTTATTTAAAGGATACAGTAAAACCGGGTATGCGTGAGCGTTTTGAACAGTTACGCCAAATGGGGATTAAAACGGTTATGTGTACAGGTGATAATCCGTTAACGGCAGCAACGATTGCAAAAGAAGCTGGAGTAGATGAATTCGTTGCCGAGTGTAAACCGGAAGATAAAATTGCTGTTATTAAAGCAGAGCAAGATAAAGGGAAACTTGTAGCAATGACAGGTGATGGTACAAATGATGCTCCAGCATTGGCACAGGCGGACGTTGGATTAGCGATGAACAGTGGTACGACAGCAGCGAAAGAAGCGGCCAACATGATTGATCTAGACTCGAATCCAACGAAAATTATTGAGGTTGTAGGAATCGGTAAGCAATTGTTAATGACGCGAGGTGCTTTAACGACGTTTAGTATTGCGAATGATATAGCGAAATATTTTGCAATCATTCCAGCAATGTTTACACTTGCGATTCCGCAAATGGAAGCATTGAACATTATGAAATTAACATCACCACTGTCAGCGATTTTATCAGCATTAATATTTAACGCTGTTATTATTCCATTACTCATTCCGTTAGCGATGAAAGGTATTGCATATAAACCGATGAGTTCTAATGCATTGCTTAGCCGAAACTTACTTATTTATGGGCTTGGTGGAGTTATCGTTCCGTTCATTGGAATTAAGGTAATTGATATGATTGTCGGCTTGTTTATATAAGGAAGAGGGGAAAAAGATGGAGAAGAAACAAAGTATACTATCATCAATTATCCGTATTACTTTTACATTTCTAGTATTGTGTGGACTTGTATACCCACTTATTGTTACTGGTATTGCACAAGCAGTGATGAAGGATAATGCGGATGGAAGTCTAATATATAATGATAAAAATGAAGTGATTGGTTCTAAATTAATTGGTCAAAACTTCACGGATCCACGTTATTTTCAAGGGCGTGTTTCTAGTATTGAATATAAGGCTGAAGCATCTGGTTCAAATAACTATGCACCATCTAATCCAGATTTAGCAAAGCGAGTAGAGAAAAGTATTGCGGACTGGAAGGAAAAAAATCCAGCTGTTCCAGTTACAGAAGTACCGATAGATTTAGTGACAAATTCAGGTTCAGGGCTTGATCCTGATATTAGTCCAAAGGCGGCCTCGGTGCAGGTGAATCGCATCTCAAAATTAACGAATATTCCGAAAGAAAAACTTAATCAATTGATTAAAGATCAAACAGAAGGTGCTGCGCTTGGTTTATTTGGAGAAGATCGAGTGAACGTCTTAAAGCTAAATTTGGCATTACAGAAATTAATGAAATAGTAACAGTGCTACCTCAATCTAATGGATTGAGGTAGCGTTGTTTCGAATGAAAGGTAGTGTTTATTTTGTATGCAGATGATTATGAACCGAAGTTTCAAAGGCGAACGCCAGAGGAATATTTAGAATATATTCGTCAGCAAAATCGCGGAAAGTTAAAGCTATATGTCGGAGCAGCTCCAGGCGTAGGAAAAAGTTATAAAATGCTCTTTGATGCAAGAGAAATGAAAAAAGATGGAATTGATATTGTAATTGGTTTAATTGAAACGCATGGAAGAAAAGAGACGGAAGAAGCAATTGCTGATTTAGAAAAAGTTCCTTTAAAAGAAATACAGTATAAAGGAAAGGTATTTTATGAGCTTGATGTGGAAGGAATAAAAAAACGCGCGCCGCAAGTAGTCGTAGTGGATGAACTTGCTCATAGTAATGTTCCTGGTTCTAAATATAAGAAACGTTATATGGATGTGCAGGAATTGTTAGAGGCTGGTATATCGGTATTATCAGCTTTTAATATTCAACATTTAGAAAGTGTTCATGATATTGTAGCTCAAATTACGAATGTAAAAGTAAGAGAACGAATTCCAGATTTTATTTTACAAAAAGCAAATGAAATTCAGCTCGTTGATGCAACGCCTGAGGTATTAAGGAAGAGACTAATAGACGGAAAGATATATAAAGAAGAAAAAATTCAGCAAAGCTTACAAAACTTCTTTACACTTAATAATTTAGGAGCACTTAGGGAATTATCACTTCGAGAAGTTGCTGATGATATGGACGAGAAAATTAGCCAAACAGTAATAGAACCAATTGGCGTAAAAGAAAAAATTCTCGTTTGTGTACAATACAGTTCAACAGCGGAGAAATTAATAAGACGGGGATGGCGCATGGCTGATCGGTTAAATGCTGAATTGTACGTATTAAACGTTGAGAGGGAAAATATAGATTCTATTTCAGCTGGAAAAAAGCAGACGATTGAAGAGTGGAAATCGTTAACCAATCAATTTGATGCGAGTTTTGTATTAGAAGAGGCGAAAGGGAGAAAACCAGCGGATGTTATTATTGAAGTCGCAAGAAGATTACAAGTGACGCAAATTTTACTTGGACAATCTGCAAGAACAAGGTGGGAAGAAATACGAAAAGGCTCTATTGTAAATGAAATTATGAGACAAACAAAGTATATTGATATTCATATTGTTGCGGATCAAAGAGGGTAAAATAGAGCCGACATTTTGGGGGCTCTATTTTAATTTTTGTACAGCATGAAAACTTAGCATTTTCATTGCATATAAGATTACAAGTAAAAACATAATTGCGCCTAGGAAGAAAATCCAAAAGTAATTTTGGTTAAATAAAAGAAATCCACCTATAAGTGGCCCTGTACCCATACCAAGATAGCGGATGAAGTTGTATATACCGATAGCTGTTGCACGTTCTTGTACGAATTCTTCTGTTAATAAAGTAGTGTGAGTTGGCATAGAAAGTCCCATACTAAAACCGTACAAAGATGTAACGATAATGATGAAGGGGATATTGATGCTATATGTGAAAGAGAATAAAACGACACATATAATATTGAAGAAACTCGTAATAAATAAAGCTTGCTTTGTTGTGAGGCGTTTTTGCAAAAACTTGTAGCAAAAACTTCCTAGCATGATAGAAAGAGACATTGGTACAAACATAAGACCAATTTTATTTACAGTTAAATGAAATGAATTTGTTAAAATACTCGGTAAAAAAACGAGAAAGCAAAAGTAAATACAAAATTGAATGAAGCCAATAAGAGTAATAGAAAATCCAGTTTTATTTTTTAAGATAAGAGAGTAATTCTTTTGTGCTTTAGACTGCTTAATTACATTTGGCTTTGTTTCTGGAAGTAGTGAAATGTTTATCATTAATAAGATAATGCCAAGTGTAGATAAAAAGAGAAATACAGATAAGTGACCATTTATACTGCCAAGATAACCACCTATGAGAGGAGCCATTGCAGGTGCGAGGGCAAGTAACATTTGGTATAGGCTCATCGCTTCTCCGCGTTCTTTTCCTTCAAATAAATCGCCGATAATCGTTGCTGAAACTACAGGTATAGCCGCTATTCCTATAGCTTGAACAGCTCTAAAAAAGAGAAATAAATAAATGTTTGCCGAAAAAGCACATCCGATTGAAGCAATCGTACTAATAATTAAACTAGGAATAAGGACAGATTTTCTCCCTTTTGTATCAATTAAAGGGCCATATATGAGCTGCATAATCGCAAGAACGAATGTAAAAAGTGAAACTGTTACATTTACAAGATAAAGAGAAGTATGAAAAGAATTTTGAATCATCGGTAAGATAGGTGTGTAAATATTTTGAGCGAAGGAACCGAATAAGGCACTAATACAGATAACATATAAAATGAAATTTAGTTTAGATTTTTTCATCTTGTTAACCCCCTTGTAATTTAGTTTCCTAGGAAACTAAATTTATTTTAACATGATTTTCTCACTTGTAAAGATGAAAAAATAATTTTAAAATGGTATATAGTTAAATTGTTTCTTCGGAAACTTAGGAGGCGAACGGATTGAAGCATGCAACGAAGCAAATGGAAATACTGTCGGACATTCGTACACTTTTGCATAAAAAAGAAGAACATTTAAAACGACAAAATGAGAAGTTTCTTCGTGAGACAGGTGTAAGTAGTATGTCTTTATCTGAGTTACATGTAATCGAATGTATCGGAAAAAATGGTTTGATAAATGTAACGGCAATTACGACAGAAATGGGCATGACGAAGGGAGCAATCTCTAAAATTTGTACAAAGTTGTTTCAAAAGCAATTCGTTGAGAAGATGCAAATGTTAGATAATCAAAAAGAAATCTTCTTCCGCTTAACGGAAAGTGGGAATAAAATATATAAAGCTCATGAAAAATTGCATAAGCAAGCTGAAGAAAAGTGGTTGTTACTTTTAGATGGATATACGAAAGAAGAGCAAGATTTTATTCAAAGGTTTATAAAGGATGTCTCCGGTCATTTGGAAATATAATTGGAAGAAAAAACTCCTTTTTCTCAAGTCTTTTAAATATAATTTCTGAAAGAACTCATATATAATAGAAAAAGATACTTAACATGGTGAATAATTAAAGAGTCAATATATATAGAGGAGAGAGTAACATGCTTGAAAATACGGGGTTAGTATTAGAAGGCGGCGGTATGCGTGGTGTGTACACGGGCGGGATATTAGAATACTTTATGGAACAAGATTTATATTTTCCATATGTAATTGGTGTATCAGCTGGTGCTTGTCATGCAGCGTCGTATCTTTCCAGACAAAGAAATAGAAATAAAACGGTCAATATTGATTATGCATCACATCCGAAATATTTATCGTATAAAAACTTATGGAGAAAACGGCAGTTATTTGATATGGATTTCATTTTTCATGAAATTCCAGAAAAGCATGTGCCGTTTGATTTTGAAACATACTTTAATAGCCCAGAACGTTTCCTTGTAGGAACGACGGATTGTGAAACTGGGCAATCTGTTTATTTTGAAAAAGAAGGAACGAATGATGATGCGCTAAATTTATTACAAGCGTCTAGTTCATTGCCTTTCATTGCACCAGTAGTAAATTACCGTGGTAAGCAATTATTAGATGGTGGGATTTCAGATCCGATTCCAGTTCGTAAAGCACAGGAAGATGGATTTAAAAAATCAGTCGTAATTTTAACGAGAAATCATGGCTACGCGAAGAAAAAATCAAAGTTTGGATGGGTTGCTGCGAAAGCTTATAAAAAATATCCGAATCTTGTTAACACGATGCTAAATCGTTATGAAGTGTATAATGAAACACTTCACTACATCGAAAAAGAAGAACAAGCGGGTAATTTATTTGTTATTCGCCCAGAAGTGCCGCTTCAAGTAGATCGTATGGAAAAAGATACAGCAAAACTACAAAATTTATATGAGCAAGGCTATGAAGATGCAAAGAGACAGTTTGCAGATTTGCAGGCGTTTTTGCAAAAATAAGTACTAGGCTGCGGAGATGGAGTTCTCTGCAGCCTTTTTTTGTATTGCTTGCTTATCCGTTACTTTTTAAAAATGTATGAATGTTTAAGTGTTTAAAGAGTTTGTAAAACATCGGGGTTTCTTGTTGAGGAGAATTTATTTGAAGGATATTATGATGATGTAGCGCTACTAAACTATTAAATTTATGAGGTGATTGTTAATGAAAGGAAAAGTTTTTTCAATTACGACTTTAGTATTATTAGCAACATCAATCTCAACAAGTGCATTCTATCCAACTCTAAGCGGTCACAAAAGCGGTAACCTACTATCTTACAGAGCTCAAACTACTACGAATCAAAATGCATCTCGTTGTTCAGTAGCAATTTCTTTTATTAAATCAAATGGAAATAATTCATATATTGAAAGCGCTTCAGACAAATTAGGATCCCATGAATCTGGAAGAGCATTAAACGCAACTGTGAGTAATGGTGCATATAACGCCTTTGGTGCAAAAGGACTATACTCGGAGCATTATGCAAATGAGAATAATGACTATCAAGAAGATACACACAAAGGTACTTTTGATAGTAATGGTAACTTACGATTACAGTGGTAAAAAGCATTAAACAGTTGTCTTTATAAATATTTAGATAAGGAGAAGGGGATGTTCATCATCTCCTTCTTATTTAAAAGGAGCACAGACATGTACCTAGCTTTTAAAAATATAAAAAGCAATAAACTGTTTTTCTTAATTCTCCTTATGTCATTTTTTATTTCTTTTCTTTCTATATCAATAGCCGCACTTTTAACAGAGTCTAAACGAAACTTTATATCGGCTTTTCAAATCGGTTTTCCAGAGAGGAACCAAGTTTTAACTGTTCCGATAGCGAATGCAACTGAATTGGAAGAGATAATTCCTTTCATACAAGATACTTTTGTTAAAAGTGATATTTATGTAGAGCATTTAAAAGCATTAAATAGTTCAGGGGCAACAAAGATCATAGCTGTGAATTTAAAAGATGATTATTATTGGAAGCCATATATTTCTGAAGGACAATATTTTCATCGTGAAAATGTAAACGATATGGTTGTTGGCGATCAAACGAATGTAGAGGAGTTATATGAATTTGATGATACATATAAAAAAATAGGAACTATATCAAGAAAAGACAGTGACGTCGGTGTAGCAGGCATATACGTTCCACTTCAAAACTTACCTACTATATCTAAAAAAGGTATTATCGAGAGTAAACAATTACAATTAACAGTTGTTAATCCTACATCATCTATTCATAACGAAATAAAAAAGTTTATGGGTAGGAGTAAAGAAGTGCTTTCGGGAGATGTTCAAATGCTGAATGAACGAGATCTTCAAGAACTACATGTGACACATATAGATCCAGCAAATAAGTATTATTATAAATTTATTCTTGTTGCAATTGTTTCTGGCATTTCTGCGGTTTTATTTTGGATTTATAAAAAAGAAAGAGAGATTTCATTAAAAAAAGCAGTAGGTGCTTCTAATATATCTATCTACTGCGAACTATATATTCAAATTTTGTTTATTTCTCTAGCAGCGATGTTCTTAGTTTTTATTACGTTAGAAATATTTTCGGGAACAATTCATACTTATTTTCAGACATACTTAGTAAAACCGTTAACACTATATGTATTGATATGCAATGTTATTTTTATAATTTTTCTTACAATTTTTGTTACTGTAATTCCAATCAAGCACATTATAAATATATATCCCGGAAAACATTTAAGAACGTAGGAGGTCGTCATGTTTTTTATATTTGATTCTATACGGTCTGTGAAAAAACGGTTGTTACCAAGTTTGATTATAGTAATTTCTTTAATTATTGCATTTTCTTCAGCAATAGAATTTGTTAGTAATCTTTCGGGATATCGAAAAATGATGACGGTAGCAAATAATTTATCGACTCATAAAAATTTCTATGAACTTTATGCGACGCAAGATATAACCTTGTTTAGCGAAGAAAAAGCGAAAAATGATTATCAACATTTCATGCAAGGGTTATCTAATATGATACCAATAACAAATAAAACTAATTATCTGTTCCGTAACTATTCACTTAGTTTAAAAAAAGAAAATGGAACGATAAAGACTCTTATTGTTGATAAAGATATTAATAAGTACTTTCGTATACGAATTTCACAAGGAAGATATTTTGAGGAATCGGAATTTCATAAATCAGTATTTGATATTAGACCTGTTATATTAGGGGCTAATTATATAGAAAAGGTATCTATTGGTGATGTTATACCATCTGGAAAAATGAAGCTAAAAGTAATTGGTTTTTTAGAAAAAAATTCACCATTTACATATCCTCGAAGTGGTGAAATATCGGATAATCGTATTACATTATTAGATGACATGGCGATTTTACCAATTGGAACAGAAGAAATAGAGTTCTATAGTGTAGAACTTTTATACAATGGGTTAATTATAGAAACAAATGATAAGATAAATATAAATGAACTTCAAAAGAAAGTATTAAAGGTAACAGAAGGTAAGGGTTATTCGTATTATGTTACAAATCCGAATAAATTGTTAGAAAACGAAAAACAAGGTATTGATAATATGTCATACCCCTTATTATTAAGCGGTACAGTCTTATTTTTTTCATTTCTATCTATTGTATTAACATCAATGGCAGCACTTTATATGGAGCGTAAAAATATTTCTATTAGATCAGCGTTAGGTGCAAGCATTTTTCAAATATGTCTTCCATTTATTATTGAGTATATGTTGCTATTCGTTTTAGCGATATGTATAGGCATAATGTATTTTCAATGGGAGAATAGCGGAGTAATTGAAATTCAGAAAGGGCTAGAAAATAGTATAGTATCTTTCTTTGGAACGTTAAAAGTCTCTATAGAATCATTGGTTGTTATAGGTGCTTTATCAATTGTAATGATCCTCGTTATATATGCAATCATTTATTTCAATGTACTAAAAATAAAAAATACATATATGAAAGAGGTGTTATAGATGATTCAGCTCGCAAATGTGGCTAAGGGATACGGAAAGAGTAATTTTAGTGCTTTACAAGATATTAATCTTACAATAGAAAAAGGCGAAATGATAGCCATTATGGGACCATCTGGTTCTGGGAAATCAACCTTGCTTAACATTATTGGCTTAATTGATAGCCCCTCTACTGGAAAGTATTTTTTAGATGGAATGGATACGAGTACATTCAAGTCAAATTATCATAAGTATAGAAACACGGAAGTTGGATTTGTGTTTCAGAACTTTTCGCTATTAGATGATTATACAGTTGTTGAAAATGTAATGCTTCCGCTTATATATAGAAGAATTTCTCATAAGAAACGTATGCAAATATCAAAAGAAATGCTGAAAATGGTAGGGCTTGAGAGGCATATTAACAAATATCCTTACGAGTTATCAGGAGGAGAACAGCAAAGAACAGCAATAGCAAGGGCTTTAGCACAAGATACAAAAATTATACTTGCTGATGAACCGACTGGTGCTCTTGATCAAGAAAATGGGGAGAAAATTATGAGTATTTTACAAGAGATTAATAAAGAAGGAAAAACAGTGTTAGTTGTTACACATGATCAAAAGGTAGCTGCATATTGTCAGAGGACGATACGGTTACTTGATGGTTGTATGGTATAATATGGATAATGTTATGTGAAGAGGTGATACATATGGAAAATGTCTATAAAGGACTTAGGCATACTGGGTTTATTATGATGTTTATTTTTGGTAGCGTATTTTTACTTCGCTGGTTTATTCATGATGAAATGTTAATAGATCAACTTATTGGTTTTAGTGTGGGCATAGTAATGGTTATTTCATCAGTTTTCATTCAAAAGTATAGTAAAGAATTAAAGGTAGAAGAGAAGTATTAAAAGGTTATAACCTTCTTCATATTTTGGAGGTGCCTTTATAGTTTGAATGATTGTTGTAAAAGAAAAGTAGAGCATCGGATTTCGATGCTCTACTTTTTTAATGTGGTAAGAATATCAATTGATAAGCAAACAAAATTCCAAATACATATACAAGTGGGTGAACAGCACGGAATTTACCTTTTGCCACTTTCATAAGTGGATATGAAATAAATCCAAGTGCGATACCTGTTGCGATACTTGATGTAAGAGGCATGCTTAAGATTACTAAAAATGCTGGGAATGCTTCATCAAATGTGTCCCAATCGATGTGGCGAACTGAACCCATCATAAGACTACCAACGATAATTAATGATGGAGCAGTAATAGCTGATACACCAGAGACAGCACTTACTAATGGTCCGAAGAATGCTGCTAGTGCGAATAGAACAGCTACTGTAACAGTTGTTAAACCAGTACGACCACCAGCTGCAACACCAGCAGATGATTCAATGTAAGCTGTTGATGGTGTCGTTCCGAACATAGAACCAATAGTTGCTGAGAATGAGTCAGATAGAAGAGCTCGTCCAGCTTTTGGGAGTTTTCCGTCTTTCATAAATCCACCTTGTTGAGCTACCCCAAGTAATGTACCTGTTGTATCAAATAATGTAACAAGGAAGAATGAAAATACAACGCCGTATAATCCGTAGTTAATTACGTCAGATACAGCAGTAATTGGATTTGAAACGATAATTCCTTCTGGTAATCCAGGCATTGATGTAACACCGTTTGAGAATGTTAATTGTCCTGTGAAGAAAGCGATAATACCAGTTAATAGCATACCGATAAATAGTGCGCCATTTACATTTAAAGACATAAGGATAATAGTAATTCCAAGTCCAGCTAATGCTAGTAGAACTGGAGCAGAGTGAAGATCACCAAGTCCAACTAAGTTTGCATCATTTTTTGTAACGATACCTGTTAAACGTAAACCGATAAAGGCGATAAATAGCCCGATACCAGCAGTAATTGCATGTTTTAAGTTTTCAGGAATTGCTTCCATTAATTTTGTACGGAAAGATGTAAATGATAGCAAAATTAAAATCATACCTGCTACGAATACAGCAGAGAATGCAATTGCGAAAGTCATGCCTTCATGCGCTTTTACAACAGAGTAAGAGAAGTAAGCATTTAATCCCATACCTGGCGCGATTGCGATTGGTAAGTTTGTAAAGATTGCCATAAATAATGTTCCGACAACAGCAGCAATAATTGTTGCTGTAAATGCTTGTTCAAATGGAACACCTGCATCTCCAAGGATAACAGGGTTTACGACAATGATATATGCCATTGTTAAGAAGGTAATAATACCTGCCATAATTTCAGTTTTAATAGAAGTTTTATGTTTTGAAAGGTTAAACATATAAACATCCTTTCTGTTTACGAATAATTTTCACAACAGTTATATATAATATTCGTTTTTTATCTATTTTGCAATAGTTTTGCATAAAAAGTTTATAACAATTCATATTTTGTGTCTTAAATTCGAATATTAATCGTAAACCGATGTGTGAATTTCAGCTTTTTATTGTGCACATGCTAAGGAAAAGGAGTTGAAAGCAGCTATGCCACAGCAAAAAAACTTTATAACAATGCCTGCGCAACATCAAAATAAGCAGCCTGGTATTGAATCATTAATGAGCCCCCTTCCGCAGTTTGAAGATCCAAATTATCAAGGAAGTGAAAAGTTAAAAGGGAAGAATGTGTTAATTACGGGAGGAGATAGCGGAATTGGACGAGCAGTTTCCATCGCTTTTGCAAAAGAAGGAGCAAATGTTGCGATTGCTTATTTAGATGAGGAAGAAGATGCAAAAGAGACGAAACAACGTGTTGAAAAAGAAGGTGTAAAGTGTGTATTGTTGCCGGGGGATTTGAGTAATGAACAGCATTGTAAAGATATTGTGGAAGAGACCGCCCGGCAGTTAGGTAGTTTAAATATTTTAGTGAATAACGTTGCACAGCAATATCCGCAGCAAGGGCTAGAGTATATTACAGCAGAACAGCTAGAAAAAACATTTCGTATTAATATTTTTTCTTATTTTCACGTTACGAAAGCAGCCCTTTCTCATTTGAAGAAAGGGGATGTCATTATAAATACGGCATCTATCGTTGCATATGAAGGAAATGAAACGTTAATTGATTATTCCGCAACGAAAGGAGCAATCGTAGCTTTTACAAGATCACTTTCTCAATCGTTAGTGCAAAAAGGGATTCGGGTAAATGGTGTTGCACCAGGACCGATTTGGACACCGCTTATTCCATCGAGCTTTGATGAGAAGAAAGTCTCTCAGTTTGGGAGCAATGTCCCAATGCAAAGGCCTGGTCAACCATATGAGTTAGCGCCGGCATACGTATATTTAGCGTCTGGTGATTCTTCTTATGTTACTGGACAAATGATACATGTAAATGGGGGCGTTATTGTAAATGGATAGTTTTCATTTATAAGAGCAAAGTAATGTTAATTCCACTTATTATAGTGAGCGCTAGGGGGGATATAGCTGAAAAAGTTATGTTTCGTCATACTATTATTTTTCATCCTACCGGTTAGTGCTTTTGCTAATACAGATCATTTAATATTAGTGAATCTTACGACAAATCAGTTGTCTTTTTTTGAGAATGGAAATTATACAAAAACATTTCCAGTAACGACTGGAAGAGATCGTACACCTACGCCTGAAGGTAACTTTTGTATTATAACTAAATTTAAAAATAAAGAATACCATCGAAAAAAAATACCTGGGGGTGCACCGAATAACCCTCTCGGTACGAGGTGGCTTGGACTAGATAAGAATGAATATGCGATTCACGGGACGAACCGGGAATGGACGATTGGAAGTAGGGAATCAAATGGTTGTATTCGCATGCATGACAGGGATATACAATGGTTATATGACAGAGTACAATTACAAACAAAAGTAATCATTTCTCGTTTTCATACGAGCCCCGAATATGAAGCGAATAAGCTTGGTTATCGCGTTGTGAGCTGGAATGGTCGAAAAATAGAAGAAGAACAAATTGGAGTACTAACGCTAGTAGACCGCGCGGATATATATTGGCAAGAACCAAATGGACAGTTAACGAAAGTGAAAACGGTATTGCCAAATGAAAGATATCCAGTGTACTCAAAACGAAAAGATGGAATATATTATATAGGAAACAATTCGTATATTATAGATGAAACAGGAGAGAAAATTCGTTACGAGCAAATTCCTTCTTCGATTTTAAGTAATATATATAAACGGAAATACAATGTTCCGTAATGGCTACCGTATTATAGACGGTAGCTTATTTATACTTGGAGTTTAACTGCAACTATTGTATTTTGCTGAATATAATACAGTACAGATAGGGGGCGGTTATATTATGAAAAGTGAATTTGCGTTTAAAGTTTTTTTAGTAACGACCTGTTTATTTATCGTGTATTTATATGCGTTTCTCGTCTTTTCTTTTTATGTTCCATATGTTGATTTAATATTGTTCTTCGGATTTATTTGGGCGTTTGTGAAAGCGAGGGAAGGAGAGAAGAGTATATATCGGCGCATTACCTTATGCGGGACGGCCGTTCTCGTTATTTTGTACTTTTTTATTATGCATGATTTTTGGAGGGGAATGTAAAAAAGCATACGATTAATCGTATGCTTTTATATCTGTTAATGATGGAAGAGAGGCAATTGCACCGTAATTTGTACATGTGATAGCGCCTACTTTATTTGCAAAGGAGATAAACGCTGTTAAGTCTTTGAAATGATACGAAAGTGTATGTTCACTTTGGGCAATCTGATATAACATTGCTCCAACGAAAGCATCACCAGCACCAGTTGTATCGACTTGTTGAATGGAAATAGAAGAGACAATGGTTTGACCTTCATTTGTCGCAAGAAGTGTACCGTCTTTTCCAAGTGTAATAGCTACTACTTTTGCGCCATAATTTAATAATTTGAGTGCAGCTTGTTGTAAATCACTCTCTTTAGAGAGCATAGTAGCTTCCTCTTGACTTACTTTTACGAAGTGTGCATGTTTTATAAAGGTTAGACAATCTTGAGAGAATTGTTCTGTATTTGTAATGAGTGCACTTCGATAATTTGGATCAAAAGAAATAAAATGGCCGTTATCTTTCGCATATTGTAACAACTGAAAATACGTTTCTTTTAATGGGCTTGATAGTAAAGCTGTCGCTGAACCGAAATGTATTAAATCATTCGTTTGTATTTTTGATAAATCAATGCTATTGAATTGATATTCACCATCTGCACCACGCATAAAAGTAAAATCACGTTCGCCATCTTGATCGATGGATACGAATGCAAGTGTTGTTTGTTTATCTTTTATGAGCATGGATGTATCGACTTGCGCACGCTGTAAAGTTTGTTCAAGAAACTCACCAAATGGGTCATTTCCTACTTGCCCCATAAATGTAGCGTGTCCACCTAATTTTGTAATCGCAGCAGCAACGTTAGCGGGTGCTCCACCAGCTTTTTTTTCGAAATCTGAACCGTTTACTAAAGAAACGTTAGTATTTCGGCACACAAAATCAATTAATAGTTCACCTATACAAAAGACATTTCTCATACAATCCCTCTTTTCAGCTTATATTGTGTGATGATAAAGTTTAGTTTTGCATCTGAAAAGATTGCGATATGATGTTTCATGTCTTTTCGAGGAAAAACTCGGGACGTAAAGACTGTTGAACCATCGTATAAGAAAATTTCCACGATGCTTTTATCTACAAATATTTGTAGTTCTATCGTATCTTGAATATCGATTTTTTTACAGCGTTCAAATCCATATTCTCCGCCAAATTGATGGTAGAAGTTGCCCCTGTCTATAGAAATAGTACCTTGTTCCCGATTAAATGTAATGGGGAAACATTCCTCCTCATTGTGGAAGAGAGAAAGCCCAAAACGCTTTGCATCTTCTGTTTTAAGTGTAACAATTAATTCATAGGAGCCTTTATCATCAAGCGTTGATAATACATTTAATCCAGCTGTTATATCTCCTGAAATTTCTTTTTTTGTTGTTCGTAGTTTTGTTAATTCTGAAACTGGTTTTTGTTTTAAGATGTTATCTTCTAATGTTAATTCACGTGGAAGTGTTAGGCAATGAGCCCACATATAATCATCAGAAGGATATGTGATTTCACTTGATCCTGCCCAAGCAAACAATAGGCGACGACTAGTAGAGTCTTCTAAAGTTTGAGGGGCATAAAAATCGAATCCTTTATCAGCTTCGTAATAGGAATCAACATGGAAATATAAATTTTTAATATCGAAATGGCCTATGGCATAAACGACATTGTATATATTGTGAAAGTTTTCGCCGTCTTTTTCAATTCCTTGCGGTGAAAAGAGAAGTACATCTTTCCCTGATAATTGGAAGTAATCGGGGCATTCCCACATAAATCCGAATTCTTTTAAATTTGTTGTAATTTCGCCTTGGAAATGCCAATTGTATAGGTCTTGTGATTTGTATAGTAATAGAGTTCCTGTTTTATTTTCACGTTGGGCACCGAGTAACATATAGTACATATCATTATGTTTCCAGACTTTTGGATCACGTACATGTTTTGTATATCCGTCAGGAATTATATCAATAACAGGATTATTACTATATTTCGTCATCGTATATTGTGAATCCATTGTTGCCATACATTGTTTTGCATCACGGGAATCATCAGGCTTTTTTATATTCCCTGTATAAAGTAAATGAAGAAGGCCATCTTTTACGATAGCACTACCAGAATATGCACCGTGTGATTCATAGCTTTCAGTAGGGATGATGGCTACAGGCATACGCTCCCAGTTAATAAGGTCTTTTGACTTCACATGCCCCCAATGCTTCATTCCATGAATGGGACCAAATGGATACCACTGATAAAAAACGTGATATTCATCATTGTAGTAGGATACACCGTTAGGATCATTCATTAATCCAAATGGTGGGTGGATATGATAAATTGGTTTCCATGAATCTTGGTTTGCAATTTCATATAAAGAATGTAATTCGTCTTTATTAGATTGCAGTATTGTTTTATATTTTGACATAGGTTTTCACCCCGTTATTATTTACTTTCTTTATATAAAATGAATGTGGCAACAAAAGCAGTGATAACTGCAATAGCGAAACCAATTATATAGTGAATCATGTTCATCATGCCAAGAGGTGCAACAATTGTAAGCATCGGAATACCTGTTAAACCGTATGCATTAGCCGCCACTTGCATCCAAACAACGTAAGCGCCGCCAATTGCGCCGCCAATAGCTGCTGCAATAAATGGTTTACCAAGTTTTAAATTGACACCAAAAATAGCTGGTTCTGTAATTCCTAAAAATGCTGAAGCTGCGGCCGGAATTGCAATTTCTTTCGTTTTTTTGTTTTTTGTTTTGAAATAGACAGCTAAAGTAGCACCGCCCTGTGCAACGTTCGCCATTGACCAAATAGGGAGTAAGAAATTGACACCGATATCTTTATTTGCGAGTAAGCCTGCTTCAATAGCGTGGAAGCTATGGTGTAAGCCAGTAAGAACGATTGTTGAATACAATCCGCCGAATATAAGTCCAGCTACTGGTCCTGCAAATTGATAGATTGTATTTAAAAGGTACGTAATGCCGTCACCGATTTTATATCCAATTGGTCCGATAATAATAAGTGATAAAAAGCCAGTTATAATAATTGTTAAGAATGGTGTAACTAATAAATCTAAAGAGTTCGGAACACGTTTTCGAAGTTCTTTTTCAATTGTACTCATAACATATACGCATAATAAAATAGGTAAAACAGTACCTTGATAGCCAATCATATCAATATCCATACCAAAGAAATGTAAAACAGTTGGTTTTGCATTTGAAAGAGTCCAAGGATTTGTTAAGCTTGGGTGAGTTAATATACCACCAACAACTGCACCTAAGAAAATGTTTCCACCAAATTCTTTAGCGGCACTAACTCCAATTAAAATAGGTAAAATAATGAAAGCTGCACTTGAGAACATATCAAGTAATTGGATAAGTGAGTGATCTCCAGGAACTAATTTAAACGCTTTCAACATTCCGAGTAGACCCATAAGTAAACCGCTTGCGACGATAGCTGGAATAATTGGAACAAAAATATTAGATAGTGTCTTTGCTAGGCGGGCGATAGGATTCATTTTTTTCTTAGGTATATCGTTTGATGTTGTAGAATCTAGTTCGGCTATTCCAATTAGTTTTGAGAATTCATCATATACTTTGTTTACTATGCCAGTTCCAAAAATAATTTGATATTGCTCGGTCGTTGCGAAAGCACCTTTTACTCCATCGATGTTTTCGATTTCTGCAGCGTTTATTTTCGTATCATCCTTTAATATAAGACGAAGGCGAGTCGCGCAATGTGTGGCACGGACAATGTTTTCCTTTCCACCAATGTTCTGTATTACTTGAGTTGCAATTTGTTTCATATCCATAAAAATTCCCCCTTACTATAAATTTTCTTATATGGAACCGGTTCCTTAAGGAACTAAAATAAAAAACAGGGAAATGATGTTGAAAATCCTGTTTTTAAAATGTGGAACCGGTTTTAATTTTATTATAGAGCGCCTTTATATTTTGTCAACGCTTTCTTGGATTTTTAATGTATAACGAGAGTGTAATATTTTTGGTATAGTTTTGTTTTCAACAAGCTGTGAAAGAGAAGTGGCAGCAAGCTTTCCAGCATACTCATAGTCAAACGCAATTGTCGTTAAACTAGGGTGTACCATTTCTGAAATATCATATCCACCGAATCCTGTTACAGAAATATCACCTGGTACAGAAAGGGAGTGGGAGTGAATGACTTTCATTGCGCCAAGAGCGATGTTATCTGTAGCACATACGATAAGAGTTGGGCGATTATTATCTAAAATATGTTGTACTTGTTTCATGGCATCTTCTATGCGGAAAGTTGTTTCGTAATATGAAACGTTGCAAGTTGGTTCTAAATTTTCAATTGCTTTTTGAAAACCATTTTTTCGATTTATTCCAACAGAAATATCATCTTTTCCTATCCCTAAATAGGCAATATGTCGATGGCCTTGTGATAAAACGTATGCCCCTAACTCATACGCTGCATCATAATCATCGTGAACGAGGCAATATTGATTTTTATATTCTTGCCCGACGAATAAAATAGGGATGTTTGAATTAGCCATAATTTTTTGATGTTCATTCGTTAATGTTTTTGTTAATAAAATAATGCCAGCTACCTTTTGTTTTATAAAGTTTTCAATTGCTTGTATTTCAGTTTCGGTTGTTTGATTTGCATTTGCTACAAGCATTTGATAGTTATTTTCCTGTAATGTTTTATCGATCCCGATAAGTGTTTTCATTGTAGCGAAGGAGTCTAATCGGGGGATGATGACACCAATTAAATTTGTTGTTTTTGCTTTTAAACTTTGAGCAAATGTATTGGGAGAGAAATTTGTTTCCTGAATAATACCTTCGATTTTAAGTTTTGTTTTATCACTTACATATCCGCCGTTTAAGTAACGAGAGACTGTGCTTTTTGCAACTCCAGCCAATTTGGCGATATCTGCAATTGTTTTAGCCATAGTATTTCACCTTCGTATTCATAAAAATGTTAACTTTATTATAGGGAGAATTAGAGATGACGTAAACAAGAAGAGGGAAAGAAAAAACCACCTCACGTATATGAGGTGGAATAATTGTTAATATTTAGGCTTAAATGTATGACAACAAGTCTCTACACTCGTTGCTACAGAACTTTCTAGTGTCTCGTTTGTTAAAACAGCAGCTGTATATGAATCATTTTCAGTTTGACCAGTTTCATCTGCATCAGGCTGAACGATGATCGCACTTGCTTGACAAAAGTTACCTTGTCCCCAAAAAGAACAGTTGGAAACAGAACATCTTACTTCTGGCATAAAACCCCCTCCTTATACATTAGTGTGGGATTTTACACCCATTTCATGTGTAGAAGGAGTTTCCTTTTCTCGTTACTTTTTCGTTTGCTCAAGCCATTCTTTTAATTTATCTTTCGGCTGTTCACCGCTAATACGGCTCACTTCTTTGCCATCTTTAAAATGAATGATTGTTGGTGTTCCTTGAATTTTATATTCATCCCAAGGAGCATCTAATTTTTCAATATCCATAACTTTCATATCAACGTTTAAGTCTTTAGCCATTGGCACTAGGACAGGAGATAATTTTTGGCAATGAACGCAGGATGTTTGATAAAAGTATACTGTTTCTTCTTTTTTCTCTTTTAAGTTCTTTTGAAGATCTGAAAGAGAAATTTTATTTGTGTAGTAGTCAGGACCGTTTGTCTTACTTTCAGTAGGATTATCAATCTTTTGGCTAGTAGCATTTTTTTCTTCCATTTGTGTGACCGCGAAAATTGCTACGAACAAGGCGATAATAATACCACCAAATATAAGCATTTTTTTCATTCTTTCATCTCCTTATTTGTTTTTGATGACAATAAAGCTACAAACAGCGATTGTAATAAAGCCGATAAGTGCTAAAAACGGGATTGTAATAAAACCAAACCAGTTTATAAATTCTCCGGTGCAGGGTACACGACCGCAAGCTGCTCCAGCAGCTGAAAACGCTGGGACTTTTTGAATTGCATAGTGATATAAAGAAATACAAGCACCAATACTTGCAATTGGTAAAGAATAACTTGCGATGCGATAATCTTTTTTTGCTACAGCGATACCGAGCCATAAAACGAATGGATACATAAAAATACGTTGATACCAACAAAGAACACAAGGCTCAAATTTCATGATTTCGGAAAAGTACAGACTTCCTAGTGTAGCGATAAAAGAAGCTCCCCATGCGGTAAGTAAAGCATATTCTTGCTTTTTTTCTCGTCCCATATTTTATACCTCTCTTATAATAGTTACATACTAAATTATAGTATGAAGTGGTATGGAAAAGAAAGAAAAAATATGTTTATCAATAAAAGTTTTATAAGAGGGAACTTTTATTAGTATTAATATTAATAAAAGCGCTACCCTCCTAAAGAGAATAGCGCTATATTTTACATTTGAATTTGTTCTACTTCTTCTACATGCGACTTTTGGGATGCGTGGTCAATATATTGAAATAGGAGCTGCAATTGTTTATCAACTTCTGGTAGTTCTTTACTGTATTGATAAGCGTGTAAAAAATGCTCAATACGCTTAGAAAATAATTGATCGTTCGTTTGAACCATGAGAACGAGTAATTTATCCCAATTACAGCAATACGTGTAATAGAGAGCTTTATCATAGTCGTTATATGTTTGCACTGTATACCCTCCTTACCGAGAGTTATATATAGTGTGTGATAAGTAAGGGGAAATACACTTGAAAGAATTTGTTAAGAAAAAAAGTGAATGAAAAGAAAAAACGAGGAGTTTCCTCGTTTTTTAAGCTTTTGGCATTGGCGTAGGTGTTGGTTTGCCATAGCCTTCCTTGTATTTATTATCGATATAGTTGCGAATTTCAAGCGTTGATTTTCCTTTTTGTTTCATGGAAGCAGATTCAACTGCGATTTCTAGGCAATTGACGCAAGTCGTTGCGTGGGAATCCCAAACAACTTCACCATTCTTTTTAATTTCACGGATAAAGCAGTTTTTATTATTTTTATGTCCTACACTTTCACCGCAACCACAATAGCATGGAATCCAATCTAATAGCTCTGCATTTTGTCCAGCGACGGTGTAGATATCTTTCATTTGTGGATCAAGCTTATCTAGGAAGGTTGGAAGTGTGTCGATTCCTTTTGTTTTCTCTTGAATGTCAGCTTGCTGAGTGTGCGATGCGTGGTCATGTTCTTCTTGTTTTGATTCAGAAGATTTTTGGTCATTTGTACCTGTACTTCCGCATCCAGCAAGAATTAAGCTTAGTACTGCAAGTAAAGAAAATACATACTTTTTCATTCGCTTGTCCCCTTTACAAATGTATTAATCAAATTGTATCAGACTAAGGGACACCTAGGGAGAAGTTTTTTTTGAACGATTTTTGAAGTGCCATCTTAGTGAATGAAACAAAAATAAAATCGGGATATAAGCGTATACAATATATAAACCCGCTTGAGATAGTACGGTATTTAATGTATTGATACTTTCACGGTTTGTGAAAAACAGAGAAGCTGAAAATATGATGAAAATAAAAAACGGTAATGTAAATTTAAATGAAATATGAAAGGAACGCTTCATCGTTTGACATGATGACCAAATGGTTAAGCAAAGGTTTGGTAAAATAATTAAAAACCAAACGAAAATAATAATATATTCAAAGCGCTGAATAAAAGGAACTTTAATTATTTTTAACATCGTTAAAGTAGGCCAAATAGTACGGTTTAATTGTCCCTCGCTATAATACATAAAAGATACGATAGCTAAAATCACATAAATTAAAGTGCTAAAAGCAATTCCAGCATGGGCCCATCGCTTTAAAGATTTTCCTTTTTCAATAAAGGGATAAAAGATAAGAATTGTTTCAAATCCCAGAAATTCCAATGCGGAGTGTTTTGCAGATATAAGCATGTCAAAAGGTGAATGCGTAAAAATAGGTAAAATATTACGAAAATGTGCATACTTCATCGGATAGATTAAAAAGAACACAACGAAAATAGGCAGCACAATACCCCAAAAGCATATCCCTGTCACAGAGCGAAAGCCGCCTTTTATAATGTAGTAAGTGACTAATAAAAACATAAGCGTAAGTTTCCATAACTTAATGGTAGGGAAAATCCAAACTTGTATTACTTCCATATATGTCCGAAGAACAGTAAGGCAAAATAATAAGCAATAAAGAGTGAAAATTACAGAAAATATAGAGCCAACCCATTTTCCAAAAGTTGTTGTATGAATGCTAATTAAATCTCCGTCTTTTTCAAGCATTTTTAACATACAAAATAGTACAATATGAGTTGCAATCCCCGCAATAATAAGAGAAATCCAAGCATCATAACCTGCATTTTTCAAAATTACACGTTGATATCCGAGAATTCCTATGCCGATTTGGAGAGAATGCAATAAAATAAATGCAAAATATGGAGAGACAGTTTTTGTCTTATTCATTGTATTCATTGCTCATTTCACCTCACTATTCTCCGATTCCAGATTGTACAATATTAAGATCTAAATTTATATCTACCGCTACATTTTTATACATATTTCGAATTTGTTTTATATTCCATTTTCTCGTATGGCTTCTAATTTCATCTCGTATTCCTAACGGATCAATTTCCTTTTCTTGAAATTGTTTTATTAAATCTTCACAGTCTTTTTCGACATTTCGTTCAATTTGTTTTTTTATATAATTGATATTTGTTTTTTTTCTTAGATCAATCCAATTAGGAGAGTTTTTAATTAATCCATTTAATTTTAAATTGATTTTTACTTTTGGTATGTCGCCAGTTTGATCTATATCATACTTATTTTCTCCGGCTAAGTTTTGTATAACAACCATACCTTTATGCTTATCCTTTTTTATTGCTGCTTCGTAACGTCCATTTTTCGTAGGATTAATAAGTAATTTTGCTAAAACAGAATGTCTTTTATCCGTATACATGACGACTTTATCGCCTTTTAAAAAGGCAAGTCCTTTGACAGCGACGGAATGATTATCGTCCATTTTAATATAAGGAACATAGGCATCACATACAGAAGAGTAATAATTATATAAAAAAATGTTTAATTCAGTTTGTGGAATGTTCTCATTTCTTATATTTTGCTCGAGTAAATCAGCAATATATAAAGACCCATTTTTTTTTCCGTAATTTAAAAGCTCTTCAGCCGATCCATCTACAATTGCTAGTTGTACATCACGCCCGATATTTGGGTCACGTTGTAAGTTAGTAATAATCTCTCCCATTCCGCGTTCTCCTAAAGCCTTTCCAAATAGGACGACACGCATTTGACCTACAACAACATTGTGAGGAGATTTCGCATTCAATCGTGAAGCAATTGTTTCAAGTGAACGGGCAGATGTTGTTTGAGTCTCTGGCTTAGACTTTACACCATGTGTGTACTCTGGGAACAGAATAGTTCCTTGGAATCCTTTGTTTTTTGTGATGTCAAATCCAGCAATATGAATAATACGCTGTGCATCCACTATATACGTTTGTGTACAGCCAGTTTGTAAAACGAAGAAGATAATGATAAGGTGCAATAAAATTTTCTTCATTCATTCTCACCATCACGTTTTTGCTTCGATTTGTTTGGATTGTAGCGCCATTTTGATTTTGGTCTAAGAAAAGAAGGTCTTTGAGCCGTTTGGCTAAATGGTAATCGAAGAAAACCTTCTGCTGTACCTAAACCACGAAATGGATATAAAGGTAATAAATAAGGTGATCCAAGTGATTTTAATTTAATTAAATGAGCTAAAATAAATACAAATCCGACAGCGAGGCCTAATCCTCCGAATGCACCAGCTAAAAGAATAAGCGGAAAGCGTAACAACCGGATAGTAGAAGACATCTTTACAGTCGGTGTTGTGAAAGATGCAAGGGCGGATAAAGCAACTGCAATTAATAAAATTGTACTTGTTAAAGCTGCTTCAACAGATGCTTGTCCAATTACAATCCCCCCAACAATCCCAATCGTTTGTCCGACTTTTGTCGGTAAACGCGCTCCAGCTTCACGAAGCAATTCAATTGTAATTTCTAAAAAGAGTGCTTCTAGAATAGGAGGGAAAGGTACGTTAGCTCTCGAGAAAATAATAGGACCTAGTAAATCGGCAGGAATCATTTGATAATGATATGTTAAAGCCGCTGTATAAATAGCGGAGGAAAAAAGAGAAAATATAGCTCCGAAAAAACGAATAATACGAAAGAACGATCCAATCATCCACGGTAAATAATAATCTTCTGGTGAAATGAAAAAATCCAGTAACGTTGTTGGTCCTGATAAAGCATATGGAGAGCCATCTGTTAAAATTAAAACTTCCCCGTTAATTAATGCAAATACAGCTCGATCTAATCGTTCTGTAGGTAATAGAACAGGAAAAGGTGAATTGCTATTATCACTAATAAATTGCTCAATCATAGTTGAATCAAATGGGACATCAAAGTCAATGTCTTCTAGCCGTTGAAGTGCGGTGTTGACAAATTGTTCATTTGTAATTCCTTCTATATAAGCAACTGCTACTTTCGTTTTTGATATAGATCCGACGGTAACTTCTTTAAAAATGAGTTGCTCCGTTACGATATTTCGGCGTAATAAGTGGATATTTGTATCAAGGTTTTCAACGAAACCGATTTTAGGCCCGATTACGCTATACTCATTTTCTGTATCGTTATATAATCGTTTTCCTAAAACAGTACTTTCGGCACGAATTAAAGCATATTGATCAGGATTCGAATTGTTTTTTAAGCGTATTAAAATATATCCACCTAATAATTTTTCACGAATATCATCAATAGAAGGGGAGGTAATAATGTCTTCAATAGAGATGATATTACATAAATCAGAGATGTTTTGGATTTGTTCCGATTCCTTTTTTATAGGAGTTAAAATGAATTGTTTAATAATAAGTGCTTCCACGACAGATTTATAATAAAATAAGCACAACGTTTCATCTTTAAGTATGTTATAAGAGACAAAATCGCTTGATTCTTTCATGGTTTGTATAAATTCTGGGATAGAACAAAGTGTTTTTGTATTAGTCTTTTTTGATTTCTTAGATGATAAACCGAACATTTTCTCACCCCTAACTTACATCATTTACTTGTGTTAGTTTTTGGGAAAGACGGGAATTTATACTTAAAAATTGAAAGTTCATAAAGAAAAGGAAGAGTGGTGAATGGCTCTTCCTTTTTAGCATTTTAATTTGTTTTTTGTTCTTTAATAGACTTCACTAATTTCATCATTTCCGCTCGTATATCTTCTCTTTTTACATTTAATTTTTCGGCAATTTGTTTAATATCCATTCCATCTTTTTTCATTTTTAATACATCATCAAGAGGGGTATTGCTTTTTTGAGAGATGATTGTTAACACAGTAAGATGACGCAATTTGATGTTATATTCTTTCATTTTTTGCTTTAGCTGATCCGGTGTGGATTTTTGCATAGTTGCTAACTGTTGTAGCAGTGCTTGCTTTGTTTCTTTACTCATATGATGCTTTTTCAGCTTACTTGGATCTACACCGAAATGCTCGGCTGTTTTCTCCCAAGATTTATTTTGCTTATAGTAAGATAAAACATCTTTTATTTCTTGTTTACTGATTCTTGCAATGTGAGCAGCTTTCCAAATTTCATGTTTGTTATAGCCGAGCTTTTCTAGCGACTGCATTTCTTCTTCTGAAATTGGTTTATGGTGATGCATTGTTACTTCTTTCGGTGTGGCAGCGGAAGCCGGGAAGATAATTGCTCCGCATAATAATGCTGTCATAGTCATACTTACCGCGATTTTTTTGTACATGTAAACTCCTCCTAGATGGATAGTGTGGAAAACTGTACACATATCATTTCCATAAAATGTGAAATACTTGTGAACAAGTTAAGTTTTTTTATTCACAGCATGGAATGACGTTTTTAGAAGTTTTCCAACATAAAACATTGATTAATAGTAAAAAACTAAGGTATAATCGAAATTGAAAATCAATATCAATAATGAAGATAAACTTATACATATAGATAAAAATAAGGGAGAGATAAATATGACTACATATACTTCCATCGCTAATGTGATTAAAGAAAGGCGCTCTGTTCGTACATTTACAGACAAAGCAGTAGAAAAAGATCTATTAATTGAACTATTAAACGATGCAACATGGGCACCAAATCATAAGCACCGTGAACCATGGAATTGTAAACTATACATCGGAGAAGGCCGCAAGAAATTAGTAGATGCAGTATTAAACTCTTTCACAGAAGAAGAAAGAGCGAAACGCGGTAAAATTTTATCAGATCGTTTCTTAAACACGCCTGCACAAATCGTTGTATATATAAATGAAGATCCGCGTCAAATTCAACGTGATGAAGATTACGCTGCAACATGTGCATTTATGCAAAACTTCCAACTTCTTGCTTGGGAACGCGGATTAGGTTGCGTTTGGAAATCAGGCGGATTAAACTACAATCCATTATTTATAGAAGGAATCGGTTTAACAAGAGGTCAACGTATCGTTGGAATTCTTCACCTGGGCTATTTCGATAAAGCGCCAGAAGGAAAAGCTCGTACTCCGATTACGGAGAAGATGGAGATTATTGAAGGTTAATAGATGAGACATTCTCGTTTTTGCGGGGGTGTCTTTTTATTATGCAATCAATCCTCATGAAAGCTTGTTCTTCATCATACACTTTCTTAAGGGAAAGTGTAAGGAGGGAAAATAATGAGAGCAAGTGACGATAAAGCACTGCAATATGCGATTGCGGAAATTACGGAAATTGCGACTGGATTTGGGCTTGATTTTTATCCGATGCGTTATGAAGTATGTCCAGCGGAAATTATTTATACATTCGGTGCATATGGGATGCCGACGAGGTTTTCACATTGGAGTTTTGGAAAACAGTTTTTCAGAATGAAATTACAATACGATTTAGGTCTTAGTAAAATATACGAACTCGTTATTAACTCTGATCCATGTTACGCCTTTTTATTAGATACGAATTCTTTAATTCAAAATAAATTAATTGTAGCGCACGTTTTAGCGCACTGTGATTTCTTCAAAAATAATATTCGTTTCTCTAATACGAAACGCGATATGGTGGAGAGTATGGCAGCGACAGCAGATCGTGTGAAGGCGTATGAACATAAGTATGGAAGAGAAGAGGTAGAAACGTTCTTGGATGCAGTACTTGCCATTCAAGAACATATTGATCCATCGCTTATGCGTCCGAAACTTGCTTGGAGTATTGGAGATTTAGAAGAGGATGTAGAAAAGAAGAAGATATCACAGTACGATGATTTATGGAATTTAGATGATCGAAACAAAAAGAGGGAACGACCTAATATGCATAAAAAGAAGAAAATCCCACCGCAGCCAGAAAAAGATTTACTCCTCTTTATTGAAGAATATAGCCGTGAGCTAGAAGAGTGGCAGCGCGACATATTAACGATGATGCGCGAGGAAATGTTATATTTCTGGCCACAGCTTGAAACGAAGATTATGAATGAAGGCTGGGCTTCCTTCTGGCATCAACGCATACTCCGTGAAATGGACTTAACATCTTCTGAAGCGATTGAATTTGCAAAGCTTAATGCAGGTGTAGTTCAACCATCAAAAACAAGCATTAACCCATACTACCTCGGTATTAAAATGTTTGAAGATATAGAGGAGCGCTACAACAACCCGACAGAAGAAATGAAACGACGCGGTGTAAAACCAGGATCTGGTCGAGACAAAATTTTTGAAGTACGTGAAATTGAGTGGGACGTATCGTTCTTAAGAAACTACTTAAATAAAGATCTTGTTATGCGAGAAGATATGTACTTATTCCAGCGCCAAGGAAAAGAATATAAAGTAATAGATAAAGAATGGGAGAATGTGCGTGATCAACTCGTAAATATGCGGACAAATGGTGGGTTCCCGTACTTAGTAGTAGAAGATGGAGACTACTTAAAGAACGGAGAATTATACATTAAACATAGTTACGAAGGAATCGAACTCGATTTAAAATACTTAGAAAAAGTACTGCCATATCTTCATCAATTATGGGGAAGAACGGTGCATATGGAGTCCATTGTGGAGAGTAAGGGCGTTGTGTTTTCTTATGATGGGAAGATGGTGCATCGGAAGTATGTGTGAGGGGAAGAACGGACATAGGATACTGTGTCCGTTCTTTTTTATTTAAAATAGGAAAAATATGCTATTCTTGAAAAAAGGGAGTTATATAGAGAAATGGAGCGATTAAAATGAGCAAAGTAGGGGTATGCAAGGTTGATATTACGCCGCCTGTAGGTATTGATTTTGTCGGATATCATAGAGAGACAGGAATAAATAATATTGAAGAGCGTATTTATGGGACAGTTTTTGTATTTGAAAAAGATGAAATGAAAACTGTGTTTATAAGTATTGATAATATTGGAATGTTAGTAGAAGATACGAATATGATTCGTGAGCGAGTAGCAAGTAGGCTTCATGTTCCATTTGAGCGAATAACAGTTGTTTATACACATACCCACTCTGGTCCAGAAACGGTCGGTGATAATTCGCTCGTACAGTCGTATAAAACGATTTTAGTAAATAATGTGGTGCAAGGTGCTGTTACTGCTAATAAAAACTTGAAGCGATGTGAAGTTGGCTGGAGTGTTACGACAGGTGATATTGGGGTCAATCGAAGAGAGAGAACATCTGATGGAAAAGCGAAGATGGGAACAAATATAGATGGTGTTGTAGATAAACGAATTGGTATGTTAGCAATAAGAGATGCTGAAACGAAGGAGTTATCTGGGGTTTTAGTATTTTGTACTGCGCATCCGAATGTTTTAAAAGGTGATAGCGATGTATTATCAGCAGATTATCCTGGAATGACGAGAGAGATTCTTGAGAAAATCGTAAACTGTCCTGTTATTATTGTGCAAGGAGCTGCTGGTAATGTAAATGCAAAGTATCGCGGTTCAAGTGAAGCGTTAAAACAAATGGCTTACATACTTAGTGGACATATATTAACGATGTTGCCAGCAGTTACATATAGCCCAATTTTAAATTTAAGGACAGTTTCAAGTACGGTGCAAATGAAGTTGAATGATATTCCTGAAATTGATGAGATACGAAGCATGGCTCGATTAGCTGAGAAGCAGTGGGGCGTAAATACGGAAGAATGGCTTACTATCGTTTTAGAGAAATATAGGCAAGGTATTCGGCGGTTAAGTATTGATTTAGAAGTGCAACTGTTTCAAGTTAATGATGGTATGTTTTCAGGTATACCGATGGAACCTTTTTCAGAAACTGCCTTAGAAATGAAAGAGAGCCTTCAAAATGAATTGGCTTTCTTTGGTGGATATATGAACGGATATCTTGGTTATTTACCGACAAAAGACGAATATGCATATGGCGGATATGAAGTAGAATTAAGTCCTATTGTGTATGGAACAGTTACAAATTTGTTAATGCCACCGGGAGAGAATACTGCGGAGTTGATTGTGAAAAAGGTTATGGATTTATGTAATATGGTGAAACTTTAATGAGACAGATTTTTGAACGCAGAGTAAAGAATATGACTAATTGTGTGATTTTGTTAAGTCAACGTAATTAATAATGATTATCATTATTAATTACGTTGACTTTTAAAAAAAGAAAAACTAGAATTTATAAAGGGATCTTCAATTGTTCGCTATCATTTGTATAGGAGGTAAGTTATGTTGTATAGCTTTATTTCTATAAGATGTAGGTTGGCTCTTTATAGTTTTGGTGTTCTTTTTATCTTTTTTTGTATAGTATTTTTGGTGAATCAGAAGGTGTATGCAGAAGATGTACCGTGGACATCAGTTTCAAATGAGGGAGAACGTGTACTTTTTCAAGAACAATCTTTGTATAGTAATGATCGAAGGGGAGAAGATCTTGTTTCACCTTCATTTGAAGGGCGTAAACATGGTGGGGAAGATTGGGGATACTTATTAAGAGACAGTAATTTTAATTATCCATCTAATATCCTTACACATTCTATAATAGGAAGAGATGATCGAATTAGAGTTACTGATACAACTTTGTATCCTTATAGGGCTATAGTACACATAGTAATTCAATTTAATGGACAAGAGGTTTATGGGTGTACAGGAGCGCTAATTAGTAAAGATACAGTATTTACAGCTGGGCACTGTGTTTACAATAAAAAGCTTGGTGGATGGGCAAAAAATGTTATTGTGACTCCTGGTAGAAATGGAAACCAAGCACCGTATTTGCCTTATAGTTGGACAAAGCTTTATTCAGTAAGTGGATGGACTGATGATGGAGATTCGGAATTTGATTATGGAGCCATTAAATTAAATGGATCTCCTGGAGATTATACAGGGTGGTTAGGATATAGAACTACTAATGTAGAGTCTCCAAAGGGGTTACTCGCAGTAGTTCCAGGGTATCCGTGTGATAAAGTAGGAAATGAAAAATATACTATGTGGACAGATTATGGACCAATTGAAGGCACTAGTCCTAGAATTTTAACATATAGGATGGACACTTATGGATGTCAAAGTGGAGCACCCGTATATCATGACTATTCTCGCACGGGTGTAACAATAATAGCTACCCATACAGTAGGAAGTAATTCTTGGAATTCTGGAAACCGGGTGACAGACGATGTTTTTAATAATCTTAAAAAATGGTCTGAATAAATATAATAAGCTTTTATGGATTTTATGTTGTGTACTGGTCATAATCATAATGTCTAGTTCTATAGCAAATAATGAAAAGAAGTTTAGTAAGGTTGTTAATTCTGTAACTTTTCACGTAAAAAATAAAGAAAAACAGCCAATAAAAGATTTTGAAATTATACTTATGAAAGACGAATCACCTGAACCCAGTAAAGAAATTGGGATCTCAATAGGGAAAACAGACGAAGAAGGAAAAGTTATTTGGAGGAATGTGAGAACGGGAAAATATATCGTATTTTTGCCAAATAACGAGATACAGATGGTTATGATTAATGATAGAGGTGCAACGAAAAAAATAAATATATCATTGTAGAAAAAGAGTCCATTGGGATTCGTTTTCTCAGGTTGTGGCATTAAAGAATTTTACGTGGAATGGATCTAACCTTATGTGAAGAAGCTATTGATTTTGAAAATTTAAATACAGGTGTATTTAAATTTTCAAAACACGTATTTATACATTGGTTTAATCGTACAGAAAGTTATAGAACTATACGTAAAAGAACTTGGAGATATCTAAGTTCTTTTTTATCTCGCTATTTGCCGGGCAGTAAGACCCCCACCTCAAAATTCAGCGGAAGCAAAGAAGTTAGGTGGGGGATTAACTGTCCGTAAAAGCCCGATTGGTGAGGGATGATTAAAGTTTCACTTTATTTGTTTCAAATTTGTGAAAGAAAGACATATTGATTGAAATTAAATTTTTTATACTCTATCATATACCCATACAGGTATAGGTTTTTGTTTAATGCATGAGGAAATCAAATAATAAATAACATGGAGGTTTGAAATATGTCTAGAAAAATTGTTGTAGTAGGCGGAGTTGCTGGCGGGGCATCAGTAGCTGCAAGGCTTCGTCGTTTAAGTGAAGAAGATGAAATTATTATGGTGGAGCGCGGTGAATATATTTCATTTGCAAATTGTGGCTTACCATACTATATTGGCGGTGTTATTACAGAAAGACAAAAGTTATTAGTACAAACTGTTGAAAGAATGTCAAAGCGCTTTAATCTAGATATACGTGTATTGAGTGAAGTAGTAAAGATTAATAAAGAAGAGAAAACAATTACGATAAAGAATGTAACTACAAATGAAACATACAACGAGGAATATGATATTTTAATTCTTTCACCAGGGGCAAAACCAATTGTTCCACCTATTCCGGGTATTGAAGAAGCGAAGGCGATGTTTACGTTACGAAATGTACCTGATACAGATCGTATAAAAGCGTATATTGATGAGAAGAAACCACGTCATGCGACGGTTATTGGTGGCGGATTTATTGGAGTGGAAATGGTTGAAAACTTAAGAGAACGAGGAATTGATGTTACTCTTGTAGAGATGGCGAATCAAGTAATGCCACCAATCGATTATGAAATGGCAGCATACGTACATGAACATATGAGAAATCACAATGTTGAGCTTGTTTTAGAAGACGGTGTAGATGCGTTAGAAGAGCACGGGACTGTTGTACGTTTAAAAAGTGGTTCAATCATAAAGACAGATATGATTATTTTAGCAATTGGTGTGCAACCAGAGAGTAGTTTAGCGAAGGATGCAGGGTTAGCACTAGGAGTTAAAGGAACGATAAAGGTAGATGAGCGTTTTCAAACGTCGGACCCGCACATATATGCAATTGGTGATGCGATTGAAGTGAAGGATTTTGTTACAGAAACAGAAACGATGATTCCGTTAGCATGGCCAGCTAATCGTCAAGGCCGCATGTTAGCAGATATTATTCATGGCCATACAGATTCTTTATATAAAGGTACGATGGGAACTTCTGTAGCTAAAGTTTTTGATTTAACAGTTGCTGCGACGGGCGTAAATGAGAAAATATTAAAACGATTAAATATACCCTACGAGGTAGTACATGTACAAGCGAATTCTCATGCGGGATATTATCCGAATGCTACGCCAGTGCTAATAAAATTAATTTTTAATAAAGAAAGCGGAAAAATTTATGGGGCGCAGGCGTTAGGGCGTGACGGTGTAGATAAGCGTATTGATGTTATCGCAACGGCAATGAAGGCAAACTTAACTGTAATCGATTTGCCTGATTTAGAATTATCATACGCCCCGCCTTATTCTTCTGCAAAAGACCCAGTAAACATGGTAGGGTATGCAGCAAGTAATATAGTAGATGGTTTCGTGGACACAGTACAATGGCATGAAATAGATCATATTGTTGAAAATGGTGGATATCTTATTGATGTTCGAGAGCCGAATGAACTCAAACAAGGAATGATGAAAGGTTCTATTAATATTTCGTTAGATGAATTACGTGATCGATTGGATGAAGTGCCAATGGACAAAGAAATATATATCACTTGCCAACTTGGTATGAGAGGGTATGTTGCAGCGCGCATGTTAATGGAAAAAGGATATAAGGTAAAGAACTTAGATGGTGGCTTTAAATTATACGGAACAGTAGTACCAGAACGTGTTGTATATTAATATTTTTTCATCTTCCACTTCAAAATTTGGTGGAAGATGAAAGCCTATATAGTAAGGTTTCACTTCTTGTTTTGTGAACATATAAGATAAATATTAAAAATAGGGGTTTACAAAATACCCTATAGGGTATAATATATTGTCATAGGTTATAAATAGTGACATAATGGTAATGAGGTGATTATAGGATGGAATATAATCAAGATATGAAAAATAGATTGAAACGTATTGAAGGTCAAGTTCGTGGTGTACTTCGTATGATGGAAGAAGGAAAAGATTGCCGAGAGGTTATTACACAGTTAACGGCATCTCGTTCTGCACTTGATCGTACAATTGGACTTGTTGTTGGGACAAATTTAGAGCAATGTTTGCGTGAGCAGTTTGAAAGCGGTAATGCTTCAAATGAAGAGTTAATTAAAGAAGCTGTTCAATTACTTGTAAAAAGCCGATAATCTGTCAGACATAATTGTTGACAGATTTTCAAAAACATTTTAATATACCCCTACAGGTATATGTATATAAATTATGGAGGAATCGACTATGAATATAAAAGTGGATATGAGTTTAGATTGTAAAGGGTTGGCTTGTCCGATGCCGATTGTGAAAACGAAGAAGGCGATAGAAGGATTAGCACCAGGGCAAGTGATTGAAGTTCAGGCAACAGATAAAGGGTCTACGGTAGATATAAAAAGTTGGGCGGGTAAAGTAGGACATCAATATATCGGGACGAAACACGAGGATAATGTATTGGTGCATTATGTTAGGAAAGCAAACGAGCATGAAGTGAATGAAATTGTGAAATATCCTCATACAATTACGAATGCTGAATTGGAAGAGATAGTATTAAGTGGTGAAGAGTGTATTATAGTAGATGTTCGTGAAGCGGCGGAATTCGCTTTTGGTCATATTCCATCGGCTATTTCAGTTCCATTAGGCGAACTTGGTAGTGCGGAATTAGATCAGACGAAGCAAATTTATGTCGTTTGTCGAACTGGTAACCGTAGTGATGTAGCTTGTCACATGTTGAAAGAGAAAGGTTATGCAAATGTGAAAAATGTCATCCCAGGCATGTTAGAGTGGAAAGGGAATGTGGAAAAATAAAATTTTTTAAATAAAAATATACCTACGGGGGTAATGAGATGAATGTTAAAGCATTACAAGCAAAAGATGTTGCAGAGAAAGTTTTATTCGGAGAGTTGTTTATTTTAGATGTTCGTAATGAGGCGGATTATGAAGGTTGGAAAATTGAAGGAAAAGAAGTTACTTCAATGAATGTGCCGTACTTTGATTTATTAGAGGGTGTAGATCGTATTGTCAGTGAACTACCTAAAGATAAAGATGTTTTAGTAGTATGTGCAAAAGAAGGGTCTTCTATATTTGTAGCAGAGCAATTAACAGAGGCTGGATTAGAAAATATTTACTATTTATCTGGTGGTATGAAGGCTTGGAGTGAATATGTAAAGCCTATAAAAGTGGGAGATTTAAAAGATGGCGGAAGTATGTATCAGTTTAACCGTCTTGGAAAAGGTTGCTTATCATATATGGTTATTTCAAACGGTGAAGCAGCAGTTATTGATGCAGTAAGAACAGTTGAAGCGTACGAAGAGTTTGCGAAAGAGCATGGCGTTACGATTACGAATGTAATGGATACACATTTACATGCAGACCATATTTCTGGCGGACGTAAGTTAGCGGAAAAAGTAGGTGGTACGTATTGGTTACCGCCAAAAGATGCAGAGGAAGTTGTGTTCTCATATAAACCACTTGTTGAAGGATCTGTTATTACGGTGGGGGGTACTAAAATTGAAATTGATGCATTATACTCACCGGGGCATACGATTGGAAGTACGTCATTTATTGTAGATGATTCCTATTTATTATCAGGTGATATTTTATTTGTAGATTCAATTGGACGTCCAGACCTTGCTGGGAAAGCTGAAGATTGGGTAAGTGATTTACGTACTACTTTGTATAGCAGATATAAAGAACTATCTCAAAACTTAGTTGTGTTACCGGCTCATTATTCAAAAATAAGTGAAATGGACGAGAGTGGTATTGTTAGTGCTAAATTAAAAGATTTATTTGCGTATAATGCAGGATTAAATATTGAGGATGAGGGAGAGTTTCGTAAAGTTGTAACGGAGAATTTACCACCTCAACCGAATGCATATCAAGAAATTCGTCAAACAAATATGGGGCGATTAAATCCAAGTCAAGACGAAGAGCGTGAAATGGAGATTGGTCCAAACCGTTGTGCTGTTCATAATTAATTCGATTTCAAATGTAATAAAAATAGGAGGTATATAAGATGAAAGTGAAAGAAGTATTAGATGTAAAAGGATTAGCATGTCCAATGCCAATTGTAAGAACGAAGAAGGCGAATTAAAGTTCTGGATTAAGAAAGCTTAATTATAAAAATAGGAGGCAAACAAGATGAAAGTGAAAGAAGTATTAGATGTAAAAGGATTAGCATGTCCAATGCCAATTGTAAAAACAAAGAAAGCAATGGAAGCATTACAATCGGGGGAAGTGTTAGAAGTACACTTAACAGATAAAGGTGCGATTAAAGATATTCCAGCATGGTCACAAAAAGGCGGTCATGAAGTGTTAAAACACACGGAAGAATCTGGTGAATTAAAGTTCTGGATCAAGAAAGCATAGCGGTTCAATAATAAGTGGAAGATTACATCCTCTGCTTATTATTGAAAGTAAAGAGGATAATCATATATGTCTTATATAGTTATATCTCTAATAGTATCGATGCTAGGAAGTTTAGTAAAACGTTACATTCCGGTTTTAAATGTTGCATATATTTCGTTAGAACAAGTAAGGAAAATGGAAAGTGTTGTTGTAGATGTACGCAATTATACAGAGAGTCACAGTGATAACACTTCTAGAATTATGTGTATACCGTATGCGTATTTAAAACGGTATTATCATGAAATACCAAATAAGCCTTTGCATCTTATTGTTCATAATAAAGTGGATCGGAATTTAAGTGTTCGTTTTTTAAGAAAGAAAGGGTTCCATATTCAAAGCTATAGTATATATTTGGACGGGAAAAAGGCATAGAAGGAGTTTAAATAGTTTTATGGATGTAAAGACAATATTGAATGTAATCTTAATTGTACTTGTATCGTGGTTTATTATTTCTCGCTTCTTACCAGTTAGAGGAGTAAAAAATATTTCAGGAAAAGATTTAAAACGTATGATGGGGCAAAAGAATAAACAATTTATCGATGTACGTACAGTAGGTGAGTATAGAGGGAATCATATGAAAGGGTTTCAAAATATCCCACTAAATGAGTTAGCGAGTAAGGCAAATCAGTTAGATAAAAATAAGGAAGTAATTGTTATTTGTCAGAGCGGGATGAGAAGTAAGCAAGCAGCAAAGGTATTAAAGAAATTAGGATTTCAGCACGTTATCAATGTTTCAGGCGGTATGAATGGTTTGTGAGGAGGGAATTTAAAATGAAAGAAATGACAGTAAAAGAATTGGAAGAAAAATTTTTACGTAAAGAAGCAGTAAATATCGTGGACGTACGTGAAGTAGAAGAAGTAGCCGAAGGGAAAATTCCAGAAGCGTGTAATATTCCACTAGGACTATTAGAGTTTCGTATGCATGAGTTGGATAAAAAGAAAGAGTATATTATCGTTTGTCGTTCTGGCGGAAGAAGTGCACGAGCAGTTCAGTTTTTAGAGAGCTACGGTTTTCAAGCAATTAATATGGTAGGTGGTATGTTAGCATGGGAAGGTAAAGTCGTATAGTACAGAGATACATGATTTGAACCTTTTTATAAATGATGAAATACCCCTATAGGTAATCGGAGGGAGAACAACATGGAACAACAGAAGAAAACAACAATCGTTTTATTTAGCGGAGATTATGATAAAGCAATGGCTGCTTATATTATTGCAAATGGTGCAGCGGCGTATGATCAAGAGGTAACTATTTTTCATACTTTTTGGGGATTAAATGCTTTAAGGAAAGATGAGCATGTGAAGGTAAAGAAAACTTTCATCGAAAAGGTATTTGGAAAGATGATGCCACGCGGTGCGGATAAGATGGGATTATCAAAAATGAATTTTGCAGGTATGGGACCAAAGATGATTAAAGGTATTATGAAAAAACATAATGCGATGCCTTTACCAGATTTAATCGATTTGGCGAAAGAACAGGGGATTAAACTTGTCGCTTGTCAAATGACAGTAGATTTATTAGGGTTAAAAGAGGAAGAGATTATGGAAGGGGTAGAGTTTGCAGGAGTAGGAGCTTATTTAGCAGATGCTTCGGATGGAAATGTAAACTTATTCATTTAATTCATCTTCTTTCTAGAAGGGAGGGGATGTAAGATGAGCTTAGTCGTATTACTTTTTATAATTGGATTTATAGGATCGTTTATATCAGGAATGGTTGGAATTGGCGGTGCGATTATTAATTATCCGATGATCTTATACATTCCGGTATTGCTAGGATTTTCTGGCTATACATCACATGAAGTGAGCGGTATTACAGCGGTGCAAGTATTCTTTGCAACTTTTGCAGGGGCATGGGCCTATCGGAAAAGTAATGATATGGATAAAACGCTAGTTGTATATATGGGAGCTAGTATATTAATAGGAAGTTTCATAGGGAGTTTTGGTGCTAACGTATTAGCGGAACATACGGTCAATGTTGTTTATGCAGCTTTAGCCACAATTGCTGCTATTATGATGTTTGTACCGAAGAAAAATAATAGCGGAGCAGTTCATTATAATAAATGGTTAGCAAGTTTGTTAGCATTTATTGTAGGAGGTGTTTCCGGTATTATTGGGGCTGGCGGTGCATTTCTTTTAGTTCCTATTATGCTAGTTATTTTAAAATTGCCGTTACGTACAACAATAGCAACATCTATCGCTATTACGTTTATTTCCTCAATAGGGATTACGACTGGAAAAGTGATAACTGGGCAAGTAGTTGTAATTCCAGCTCTTATTATTGCGATTGCAAGTATCTTTGCTGCGCCGCTTGGAGCGCGAGTTGGGAAGAAAATCAATCAAAAAGCGCTGCAATATATGTTATCGATTTTGATTGTAGGTACAGCTATTAAGATGTGGATTGATATGATATCGAAGTAAAAGGATGGCGCTGCTTGCAGCCCATCCTTTTATTTACGCCCAAATCACTTTCATTAAGTTTTTATATTCGTCATTCGCTAATTTATATAGCATTCTCGTATGTTCAAAGACAAGTGCTGGATTAAAGTTTGGTTCTGAGAATGCAAGAGATGTTGAAATATCAATTGCATTTTGCTTATTTAATGTGAATTTTGCAAAGCGATAAGATGTATTTAATTCATTAATGAGATGTAAAATATCATTTGTTGATGTTGCATCAGGCACGTGAGCAACATTGAAGCAGTATATATCCACCGTAGGATGTTCGTTTTGGAAAGCAGCGATAAGTTGAATTTTTGCGCCAGCTTCTGTCTCTAATCCTACTGAAAAATGAACAGAGCCATCATTTTCATCTATATTTTCTTCCATGTATATATCGTTGGATTTTAAGTAGTCTTTAAAATCTGAGATGTTATGTTTTACTGCAGCTTTCATATGTATGAGCCCCCTGATAATTGGAATAGATTGCTACTATTTATTATAATTTAAAAATATTGAAAAAGATAGTTAGAAAGTTCTGATTTTTGATTCTGACGAAATAAAAAGAAGCAGTACTCTACCTCCATAGAGTACTGCTTCTTTACTATTCATTGTCGTTAGACGATGTTTCTGTATCTTCACTGCTATTTTTGTTCTTATTTTTCACTTCATTGTTACTTGATTCGCGCTCACTTGAATTTTCAGACTTAGATTCTTTTGTCTTTTTCGAATCAGAGTCTGAGCCAGACTTTGTATATGCAGGTAGCCCAAGATGAGTACGAAGTTCATTTGTAACATTAGCTAATTCTTTTTTATCTGGATTGTAGTAGTAAGTTCGACCACCACCAGCAGATTTGCTACAAGTATCGTCACCTTTTGCCATATAGCAATCATCACCTTGGATTTGTAATTTCTCAATTTCCGAATCCGATCCATATTTATAGAATGAAAGCATATCATCAAATGTTAAGTTTGTAACGAATTGTCCGTTAATATCATCAATGATGTTACCAACTTTTGTTACAGAACCAACACTTGTTAGTTTCTTTAAAATAGCCTCGATAACGAGTTGTTGACGTTGTCCACGCATGGCATCACTATCGATGTGTCTTGTTCTAGCAAGAGCAAGAGCTTCTTCGCCATTTAGCTTTTGAACACCTTTTTCTAGGTGAATAGCCTCAGCATTATCATTGCTATCTTGCTCAGTAAATTCAACTGGTACATCAACTTCAACACCGCCCAAGTCATCGACGATTTTTATAAATGATTTAAAGTTGAATTTTACAAAATAATCGACAGGAACATTCATTAATTTTTCAACTGCATCAATGCTTGCTTGTGGTCCACCATTTTTTCCGTTTTTAGCAGAACCGAATGCATGAGCGTGTGTAATTTTATCTTTTTTCTTTTCTATTGGAATATAAGTATATGTGTCACGTGGGATACTTAATAGTTTAACAGTTTTGCTATCTTTATTAAATGTTGCAAGCAAAAGGGCGTCTGTTCTTATAGCTTCACCATATTCTTTTCCTCGGACATCGCTTTCATCAACACCCATTATTAAAACAGAGACGTTATTTGTAATAGGTTTTACAGCTTTATCTCGTAAATCAGATTTATCACCGCGTGCTAAATCGTGTGCGGCATTGCGAACAGCAGAAGATGCTTTATTTACTAAAAACCAAGTATAACCGCCGCCTATTAATAAAACGAATAGTATAGCGCTTATAATAATTTTTATTTTTTTCTTATTTTTTTTCGGTTTATTGCGTGTATTTTCTTGCAAAGATGGGTTTTGCTCCATTTCCTGTACTCCTTCATTTGGATTGAAATACGACACTCATATCCACTTATTATAATGAAATTTAGCGAAAAAAAACATTACAAAACATTTACATTTCGTAAAAATTCAATATATTTATAAAAAGTCAGATTTTCTATATATTATTTTTCAGATGTAGAATAAGTATAAGGGCTTTTAGTAGAAATGAAAATATATATTATGAGAAAGTGATAGGGAAGTAAGATTTGTTGAAATATAGCCAAGAAGAAACGAGTAGGTTTACTAAGTTTTTTTATATAATAAAGAAGAACTTTACGGATAAAGGAGAGAGCATAATGAATCATACATCATTCCGAGCAATTGTTGTGAACGAAACAAAAAGTAAGCAGTTTGTAAGAAACGTTGTAGCGAGAGAAGTAAGTAGTTTACCTGAAGGAGACGTGTTAATACAGGTTCATTATTCTTCATTAAATTATAAAGATGCTCTTTCAGCTACTGGTAATAAAGGTGTTACGAGAACATATCCTCATACGCCGGGAATTGATGCTGCAGGAGAAGTTGTGAGTAGTGAAGATAACTCTTTTAAGGCAGGAGATCAAGTTATTGTAACGGGATATGACTTAGGTATGAATACCTCTGGTGGTTTCGGAGAATATATTCGCGTGCCATCATCTTGGGTCGTGCCTTTACCAGAAGGAATGTCATTAAAGGAAAGTATGATGTATGGGACAGCAGGTTTTACTGCGGCTTTGTCGGTATATAAGCTTATTGGAGCAGGAATCAAGCCTAATATGGGAGATGTTTTAGTAACGGGTGCTACAGGCGGCGTAGGGAGTGTAGCTGTTAGTATATTAAGTAAGTTGGGGTTTAACGTAGTAGGAGCGACAGGAAAAATGGAAGAGGAAGATATGCTACTACGTCTAGGAGCGAAAAAAGTGATTCATCGCGCGGAATTGAATGATGAATCAGGAAGACCGATGTTAAAAGGGATATACGCCGGAGTTATTGATACTGTAGGTGGACGTATGTTAGAAACAGCTTTAAAAACAGTAAAGTATGGTGGTTGTGTAACGACATGCGGTAATGTGGCAGGCCAGGAATTACAAACAACGGTATATCCGTTTATTTTACGAGGCATAAGCCTTTTAGGGATAGATTCTGTGCAATGTCCAGCAGATGTGAGAAGTGATGTGTGGACGCTCTTAGCAAATGAATGGAGTAATAAAGAGTTAAGATCTTATACAGGAGAATGTACATTAGAAGAATTAGAGGAGAAGTTTACACTTATATTGCAAGGAAAGTTAAAGGGAAGAACAGTTGTTAAAATATAATAAGAAAGAGACGCTTACGTTAGCGTCTCTTTCTTATTATAATGATTGTTTTAAATTGATTTTTCCTTGTTCGCCTAAAACACCGTCAGCGATATTTACAGCGTGATCGCCAATGCGCTCTAAGTTACTTACCATATCGACGAAGATGATACTTGCATCACCTGAACAGCTGCGTTCGTTTAGACGTAATACGTGACGTTTACGAAGAACACGTTCCATTTGGTCGATTTTGCGTTCTTTAGCAATAACAGTTTGAGCTAGTTCAGTATCGAAGTTTGTTAAAGCTTCAACTGAGTCTTGTAGTGTTGAAATTGTTAATTCCAGCATTTCATTTAATTCAGCTAATGCTTCGTCTGATAGTGAAACACGGTTTGAAATTTGGAAATCTACAAGTTCTACAAGGTTTTCTACATGATCACCGACACGTTCAATATCTCCAACAACACCTGCTAAAACGGAATGTTTTTCAGAATCTGTAGGCGAAAGCGGCTTTTCTGATAGTAAAACTAAATACTCGGTAATTTTTTTATCTAAATTGTTAATAGCTCCTTCTAATTGAGTAGCCATGTCAGCGTGTTTTTTGTCTTGTGTATTTAAAAATTGGTTTGCTTCTTTTAATCCATGTAATGAAAACTCAGCCATACGGATAATTTCTTTTTGAGCTTCTGTTAAAGCGATAGCTGGAGATTGCTCAATAAAAATTGGGTTTAAATGCTGCGGTTTGAAATCAATAGCAGAATCTTCGCCGCGAATAAGTTTTGTTACAATCCATGCTAATACAGCGATGAATGGGAATTGAATAACTGCATTTGTTATGTTAAATGTTCCGTGTGCAAATGCAATTGTCATTTCTGGATTTAAGTTTAATGATGTTTGGAAATATTGAATTAAGCTTGTAAATGGTACTAATAAAATCGTAAATATAATTGTACCGACGATATTAAAGATAACGTGAACTAATGCTGCACGTCTTGCGGCAATAGAAGTACCGATTGCTGCTAATACAGCTGTAATTGTTGTACCGATGTTATCACCAAATAATACAGGAAGGGCAGCTTGTAAATCGATTGCACCTTGACCGAATAGTTCTTGTAAAATACCGATAGTTGCACTTGAACTTTGTACAATTAAAGTAAAGACTGTACCGACAACAACTCCTAAAATTGGGTTATCACTCATACTAACCGTTAATTCTTGGAATGATTCTAAAGAGCGAAGAGGTTTCATACCTGTGCTCATTAATTCCAAACCGAAGAATAACATACCAAAGCCGAATATAACTTGACCTAAAGAATGTACTTTTTTATTTTTAAAGAAGAATAATAAGATAGCTCCAACCGCCATAATTGGGAGAGCGTATTCTCCGATTTTAATTCCGATAATAAATGCAGTAACTGTCGTACCGATGTTTGCACCCATAATAACACCGATTGCTTGTCTTAATGTCATAAATCCTGCACTTACAAGTCCGACTGTTAAAGCGGTTGTTCCTGAACTGGATTGGATTAATACCGTAACTAACATACCTGCTAGTACACCCATGAGTGGGTTTGTTGTAAAACGATCTAGAATATCACGAAGACGATCTCCAGCTGCTTGTTGCAGTCCATCGCCCATGTATTTAATCCCGAATAAGAAAATACCTAATCCACCAATGAACTGGAAGATCATATCTTGAACATTATATTCCACGCATTCCACTCCTTAAATTTCATGTACGATGTAATTATTAACTGAACCTTGAGTCACTGTAAACGATTTGCTAGTAAAATTTACACTAAATTTACAAAGGGTAGAAAAGTTTACAATACCTTAAAGAAACAGCTGTATTTTATTGGTTTTCATCATGTGTAAATCTTAATTTTGTAAAAAATCACGCTCTTTAGAATAGTGTTTTTCATTTGAATATCAAGGAAAGCGTCTGCGAGTTCATCGTATATTTTTTGATGAAAGTTAAAAAAATATGTAGGAAAATGCATGTAGTTTTATAACAGTAACATGAGGGGAAACAATTCTTTTAACACGATAAAAAAGCCACTGAATTATCCAGCAGCTTTTTCCTTGTTTTTACCGCCATGCTTTTGTTTTCTTATGCTTGTAATGTAAATGAAGAGAAAAGCAATAAGTAATAGAGAGGAGTAACGATATACAGTTGCATAGTTTGTAAAGTGAGCAATAAATCCAAAAATAATCGCTCCAGCGCCGATTCCAAGGTCAAATGCGGAGAAGAATGTAGCCGTTGCTACACCGCGTCGATGCGGTGCTACGCGGTCAATCATCCATGCTTGTAGTGCAGGTTGGATCGCTCCAAAACCACTTCCGTAACATGCTGCAGCAATGATTAAGCTCGGGATTGTCGTCGTATACGACAATAAAATAATGCCTGTAAACGTTATAATAACTCCCGGAATGATGACGAATGTATGGCCTTTCGCATCATATAGCTTTCCAGAGAATGGACGAGTTACAGCGATTGCTAGTGCGTTACATAAAAAGAAGAGACTAATATCAGCTATGCCGACTTCTGTAGCAAATAGAGTGATAAAACTTCCGATTCCTCCGTACATTAATGTAATACATAATATTAATAATGAAGGAAGTAAAGCTTTACGCTCAATAAATCCATCGAGAAAAGTACTAGATGATTGTTGTGGAGGCTGTTTCGATTTTTGGATTTGAAGTAGTTTCGTTAATATTAATGAAACAATTGTGCACGATAATGCACATAAAAAAAGAATTGTGAAGTTATATGTTTGCATAAGCCATAGTCCGATAAGTGGACCGAGGGCCATTGCAATTGTTCCAGAAAGGCCAAAATATCCCATGCCTTCTCCGCGGCGAGCTGAGGGAATTAAATCAGAAACGACAGTTCCATATGTAGTCGTTGTAATACCGAAACCAGCTCCGTGTAAAATACGAACAGCAAGCAAGAGAAAGATAGTTGAGGCGAAAAGGTAACTGCCCATAGCGAGTAAACAGATAGCAGTACCGATCATTAAAATGATTTTTTTATTGAATTTTTGCAAGGCATTCCCAGTTAGCGGTCTAACAAAAAGTGCCGCAACGGTAAACATGCCGACAACAAATCCGATATTGGAACTTGTGCCACCAATTTCTTTCACATAAACAGGTAAGGTTGGAATTAACATTTGAAACCCTAAAAACATACATAAGTTTGCAAAAATTAAAGCAACAAACTCTTTTGTCCATAACGGTTCTCGTTTTACGAGTATTGCTTCTCCCATATATTCATCCCCTATATAAAGTTTTCTCTTTTCTTTCGAGTATATGTATTGGCCAATGCAACAGTCAAGGAAGGTGTCTTGAAAACGGATAACAATTTTTAAGATGAAAAACTGACAAATTTGTGTAAAAGCTACACAACTATGAAAAAAAGATGTAAAGTATAGATGTATAGACTTGTAGGTGTTAAGAATGATAGAAATTGTTTTTTCTTTAAAGAAAGCGGATTCAAAAGAGTAGTGAACAAGAAGGGGATATATACTTTTTCACTACATATATTTGAAAAGGTTTACAATATGATGAAGAAAGAGGCGTGTACATATGAGACGATTAGGTATTTCTATTTATCCAGAACATTCAACAGTAGAGAAAGATAAGGAGTATTTAACATTAGCAAGTAAATATGGATTTACACGTGTGTTCACATGTTTATTATCTGTGGATGGAGAAAAAGAGAAAATTATAGAAGAATTTAAAGAAACGATCTCTCATGCGAATGCATTAGGGTTCCAAGTATTAGTTGATATTAGTCCATCTGTTTTTGAACAATTAGGTATTTCGTATAATGATTTATCATTCTTCCATGAATTAGGTGCGTACGGTATTCGTTTAGATGTTGGTTTCTCAGGATTAGAAGAATCAATTATGACTTATAATCCGTATGGTTTGAAAATTGAGATTAATATGAGCAATGGTACGAAGTATGTAGATAACATTATGAGTCATAGACCAGATCGTGAAAATTTAATTGGTTGTCATAATTTTTATCCGCATCGTTATTCAGGGTTATCATACGATCATTTCATTAAATGCTCGAAACAATTTAAAGATTACGGTATGAGAACGGCAGCTTTTATTTCATCATTTGATGCAACATACGGACCTTGGCCAGTAACAGAAGGGTTATGTACAATAGAGCAGCATCGTGAATTACCAATGACAACACAGGCGAAGCATTTATTTGCGACTGAATTAATTGATGATGTTATTATTGCAAACGCATATGCGTCAGAAGAAGAATTACAAGCACTAGGTGCATTAAATAAAGAGAAACAAACATTTGATATAGAACTATATGATACAACGACAAAACTAGAAAGAATTATCGTATTAGACGAACCACATTTTTATCGCGGAGATGTATCTGAATATATGATTCGTTCTACACAAAGTCGTGTGAAATATAAAAAAGAAGAATTTAAACCTCATAATACGCGCGAAATTAAGCGTGGAGATTTATTAATTGATAATGAACAATATGGCCAGTATAAAGGCGAATTACAAATTGCATTAAAAGATATGGTGAATACAGGAAAAACAAATGTAGTTGGTCGAATTGTAGAAGAAGAGATTTTCTTACTAGACTATTTACAAGCATGGGATAAATTCGGATTCACATTAAAGAAATAGAGAGAATATAAAGGGGAAAAACTACTGATTTCAGCAGCTTTTCCCCCTTTATATATAAAGAGCGAGAGGAAGAGCTATGACAAAGGTGCATCAGCGATTAATTTCTATTTTAGAGGAATTTTTAGAAGAGAAATCGATGTTAAATCGAGCTTTTTTAGCGGGCCGTTTACATGTATCAACGAAGACGATTCAAAAGGATATAAAATTATTAAATGATATATTGGAAGAAAACGGAGCGAAAATCGAATCGCAAAGAGGGACTGGGTACGAATTAGAAATTATACAAAAGAAGAGATTTGAAGACTTTTGTGTGAGTCTATTTCAAAAACAGATGGAAAAGATCCCAACTTCTTATGAAGAAAGAATAGCGTACATTCTGCAGCGTGTTTTAATGATAGAGGGATATGTGAAGCTTTCAGAATTAGCGGAAGAGATGTATGTGAGTAAATCAACGGTCAATTTAATTATGAAAGATGTTACAGATATATGTGGTTGCTATGAATTACAAATTGAGAAGAGACCATATTATGGTATACGTATTGTTGGAGAGGAATTTAATATTCGTTCTTGTTTATCACAATATGGTTTACCGCGTTATGATCATACTCCGTTTCATGAGCAATTTGAGCAGACGGAGACATATTTATCGCTACCTCATATATCACTCATTCGTTCAATTATATTAAAGTATATTGAAGGCGGAACAATATATTTATCTGATATAGAAATTGATAATTTAGTCATTCATATTGCAATCGCATTAAAGCGTTGTCAAAGTCAACATTATATGAAAGGACTGCATGCGGAGCAATCAGAACTTATAATAAAGAAAGAATATACAATTGCGAAGCAAATTTTAGGAGATTTAGAGAAAGAGTTAAAATTTTCATTTCCAGAAGAAGAAGTATTATATGTGACGATGCATTTATTAAGTACTGCTTTTACAACGAGAAATCGCTATGAAAATGTAGAAGAGCTATTAGGAAAAGATATATATGCATTTATGCAACATATTCTTTTTAAAGTAGCGGAAGAACGGAATCTTATTTTTTATTATGATGAAGAATTATTATTTGGATTTGGTATTCATTTAAAAACGTTATTAAATCGTTTGAAGTATAAGTTAAATACGAGAAATCCTCTTTTGGCAGAAGTGAAAAAGAATTATCCGTATGCTTTTGAAATTGCGGTTCTCGTTGGAGATATCATTGGTGAATATACGGGTGAATCGATACCTGAAAGTGAAATTGGTTATATTGCAATTCACTTCGGCGGAGCGATGAGCCGTTTGCAGGAGCAAAATCAAAAGAAAAGATGCTTATTAGTTTGTGCGACTGGTCAAGGAAGTGCACAACTATTAAAATATAAAATTTTATCACAGTTCCGAGATAAATTAGAGATTGTAGGTATTACAGGCTATTATCAATTGAAAGTAGAAGATCTTTATAAAGAAAAAATAGATTGTATTATTAGTACGATTCATATACCGAGTGGCTTGCCTGTTCCAGTTATAAAAGTGAATTCAATATTTGATGATAAAGAGATTAAATCGATTGGTCAGCGGTTGTTTACGCATGTGAATACTAGTGTGCAGCCTTATATTAAGGAAGATTTAATCTTTTTAAATCATAATGCTTCTACGAAAGAGGATGTTATTCAGTTTTTATGTGAAAAAGCTGCTGAGAAACGCTATGTACCAAAAAACTTTTATGCTTCTGTTATGGAGAGAGAAAATACGTCTCCGACAGCGGTTGGGAATTCAGTTGCGATTCCGCATCCGATGCAGTTATTAAGTGAGGAAACTTTTTTGATGTTTTGCACACTTGAAAAGGCTGTTGATTGGGGAGATAAAAAAGTACAAGTAATTATTTTATTTAGTGTAAAGCGCAATAATAATGAAGATTTGCAAAGGCTTTATGATTTTTTATATGATATTATGTCTAGTCAAACTACGATAGAGAAACTTACTCAGACTGAGGTAATTGAAGATTTTCAAGAAATTTTATTATCATTTTGAAAAAGTATATAAAAACTTCCGTTACATAACGGAAGTTTTTTATGTTTAATTGTATGCGTTTTCATAATAAGATAAAAATATAGAAAACATATAGCTTGGGGGAATTTAAAATGGCTGATATGCAAACTCCATTTGCGTTAATTTTACATGGTGGCAATGCGAGAAGCGCGGCGCTTGAAGCAATTGCTTTTGCAAGACAAGGAGATTTTGAGAATGCGAGTGAAAAGATGACACTTGCTAGTGAAGAGATTTCAGCAGCTCATCGCATTCAAACAGACTTAATTCAAGAAGAAGCAAGAGGAAATCATGCAGAAATCAGTTTACTGTTAGTGCATGCACAAGATCATTTAATGAATGCAATTACAGTGAAAGAACTTGCTGAAGAATTTATTACTCTTCATAAACGAGTAGAAGAGAAAGTGACAGTATAAGATGTACATTTTATTATGTTGTGCAGCAGGCATGTCAACGAGTATGGTCGTAAGAAAAATGCAAGAAGAGGCAAAGAAACAAGGGAAGGATTATAAAATTAAAGCAGTTGATTCAGAACTTGTGAAACTGGAAATAAAAAATGCTGATGTTGTTTTAATCGGACCACAAGTGAAGTATTTGTTTCCAGCGGTACAGTTTCTTGCGAAGTCATACGATATACCGGTTGCAATAATAGAACAAAGAGATTATGGCATGTGTGACGGTTTAAAAGTACTGAAACAAGCAGAACAATTAGTTTTAGCATAATTATATTTTTTTAAATATAAACATTATAATGTTATAACTTTTTATTCTTACGTAGTAAAGAGAAAGAGGAGGGGTATTGATGAATGGTTTTATGAGTTTTATGGAACAAAAGATTATGCCAACAACGCAAAAGATTGCAGGACAACGACATTTATTAGCAATTCGAAACGGAGTTATTTCTACATTGCCGTTAACGATTGTCGGATCATTTTTCGTTATCTTTTTAAATTTACCAATTGATGCATATATGGAATGGATTGCACCATTTCGCCATATTTTAGATATTCCATTCCGGTTTACAGTAGGTTTAATGGCGTTATACGCAGCATTTGGGGTAGGAGCTTCACTCGCAAACTTTTATCAGCTCAATCAGTTAAGTGCAGGGTTATTATCTGTACTCGCCTTTTTACTAGCATCAGTTGAACCAATTCAAATTACGAAAGCTGTACCAGGTGTTATTGATGCAGGTAGATATATTTCAGTAGGAACATTAAGTGCAACGTCTTTATTTGGCGCAATTGTTACAGCATTAATTGCAGTAGAAATTTATCATTTTATGATTAAGCATAATATCTCGATTAAATTACCAGATAGTGTACCACCAGCAGTTTCAAATTCGTTTGCAGCATTAATTCCAACATTAGCAGTTATTCTTTTATTCTGGGGCATTCGCTACGGTTTGAAATTTGATGTGAATACAACGATCACATATTTAATCGCACCATTAAAATCAGTATTAGTAGGAAATAATTTATTCGGTGGTTTATTAACAGTATTCTTAATCGTGTTTTTCTGGTCATTCGGTATACATGGACCAGCGATTTTAGGACCAATTATTCGTCCGATGTGGGATTCAGCAATTCTTGAAAATATGGAAGTATTCACGGCTACAGGAAATGCACATCAGTTACCAAACTTATTTACAGAGCAGTTCATTCAATGGTTCGTATGGATTGGTGGATCAGGATCAACGTTAGCTTTAGTTATTATGTTTATGTTCTCTAAATCTAAGTTCTTAAAAGAGTTAGGTAGATTATCATTCGTGCCAGGCTTATTCAATATTAACGAACCAATTATTTTCGGTGCACCAATTGTAATGAACCCAATCTTAATTATTCCATTCGTTATTACACCGTTAGTGACAACGACGGTATCATATTTCGCAGTTGTTTCAGGTATGATTCCACTTATGATGGCGAAACTGCCATTTACGATGTTAGCACCAATTGCAGCGGTGATTAGTACGGACTGGACAATTATGGCTGGTGTACTTGTACTTGTTAACTTTGTTATCTCGTTCGTTATTTACTATCCATTCTTCAAAATGTATGAGAAACAACAATTAGCAGGAGAGGAGAAAACAGAATGCTCGGAGCAATTATCATCTTAATTACATTCGTGGTCGGACAGTGTATTGCTCATTATTCGAAATGGGTACAAAGTAAATCTTTATTAGTGTTACTACTAGTATCAGTTTTATTTATCGGTTGTTCAATGGGTGCATATGTAATGTTAGGATTGCAATCACCGTACGTAATTATTGTACCGACAATTTTATGTGCAACGTGTTTATCTGCAAAATATAGATTTACGAGCATGGCATTAATACAACGTGTGAAGGAGATGCAAAAGCATGGAGCGTAAATTAGGAATTTCACTTTACCCAGAACATTCAACGAAAGAAAAAGATATGGCTTATATTTCCGCAGCGGCACGACACGGTTTTTCAAGAATATTTACTTGTTTGTTATCTGTGAATCGTCCGAAAGAAGAAATTGTAGCTGAATTTAAAGAGATTATCAATCACGCAAAAGATAACAATATGGAAGTTATTTTAGATGTAGCTCCGGCTGTGTTTGATCAGCTTGGTATTAGTTATAGCGATTTATCATTCTTCGCGGAGTTAGGCGCAGACGGTATTCGTTTAGATGTAGGCTTCGACGGGTTAACTGAAGCGAAAATGACGAATAATCCGTACGGTTTAAACATTGAGTTAAATGTAAGTAACGATATTGCGTACTTAGAAAATATTCTTTCGCATCAAGCGAATAAATCAGCTTTAATTGGTTGCCATAATTTTTATCCGCAAAAATTCACTGGTCTTCCGTACGATTATTTCATTCGCTGCAGTGAACGCTTTAAAAAGCATGGTATTCGCAGTGCAGCTTTTATTACATCACATGCTGCAAACATCGGTCCATGGGATATTAACGACGGATTATGTACGTTAGAAGAGCATCGTAATTTACCAATTGAAGTACAAGCGAAGCATTTATGGGCAACAGGGCTAATCGATGATGTCATTATCGGAAATGCTTATGCGAGTGAGGAAGAGTTAGAAAAACTAGGAAACTTAAATCGCTACATGTTACAGCTAAAAGTGCACTTTGTAGACGAAGCGACTGAAGTAGAGAAGAGAGCTACGCTGCAAGAATTACACGTAAGGCGCGGCGACATAACAGAGTATATGGTACGTTCTACAGAAGTACGTAAAAAGTACAAAGATTATGACTTCCCAGTGCGTGAAAGTGTGCTGCAGGAAAGAGGGCAAGTTGTAATTGGAAACAATTCATTTGGTAAGTATAAAGGTGAACTGCAAATCATTCTGAAAGAAATGCCGATAGATGAACGGAAAAATATTGTCGGTACAATTGCGGAAGAGGAGTTATTCTTACTAGATTATGTAGGAGCTTGGACGCAGTTTACTTGTGTAGAATAGAGAAGAGAAGGAGAGGGTGCTGTGGCATCCTCTTTTTTCTGTTGAAATGAAAGTCTATCATATATAGAATGCAAAGAGATAGATTTAATTTGGACGGGAGAGAAGGAGATGGAAGGGTATATAGATAGTTTATTAAGGCGGATGGCTGATGAGGATACAGAGGTTAGACATCGTGCTTATGATGAAGCAAAAGAGCTAGATGACCTATTAACGTTTCCTTATTTACAGCAGAAGGTAACCAAAGCAAAAAAAATATCTATGAAGAAAGATATGTATTATGTAATGACGAAACTTGCTATTAATACGAAAGAGATCAGTATTGCTGATTATCTTATAGATTGTTTGGAATGTGAACAAAACCCGACTTTGTTAAGTGAACTGCTTAGTAATATTTATACATTGCCAGAAGTAAGTGATACAAATAAAATTATTCCGTATATTTACCATAAAAACGATAGTGTTCGTTATTGGGCTATTTCTTCCTTAAAGTTATGTAAATCATTAGAAGCGGAGAGTGCTTTACTAAAGTTGCTGGATACTCAAGAAAATAAAGATGAGATTACACATATTTGTTATACATTGTTTGAGATTGGAACGAAGCAATCGATTCTGCCGTTAACAAAGCTTTTATATAGTAATAGTGCCTATGTTCGTTCAACTGTTATTGAGGTGTTAGCAAAAATAGGGGGATCGGACTTACAAATAGTTTATATTGAAGCTTTACAGGATAGAAATGTGATGGTGAAAAATGAAGCTGTTCGAGCTATTTATACGTATGGCGACGAAATGGCAATGAGACCAATTTGCGAACGTGTGAATAAAATTGTTGCTAGAAGACGGAAAAATGAAGCAGAGCCTACGGATGAAGCAGAGATTATCATTGCTCTTCGTTTCTTACATAAGTTTGCTAATCATGAAGAAGTTTTAAAGATATTTGATAAAGTGTATAAAAAACGTGGAAACTTGTTTATGTCGGAGAGGAAGTGGCTTCGAGACAATATTACTTACTTTCAAGAGAAAGAAAGAATGTAAGAATCATAAAAAAAGAGCCAGCCTCAACGATGAGACTGACTCTTTTTTACTAACTAGTTTAATACTTTAACTGTAACTGTTTTATGTCCCCAGCTACTTGATGTACCTTTATCTGGCATTAAAACGTCGATTTTATTACCTTTAATAGCTCCACCAGTATCACCAGCGATTGCTACTCCGTAACCTTCAACCCATACTTTTGAACCTAATGGAATTACACTTGGATCAACTGCAATAAGTTTCATGTTTGGATTAGCTGTTAAGTTATGACCTAAAGCTGATTTTACTTGGTCGCCTGCTTTATAACCATTTTCAAGTGGATCTGCTGTGTAAGCTGTTGCTACAACACGTAACTCACGAGAAGATGATGGTGCACTTGTTTCAGTTTCTTTTGCAACAGGTTGTTGTGTAGCTGGTTTTTGAGCTTTAGCCGCTTCACGAGCTTTAGCTGCTTCTTGAGCTTTAGCCGCTTCACGAGCTTCAGCTGCTTCTTGAGCCTTAGCCGCTTCACGAGCTTTGGCTGCTTCTTGAGCCTTAGCCGCTGCTTGAGCTTCAGCATCTTCTTGAGCTTTAGCCGCTTCACGAGCTTTAGCCGCCTCTTGAGCTTTAACTTCTGCTTGAGCTTCAGCATCTGCCTGAGCTTTAGCTGCTTCTTGAGCCTTAGCAGCTTCACGAGCTTTAGCCGCTTCTTGAGCTTTAACTTCTGCTTGAGCTTCAGCTGCTTCGCGAGCTTTAGTTGCTTCTTGAGCTTTAGCTTTTGCTTGAGTTTCAGCTACTTCCTGAGCTTTAGCCGCTTCACGAACTTTAGCTGTATCTTGAACTGTAGTCGTTTTTTCAACTTTAGCTACTGGTTGAACTTTAACTGGTGCTTTACCCGTTAAGTAAGGAACATGAACATAAGCTGTTTTTCCGTTATATTCAAATTGAATCCAATCATTCTGTACTTGGTGTGTTGTTTCAATTACATCATCTTTTTTCAACTTACCAAGAATCTCTGAGTCTGTGTTTGCTCCAGCACGTACGTTTAATACGTTTGCTGTTACGTAGTAAGTGTCTTTTGTATAGTCAGCGCTTATGAAAGCTTCTTTACCGCTATTCAATTGAACTTTTGACCAACCATTTTCTGTATGTAAAACATTTACTTTATATCCATCTAATAATTTTCCTACAACTTTTGATTCAGTAGTTGGGTTTTCTCGTACGTTTAGTACGTCAGTCGTTACGATTGTTTCTGCTTTAGCAGATGTTGTGAAAATCCCAAGACCAAAAACCGCTGCTGTTGCTATACCCATAAATTTTTTCATAATAGCCTCCATTGCATTTGTTTTCGTTGACCTCATTATAGCAACCATTATTTTCTTATTTGCGAAAAACATAAAATTACAAAGCTTTCGTAACGGGGCATTAATATTCTGTAACAATTCCATAAATATCCTGATAGCGCTTCCTTGTTGTTTTTTGGCGTATCAGGGCATATGAAACACAAAATGAGTAGTATTTCAATTACTGTAACGTTAATAATATTACAGTAATATTTCTAGGTGATATCTATAGTGTTACGAAAGTAGCGTATTTTACTGTTTGAATGGAAATTTAGTTATAAAACGATAATCTTTTTAGGCATGAAAATATATAAATGAGGTGAAATTTAATAAAATATCGATATAATTGTTACAAAATCAGTCGAAGTATGGAAAAAATTACGCCTTGATTTTCGTCTGTTACATAGTATTTTTGCAATAATAGAATTAGATAATAGCCTTATTACCTATAAATAATGAAGAGTATGAGAATGATAGTTGTAACGTGAAACATATATAATAGAAGAAACTCAATTTAGTAGATAAATAAAAAACGCAGGAGTGTAAACTCCTACGTTTTTGTTTATTCATATCGTAAACATTCAATTGGATCCAGTTTGGCAGCTTTGTTAGCTGGTAGTAAACCGAATATAATACCGATTAACATTGAGATACCTACTGCAAGAAGTCCAAGTTCTTTTGAGACAACGAGTGGCCATCCAGCAAAGATTGAGACAATCCAAGCGAAGAAAATACCGAGCATGAATCCGATGAAACCACCAAGTCCTGTTAAAATACAAGATTCGATTAAGAATTGTGTTAATACTTTACCACGTGTTGCACCAAGTGCTTTACGAATACCAATCTCACGTGTACGTTCTGTTACAGATACGAGCATGATGTTCATTACACCGATACCACCAACAAGTAAGGAGATAGCAGCAATACCACCAAATACCATTTTCATCATACCAATTGATTCGTCTAGTTGTTTCGTAAATTCACCTAAGTCTTGCGCTTCGAATTTGTGCTCAAATTTAGGAGCTTTCATTTCGTTTAAGACAGAAACGGCTTGTTTTTCTACACTTTTACGTTCTGTCGGAGAGGTCATTGTTAATCTTACAGAGTCATACTCATTTACTCCTGAAATGACAGGCGCATTTTCAAGTGATGTATAACCTTCAGGCATAGGCATTCCAAAGTCGTTTTTCGTTTCGTATACACCAACTATTTTATACGGCTTTCCTTTTATATCTGTGTATTGATTTGATTCCCAACCACTACTAAATAATTTGTTGAAAGCTTCTTCATTTAATATAACAGCAGGGATTGCTTGGTTTAGTTCACTGTCATTTAATTCACGACCGTGAACTAATTTTATTTTCGAATCTGTCATAAAGGCGCCTGTTCCACCTTTTAAATCAAGATTTACATCTTTTGAACCAGCAGATGCTTTTACTTTCATACTTACGTCTGGATACACATCTTTAACGCCTGGTACAGTTTGCAGACGGTTTAGCATATCAGGTGTGATTTTGGCACTATCTGTTCCGTAATCAGGATTGTTGTAGTAAATCGTTACTTCGTTATCTTTTCCTTGGCCTAATTCTTTTTTAAACTTTGCGTTTGTACCATCACCCATTGAAATGATAGTAATAATGGCACTAATACCGATAATAATACCTAACATCGTTAAAATAGAACGCATTTTATGAGCAAAGATAGAGGAAAGGGCCATGCGTATATTTTCACTCGTATTCAAAATTAACCTCTCCAATCTTGGACGATATTTCCGTCACGAATTACAATTTGACGTGCTGCAGCTTCCCCGATTTCACGGTCATGGGTAATCATAATAATTGTTGAGCCTTGTTTATTTAATTCGTAAAAGAGGTCCATAATTTGTGTGCTCGTTTTCGTATCAAGTGCCCCCGTCGGTTCATCGGCTAAAATGAACTTTGGGTTATTTACGATTGCACGTGCAACAGCGACACGCTGCTTTTGTCCACCTGATAATTCGTTGGGTAAGTGAGTAGCGCGATCAGCTAAACCGACTTTTGTTAAAGCAGCTAATGAGCGCTCGCGTCTTTCTTTTTTATCGACTCCAGCGTAAATAAGAGGTAGTTCTACATTTTGAAGCGCTGTAAGTCTCGGTAATAACATGAAGTTTTGGAATACGAATCCGATCTCTTTATTACGTACGTGTGCAAGTTCTGTTTCAGTCATGTTTGAAATATTTTGACCGGCTAGTTCGTACGTACCTGTCGTCGGTTTATCTAAGCAACCGATAATGTTCATTAATGTTGATTTACCAGAACCAGAAGGTCCCATAATAGAAGTGAATTCTCCTTGGTTCAGTGTTACGTCAATTCCGTGTAATATTTGAACGGATTCTGCACCATTTTGGAAGGATTTCGTGATGCCTTTTAAGTTAATCACTGGGCGACAACCTCCATACCATCTTTTAAGTCTTTTTCAGGTTTAGAGATAATTTCCTCTCCTTTTTTCACTCCAGAAACTTTTGCTTCGCTATCAGTCTCGAATTCAACAGTAACTGCTTGTTCTTTCGCCTTACCGTCTTTTACAACGAAGACAACATTTTTGTCACCTTTTTTCACGATACTGCTTTTCGGAACAATTATACCAGTTGCTTCGCCAGATTTACTTGTTACGTAAACGTGGAAGCCGTTTTGTAATTCGTCACTATTATCTAATGTGACAGTGAATTGATAGTTAGAAACAGTTTTATTTTCATCCATGCTCTTTAATGGTGTAGAACCGATTTCTGTTACTTTTCCTGTCCAAGTCTTACCAGCGACAGTTTTTGATGAAACAGTTACTTCTTGCCCAACTTTCATACTAGCAAGCTCATATTCAGAAAGTTGACCTTTTACTTTAAATTGACCAGCGTGACGAAGAGTAATTCCGCTCATACCTGTTTTTTCGTCAGCAGTTTTTACGATATCATCAATTACGCCATCAGCAGGACTTGTTACAGAAAGAGTGTTTACTTTCTCTTTTGCTGCTTTAATCATTTCATCAGCTTTTTCAACTTCAAACTTTTTCATTTCAAGTTGTGATTCTAATTGCCCAACTTCAACTTCTGATGCTTTTAATGCTTCAGCAGGAAGGCCTGCATTTTTATCTTTTTGTAATTTTTGTTTCGCCGCATCAATTTGTTTTTGGAACAACGTTACTTCTTTTTGTGCGATTTTCTTTTGCATTTCTGCTTCTGTTACACCTTGTTTCGCAGTCGGATCATTGTACTTAAATAGAAGCTGACCCTTTTTCACTTCATCGCCTTTTTTAACAGCTAATTCATATGTTCCTTTTGTTGGATCGAATGAAATAGTTTCAATTCCATTTGGAATAACTTCGCCACCAAATTTTTGCGCGTTTTGGATTTGTTTTTCAGTTACTTTATATCCGCTATATGCCATTGCTACTTCTGAACCGCCACCAGCAAATGCAAAGTATGACCCAGCTGCAATTCCGATTGCTACTACACTAGTAATTAACACTTTATTTTTCTTCTTCATCTATTTATCACCTTTTCGTTCGTTTTAGTATCTACATTAAGTATAGAAGAGGTGAAGAATCTGACAAATCGTTTTAGCTTACAATAACCTTACAGTTTTGTAAGGTATGAATATGCAAATGTAAGGTAGAGGTTGTCCTAGTGTAAGCAAATGAATTGACTCGTCGTTTCTTTCTTACAATAATATTGTATGGAGGAAAGGAGGAAGGAAGATGGAAGCTTATTTTAGCGCGCACCCATTAAAACCATTTATTCCATACTCAAGGCAACACGCCCTTATATTATTTATTATGTTGGTGGGGATATTTTTTCTGTATCAATACCAAGATTTATTACGTCAAAGTGAGTGGAATATAACAGTTCGATATGCGATTGCATTTTTATTTATAGGGAGTGAAATTGGGCTTCATATGTGGGAATGGAAAGCAGGGATTTTTGAGTTAGCTACTTCATTACCGTTTGAATTATGTACGATTAGTTTATTATTAGCGTCGATTATGATCGTAACGAAAAGTTATCGTATATATGAGATTGTATTTTTTACGGGAATTATTGGTGCATCACAAGCCATTTTAACACCAAATTTGCAATATGCTTTTCCTCATTTTCGTTTCATTGAATATTTTAGCGCGCATGTATTGCTCATTTGGGCACCACTCTTCATGACTTGGGTGGAAGGCTATAGACCGACCTTGCAATCTATTAAGCGTACGATGATATTTTTAAACATATTGATTCCGCTTGTTTCGTTTGTGAATTACAAAACAGGTGGTAATTATATGTTTTTAGCTCATAAGCCAGAAACTGCTTCATTACTCGATATGTTAGGGCCGCATCCTTACTATATTATTTCATTAGAAATAGCTGCGCTTATTGGATGTTTTATTTTATATATGCCATTTGCGAAAAGAGAAGGGCATGCGCATAAAGAATCACTAGGATCATGACCTAGTGATTTTTTATATGAATATTTACAATTCAGAAAATTAAGAATAAAATTAGAGGATAAATTATATATAGAGAGAAGGGAAAACGTGGTCAAAAAAGTTTTTCTAAATGGAATGGAAGTGACGATTCAATTTCTTATTTCGATTTTGGGGATTATTATTTTAGGGGCTTTGCCGAAATTATTTTATGGATTTAAGGTGGATGTATCAAAGTACATACAGAGTTTAAAAGAAGTGTTTGTGAACTTAATGGATATTTCCAATTTGCAATATGTGAAAGGTAAATTTTTATTTCCACAGTTGTTCGTCCATTATAAAGAAACGATTATTATTTTTTTGGCTGCTTTTTTCATTTCATTATTTATAGCATTTTGCATTGTTTATGTCATTATGAGTAGTTCAACGCGTATACAACATCGAATTAAATCATTTCTTATCTTCCTAGAATCCATTCCAGATATTCTTCTTATTTTAGTATCACAAATTTTAGTTGTATGGTTTTTTAAACAAACAGGTTTTTTACCTTTTCAAATTGCGTCAATTGGAGGCGAGTCGATTAGAGGGTTGCCAATATTGTGTTTGAGCATCCCGACTACGATTATGTTTGTAAAAATAGTAGTGCTTCGTTTTGAAAATGAACTAGAAAAAGATTATGTACTATTTGCTAAGGCGAAGGGTTTAGGGCGTTTTCATATTTTAAATCGTCATATTTTACGAAATGTGTTGCTTAGTACACTATTCTTTGCGAAAACGAATATCTTTTTTATGTTATCTAATTTATATATTATAGAATGGATTTTTAATACGGGTGGTATTTTTATGTTTTTGAAATCGTATGAGGGTATTAGAGTTGAGGTTTTCATCGTTAGTATGCTACTTATATATATCCCGATATTTATTTTATTCAAGCTGTTTCATTATTTCATTCCAGCTGCGATGAAGGAGAGATTATAATATGTGGATGTATATAAAACGCGATAAAAGATTTTGGATAAGTATTGGATTTCTTCTCATATTAGTTCTTTTGAGCATCGGAAATACGTTATGGAATGATGGACACATTAGACAAGTTACATTGCAATATGATGCGGATGAAAATCCACAAGTGCCACCGTTTTCACCTTCATTCCAATTTTTACTCGGGACAGATCGGAAAGGATACGACCTTTTACATTTAGTTATTGAAGGCGCGAAGTGGACGATTGGTATATCTATTTTAATTGCGGCACTTAGAATGGTAATAGGTGTGTTCTTTGGTGTTGTACTTGGAACATATGTAAGAAGAGGTTTTTCAAAGATTGAGGCTTTTTTTGATAGTTTCACAGTTATTCCAACAGTTATGATTGCGTATTTTTTTCTTCAATTTGCAAATCTATTTGGAAGCGGAGAGGAAACAACAAGCTTTTTTGAAAGAGCTTCGTTTCAAGTGGTATTACTTGTAATGCTTGTAATGCCAGTTATTGCACTGTATGTTGCGAAGGAAGTTCGTAAATTACAAACAGAAGAATTTGTTGATGCCGCGCGCATATTAGGCGGCTCGAGAAGACGTATTGTTATAAAACATCTTTTTCCGCATCTCTATATGACTTTTATACTCGTATTTCTTCAACAGTTTACGCAGACTCTTACTATTTTACTGCACTTAGGATTACTTGAAGTGTTCTTTGGTGGGACTGTTACGTTTGGTGGACCTATAAAAGAGGTGGAATCTTATACGCATGAATGGTCAGGTTTAATTGGAGTATACTTTAGATCATTAACAGTGCATCCATGGATTCCTCTCGTCCCAATTACATTTTTCGGGCTTACTATTTTTTCAGGAAATATGATTGTAAAAAGTATAGAAGAGGCGATGTTGAAAGTAAGGTTAGGAGGAGAGAGAAAGAGGAAACATGTAGAAGAGGAACAATCTGCTTTGCAGTCAAAAGAAGAGTTATTTACTTTTAAACATACGATGTGAAGAGAAAAAAGAAGCAAGCATGGATTTCATGCTTGCTTCTTTTCTTTATTTTGTAGAAACTTCACCTGCAGCTTCTGTTTGCGGAATAAAGTATCCAATTATACCACCGATTATTGCTGGAATGATCCAGCCAATTCCTAAGTTATAAAAAGGAATGGTGTGTACGATATTAGCGATAAAATCTGGTATCATTTCCACATTATCAAGTGCGTGAATACAGCTAATAATAAATGCTGCGATCATCGCTCCGATGTAGACAGAAGGTTTGCGTTTCGTATATTTATCGATAAATGATACGAAAATTAAAATGATTGTAATTGGGTACAAAATAATTAATACAGGTAGTGTGATTTTAATTAATAAGCTTAATCCTAAGTTTGAAATAACGAAACTAAAGATACAAACGTATAGCACAAGCTTTTTGTATGAAACATTTGTTAGCACTGTTGTGAAGTAATTTGCAAATGCACTTACAACGCCAATTGCCGTTGTTAAACAAGCGAAGATAATGGCGATACTTAATAAAATATTACCGCTTGTCCCAAAGAATTGATACATAACAGTAGCTAATAGTTGACCACCGTTTTCGAATTGCCCTAAGTTTCCGTTTGAAGCTCCGATATAACCGAGTAAGAAGTAAACAATTGTTAAGAATAGAGCAGCGATACTTCCGCAAATGATTGTATATTTCGCGATAGATTTCTTCTCTTGTATACCGTTTTGACGAATTGCATTTACAACAATTGTTGATAGTACGAGAGCGCCAATTGCATCTAACGTTAAAAATCCTTCAAGAAATCCTTTGAAAAACGGGATGTCTTTATAGTCACCGATAGGCTCTGCAAACGTTCCTGGTGAAAGAATCGCTTTTGTTGCCATAATTGCAATAATTACAAGTAAAATTGGCGTTAATATTTTACCGATATGATCTACTAGCTTGGATGGATTTAATGATAAGAAGTAAACGACTGTAAAGAAAATCGCACTAAAAACTAACATAGAATACCATTGATCTGGGAAAAGTGGTGCAATCCCGATTTCATAAGATACAGATCCAGTTCGTGGAATAACAAATAGTGGGCCGATTGAAAGATAAATAATGATAGCGAATACTGCTGCGAATTTTGGATGAACACGGCTCGCTAAAGTGTTAAAACTACCACCAGCAAGGGCAACAGCAACGATAGCAAGTAAAGATAAACCGACGTCTGTAATAATAAACCCTGTAATGGAAACCCACATATTTTCTCCGGAAGAAAGACCGAGAAGGGGCGGGAAAATCATATTACCAGCACCGAAGAAAACTGCGAATAGTAATAAACTAATCGAAAGTATTTGCGCTGGTTTTAAAGTTGTATGCATATAAAGAAAATCCTCCTAATGAGTGTTTTTGTCGAAAATTCAAATAATTTGTCGAGTAACTGTTATTATTTTAAAGGTCTGATGACTAGAAAGCAATAGGGAATTTTGAAAATATTAAAAAATAATGCATTAAATCGAATAAATATACTATTTATATGTTTAATAGGAAGGATTTAACTTTTAACATAAAAAAACACATATCGCTAGGATACGTGTTTTAAAAAAATATTTTTTTATCGCGTTCTTCTTTTAAAATTTCAACTGCTTCTCGGAAACGTTGTGAATGGACAATTTCTCGTTCACGTAAGAAGCGTAGGCTGTCATTTATATCTGGATCATCTGATAAGTTAATGAGCCATTGATATGTTGCGCGTGCTTTTTCTTCAGCTGCAATATCCTCGTATAGATCGGCAATTGGATCACCTTTAGCCTGTATATAGGTTGCAGTAAATGGAACACCAGCAGCGTTATGGTAATGAAGAGCACTGTCATGATCAGCGTAATGAGGGTCAAGACCAGCAGCTTTCATTTGTTCAGGGGTCGCATCTTTCGTCAGCTTATAAACCATCGTAGCAATCATTTCAAGGTGAGCAAATTCTTCTGTACCAATATCAGTAAGTAGGCCAATGACTTTATCAGGAATTGTATAACGTTGATTTAAGTAACGTAGTGCAGCAGCTAATTCTCCATCTGCACCACCGTATTGCTCGATTAATAATTTTGCAAGTGCGGGATTGCAAGTTCCCACTTTAACTGGGTATTGTAATTTCTTTTCATAAATCCACATAGTTTCTCTCCTTTATATTTGCCATGGCCAAGGACCTTTGCTCCATTCCCAAGGGGCATTAGAATAGCTATTTCCAAACTGTTGGAGTGGTCCGTATTTTTCTTCCATCTTTTGTTTTAATACTCTCCGTTTATAGGAAAAATCATTAAATTGATTAATCGCAGCGGTGTCATCTGGATGTGTATCTAAATAAAGAGTGAGTTCAACTAGTACAAAGTCTAATTCTTGAAGCTCCAGTAAAAGCTGATAGTATTCTTCTGGTAGCGATTGATTCACGTCAGTAGTCACCGCCCTTTTTTATAAGGATTTTCATAATAGTCATAAAAAACAGGCCATAAAGTCCCTTTTTGTAGTGCTTCTTTTGGTGTGAATTGCGGCAAGTTTGGCGGTTGAAAGCCTAAAAATAAATTAGGAGGAGTAGAATAATATTTTTTTCCGATAGGAGGACAAGGATCGAGAGGGCTATGATAGGGCACGAATGATCTCATATATTTATTCACGAATAAACCTCCTTACATGTTCATTACTACGTATTGTATTCAGACATAATGAGCATTTATGACACATATAAAAAAGTAATAGGTACGGGGGGAATGAATGTGGAGACTGTGAAACAATTCATTGTATTGGAAGTAAAGAACTTAAAGGAAACTCTGTATTTTTATGAAGGGATTTTAGGGATAACACCTAGTTCAGAAAGGCCGCAATTAGATATTGCAGGGGTTTGGTATGATACTGATTCAACGAGAATTAGTTTTGTGATGAATCGCAGTTTGGGCGGGCGTGAGAAGAGTGTTACGGACTCAGTTGATGTTCTAACGTTTTCAATTTCTAACATAGAGAATGTAAAGAAGAGGTTAGTATTTTATAAAATCGCATATACAGAAAACAAAAGTGAGAAGAGTATTGTGGTACAAGACCCGGATGGATATAAACTTCAAGTGATAGAGAAGGATGAATAGACGGAGGGGATTTAGTGGAGAGAAATTATGAAGAAAGTGCGTTGTTTGAGCATCAATTTTGGTTAAAGGTACTTACTGATCATGCACAATTTTTACTGGATGCATTAGCTCAGAAGGAAAAAGAGGATATAAAAAAAGCTACTTACTTTGTTGAAACACTTACGAATTTGTTAAATAAAGTTCGGAATGTGAATCTGATGGCATTTTCAAAAGAGGCAGAACAAGCCGCTAAGGAGATTCGGGCGTTTAAATTAAATATTATACAGAAACAGCTGGAAGGGAAAATTACTATTCATTTTACGCCAACTTTTATTAATCATATGGTAAACGAAGTGGAAGAGTATATAACAGTTTTAGAGTTTTTGAAGAAAGGGGAAGTTCCGCCTGTTTTTCATGAATTACATTATCATCTCGTTTGGTTAACGGATGCGGCTGGTCATGCAGGCTCTATTTCTGGTGGATTAGATCTTGTTGAAAAAAGATTGAAAGAGAAAAGCGAAGAATTTACGAAGCATTTTGAACAATTTTACTTAAAGGCAGTTGAAATGACAGGGTATTTACGGACAGAGCTGCATCATTTTCCTGCATTAAAGAAGTTTACGAAAGATGTTTCACTTGAATTGAAATTATTTTCGCATTTTTTACATGAAGTGGAAGAGCTCGAGTTATCTCATGAAGTATTAAGTGCACTATCAGCTAGAATGGCAGATCATATGGCAAGAGAAGAATGTTACTACTTATTAAAACTAGCTCAATCGTCTGGACTTGAAATGCCGAAATGTAATCCGCTTTAAAGAAAAAGAGGTCAATTTTATTTGGCCTCTTTTTCTGTTTTATTCTCTCTTTTTATTTTTGCTTGTTCAATACTTGCTTGTAATGTCTCCATAATATTAATGATGTTCGGAGCTGGAGAGATTGTTTCGGTTTTTTCCTGTTGTTCAATTTTGTTTTCGATTAGTTCGGTAAGGGCTTCTTTATACTCATCTGTATACATCTCTTGTTCAAAAGGATTTGTAAGATGGTGGATTAAATTGATTGCTGCTGTGAGTTCTTGTTTTTGAATCGGATAATTTTCGTTACTTGGTAAGTTAGGTGTATTTGTTATAGCGCGAATTTCATTAGGGTAGTGAATAGTTTGCAACATAAGACCATCTTCAAAGTTGCGGATAATAGCTAAATGTTGTTTTTTTCTAATGGAAATATGGATAAGACCAAGTTTATTTGTACGTTCAAGAGCTTCTTTTAATAATAAATATGATTTTTCATATCCTGGGGTAGGGCCTATAAAATAAGAGCGATCATAGAGAACAGAATCAATTTCGTTATTTTGGACAAAAGATATAATACGAATGGATCGTGGTTCATGAGCTTGTTGTAATTCAGCTAATTCTTTTTCATCCATAATAATATATTTATGAGGTGCGTATTCATAGGCTTTTACAATATCGTTATCATCAATTTCTTCATCCGTACAATCGGGAGCGAACTTTTTATATTTAATAGGTGTTAAGCATTCTTTATGGAGACTTAAAAATTTTATGTCGTTTTCTTCTACGGCACTATATAGTTTGATGCCTATATTTAATAGTCCAAGTGAAAGTGCACCTTTCCATACAGTATGCAAATGAAACATCTCCTTTCGTTCAAAAATGATTATGTATATTATGAGATAGTAAGAAATTTCCTATACGTTTTTTGTTTTTTACGAAAGGGATTGGGATATAAAATATATTGACAAGCCCTCTGAAATATTTTAATGTGAGTGTATAAAATTGTGTATAAAGGGGAGTAACTTATTACAGTAAAGTCGTCATTACAGGGAGAAACCCTCGGCTTTATTGGCAACGTTTCGTTGTTAGTGAGACCTTTACCAGCAATGGTAAAGGCCCCTTTCTGTCTTTTTGAGGACCCTTACCATATTTGGTAGGGTCCTTTTCGTATACAAAGAGAGGAGATATAAAAATGAAAAAACTTATTAGTAGATTAAGAGTTGTATTTCATGTTCGCCGATTTGTTCCATTCCTATTTGACTTTTTTACTTCAAAAGAGGTTTCAATAAAGAAGAAAATTTTATCTGTTGCTTTTTTAGTTGGTTATGTTGCGATGCCGCTTGATTTAATTCCAGACTTCCTACCGTTTATCGGTATTTTAGATGATATTGGAATTGTGTTATTTATTTTGAACCGAATTGTAAAAATGGCGCCAGTTCAATTACAAGAAAAGCATAACGTAAACGTAGGATAGGAGTTAAAATATGGAGCAAATGATTTTAGATATAATCGAGTTTTTAAAGCAGTTTTCTTATTTTGGAGTTGTATTGGCTTTAACGTTCGAATTTATTCCGGCAGAAGTTGTTTTGCCTATGGTTGGGTATTGGGTATACGAGGGAGATATGAATTTTTGGCTAGCTGTATTAGCTGGAACACTTGGCGGAACGACAGGACCGTTAACGTTATACGCACTTGGTTATTATGGTGGTCGTCCGCTATTAATAAAATACGGAAAATACTTCTTTATTAAAGAAGAACAAATTCAAAAAGCAGATGATTTCTTTGAGAAATATGGACCAGTTGTAGCATTTGTTGGACGCTTTGTACCAGGGGTTCGAACGCTTATTTCTGTTCCGTGTGGTATGGCGAAAATGAACATATGGAAATTTAGTATATATACATTTGTAGCAATGTTCCCGTTAACGACTTTGTATGTTTATTTTGGAATGAAATTAGGTCCGCATTGGGAAAAAGCAGCGGACGTTGTTGGACAATATATGCTACCGATATTAGGTGGCGTTATTCTTATCGTGGCTAGCATCTTTGTCTATAAATATATGAAAAAAAGAAACAAAACGGAATCTATCTAGTCATATGAATATTTTTTGAAAATAGATGAATCGTACAGGCAAAAGACTCTGGGGGACATACACATATAGGGAATATAAAAGAGAGAGGGGAAACAACTATGTCTTGTGAATGCTCAGGGTCAGCATTAACTTGTTGTCCAGATAAAAATTATGTGCAAGATAAAGTGTGTAGTCCGTGGTCTGCTACTGTAGTTGCAACAGCAATTGATAATGTTCTCTATACAAATAATATTAACCAAAACGTAGTTGGTACTGGTTTTGTTAAATATGATGTTGGACCAGGCCCAATTACTGTAGAGGTGCTTGATTCAGCTGGTACTGTAATAGATACACAAACATTAAATCCAGGAACGAGTATCGGGTTTACGTATCGTCGTTTCGATATTATACAAGTCGTGTTACCTGCAACACCTGCTGGAACGTATCAGGGAGAATTTTGTATTACAACACGTTATCCACTTTCATAGCAGAATAGGAGAGGATCAAAATGGGAATGAGAAGTTCCAGTTTGTCTTGTTGTTCTAATAAAACACTTGTGCAAGATCAAGTATGTACAGACTGGTCTATTACAGGTGCTGGTACTCAAATTGTATATACGAATAATATTACACAAGAAGTATATGGTTCAGGTTACGTGAAATATGATGTAGGGGCGGCTCCAATTACAGTTGATTTTTTAGTAGGCGCTACAGTAGTTGATACTGTTACTGTTCAACCGCAAAGTAGTGGTACTTTCACTGTACGATATTTTACGACTGTTCGAATTACTACGACAGGCACAACTGTTAATCAAGGAGAGTTTTGTATTACTGTACGTTATCCGATTTCATAAAAAAAGCATACCATTTCTGGTATGCTTTTTTTATGAAATTGGTATTTTAGAAGCGACGTGTAAATTCGCAACAGTACTTACCTTCTAAATATAATGAAGGACTACTTTCTATATTAATAATACTGACAGATTGTAAGTCTTTTCCTGTGTAAGATATTGTATTACCAGGAAAAACAGTGAAAATATTAGTTACTGTTCCAACGATTTGAATTGTAACCGCTTCTGTGCTGCTAGTACTATTATAAACCGAGACGGTACCTGATATAAGTAGTATTGCATCACTTTGCCACAGTATTATTGGCTGTGATTTATGTTTGGCAGAGGAAATAATGTTATTCGTTATAAGGAAATTTCCAGCAAATTCATTTGTTACTCGTTCACAATTTGGATTTGGAGGAGAGGGCGGTGGACAGGGATTTGGGCAAATAATAGATAAAGGAGCGAAACAGCCAATATTTTTTTGTTTCTTCAATACAACCCCTCCTTTTAAGTTATCTTTTACTATTATTAAATGTAGAAGCATGGCCGGTGTGTTAAAAAAAGAAGGAAATATTAAAAATTAAGATTGTCTAATAGGCTTAAACCTTAACTTATCATTAGTGTTATAGAAAAGATTATATGTAAATGGTCATAGGAAAAGAATGATTAGACTCTTTTAGACAAAAGGTGGTTGTATACCATAGTACGAGGAATGTTGGACTTAATTTATAATTAACTGTATATTTACAAAAATCTAATAAAGTTCATTTGTTATTTAAACGACATTAACATATATTAGATAAAATAGCCCTTGTAATGAATCAATTATTATGAGGAGGATTCACGTGGACAGAAATGCTTTAAGAAAAGTAAAAGGCCTTATTGGATTATTAATGGTTTTTGTATTAGCATTCGTATCATTTCCGTGGAGTACATCAGTCAAGGCGGAAGAGAAAAAGCAAGAAAAGGCATCAAGTGAGAAGAAGATAGTTTTTCCAGTTGTAAGTGATGTGCATATTAAAAATAGTGGAACGGATGATACGTTTCGCTGGAAAAGAGCGATTGAACAGTTTAATACATTAGCACCAAAGCAAGATGCGTTTGTTATTGTAGGCGATTTCACAGATACAGGATCAGTGCAGCAATATGATCGTTTCATGCAAGTGTATAATGAAAATGCAAATAAAGATGCCGTGCGAATGAATTCTCTCGGTAACCATGATTATTGGAACGGTTTATCCGTAGAGGGTGCACAGAAGCGTTTCTTAGAAAAAACAGGTATGGAATCAATTTATTATCATAAAGTGGTAAAAGGTTATCACTTCCTTGTTATGTCTCCAGAGAATGGAACAACACATGGTTATTATTCGGACAAGCAAATTAATTGGTTAAAAGAAGAAATGGCAAAAGCACAAAAAGATGATCCAGAAAAACCGATTTTTGTATTTTTACATCAACATATTAAAGATACAGTGTACGGTAGTCAGGAATGGGGAACACAAGATAGCGTAAAAATTAATGCAGTGTTAAAAGAATATCCACAAGTTATTACGTTTTCAGGTCATTCACATTATCCGTTAGATGATCCGAGATCGATACATCAAAAAGACTTTACATCAGTTGGTACATCTTCAGTAAGTTATATGGAAGTTGAAGGTGGTAAAGTACAAGGGAATATCCCGCCAGGAGCTAGTACGTTAAGCCAAGGTTTATTAGTAGAAGTAGATGAAGAAGAAGTGACGATTAATCGCCGTGATTTCCATACGAATTCTTGGACAGGCGAGCCTTGGAAAATTAAATTACCAGCAAAGAAAGAAACATTTACACATGTAGAAGATCGTGATAAAGAAAAGCCTTACTTTGCTAAAGATGCAAAGCTTGCTGTATCAAATGTAACAGAAAATGCGGCAACAGTAACATTCCCGCAAGCATTGGACAACCTTCTTGTTCATTCGTATCGCGTACAAGCGAAGGATAAACAAACGGGAGAGATTAAAAACAAGTTATTAGCATTCTCAGAATTTTATCGTGATCCAGTGCCAAAAGATCTTACGTTTACGCTTGCTGGGTTAGATGGTGGGAAAACATATACACTTGAAATAGTGGCCATTGATTCATTCGGCAATGAAACCGCTCAGCCGTTAACAGCAGAAATTACTACAAAAAAAGATAATATTGACCCGAATGTGAAAGTACCGAAAGCGGATGTTTTTGATGTAAACTTTGGAGATGGTACATTTAAAGACAATTCACCATTTGGTACAAAAGGTGATGTGAAGGGCAATGTGGTTATTGAATATGATAAAGCATTGAAGAAGAATGCTATGAAGTTAAACGGAAAAGCAAATACATTTGGATACCTTCCATTTTCAGCAGCACAAAAAGAGAAAATAGCAAATACGTTTACGTTAGAAACTGTATTTTCAATGAATGAAATTCGCGGACAAGGTATTTTGCAAAATACAGAGAGCGGCGGAATTGGTTTTGAGTCTACAGGAAGTGGATATGTTGAATTATGGGCTCACATTGGCGGTAGCTACAAACGTGTTGGCGTTCAATTAGAAGCGAACAAAACGTATCATTTAACAGGGACATATAACGGAAGCGAAGTGGCAATTTACGTAGATGGTAAAAAAGTAAACAGTCAGTCAGCTCAAGGAAAAGTTTATAACCCGAACGTACCATTTGCATTTGGAGCGGATCCTGATAGTAACGGAAATGGTGGTATTCCGTTAAATGGACAAATCGCGTTAGCAAAATTATATAGTAAAGCTTTAAGTTCTTCAGAAGTATTAGCATCATACAATGAGTTTTCTAACCGTACGAAGTTAGAGCAAGTAAATGCGTTATTTGAAGAGCTTGGAAAAGTAAAAGAAGTGTTAGTTAGTACGTATGAATTTGGTGATAAGCCAGGTCAATATTCAAAGGAAGCCTTTCAAGAATTAGAGAAAAGCTATAACATTGCAAAGCAAGCATTTGAAAATGTAGGAAGTACTGGGGAACAAATTATTCAAACATATAACGAATTAAAATCAGCTAATGTAACATTCGTACAATCAAAAGTGGCAGAAGAACAACCAAAAACAACGAAAGAAAAATTACAGATCAATATTGAATCTGCAAAAGCAGTAGTGAAGAAAGCGCAAGCTGTAAATGTAACAGATGGTTCAGTGAAATCATTGCAACAAAAAATTACAGTTGCAGAAGCTGTATTACAAGATGTGCAAGTAAAAGATGCACAGGTAGAAACGATGAATCGTACATTAGAGTATGCGATTTCACTTGTTGAAAAAAGTATGAACAAATAAGAGAGAAGAAAAGAAGCTTATCATGATAGGCTTCTTTTTTGTTATACTAAAAGTAGCATAGAAAGAAGGAGCGAATAATTTGGAACAGAAAAAGCTAAAAAGAATTCTTGAATATGTATGGATCGCGGTTGTGCTCCTTGTAGGATATTATTTATTAAAAGATAAAAGTATTTGGGTTTTATTCTTAATGACGTTTTTATTAGCAGGATTAGGAACGTTATTTATTAACTTCTTCTTTGATAGTTTGAATGCCTGGAAGAAGAAAAAGAAGGGGACGAAGTAAAGGAGGGAATATATGCAAAAGTGGAAGCTCATATATCAGGTGATTATTTTCTTAGTGCTTGTGGGTATTGGAATGGTCAAATACTCGACACCAATAGGAAATTGGGCATGGTTTACAGCTTGCATCGGCATATTTTTCATTTTACAATCGTTAACGAAAAAATATAATAGTACAGAAAGATAGCTCGCCGTTTTATCGGCGAGCTATTTTGTTATGCTTTTTTCTGTTCATCATCTGTTTTTTCGGTAGCTAAATGACTATGTTTCCTAGAGTAGAAGAAATAGAAGCATAAGCCAACTATAAGCCAAACTGCAAAGCTAATCCATGTTGTTTTAGACAAATTGATCATTAAATATAAGCAGCAAAGAATCGCAACAACTGGTAATACAGGTACGAAAGGTGTACGGAATCCACGTTTTAAGTCAGGATGTGTTTTTCGTAAAATAAGTACAGCGCAGCAAACGAATGTAAAGGCTGTTAATGTACCGATATTTACTAAATTCGCTAGCAAATGTAAGTCTAAAAGGCCTGCTAATAAAGCGGCAACGACGCCAGTAATCCATGTATTTAATAAAGGGATTTTTACTCTTTTATTTACACGTGCTAACGCTTTTGGAAGTAGACCGTCACGGCTCATCGCATACGAAACGCGAACTTGTCCATACATCACGACTAGGAGGACGGTCGTCATTCCAGTCATCGCTCCAACAGCGAGTAGTCCTGCAATTGCATCTTCACCAACGAAGTGCAATGCAAATGCAACTGGATCAGAAACGTCTAATTGTGTATAAGGAACCATACCTGTTAAAACGAAAGATACAATCATATATAAAATAGTACAAATAAGAAGGGAACCAATAATACCAATTGGTAAATCACGCTGTGGTTTTTTCGTTTCTTCCGCAGCGGTTGCGATTGCATCAAAACCTAAAAAGGCGAAAAACACAGTGGCAGCGCCAGTAATAATACCGTCGTATCCGAATGGAATGAACGGTGTCCAGTTTTCAGGTTTTACATATTTTGCGCCTGCTACGATAAAAGCGATAATAACTGCTAGCTTGATAAGAACCATAATATTATTAATGCGAGCGCTTTCGCGTATACCGAAGCTTAAAAGACCAGTAATGATTAGTAAAATACAAACAGCGGGTAAATCGATGAGGCCACCTTTTCCTACGCCAGGGGCCGAGGCGATTATGGCGGGCAGGTGTATATTGAAACCTTGTAGTAATGATTGTAAATAACCAGACCAACCGACAGCTACTGCTGCAACGGCAAGTAAATATTCGAGCATTAAACACCATCCGACGATGAAGGCGACGACTTCTCCGACTGTCATGTATGCGTAAGTATACACACTTCCTGAGACAGGAATAGAAGAAGCAAATTCAGCATAACAAAAGGCTACACAAGCACAAGTAAATGCAGCAATAAGGAATGATAGCATAATACCAGGACCAGAATGTTTTGCTGCAACAATACCTGTTAATACAAAGATCCCTGTCCCAATTACGGCGCCGATTCCTAAAAAAGTTAAATCGAGTGCAGTTAATGTTCTATCTAGTTGCTTTGGTGACTCAGTACTAAGCGCTTTTTTTCGTAATAATGACTTCACTTTGGACTCTCTCCCCCCGTTTTTTCATTTCCATAACTGCGACTATAGTATGAGCCCATTAAAAAAGAGTAAGTAAGTGGAGGTGCAGTTATGGTATGTAGTTTTTTAAAATTGGTGGATTAATCTTAATATAATTCAGAATATTTTGTCAAATAAAAATATGACAAATAAAATGCGGATCAATAGGGGAAACTACTTGCAGAAATGGACGGGGTTAACGCCCCACTGATTAAAGTTAAAGTAGGAGCAGATGCTATGTTATTTTATTTTGAACTTGTCGTCATTTTACTTTGTACGAAATTAGCTGGTGATATTAGTGTGAGACTTGGTCAGCCTTCTGTACTTGGTAAGTTAATTGTTGGTATTATTATTGGTCCGGCTGTACTCGGTATTATTAATAGTTCTGAACTGATTGATGAACTGAGTGAGATTGGTGTTTTGTTACTTATGTTTATGGCGGGACTTGAAACGGATTTAGAAGAGTTAAATCGGAATTTGAAATCTTCATTTGCAGTAGCGGCTGGTGGAATTATTTTTCCTTTCATCGGTGGTTATGTAACAGGATTGCTGTTTGGATTAATACAATCCCATGCCATTTTTTTAGGGTTATTACTTTGCGCGACATCGGTTAGTATTACGGTGCAGACGCTACGTGATCTAGGAAAAATGAATACGAGAGAAAGTACAACAATTTTAGGTGCTGCCGTATTTGATGATGTCATTGTCGTTATTTTATTAGCATTTGTAATGAGTTTTTTAGGAACACAAGATGTGAATATAACACTTGTCATTGTAAAGAAAATTATTTTCTTTGTAAGTATTGTTTTTATTGCTTGGAAAGTCGTTCCTTGGATTATGAAAATGCTTGTCCCGCTTCGTGTAACAGAAGCGTTAATTAGCGCGGCTCTTATTATTTGCTTTTCTTTTTCTTATTACAGTGAAATGATGGGAATTGCAGGTATTATTGGAGCGTTTGCGGCGGGAATTGCTATTTCTCAAACAGAGTATAAGCATGAAGTGGAACATAAAATTGAACCGATCGCTTATGCAATATTTGTTCCAGTATTCTTCGTAAGTATCGGAATGGAAATTACATTTCAAGGCATTGGAAGCCAGCTTTGGTTCATTATTATTATGACTCTCATTGCGATTTTCACAAAGTTAATCGGATCAGGTTTAGGAGCAAGGCTGACAGGGTTTAACCTCCAATCTTCTATTAGTATTGGCGCGGGGATGGTATCACGTGGTGAAGTAGCGCTTATCATCGCTGCAAATGGACTTACGGCGAATTTATTAGCGAAAGAAAATTTCACAGCGATTGTTATTGTTGTTATATTGACGACGATTATTACACCGCCACTTTTGAAGAAATATTTTGTATAGAGAGGAAGAGCTTATCTGATGTAGGTAAGCTCTTTTTTTATTCCTAAAAGCAACGATCATATAGCATGAAGGGTTTGTAATTATGGTAAAATCTATGTATGTGATATGACAAGGAGAGGGAAGTGTGAAGATTACGAAGGAGAAGGTTATCGGTGTAATCGTACTTATTGCAGTATGTATACCATTTACTGCATGGAAAGAATCAAAAGTGAAAGATTTTCCGGTTTCTATTTTTTCGGAAGAAGCAGATGGTGAGTACGGTCAGAAGCTGAAATATACTGCTTTTTTACCTGATGTTGCGATTTGGATGAACGGTTGGGAAAAGAAGTGGACAGAAGGGGAAAGAACTGTTTATCAAAAAGGGAATCGCATTGTAAATGTGTTTCATCCTCCTGGCGATGATGGTTATTACCTTCTTGAAGCAAGAGAAAATAAGTGAACGCAACCGTAAGAAGTGGAGGTTAAATAGTGAAAGCTTCAACATTACTATTTAAAATTGAAAGTAATATGGATCAATTTTCACCAGCTGAGAAGAAGGTTGCCATGTACATAATGGAGAATGCAGAGATTGTACCGAATTTAACGACGAAAGAAGTGTCAACGAATGCAGGCGCAAGTGAAGCGAGTGTCGTTCGCTTTTGTAAATCGATTGGAATCGGAAGTTTTAAAGCATTTAAGATAGCACTCGTTCGTGAATTAACGATTGCTGATTATAATATTAACGATTTTTCAGTGATGAATACAGAAGATGGACCGTATGATTTATTTAATAAAGTTACTTATGTGAATAAAGCTGCAATTGAGGCGAGCGTGACGGCGATAGATAAAAAAGAACTTGAAAAAGCTGCAGATCGTATTGTAAATGCCGATAAAATTATCTTTTATGGAGTAGGCGGATCAGCTACTCCGGCGATGGACGGAGCTTATAAATTTACAAGGCTCGGATTTACAGCGATGATGCTATCCGATTTTCATATGATGTTGCCGCTTGTGACGAATTTAAAAGAAGGCGATATATTTGTTGCGATTTCAACATCTGGTCGAACGAAAGATGTGCTTGAAATGGCGCAGTATGCAAAGAGACAAGGTGCAACTGTTATTGGAATTACGAAACTAGATCAATCATCACCGTTATATAAAGAAGCGGATATTCGCCTTTGTATGCCAGATGTAGAACAAGATCATCGTATTGCCAGTATTGCTTCGAGAATGACGCAATTGAATATGATCGATGCTTTATATGTGATTACTTTCAATCGAATTGGTAATAAAGTATTGAATCAATTTATGGAGACGCGAGAAGAAGCGTTGCGGTTACGGAAGTTAAAGTAGAAGAAAAGATGAGGAGACTCATCTTTTTTTATCCCGCTATTTGCCGTGCAGTAAGACCCTCACTTCAAAATTCAGCGGAACCAAAGAAAGTTAGGTGGGGATCAACTACCCGTTAATGCCCGATTGGTGCGGGCTAATAATCAGTGGGGATGAACAAAACCCCCACTGATTAAAGTTTCACTTTATGATCTTTGACAAAAATATGTCATGTCGTGAAATTTTATTTCATAAAATAAGAAAGAGTCATTGATTTTTAGTTTCTTAAAGTTATAATAAAAGTGTGAAATATAATTTCAAAGAGGGTGGCAATATGTTAGAAAATTTATCGACAGAACATCGTAATGAGAAAACAATGAATTTGGATGAGATGAGCATAAAAGAAGTGTTGCAAAGTATGAATGAAGAAGATCGAACTGTTGCGTTAGCAGTTGAAAAAGAGATAGAACAAATTGAAAAGGTTGTACAGACTGTTATTAAATCTTTTGAAGAAGAGGGACGTTTAATTTACATTGGTGCTGGTACGAGTGGTCGTTTAGGTATTCTAGATGCAGTGGAATGTCCGCCGACATTTGGCACGGATGATAAAATGGTGCAAGGATTTATAGCCGGTGGATTGAAAGCGTTTACTAAAGCGGTGGAAGGTGCTGAAGATCGCGAAGAGTTAGCAGAAGAAGATTTAAAAAGTATTGGATTAAATGAGAAAGATACAGTGATTGGAATTGCTGCAAGTGGCAGAACTCCTTACGTAATTGGCGGCTTGAAATACGCACAGAGCGTAGGAGCGAGTACAGCGAGTATTTCTTGTAATAAAAATGCTGAAATAAGTAAATATGCAAAGTTAAATGTGGAAGTAGAGACAGGTGCAGAAATATTAACAGGATCAACACGTTTAAAAGCTGGTACAGCACAAAAATTAGTGTTGAATATGATTTCAACAGCTTCGATGATTGGTGTAGGAAAAGTATATAAAAACTTAATGGTAGATGTTCAATCCACAAATGAAAAGTTAGTAGAACGGTCAAAACGAATTATTGTGGAAGCAACAGGCGCTAGTTATGAAGTAGCGGCAGAGTATTATGAAAAGGCAGAACGTAACGTAAAAGCTGCCATTGTTATGGTGTTGTTGCAGTGCGAATATGGGGAAGCACTGGAGAAACTAAAATGCGCAAAAGGGTTTGTGAAGAAAGCACTATAAAATAATAGGGAGGGGGATTCTATTATGAAGAAAGAAGAGAGAATGGCCAAGGAAATTTCGGAGCAACTTGGAGGAATAAAAAATATTCGTAGTATTGCTCATTGTATGACGAGACTACGATTAACGCTTCATGATGAAAGTAAAGTAAGCACGGACCTTTTGAAAAAGGTTGAAGGTGTTATGGGTGTTATAGAAGATGAGACGCTTCAAGTTGTCGTTGGTCCAGGAACAGTAAATAAAGTAGCAGCTAAAATGGAAGGCTTAACAGGACTACGAATTGGTGAGGTAGCAGATCATCACCTTGAAGATATTGGGCAAGAGATGAAATCAGAGATTAAGAAGAAAAATAATACACCGGTGAAAAACTTTTTACGAAAAATAGGAAGTATTTTCATTCCGTTAATTCCAGGACTTGTTGCGTCAGGAATTATAAACGGGGTTGCTAACTTTGCGAAAAACGCTGGTGCTGATCCAAATGCAACGTGGTTACAAATGTTACTACTCATTGGCGGCGGTATCTTTACATTCTTAGGAATTTTAGTTGGTTGGAATACAGCGAAAGAGTTCGGCGGGACACCGGTTCTTGGGGCAATTGCTGGTATTTTAATTTTCAACCCGGCGATGGCAAACGTAAAATTGTTTGGTGAAGCATTAGTGCCCGGACGGGGCGGATTATTCGCAGTTATTTTTGCAGCATGGCTTATGGTTGTAGTGGAAAGACAAGTTCGAAAAGCAGTGCCGAATGCAGTTGATATTATCGTGACACCACTCATTACTGTATTAGTTGTAAGTATTGTAACGATGTTAGCCATTCAGCCATTAGCAGGTTTCTTATCAGATGGTATTACGAGCGGAATTAATGCTATTTTAAATATTGGCGGAGCATTTGCTGGCGCAGTACTTGCGGGAACATTTTTACCTCTCGTTATGGTCGGATTGCATCACGGTTTAACACCAATTCATATGGAATTCATTAATCAAACACACGTAACACCTTTATTACCAGTACTCGCAATGGCTGGTGCTGGCCAAGTGGGCGCAGCAATTGCGATTTATGTGAAAACAAAAAACAAACGACTTCGAAATGTAATTAAAGGTGGATTGCCAGTTGGCTTTTTAGGAATTGGTGAGCCGTTATTATACGGGGTTACATTACCACTTGGGAAACCGTTTATTACTGCTTGTTTAGGAGCGGCTGTCGGTGGTGCATTCCAAGCAGTTATGCAAACAGCTTCTCTTGGAATTGGCGTATCAGGGCTATCTTTAATTCCGTTAATTGCTGACAATAAATATTTACTATATTTCTTAGGTTTAGTAATTGCATATGCTTTCGGATTTATCTTTACGTACTTCTTCGGATTTAAAGAAGAAATGGCAGAAAACATATAGAGAAAGGGATTCCTTTCTCTTTTTCTATTAATAGAGAGGGAGATTTATATGATCGGAGTTTCCATTTATCTTTCAAAAGAACGAGTAGAGAAACAAGAAGAGTGGCTAAAAGTAGCGAAGGAAAATGGGTTTACATCTATTTTTACATCACTGCACATTCCAGAAGATGATCCAAATACGTATAAAGAGTTAATTCAAATATTAGGGAAAAAAGCTCTTGCACATGAGATGGAGCTAATGGTTGATGTTTCTCCAAAATCGTTACACCATTTAGGGCTAACATATGAAAATGTGGAAGAGCTATTGGACTGGGGCATTACCGGTTTAAGAATGGATTACGGCATTGCGCCAAAAGAAATTACAAGCGTATCTCATAAGATGAAAGTAGCTTTAAATGCGAGTACGATTACAAAGTCATTTTGGAAAGAATTACTTGCAGAACATATAAGAGTAGAGAATGTAGAAGCATGGCATAATTTTTACCCGCGCCCAGAGACAGGACTAGCAAAGTCTTTCTTACAAAAACAAAATCAATATTTACAGAAGTGCGGAATAAAGACGATGGCATTTATTTCAGGAGATGCGGAAAAACGTGGTCCGTTATATGAAGGGTTACCAACGTTAGAAAAACATCGCAATATGCGCCCGCTTGAAGTGTACTTAGAACTTGTTCAAGATTGTGGTGTTGATAAAGTATTGATTGGAGATATAAGCGCAAGTTTAGAAAGTATGCAAGAAGTAGCTAGTGCAAGTAGAGGGATTATTCCATTGCGTTACAAATCATTTATAACTGATAAAGAAGTATTAAAAGTGGTAGAGCAAGTGCATACAAATAGACTAGATCCGGCTCGTGATGTTATTCGATCTGTAGAATCAAGGGAAGGAAATAGAGTGGTGATAAAGCCGATGCATACAATTGTAAGAAAGAAAGGGAGTATTACAATTGATAATGAATTGTACGGTAGATATGCAGGGGAGATGCAAGTTGCCATATATGATTTACCTGTAGATGAGAAAGTGAACGTTATTGGAATGGTTGTGGAAGAGGACGTGTCTTTACTGCCTTATATTGGCGCTGGAAAAATGTTTCAACTTTTTTATGCGATAGAATAAAAGCTTGAATTAGCGCTATTTTGTAAGAAAACATTATCCGTAAAACGGATAATGTTTTTTGTTTTCTTTAAAAAAGTATTTGACGAATGAAATAAAATACCGTATTGTTTTGACTTGTAAATAAAAGTTCACCATAACAAAACAAAAAGGAGAGTTCAAAATGAATCAATATATTGGGAATTTAATTATTCGTATCGTGTTAGGAGTTACGTTCTTTGCACACGGTTTAGCAAAGTTTCAATCAGGTATCGATAACGTAGCAGGATGGTTTACAAGCATCGGTTTACCAGGTGGCCTTGCATACGGCGTAGCAACAGTTGAATTAGTTGGTGGTATATTATTAATTATCGGTTTAGGTGTACGATATGTAGGATTGTTATTCGCTCTTATTTTAGCTGGAGCTATCGTAAAGGTAAATGGAGCAGCAGGTTTATTAGGAGATGGAAAGAATCCAGGATATGAATTAGATCTTGCATTATTATCAATGGGTACGTATTTATTCGTAGTAAAAGCAGAAGGATATGTAGATCGTTTCTTAAAAGAGAAAGTAATGAAAACGAAGTAAATTTATTTATAAATTGTTGACTTGAAGAATTAATGTAACTATAATGATTACAACGAGTGGATTAAGAGTAAAACAATTTAAATATTTTTTACACAAGATGTAACTATACAAGTTACATCTTGTGTAAAAATAAATAAACGGGAGGAAGTAATATGCCTAAATCAAATTTAGAAATTATTAAAAGCACGTATGAAGGATCAGCTTCTTCAAATGCAAAGCATTTAGCAGAAGCCCTCTCTGAAAAAGTGGAATGGACAGAGGCAGAAGGTTTCCCGTACGGCGGAACATATAAAGGCGTAGAAGCTATAATGGAAAATGTATTTAGCCGTTTAGGATCAGAATGGGATGATTATAAAGCAAGTGTAAATACATATCATGAAGTAAGCGGAAAAGATGTAATTATTGCTGAAGGTATGTATTCAGGAGTTTATAAAGAAACGGGAAAATCATTTGAAGCAGAATTTGTCCATGTATGGCAACTGGAGAACGGAAAAATCGTGAAGTTTAAGCAGTATGTAGATAGTTATATTGTTAGGGAAGCAATGAAGAGCTAATGCTTTTTAAATGGATCGTAGGTATATGCATTACAATTATAGTAATTTTCTCGTCTATAGTTGGCGGAATGAAATTGCTTGCATATGTAGAAAAAGAAAATAAAAATATTCAAACCGAGCGAGCGACAAACGAAAAAGAGAAAAAAGCTGCAGAAGAAGCTCCGCAAATTAGTGAAGGTGAAATTATTTCTACTATGCATAAAATGGTGCACCAAAAGGTAAAATCCTCTGAAAAATGGGGATTTGTAGAGATGACAAAAAAGGAAATTTCTAATGTAAAAAGAGATATTGAAAATGGTACAGGTTTTCAATATAAAATGAAGTTATTTTCTATTATAAATAGATGGGAAAAAGGAGATTTTTCTCAAACTGTTGAGGAGCATAACTTTTTATGGAGCCTTCAAGGTGGAGATACTGGCAAGGCGACGGAACGTTTATCGCCAGAAGAGGAAAAGCAGTATATAAAAGAAATGAAGAGAAAATAAAAACATCGCCACCCCAGATGACGATGTTTTTTCATTAAGAATGTTTTCGCATTAAAGGTCTAGTTGGCTGAACGGCAACAGTTTTGAAATGAGAAAATAAATAACATCCTGTTACAACGACAATTGTCCCTAAAATTTGTATCCACGTTAATTCTTCTCCGAGGAATATGAATGCTAAAATGGCTGTGAAAATTGGATTGAAGTTTAGAAAAATACCTGATGTAGTTGCGCCTAATTTTTGTACACCAATATTCCAAAATACCATACAAAGAACTGTCGAAATAAGCCCAGTATATAAAAGTGATGTGATGAAAGAAGTATTTATATTTGAAACAGTGAAGCTACCTATGTTAAACGGTAGTAATAAAATAACGCCGAAAATACCAGAGTACAACGTTGCCATAAGTGGTGTAGTTGTTTTTGTTGCCCATTTACTACAAACAGAATAGATTCCCCAAATACAAACTGCTGCAATCATCCATAAATCACCGCTATTAAAATATAGTGAAAATAAAAGCGAGAAATCACCTTTTAATAGGACGAGGATGACCCCGAAGAATGAAAGAATCATGGATAGGATTTGAAGTGTATTTACTTTTTCTTTTAGAAATAATACTGAAAATAATGCGATTGAAATTGCATTCAATGTAGAGATAAGACCTACATTCGTAGCGGATGTTTTTTCTAATGCTAAAAATTGAAAGATGTTAAAAAGAGCGACTCCTGAAATTCCCATCAATATTAACGGAAGTATTGCGGTACGTGGTGGAAGGATTTTCTTTTCTTTAAACCATACCATTGGTAATAAACAAACAATCGCAATCAGCCACCTTAAACTTGTCAGTGTCATCGGTGATGCATGATCGACGAGTGATTTTCCAACGACGAAATTTCCTCCCCATAATAAGCTCGTTAGTAATAGTAAAAAGACGTAAAAATAAGGCATGATAAAATCCCCTTTTTTGTAATCAATACTAATTGTAAATAATTTTAGCATTTTTCTTTATTATGTAATATATTCTTTTGTATAATGGTGAAAACTCGATAAAATATTTAGTTTAAAATGATATTTACAGAAAAATATTCAGTTTTATATAAATTATAAGTTGTTTTTTCGAATAATCATCGGTAAGAAAAAAGGAGGAATTGTAATGGAGTCGTCTGTTATTAAAGTGTTGGATGATTTGGATGTACAAATTTTAGATATATTGCAGAAGGATTCACAAGTAAGTAATGCAGAGCTGGCACGTCGCGTTAATTTATCACCGGCTGCGATGCATGCAAGAATAAAAAGGTTAGATGGGGAAGGTTTCATCGATAAGCAAGTTGCGATTTTAAATCAAGAAAAGCTTGGGTTTGATTTATTATGCTTTATTTTTATGAGTACGAATATTCATCAATTTGACAAGTTGGAAGTGTTGGAGAAAGAATTAGAATCAATGCCGGAAGTGTTAGAATGTCACTGTTTAACAGGAGAGTACGATTATTTATTAAAGGTTGCAAATCGTGATCGTAAAGAACTAGAGCAGTTTATTAGAAAGCTGAATAAGCTTGGTATTACACGTATACAGACGAGTTTGGCACTTCGTGAAATTAAATATTCAACAGTATTGCCGATACGAGATGAGGAACCGAGCATCGATTAGATTGCTTGGTTTTTTGTTTGTATAAAGTGATTGACGAGGAGAAAAGAGAGCTGTATTATTATATAAAATTATGAATTAAAATTCATTTAAAGTTATAAATATTAATATCGAGGGCAAGGGGATGTAATATGAAAATCTGTAATGCGGTGACGAGTGATGTGAAAGAAATTTATAGTCTTATTGAGGTTTATGCAAAAGAGGGAGTTGTTTTACCACGTTCTCTTTTGTCTCTTTATCAATATTTGCAATGTTTATATGTTATGAAAGAAGACGAGAGAATTGTTGGAGTTGCTGGATTGCATGTATTAGGAGAAGATCTTGCAGAAATACGATCGTTAGTAGTTTCGCATACATATGCAGGGAAAGGGATAGGGCGTATGCTCGTAAATCATGTAATGGAGGAAGCTACGAAAATAAATGTAAGAAGAGTAATTTCCTTAACATATGAAACAGTATTTTTTCAAAAGTGTGGATTTGATTTTATAAATAAAGAAGCGTTGCCAGAGAAAGTATGGATTGATTGTAGACATTGTCCAAAGGTGGATTATTGTGATGAAGTGGCGATGGTGCGGTATGTTGGATGAAAAATTTATAGGGAAAAAGTTCCCACTATTATTTACATATATAGTGGGAATATATATTTCCATAAGAAATGGACAGGTTATTAAGAATTTGAATTCTTTTGTCTCACGGCAAAATTATAAAGTGGATCTTTAAGTTCATAGTTATACGTTAAACCGTCGACAATTCCTACAACTTTATCATTATCATAAAGATCGAGCATAAATTGTGCCATTTGTTTTGCAGTGTGGAATTTTGGTACAACATTATCGTATTGGAATTCATCAATATCAAATGAACGTTTCGCAAATTCTGTTTCAGTTGCAGCAGGAGCTAAAACTTTTGTTTGCAGTTTTGCGCCTTGTTCTTTCAGTTCGTGAGACAGCCCTTCTGTAAATGCACTTACATAGAATTTCGTAGCGCAATACGTAACAGCATCAGCAACAATCGTGTATCCGCCGCCCGATGAAACGTTAATAAGCTGTGTTCCATCAACCATTGAATAATCTCGAACGAAAAGAGAAGAGAGTATTGTTAGTGCTTCTATATTGACATGCAACATCGTCTCGATTTTATTTAAATTTTGTTCGGCAATTGAGGCGAAATTACCAAAACCTGCGTTATTAATCCACGTTTCAATTTGAAAAGCTTGTAGGCTTTCATAAAGTTTATAAACATCTTCAGTAACAGATAAATCAGTTCGTCGAATGACAACATCCAACTCTGGATGCATTTCGTTAATTTTCAATTTTAATCCATCTAATTCTTCTTGTCTTCGAGCTACAAGTACTAAATTTTTCCCGCGAGATGCAAATGCTAAAGCTGCTTCATAACCAATTCCGGAACTTGCACCAGTAATAACCGTATATTTCATATAAAATCCCCCTAAATTCAAATTCATTTATGGTTAGATTGTATTTGTTAGAGTATACTCTAAGTCAAATGTTTTTTATAAATTTGATACGGTCATAAAATATATGAGGGTAAGCATGTGGAGGGAGTTTTAGTATGTACACAATTAGTGAGGTAGCAAAATTATTAGGCGTGAGCACACATACACTACGTTATTATGAAAAGGAAAATATATTAATTGCAAATCGTGATACAAATGGAAATCGACTTTACGAAGAGTCACATATAAAGTGGTTGCAGTTTGTAATGAAATTAAAACAAACGCAAATGCCAATAGCGAAAATAAGAGAATACGCTAGATTATATACAGAAGGGGCGCATACAACAGAAGCTCGTTTACAGCTCCTAGAAGATCATAGGAAATCTATTCAGATTCAAAGAGAAAACTTAGAGGTTACAGAGAAGATGCTTGAGAATAAAATTATTGCATACAAGGCCTCTTTGGAAAATAAATAGAAAACAAAATCCGCTCCTTAGTTATAGGATAAACATGGATTTGATCTCATAGTGTGTTGGCAAATAAAAAAGAGCAACTAGCAAAAGCTAACTGCTCCATTCAAGGGATCTCTCCAAGGGGGAGTGGAGAAAATATTATGTTACTAGCATTATTGACAGATTATTAGGAAATATACAAATCAGATGAAAGAAATTTTAAATAAACTTTCGGCATTGACAGTTTTTAAAATGTTCATGTACAATATATATGAATGACATTCAGTCATTTTGTATGACAGGATGCAGTTTACTTGGAAACGGAACAAATATAAATGGTAAATGAGGATGATATTTGTTTTTATATAGTATTGATGAAAGAGTATATTTTTTTAAAACAAAAAAATGACTGATAGTCAGTCATGAGAGGTGAGAGGTATGAAAAATAGAGCTTGGTTATATGTCATATTAACATGTATCTTTGAAATTTTTTGGGTGTTTGGTTTTAATACGGCTAATACTTGGTGGCATTGGATTATTATTTTAGGAGTTATCGCTGTTGATTTTCACTTCCTTTCTAAAGCGTGTGAACATCTTGCAACAGGAACTGTATATGCTATTTTCGCTGGAGCTGGTACGGTAGGTACTTTCTTAATGGATGTATTTCTTTTCGGTGGAAGTTTCAGCGCAGGCAAACTATTCTTCATTCTTATGGTAGTAGCCGGCGTTATCGGTTTAAAGTTAGCTGACAATAAAGAAGAAACTGTGGAAGGAGTTGCTTAAAAATGGGTTGGTTTTTCGTATTTTGTGCTGCAATTAGTGAAATAGTCGGTGTGATAGGACTTAAAATGTATAGTAAAGATAAGACATTAGCCAATGGTGCGATTTATATAGGTGGGTTTGCTACATCCTTCGCATTTTTGTATACTTCCTTCTTATTTTTACAAGTAAGTGTCGCGTATGCGGTTTGGATTGGTATCGGAACAGCAGGTGCAGTTTTGTTAAACATGTTCTTGTTTGGTGAGTCGAAAAGTAAAGCGCGTATCATTAGTGTGTTTCTTATTGTATGTGGAGTGACAGGATTAAAGGCACTTTCTTAAAGATATATTGTATTTTTATCTCCTAATTGTTTATTAGGAGATTTTATTATAAAAAAATGATTTCCTCTTAGAGTTCACTATCATTGACAGTACAATCGATTATCTTATAAAATGAGTGACAGTCATTCAATATGCGTGTGAAAGGGTTTAGATGATGAATAAAAAAGAGAAAATTGTCTATGCAGCTATTGAAGTGTTTCAGGAAAAGGGCGTCGAAAAAACGAAGATTTCTGATATCGTGAAATTAGCTGGCATTGCGCAAGGAACTTTCTATTTATATTTTCCTTCTAAGTTATCTGTTATGCCTGCAATAGCAGAAGTGATGGTTGAAAAGATGATACTTGCAGTGAAAGAAAAAGTGCAAAACGATGCGCCTTTCTCAAGTAAAGTGACGCAAGTAATAGATGCGGTGTTTCACTTTATAGCTGAATATCGTGAAATACAAGCTTTAATGTATGCTGGTCTTGCATCTACAGAACATATAAAAGAATGGGAAGCTGTGTATGAGCCTCTTTATATGTGGCTAAGTGAATTTTTAAATGAGGCAAAAGAAGCCGGTGAAATTCGTGATTCGGTTCACGCAGAGCGAACAGCGAAGTTATTTATCGCTCTAGTTGAATCAGCAGCGGAACAAGTGTATTTATATGATCATAAAGATGATGAGCAAGTGGATTTGCAAAAGGCAGAAGTACTAGATTTTTTAACACATGCACTACATATAAAGAAATAGTGAGATGAACCTGTCTGAAAAGGTAGGTTCATTTTTGAGGAAAACTGAATGATAGTCATTCATCTGATATTTATGTATGTGTGGAAGGATAGAGTGAAATTCTAATGAGTGGAGGCATCTTCACTCATTACTAGCCCACAAATAGCAGGATAAAGAAAAAGCTTCTTGGGCATTATTTTTGGGGAGGAGCTTACGGGAAGAGGTGTTAAAAGTGAAGAAACCGATAAAAGAACAAAAGATGGTATTGGTCATTCTTTTGAGTAATATATTTATCGCTTTTTTAGGGATTGGATTAATCATTCCGGTTATGCCGTCCTTTATGAATGACATGCATTTAACAGGGAAGACGATGGGATATCTCGTTGCAGTGTTTGCAATGGCTCAGCTCATTACTTCACCTATTACAGGCCGATGGGTTGACCTTTACGGTAGGAAGAAAATGATCATCATTGGATTATTTATTTTTGGTGTTTCAGAACTTCTTTTTGGATTAGGAAAAGATGTATGGATGCTTTATGTAGCAAGGGTGTTAGGCGGAATTAGTGCTGCTTTTATTATGCCTGGTGTTACGGCATATGTTGCGGATATTACATCTATTCAGGAACGTCCAAAGGCGATGGGATACTTATCTGCGGCTATTAGTACTGGATTCATTATAGGTCCTGGAATCGGCGGATTTATTGCAGAATACGGTATACGTGTGCCGTTTTTCGTTGCAGCAGCAATTGCCTTTATAGCATGTGTGATTTCAATCTTTATTTTAAAAGAACCGTTAACAAAAGAAGAACTTGCAGAGATTTCTTCTAATACGAAAGAATCAAGTTTTATTGGGGATTTAAAGAAATCATTACATCCAATGTATGCAATTGCATTTATTATCGTATTTGTACTCGCATTTGGATTATCAGCGTATGAAACGGTGTTTAGCTTATTCTCTGATCATAAATTTGGTTTCTCGCCGAAAGATATTGCAGCAATTATTACAATTAGTTCAATCTTTGGGGTAGTTGTACAAGTATTTATGTTTGGCAAATTGGTAGACATGTTCGGTGAGAAAGTATTAATCCAAATATGTTTAATTGTAGGTGCAGTATTAGCATTCGTCTCAACTGTAGTCTTTAATTATTGGATTGTACTTCTCGTTACTTGCTTCATTTTCTTAGCATTTGATTTACTTCGTCCAGCTTTAACAACGTTTTTATCAAAAGCAGCTGGAAAAGAGCAGGGATTCGTTGCTGGTATGAACTCGACTTATACGAGTTTAGGAAATATCGCAGGGCCAGCGATGGGCGGAATATTATTTGATATGAATATTCATTATCCATATGCATTTTCAGGAGTTGTTTTAATAGTTGGTCTCGGCATTACATTTATGTGGAGAGAGAAACAGTTGGCTGAGAGTTTTGCGAAGTAATAAAACCCCTTACGACGGTAAGGGGTTTTTGTTTTATCCTGTAAAATCCCAATTAAAGTTTCATTTTATAGACTTAATCCAAACCGTTTTAATTCAATAAAAATCCCCTCTAATTGCTTTCCTTTATCCGTTAATGTGTACTCTACACGAGGCGGAACTTCTGGATATACTTTTCTCGTTATAATGCCTTGAGACTCTAATTCTTTTAGTCGAAGCGATAATGTTTTTGGACTAATACCATCCATTGATTTTTGTAAATCACTAAAGCGTAATGTTCCTTCGATAAGAAGATCACGAATGATTAAAAACGTCCATTTTGTACTAATTACATCAAGCGTTTTAGCGATAGGACAAGGTATGCCCGGTAAACCTTTCGTTAATTCAACTGAATCTATATTGCTCATGGAACTAGCCTCCATAAAATTTTTTTAGATGAATTTGCTTTATAGTATCACAAAACTATACTTTTGGTAACTATATGAAAAAAATATCACTACTTCCATAAAGGAAGTTAGTGCATATACAATAGCAATACGAAACAAAAAGGATTTATATAAGGAGGTGGTGATTTCCATGGGGTTAAAAAAGTTACTTGGATTTCTTAGTTTGTTTGTTATTTGTATTGTGCTTGTAGCATGTGGTGTGGAACAAAAAACTGAAGTTCAGTTATTAAAAGAACTGCCAAAGCCAAAAGCAATGACAATTGATCCCTCACTAAGTAAAAAAGAAGCGACAGAAATGGTTCATGCGGCGCAGCGTTTTTATGCATTTTGGGATACAGGTAAGGAGGAACTTATTCCGCAGACTGTTACTAAAGATTTCTTCGATAATACATTGCCGAAAGGGCGACCACAAGGCATTGAAGGATTAAAGTTTGCAGCGCAAAATTTTCGTAAAGTTGTGCCTGATATACATTGCGAGATTGAAGACTTATTAGTTGTTGGTGATAAAGTAACGGCCCGTCTTTCTTTTACAGGAACGCATAATGGTAAGAAAATTAATTTTTTTGCAATTGATATTTTACATGTGAAAGACGGAAAGATAACAGACGATTGGCATTTAGAAGATAATCTTACACTACAGCAGCAACTCGGCTTAATAGCTGAAGAGTAGATCATATAGGGGAGAGAAAAACGATGAAAAATATATTTATTATAAATGGACATGAAAAATACGGTACAAAGGAAGGACGATTAAATAAAACGTTAGTAGATTATATGGTAACGGTATTAAGTGAGAAGCATCATGTGAAAACAACAACGATTCAAGATGGTTATAGTATTAAAGAAGAACAAGAGAAGTTTTTATGGGCCGATGTTGTGATTTATCAAACGCCAATTTACTGGTTTAGTGTACCAGGCTTATTTAAAACGTATATGGATGAAGTATATGAATACGGTTTGTTCTTTAAAGGTGCTGATGAATATGGAACAGGTGGTTTATTAAAAGAGAAAGAGTATATGTTCTCTACAACTTGGAATGCACCTGAAAAAGCATTTGGAGATAAGACGAAGTTCTTTGAAGGAGAAAGTTTAGAATCAGCGCTTAGTCATTTACATCGCGTGCAGAAGTTTCTCGGTATGAGTCCGTTAAAGAGTTTTGCTTGTTATGATGTGGTGAAGAATCCGGATATAGAGAAGTATTTATTGAACTTGAAAGATCACTTAGATGGAGTAATTAAATAATAGTATGTGAAGAAGGTACTACTAAGGATGTAGTACCTTCTCCTTTTATAATGACTCATATTTTAAGACATGGATGGCTGTATCCATAACTTCGCAAAATTTGCCCAACCGAATGAATCAATTGTTACGTTTTTTAAAGAAGAAGGGTATGTTTTTCTTTTTAAAACGTGATAGTTAAATAAAATGATATATTCTGCTTGTAAAAACTCTTCAATCTCATACATGAGTTCATAGCGCTTTTCTTTATTTTCTTCTAGTAAAAATATATCTAGTAAACAGTTAATTTGTTTTTCGTAGTGCGGGTCCATGAACCGATTTACGAAGCAACTTTTATTTTTAAATACATTTAAGAATGCAATTTCATGATTGGCAGCAAAGACTTCTCCCATGAAAATAATATCAGCATGTTTATCAATAGAGCGATTCATATAATCTGAAACGGGAAATGGGTGAAGCTCTACTTGTATACCTAAACTTTCACATCGTTCTTTTAAGAAATATGCATCATTTGCACTATCTTTAAATGCGAAGAAGTAAATATGTATCGTTTCTCCATTATATGTACTCTTTTTCAAATACTCTTTTGCCTTTTCTAAAGAGTAGGATCTTCTTGTTGCAAGGCGGCTTCTATCAGGGAAAAAGCTTGATGCAGCAATTGTCCGTCTACCCTCTATGTTACGAAGTATCATTTCAACATCATATAGTTCTCTCCAAGCTTTTCGAAAGTAAATGTCGTGATGAGGACCAGGTTTTGTAAAGTTGAAGCTAGCATAAATACAACCTATTTCTTCTATTTGTATATCATGCCTTTCATTTTCCTCTTCGTTTGGTAGTTCATAATCAGCATCTATTTGCACATGGTCAGGAATACCCCAAAATTCAATACGGTCTAATAACGCACGCTCTTTAAAATAATGGGTGAACGCTTCGAGTACGATATTATCTTCAGAGTAATGAGCAAGTTTGAAAGGTCCAGTACCTATATAATGATGATTTTGAATACTCGTATCACGCGGTAAAATTGCGAGCTGCATTGAACTTACATAGTGTAAGAAAAATAAATTTGGTTTTGCTAAATGGAATCGAATTTGCAGTGGTGATGGTGTTTCAATTTGAACAATTTCTTCTGTTAACCATTCGAAAGGGGATTGAACTTGCTTTAGTCTTTCAAATGAAAACTGTACATCTTTAGAAGTTAAAATTGATTCATTGTGAAAATATATATTTTTTCGTAAATAAAAGGTCCACGTAAGTCCATCTTCACTTAATTCCCATGTATGCGCAATGTGAGGCTCCATTTTTTCAGTAACATCGTTATAGACGACTAACGTATCAAAAATTTGACTCGTAAGATGACTCTCTGTAGTTACAGCCACAAAAGCCGGATCTAATGGGAATATCTTTCTCGATATAGGAATCTTTAATACGTCGTACATATCATTTGAAGGTTCGTATCCAAAATGATGATGTAGTTTATTTTCTATCTTTTTTTGAAGTGCAAGGGGTAGGGGTTCTTTTAAAAGAAGAAAGATATCTTTTAATTTTTCTTGTGCTAACAGTTCATCTGTATAGGACTCAATCGCTTCTACGAAATTATGTATAAATAGAATTTCCGTTTTATGTCCGCGGCCTCGCCCTGGAGTCCAGCTAATTAATTGCTCCTCGCTCATTTTCTTTAATAAAATCTTTACGTTTTTCGTACTGCAATATAAAACATCCGCTAATTCTTGTAAGCTATTTCGCATATGTTGTTGATCTTGTGCATGTAGTCTTAGTCTAATGTAATAGTCCATAATTTTCATATATACACTTCCTTCTATCATAAAAGGGGAAACTCTTTAGAATATTCTAACCTTTTTCTTCCTTTTTTTCAAAGTAAAATAAGTAAGCATAAGGAGGGGAAACAATGGGATTTTGGAGTATGCATCGAAATATAAAAATTAGAATTATAACATCGTTTTTAACACGTACTGTGTCTACGATGATTTTTCCATTTATGGCGATTTATTTTTCCATAAAGTTAGGTAGTGCGATTGCTGGTGCGTTACTACTTATTAATGTCATAGCTTCATTAGTAATTGGTTTATACGGTGGATATGTTGGAGACCGGCTTGGGCGTAAAAAGGTTATGATTATCGGTCAAAGTATACAAGTCATTTCCATTGCTTGTATGGGAGTTGCGAATTCGGATTACGTTGACTCACCGTGGTTAACATTTGTGTTTATGTTAGTGAATAGTTTAGGATCGGGACTTATGAATCCTGCGACAGAAGCGATGTTAATTGATGTGAGTACACCTGAAAATCGAAAAGTGATGTACAGCATTAATTACTGGGCTATTAATTTATCGATTGCGATTGGAGCGATATTTGGAGGATTACTATTTGAAAACTATAGACTACAATTGTTTATCGTATTAACGCTTGTTGCCATTATGACTTTATATGTGATGGCTGTGTATATGGAAGAAGTGTATGTAGCACGAAAAACGATGGAGAAGAAAAATGTATTAAAAGATATGGCAGATAGTTATAAAGTCGTGATGAAAGATAAAGCATTTTTAATTTTTTGTGCAGCGAGTATATGTACATTATCGTTAGAGTTTCAAATTAATAATTATTTAGGGGTACGTTTGCAGAAGGAATTTGAAACGGTGCACTTTTTATTCGGGAATGGTTTTACGTTTGATTTAACAGGTATTCGCATGCTGAGCTGGATTTCTGCAGAGAATACAATTTTAGTTGTGTTATGTTCAGCACTTCTTATTAAAATGCTGAAAAGCTTCAACGATTTGAAAATCTTATATGTAGGCTTATTTATTTACACGATTGGATTTACAATACTCGGAACGAGCAATAGCTTATGGATTTTATTAATTGCAGGGCTTTTCCAAACAGTAGGCGAGATGATGTATGTGCCAGTGCGTCAATCTATTATGGCAGATATGGTGCCAAATGAGGCAAGAGGTTCTTATATGGCGATTAACGGAATGGTCTTTCAAGTGGCAAAAATGAACGGGGCATTAGGTGTTATGCTAGGTTCATTTATTGCATCTTGGGGTATGAGTGCTCTGTACTTTATCGTTGGTATGAGCAGTATTTTATTATTTATGAAGGCGATAGGGAAAGAGCAGTATGAGGATGAGAGAAATGTTTCTCAAATTGGATGAAACTATATAAAAGCGAACCAGTTATACTGGGACTCGCTTTTTATATAATTTTTAGAACGGATCAACTTCAGCTAAATTTGGAGTAGTACTAGGCTGTAGTAAAAGATTTTTTAATGTGCCTACTTCAGAAAGCGCTACTAATATGTAGCCACTAATCAGTACAATAAGCCCAATGATGCGTAACGTTTGTAAGCTCACTTCATTATTATTCGTTTCTGTTGGATTTGGGGGCGTTGAAGGTGGATTGTTATTCATAAATAAGGCTCCCATCTTTTTTTATTTATATATGTGTAAAATCATTATTTAACTTATGGATAGGAATCGTATAGTCATTTTCACTATATGAGAAATGCCTATGAAAAGTGATTAGAAATTTGGGGGCAAGAAAAGAGGGGGTCTCAAAAGATTATTGAAAATGAGATTCTTTTTGTTTTTTATACAAATCAAAAGGTTAACCAAAGTAGCTAAACAGCTATTTTGGCTAACCTATAATAACTATCCCAATATACGCAACGATTCTTCAATAAACGCTGGGATGTCCTCTGGCTGTCTACTTGTTACTAGCTGATTTTGACATACGACAACCTCTTTGTCATGAAAGTTCCCGCCGGCATTTTTTAAATCGACTTCAATAGATTTATATCCAGTTACATCGCGTCCTTCAAGTGTTTGTGCAGTGATGAGTAGCTGAGGTCCGTGACAAATAGCGAAAACAGGTTTTTCCGCATCCATAAATGCTTTACTAAAGCGAACAAAACGTTCATCGGCACGAAGTATATCTGGAGAAAATCCACCCGGTATGAAGAGGGCATCAAAGTTCTCTGGAGAAACATCATCAATACTTTTATCAATCACGACTTCACTTTTTCCTTGCTTACCGTGTACCGTTTTACCTTTTTCCGTTTCAATAGTTGTTAATTCATATCCCTTTTGTTTAAAAGCTTCTACTGGCTCTGTGTATTCTGTATCCTCGAAATAATCCGTTATTAAAATAGCAATTTTTTTACTCATTCTAATCCGCTCCTTATATTATATTATATTATATTATATTATATTATATTATCGGCTCCAGAATCTTCCTTGGGCAATGCCTTCTATAAATGATTCAATTGAAGTATTTGTTAAGTTGTAAACTCCTGCTCCATCCAGTTTAATCTTACTATGGTCCAAAGCATGAGGATTACTAAGGACATGAGCTATCGGTTTAAAATGTTTAAAAGTAGTTTCTGCAAATTCTAAAACAGGGGGTTGAATGACAGACTCACTACTAAACACTAATACTGCATCAAAAAGGGAGGAGTCTGTTGTTGTATAAGTATCAGTTACTTTAATGGAATCATTGAACTGATAAATTTTATTATCTATGATGCTATAGTTAATTCGGTGTTGTACAAAAGCTTGAATCCATTCGGACAGAAGTGAGACGCTTGGGTCACCATTTAATAGAATTGCAACATTTTTGGAATCAGATTTAAAAATAGTATTGGACATACTTAGTGCAGGTGATTTTGCATCTGAATTTACTTCGTGATTTTCCTTAGGTAAAGGAGCTCCAATAATGTTAGCGACTTTTTGTGCTAATTGACGATCGACGTGGTTTAGAAGAGCAATTACATTTGCCTTCACCATGTCTGATTTACACTTCCCAACTTCAAAGCAAAAAGCTTCTTTTATGTGCTGCTTTTCAATAGGGCTCATACTATTGTAGAAAAGTTTAGCCTGAGAATAAAAGTTAAGAAAGCTTTTACTGCGACCTCTAATTTTATGCCCATCAATCTTTTCTTGATAATGTTCATATCCTCCTTGTTCGGCTTGGACGGTTGCAGGTTGATTGTTATTTAATCCATTAGGATGATAGCTTGTTTGACCGCGATGAATCTGCATTTGATGCATACCATCACGTTGATTATTATGAAAAGGACATACAGGCTGATTAATAGGAATTTGATGGAAATTAGGGCCCCCTAAACGAGATAATTGTGTATCTGTATAGGAGAATAATCTTCCTTGCAGAAGAGGGTCATTTGAAAAATCAATACCTGGTACGACATGACCAGGGTGAAAAGCTACCTGCTCTGTTTCAGCAAAGAAGTTATCAACATTTTTATTGAGTGTCATTTTACCAACTAATTTTACAGGAACTTCTTCTTCTGGCCATAATTTCGTTGGATCTAAAATATCAAAATCAAATTTATGTTCATCTTCTTCTGGAATTAGCTGTAATCCAAGCTCCCATTCAGGATAATCCCCTTTTTCAATTGCTTCGTATAAATCTTGACGATGAAAATCAGGATTTTTCCCGGCAATCTTTTGAGCTTCATCCCATACTAATGAATGAACCCCGAGGGTAGGTTTCCAGTGAAACTTTACGAAATGGGCTTTTCCTTCTGCGTTAATGAGTCGAAATGTGTGAACTCCAAAACCTTCCATCATTCGTAAACTACGCGGAATAGCTCGGTCGCTCATTTGCCACATGACCATATGAGTGGACTCAGGATTATGCGCAACAAAGTCCCAAAAGGTATCATGAGCGCTAGCTCCTTGAGGAATATCATTATGTGGTTCTGGTTTAACTGCATGGACAAAATCAGGAAATTTAATAGCATCTTGGATAAAGAATACTGGCATATTATTACCCACTAAATCATAGTTTCCTTCATCTGTATAAAATTTTGTGGCGAATCCGCGTACATCTCTTACTGTGTCGTTGGATCCTTTAGAACCTTGAACGGTTGAGAACCGTACAAATACAGGTGTTTTCTTTGAAGGATTAGTAAGAAAATCTGCTTTCGTATATGTTTCTAAAGATTCATAAAGCTGAAAATAACCATGAGCGCCAACCCCGCGTGCATGAACAATCCTTTCGGGAATTCGTTCGTGATCAAAATGGGTCATTTTCTCGCGAAAGTGGAAATCCTCCATTAAGGTTGGGCCTCTTAAGCCCATCTTTAAAGAAAATTCATCTTCAGCTATTTTTACCCCTTGATTTGTTGTTAAAGCATGTTTGCATTGATTGTCAGTAACGTGATGCTTCAATTGTTCCGTTTTTTTATTCACAATATAGGCCCCTCCTTTACTCTGTTAATTAATAGATACCCTTTTTATTAGGTCGTAAACATGTATTATCGTTTTTGTATGTAAAAATCATAAAATATCGGTTGTTTCAGTGATTCTTGTTTGAGGAAGCAAAATAAAAACGCCAAGGATAATTTATTTTCTCCTTGGCGTTTAAGATATTTCTTTTCGTTAAAACGAAGAAACGCGTTGCTTCGTTTTTGATACAATAATAAATTTGATCCAGAGTAACCCGACAATCATAATGATAAGGCTATGTAAAAATTGACCTGTAGCAATGAGTATAACAATCGAAAATACAATGAGTTGAATGCTTAGAAATATAAAGATTAAGCTAAGAAATTGCTTCATTCTTTCTGCAGTACCAATCGGATATAATGTTGCAATAATATTTCCCGAAAAATATTTCCACAGTGAACGGAGCTGCATAGAAATCATATATAGAACGATGTAAGCGATAGCGCCTTTTACGTATATATTTGGTATAAAATATAATGCGAAGGCACCAATTAATCCTAAGCGAATATATATACCGAAATAATCATTCCCACGTAAAAATGCGAGTGTATGTAAATAGAAGAAAGTTGCTTGTTTTTTATGTAATAAAGGTTCAATCCAATTTGTAAGCCATTTTCTTTTATTTACTTGTTTATTCAGTTGCGGAACATCGGTAAAAATGCTAGCAAATTGATAAAAACGAACGTTCATTTTTTCTTCTTGCTCGATTATGTAATCCCACGGTATTCGTTTTGTAGGCTGTTTTTTCGTGTATAGAAGTAGGAAAGCAAGTAGTAAGAGTAGTCCGCCCAATATGAGAACATTTGCGGAATAAAACAGCATGTAAATGATTAGGGCGTTACAAGTAATACGGATGATCAGCCATATATTTTTTTCATGACTATCGCGCCACATCCAATGTATGTACATGTTCCAAGCTTTCGTAACCATTAAAACGATAAAGATTGTACATAAGAAAGGAACCGTTAATTGCAATGATTGCAGTGCAAGTGGTACGAGAATAAGGAACGTAAATAATAATGGAAAAAGCTGAATGATGTAATTATATAGAAGAGATTTTTTGAAATAAGATGTTAATTTCTCTTCTAGTGCTAGTAAATAGACAGCGTCAGGTTTCTGAATAAATGTACGGATAGGGCATCTCGTTATAATGAACGTAAGTACAATCGTTATAATTATTAAAGATATTCCTTTAGAAGGAGATGCTTTTAGAAACTGAGCATAATAATATGCACCAACGCATGAAATAAAGATAAAGCTATATAGTAAACCGTTAATCATACGTGCAAAGTATGTAATGATATTTTGCATATGTTGTTGGAAGCGACTGCTCCATAGTGATTCAATTGACATGTTTTTCACCTCTTTGTTCTATTATATATGTTTTATAAAAGAAAAAACGAGCAAATTGCGTTATGCAACTTGCCCGTTTTTCTTTTCGTTATTTTTTTTCTGATCACGATTCATTAATGGATAGAAGGCAAAGCCGATTACGAATAAACCAATTCCGAGAAGGAACGTTTTTATATCGGATGCGCCCGTTTTAATAACCCATAGTGCGTAGCAAAGTGCAATCACTGCGACTATACCATCTGTAATTCTTGCCCGCATTTCATTTTTATATGTTTCACCAGTTGCGACTAGTTTTAACTGGAAGATTGGCGAAACGAGATATGGAATGAGGTAGGCTAGTGTTGATACGGTAATAACGAATGTATAAGCTTCCGCAATTGTTCCTGATAATGTTGAGAATAAGAACACTTGCGACATAATGTTTGTTAATCGTAATGAGTAAATTGGACTTCCTTTTTTATTTGTTTTCGTGAAGAAGGAAGGGAAGAAACCTTCTTTTGCTGCTTGATACGGTACTTCTGAGCTTAATAAGATCCAACCTAAGATGGAACCGAACAGGGAAGTAAGAGCAAGTAATGCCATCAGTTTCCCGCCGCCATGACCCATTGCAGCATTTAGTGCATCTGCTAATGGACGTTCAGAAGCTTGTAATTTATCAACGTGAAGTACACCCATTGTTAAAATTGTGATTCCTAAGTAAATCGCAACTGTAATAAGTAATCCCGCAACTGTTGCACGTTTTACCGTTTTTGGAGAAACAGCACGGTTTGATAAAAGAACGGCTGATTCAATTCCGATAAACGCCCAAAGCGTTGTAAGAGCAGCTAAATTTACTTGTGAAAGAAGACCGTGTGATGCACCTGATTTATCAATCATCGGTGTGTACCATTGTCCAAACTTAGAAGCTTCGAATGCAAATAACGTAACGACGATGAATAAAAGGAATCCAGTTACTTTCGTTGTTGTTGCTAAGAAGTTTAGTTTTCCAGCTCCGCTTACACCGTTCGTTAATATAATATGAGTTCCCCAAAGTAAGATGGAACAAATCGTAAATGTAATTAGTTTTCCGACTTCTACGTTAAACGAGCCGATTGAAAATAGTAGTCGCGTATCTTTCATAATTGGGAAGAAGAGTGATAAATATCCCGCAAATGATGTAATGATGGCAACGTTACTTGCCCAGTTTGCAACCCAATATCCCCATACCATACTGAATCCAGCCATTTTTTTCTTTTTTGGTGTTGAGAATAAAGCATATGCATGACTTTGTGGTCCTGTCGTTAAATCAGGACGACGAATTGCTAAATTACCGAAAACAAGAGCTAGCATTAAAACACCAAACCCTGTAGTTAACCAAGCTAAAGTGACACCGAGTGGGCTTGCTGTTTGTGCCAACGTACTTGGCACCATGAAAATACCAGCGCCAACCATGTTACCGACAACGAAAGCTGTTAGTACCCAAAAGCCCCATTTTTTTTGTTGCATAGAAAATACCTCCAAAGTTAGTATAACCAAGTCAAGCGAGGAGATATGTATGTCTTCCTAAGTCAGGAAGAGAAGTCCCAAACAAAACAAAAAAAGCACGTAATTTGCCGCTACATGCTTTCTATCTTATAAGAAACCCACGACATACCTCTCGATAGCTCTCCACAAACGAAACGTTTGTGACAGTTCTGCACTTATTAAATGCAGACCCAGCAAGCGTGCATGGTGGACACGACTTACTTCGGCAAACATTCCTTTCTCATTCCTTCATCAATGCCACTACATCTCCTGAAATGATACTCTTAATGATTGCAACCTCTACCTCACCGAGATACGAATGAGGATTTAAATATTAAATTAACGTCTTTAAGAGTAACAAATGAATTTTTATACGTCAATGGATATAGTAATAATCAGATTATAGAGAAGAGTTTGTGATTAAAAGTGAGTTAGGAGAGGCTGTAACGATTATTAGTTCGGCAGAAGAAACAGCGATAGAGTTAAGTACCATTTTACAGCACAAAGGAATTTTGTCTGACAATCTGAATCCGAAGCATCGCTTTTTTACAACGGGATCTGTTTTATCATTTGAACATATCGCTGAGCGATGGCTAGGGTATCAAATTTCTGTAGAATGTGTACATTTGCCTATGAAAAATGCGTGTATACATAATTAAGATTTAGTAAATTACTTTTTTTAATAAATGAGGTTCGTTTCATAAGAAGGAAAGAATAAGCTTTTAATTGAAGTGTTTAAGGGCAGTTCAATTAAAGGGGAGATTGGATTATGGAATTATTAAGATCTCAATTATTTGCTTTAGAGTATATTTCAAAATATGCAGAGAACGAAAAACGTGGGGCTAAAGCAACGATTAATCATATACTTAAAATGTCTAATATTACAGATGAAATATTTGAAGAAGCTGTCGCTAATTTAAAATCTCATGCAAGGATTGCTTTACACTTTCATCCAGACAGACTAGATTCGAATATGAAAAGTGTTGCTGAAGCACTGTTTGAGCAAGGAGTATATAAAAGTCAGTTTGAAACATTGCTATCTAATGGAAGCGTATCTGCTTATCCTGGTGGTGAACGTGACCTTTGGGAAAAGAGAATATTTGGAGGGGCATATCAATTAGAAGGCGTAACGAATGATCAACGGCCAAAATACGGAGCGCTAAATTTAATGTTACATCCAGATGGGCCGGCTCCGCGTTTTGGTTCATGTTATTTTCTCTTATCTCCAAAAGTTTCTTCGCGCTCTACATATACATATTTAGATTCGCATCAAGATCCGAAAGAAAAGGGGACTTATGAGGAGTTTGATATGATTTTAGCTGCTCTTTTGGAAGAGACATTCGTAAGAGATTTTGCAATTGGTGAAGGGAATTTGACGCCAACAATATTAATTAATCATTTACTAGCTAACCTGAAAAGGCCGTTTATAGATTTAGTAAGCAAAGAGCCAGCCCGTAATCTTAATCATTATATTGAAGCGCAAATTCATGGAGAGATTTCTCTTAAAGAAGACGTGGAGGCGCTTGTTGCAGATCCTTCATTTAAGGGTACGGATGTAGGGAAAGTTTTAGAAGAAATTTGCCTGAAGTATGCTATAGATTTGTATTGGCACATCGGTTTTGTACTTACGGTGGATGAAGTTCCGATGGATTTTAGAGGTTCAAAAATGCCATCTTTGGCAAAACGCATTGCACGAAATAATTGTATCGATGCACATATAATTGGCTCAGCTGTAGTGGATTTGAAAAGGAATCCACTATCCTGGAGTGATCGCGGAACGTATGAAGAGGTGCTTCAGGAATTAAAATTATTATGGCATGTTTTAGTTCGATTTGGAAAACCAAATCGGAAGTAGAACGAAATACTCCGTTTTTTGGAAGTATTTATATAGAAAAGAAGCTGATCTATAAATAGATCAGCTTCTTTTTATAAGATTAAACTAAGTTTAATACAGTTACTTTTTCACGTGTCATAGACTCAAGGCTCTTACGAATACCTTGTGCACCCATACCTGAACCTTTTACACCGATGAATGGGAAGTGATCAGGGCCGCGCTCTGTGCGTCCGTTAATTTGTACAGAACCAGTTTCGATTTTGTTAGCAATTGCAAATGCTTTGTTAATGTCTTTAGTGAAGACACTTGCTTGCAGACCGAACTCTGATTTGTTAGCAATTTCAATTGCTTGTTCATCTGAAGAAACACGAATGATTGGAAGGATTGGGCCGAATGGCTCTTCCCAAGCAACTTTCATCTCTTCTGTTACGTGATCGATTAATGTTGGGTAAATTAAGTTACGCTCACGTTTGTTACCGATAACGATTGTAGCACCTTTTTCTACAGCGTCGTCAACTAAACCTTGAACGAAGTCAGCAGACTTGTCGTCAATTAATGGAACGATTGTGCTATCTTGTTCTGGAGATCCAACTGATAGTTCAGCTACTTGCGCTTTTAATAAGCTAACAAGCTCGTCCGCTACGTTTTCGTGTACAAGTACACGTTTAATAGCTGTACAACGTTGACCAGAGTAAGAGAATGCACCGCTTACGATATGGTTTGCAGCATCTTGTAAATCAGCATCTTCACGAACGATACCAGGGTCTTTACCACCAAGTTCTAATACAAGTGGAATCATTGAAGCTTTTTTCGCTAAATGTTTACCTGTGTTTGTACCACCTGTGAACGATACCATATTGATGCCTTCGTGTTCTACTAAGTAGTCACCAATTACAGAACCGCGTCCTGTCGCTACGTTTACAAGTCCTTTTGGAAGGCCAGCTTTATGAAGTGCTTCAACCATTTTAATACCACTAATTGCACCTTGAGTTGCTGGTTTGAAAATAACAGCGTTACCCATAATTAATGCTGGTGCAAGTTTTGCAGCAGATAAGTTTACTGGGTAGTTAAATGGTGCGATTGCTAATACAACACCAAGTGGTGCGCGTTGGATAATCGCAAGTTTCGATTTTGTACCGCCCGGGAAGCTATCGCCCATCATGCTTTCTCCGTGCATATGTAAAGCTTCTTCGATCGTGTAACGAATGAAGTCAGCTGTACGAACAACTTCTTTCTTCGCATCTTTATATCCTTTACCGACTTCTTTCATAATGATATCGGCAATTTCATCCTGCATATTTACGAGCTCATCAGCCCATTTATATAAGTATTTTGCGCGATCTTGTAGGGAAGCTTCAGCCCATGATTTTTGAGCTTCTTTTGCAGATGCAATTGCTTCATCTACTTCTCCGCGAGTAATTGCTTGTACTTGTCCAATTACTTCGTGTAAGTATGGAGATGGAATTTCGATTGTTTCTTCTGAAGAGCTTTCTCTCCATTCTCCGTTTAAATAAAATTTGTACGTATTGCTAGTTGTCATGATTAGTCCTCCTAAAATAGCAACTTGTAAGAGTGAGTATAAGGTGATTGTAGGGGGTTTGATAACATTTTTCAAATGAAATGTTTGTGAAAACGATTTCTTATTCCTTTTTTATTTTGTATGCCCTTTCTTACAGAACATTCTCTTATTTCAAAATGGTGTATCATATATTTTTATTTGAAGTGTGAAAAAACAATTGACAGAATACTCAATAAAGTTTTAAGATTATAAATGGAAAATAAATGAAGGGGGTGTGCGTAATGATTGTAATCGTAAATGTAATGGGCTTAGCTCTGTTAAATGGCAGAAAACATTCATATCATTACGCAACCCGTACGGATATATAGGGCATCTTTGTCTTATAAAAAGCGTACGTTGCGTATATCGTAACGTACGCTTTTTATGCATTTTTGTGCATATCGTCAAGCGGCGGTATGCTTTTTTTTGTTTATTTTCCATGCTACTATATAAAACTTTGGAAGGTGGAAAAATGTGATGAGATTGTATGGGTTACGAAATGTAAATGTGATGGGTCTGGATAGTGGATAAAGAAATGAGAGGTAAACGAGAACGAGAAGGGAGAGGTTACATTGTTATCAGTATTACTAAAGTTAAAATGGTTTTTTAAAGAGCATTGGAAGAGATATAGTATCGCCATTGGAGCTCTTTTAATTGTGAATATAGTTGAAGTTATTCCCCCGAAAGTGTTAGGGGTTACGATTGATAATATAAAAACAGGAACGTTATCAAACGAAGCTATTATACAGTCTATTCTTATTTTAATAGGGGTTACAATCGTTGGGTATGGTCTTACTTTTGTATGGCAACATCAATTGTTTGGAGGTGCATTTGTACTTGAGAAAACGATGCGCTCTAAATTTATGGGGCATTTACTTAAGATGACGCCGACTTTTTATCAAAAAAATCGTACTGGCGACTTAATGGCGAGGGCAACGAATGATTTAAAAGCAATCGCTATGACAGCTGGTTTTGGTATATTAACGCTTGTGGATTCTAGTTTATATATGCTTACGATTGTCTTTATGATGGGATTTACAATTAGTTGGGAGCTTACATTTGCAGCGCTTATTCCGCTTCCAATTATGGCGTATGCGATGAATATATATGGAAAGAAATTGCATGAAAGATTTACAGTTGCGCAAGATGCGTTTGGTGATATGAACGATAAAGTGCTTGAATCAATCGCTGGCGTACGCGTTATTCGTGCATACGTACAAGAGAATGCAGACGAGGAAAGATTTCATCATTTAGGAGATGACGTCTACGAAAAAAATATGAAGGTAGCAAAGATTGATGCATTATTCCAACCAACTGTGAAAATGCTTGTCGGTCTTAGTTATTTAATCGGCTTAGTGTACGGTGCATACCTTGTGTTCCAGTCAAAGGTGACGCTTGGTGAACTCGTTTCTTTTAACGTGTATTTAGGGATGATGATTTGGCCGATGTTTGCAATTGGTGAATTAATTAATGTTATGCAAAGAGGAAATGCTTCGCTTGACCGTGTGAATGAAACGTTAGCGTATGAGCCAGATGTAAAGAATCCGAAACATCCAAAGCTTGTGCAAGAGCCGGATTATATTCAGTTTGATGACGTTACCTTTTCATATCCTTCATCAACTGAAACAAATTTAAAGAAGGTTTCATTTACATTAAAACAAGGGGAAACGCTTGGGGTTGTCGGGAAAACAGGAAGTGGAAAAACGACGCTTGTCCGTCAGCTTCTTCGTCAATATCCACTTGGAGATGGGGATATTGCAGTTTCTGATGTGACATTAGATAAAATGACGAATGAAAATGTACTCGGCTGGATTGGTTATGTACCGCAGGAGCATATTTTATTCTCAAAAACAGCGCGAGAAAATATTTTATTCGGAAATAGGGAAGCGACTGAAGAAGAACTAGAGAAAGCAATTGAAATTGCTGCGTTTAAAAAGGATTTAGAGTTTTTGCCAGAAGGGTTAGAAACGCTCGTTGGAGAGAAGGGTGTTTCTTTATCAGGAGGGCAAAAACAAAGGATTTCAATTGCGCGAGCTGTTATTCAAAATCCGGAAATATTAATTTTGGATGATTCTTTATCAGCTGTAGATGCTCGTACGGAAGCAGCGATCATTGAAAATATAAGAACGGAAAGAAGCGGAAAGACGACGATTATTACGACGCATCGTTTATCTGCAGTGCAACATGCGGATTGGATTCTCGTTATGGATGAAGGTGCAGTTATAGAAGAAGGTACGCATGCTCAGCTTATCCAAAAGGGAGGCTGGTATGCTGAGCAGTTTGAAAGACAACAAGGTGAAAGTGAAAGTGCGGATAGTGGGGTGAAAATATGAGCGTTTCAAAACGATTGTTTCAATACGCGATGAAAGTGAAAGGGACGATTTTTGCTGCGATGTTAATGTTATTTATTTTCGTCATCGCAGAGCTTGCTGGTCCTTTCGTCGCTAAAACGATGATTGACGATCATATCGTCGGGATAGAGAAACCTTGGTATGAAACAGAACAGAGTGAAGAGGCTGTTTCGTATAATGGCACCTTTTATAAGCGAAGCGATCGCTTCCAGGAAGGTGAGAAAAAAGGAAAAGAAGTACGCGTGATGCAAGTCGGTTTTCAATATTATTTTGTACCGAATAAAGTAAATGCGGAAGGGTCACGTACTGTAAAAGGGGATATGATTACCGTTCAAAATGGTAAGGCGGTGCAAGTGTATAAAGCGAAAGCATTAACAAAGGAAGAAGTGTTTGCATTTTATAAGCCAGAAATAAACCGTCTATTATTACTTGGTGGTGGCTATTTCGCTTTATTAGTAGTCGTGTCATTATTTGCATACGGAAAGCAGTTCTTCTTGCAAAAGGCAGCGAACAAAATTATTCAAATTATGAGGGAAGATGTGTTTTCTCATATTCAAACGTTGCCAATTCGTTACTTTGATCATTTACCGGCGGGGAAAATTGTTTCGCGTGTGACGAATGATACAGAGGCCATTCGTGATTTATATGTAACGGTGCTGGCAACATTCGTTTCTAGTATCATCTATATTATTGGGATATTCGCTGCGTTATTTTTATTAGATGTGAAGCTCGCTTCATTATGTTTATTAATTATCCCAATTTTAATTGTTTGGGCGATTCTTTATAGAAAATACGCGTCTGTATACAATCATAAAATGCGCTCTCGTTTATCTGATATTAACGGAACAGTGAATGAATCCATTCAAGGGATGCCAATTATTCAAGCGTTCCGTCAAGAGCGTGAAACGAAAAAAGAATTTGAAGAATTAAATGGCGATTATTTTAAGTATCAAAATAAAATTTTGAATTTAAATGCAGCAACTTCGCATAACTTAGTAGCCGTATTAAGAAATATCGCTTTCACAGGAGTAATTTGGTATTTCGGCGGTGCGTCATTAAGTGCTACAGGTATTATTTCACTTGGGGTACTGTATGCATTCGTCGATTATTTAACACGATTATTCTCGCCAATTACGAATATGGTGAACCAGCTTGCAAACTTAGAGCAAGCGCGCGTTGCATCAGAACGTGTCTTTGAATTGTTAGAGGAAAAAGGGGAAGCGGTAGAAGAAGAACGTATGCCTCGTTTAAAAGGAAATGTAAAATTTGATAATGTATCATTTTCTTATAATGGAAAAGATGAAGTGTTAAAAAATATTTCTTTTGAAGCGAAACAAGGCGAGACAGTGGCACTTGTCGGTCATACTGGATCAGGAAAAAGTTCTATCATGAATGTACTCTTTCAATTTTATGAGTTTGAAAAAGGAAAGCTTACGATTGATGGTCACGATGTAAAAGAGATGCCGAAACAAGCAACCCGTGAACATATGGGAATCGTACTGCAAGACCCGTTTCTTTTTAGTGGGACGGTCGCTTCCAATGTAAGCTTAGAGAACGAAAAAATTTCAAAAGAGCGCATTGTAAAGGCGTTACGTGATGTTGGTGCTGAAAGATTTGCGAACAATATAAATGAAGAAATTACAGAAAAGGGAAGTACGCTTTCCACTGGAGAACGTCAGCTTATTTCGTTTGCTAGGGCGCTCGCTTTTGATCCGGCTATTTTAATTTTAGATGAAGCAACGTCTAGTATTGATACAGAAACAGAGGCGATGATTCAACAAGCACTAGAAGTTGTAAAAAAAGGAAGAACGACATTTATTATCGCTCACCGCCTTTCAACGATTAAAAGCGCAGATCAAATTATTGTGCTCGATAGAGGAACCATTTTAGAAAAAGGCTCTCATGATGAACTCATGAAAAAGCGCGGGCGTTATTACGATATGTATAAAACGCAAATGGAAGGCAATCAGAGTGCTTAATATGCATGGAGGAGAACTTGTGATTTTCACAAGTTCTTTTTTATTGATGAACATGTCGACTCTTTAGCGAATTACGACAGTTAAATAAGAAGTATTGTTTTACCTTTTTCTCCATAAATGCTATATTAAAAAATGTTACTTATTTTTTGTATGTAGCGTTATTTTTCCCTTTTGTTTGATTATGAAGAAAAAGGATAAACTAAATAAGAACATTTTCATTGAAAAATTGTTCAAGATTGCATACAATCAATATAGTTTTTAAATTCCTATCAGAATACTTGGAGGATTACAATCATGAAGAAATTATTTTCAGTGCTTGCAGTAACTACATTAGCGATCGGGATTGTAGCCGGCTGCGGTAAAGAAGAGAAAAAAGATACAGCTAGTCAAGACGCGTTACAAAAGATTAAACAAAGCGGTGAACTTGTAATTGGTACAGAAGGTACATATCCACCATTTACGTTCCACGATTCAAGCAATAAATTAACTGGATTTGACGTTGAACTATCGGAAGAAGTTGCAAAACGTTTAGGTGTAAAACCTGTATTTAAAGAAACACAATGGGATAGCTTACTTGCTGGCCTAGACGCAAAACGTTTCGATATGGTTGCAAACGAAGTTGGTATTCGTGAAGATCGTCAAAAGAAATACGATTTCTCTAAGCCATACGTTTCATCTTCAGCGGCATTAGTTATTGCAAAAGATAAAGATAAGCCTGCTACATTTGCTGATGTAAAAGGTTTAAAAGGAGCACAATCTTTAACGAGTAACTATGCAGATATTGCTAAGAAAAACGGTGCGGAAATTATTGGTGTAGAAGGATTTAGCCAAGCGGCAGAATTATTAGCTTCAGGACGCGTTGATTTTACAATTAATGATAAGTTATCAGTATTAAATTATTTAGAAACGAAAAAAGATGCAAAAATTAAAATTGTAGATACTGAAAAAGAAGCTTCAGAAAGTGGATTCTTATTCCGTAAAGGTAGCACTAAGCTTGTACAAGAAGTAGATAAAGCGTTAGAAGATATGAAAAAAGACGGTACGTATGACAAAATAACGAAAAAATGGTTCGGTGAAAATGTATCTAAGTAGTGCATTGGTTTCAGATCGATTGTCTACTTGGATAGATATTATGCAGACTTCCTTCATGCCTATGCTGAAGGAAGCTGTTTTTACAACAATTCCATTAACGCTTATTACATTTATTATCGGGATTATACTGGCAACGTTAACAGCGCTCGCACGTATTTCTGGTAGTCGTATTTTACAATGGATTGCTCGTATCTATGTATCTATCATTCGCGGAACGCCACTTCTTGTACAATTATTTATTATTTTCTATGGACTTCCAACTCTTAATATTGAAGTTGAGCCATATACAGCAGCAGTTGTTGGATTTTCATTAAATGTCGGTGCATATGCATCTGAAATTATTCGTGCTTCTATCCTTTCCATTCCGAAAGGGCAGTGGGAAGCAGCTTATACAATTGGGATGACATATCCACAAGCATTAAAACGTGTTATTTTACCACAAGCAACGCGCGTATCAATCCCGCCGCTTTCGAATACATTTATTAGCTTAGTGAAAGATACTTCGTTAGCATCGTTAATTTTAGTAACAGAAATGTTCCGAAAAGCGCAGGAAATTGCGGCGATGAACTACGAGTTTTTAATTGTTTATTTTGAAGCAGGTCTTATTTATTGGGTTATTTGTTTCTTATTATCAATCGTACAACAGATGTTAGAAAAGCGTTCAGAACGCTACACATTAAAATAATCCTTTTACAAAAGGAGTTTTTGTTTTTATGATTTCAATTCAGCACTTACAAAAAAGTTTCGGAGATAATACCGTACTAAAGCATATAGATTTAACAGTTGAGAAGGGCGAGGTTGTTGTTATTATTGGGCCGTCTGGATCTGGTAAAACGACATTCTTACGTTGTCTCAATGTATTAGAAACACCAAACGCTGGTAATATTCGTATCGGTAATAAAGAGCTTAACTTCTCTCAAAAAGTAACGAAGAAAGATATTGTTAATCTTCGTACGCAAACAGGTATGGTATTCCAGCACCATAATTTATTCCCGCATTTAACAGCACTTCAAAATGTAATGGAAGGGCTCGTTACAGTGAAAAAGATGGGGAAAGAAGAAGCGAAGAAAAAAGCAAGCTATTTCCTTGAAAAAGTTGGTTTAGCAGATAAAGTGGATTTATATCCGTTCCAATTATCAGGCGGACAGCAACAGCGCGTTGGAATTGCGCGCGCGCTTGCGATGGAGCCGGAAGTGTTACTATTTGATGAGCCGACGTCAGCGCTTGATCCTGAACTCGTTCAAGAAGTTCTGAAAGTAATGAAAGAACTTGCTAAAGAAGGCATGACGATGGTTATTGTAACGCACGAAATGCGTTTTGCACATCAAATTGCGAACCGTGTTATTTTCATGGATGGTGGTGTCGTTGTCGAACAAGGTACACCAGAAGAAGTATTTACAAATCCAAAAGAAGAACGTACGAAGAAGTTTTTACAAATGTTGCAATAAATTAAGGAAGGTCTCAAGGCATATGCCTTGAGACCTTTTTGCCATATATATTTATTTGTGGAATCCGCCAAGGCTTTGCTCAGCCATTGCAACTAGACGTTTTGTGATTTCTCCACCAACTGAACCGTTAGCGCGAGCCGTAGAATCTGCTCCTAATTGTACACCAAATTCTTGAGCGATTTCGTACTTCATTTGATCGATTGCAGCTGTTGCACCTGGTACTACTAATTGATTTGAAGAATTTTGGTTTGCCATAGGAATATATCCTCCTTAGAGTTATAAAAGTTTTTTTGGTTGGACTAGCTGGAGTTGAACCAGATTATCGCCCCGATTGGCGCTAATCCATCGGTAATTAAGTTTGTACTCATAGTATGGATGTTACCTAGAAAGATATACAAAATAATAATTTGTAAATTTTGTAAAAAAACTTATTGATTTCGTAAATTATGAAATAAGAGTAATCGTTGTATTTTTAAGAAAACAGGCCAAACTAAGGAGGATATTAAATATAATTTTCTCATTGTAGCCTGCTACTTGTAGGCTAATTATTAGCTTCTTATATAGGATTTATTGAAATAAAAATGAAATCGGTAGCAACTTTATAGTTCTATTTTTAAGTAGGGATGGAGTGGGCGCTCCTATGTTTGGATAGGTTGCTCTCTTCACTCTAAAAAAGAGAGGCTTTAAACGATAACGTATGGAGGAATCATGATGGGAATTTGCCCGCTTTGCAACGCATTAGAATCACAAACATATTCTTGTCAAAATTGCCAAAGTATACTCCAAGATTATGGGAAGTCTGTAGATTACATAGACGATTATAGTGCCTATATGGATCAAGAATTATTAAGTGCAGTAGATGGTTTAACGCATAATAATTCAAATGAATATTGCAATCATATTTTTTATTGCGGAGTATGTAACGTGGAAACTGAGGTTGTAGTAAAACTTGTGTAAATAGAAAACTTCCACCTTATTATCTAGGTGGAAGTTTTTGTTTTTGTATTTGTGAGTGAATCATAGGAGAAGGGATATGTTCGGTGTTTGATGAAGCCCCTGATTTTATTTGAGACATTTTTTCTTTTGTATCACGTAAAGAATGTTCAGTTAAGTAGATGGCATATTCGTAAAATAACTGGCGCGTCAGTTCACTTTGTTCTTTTAATTTTTCATCTTGGAATACAGTTCGCCCAGGTTTAGAGTTGGCTTCAAATAACCACGGATTTTCCTTTGTGTCTAAACCGATATCAAAACCGATTTCTCCAATATTTCCGGTTACTTGTTCATCGAGCGCGTAACTTATTTGTAAGGCAGTATGTTTTAATTTATTTTCAATTTGAACTTGTTTCGTTGAATCTGGAAAAAGCTCTTGTAGCAATTTTGTATTACCGCCACTATTTACGTGCGTTGTTAAACTGCCTTTGCCGGCGATTTTGGCGACGATTGCACTAACTATCCAATTACCGAAATGATTTTTATTTGTATGAATGCGGAAATCAACAGGTTGCCCATCGAAGCGAAGTAACGAAATACCTTGCTGTACGATAAACTTTTTTAAATCATGCCCTTTTAGTACATGGTTTAGAAGAGTTTCTAATGATTGATACTTTCTCAGTTTGTTTTCTTCATTTTCGCGATAACGACAGTAGTAGCAATTTTCTGTTTGAGAATAAAATATTTGATGAATATTTCTACCAAAGCTCCCGTGTATTGGTTTCATGTACACTGATTTATATGTGCCAAGAAACCGTTCTACTTGTTCAAAATGCTGAAATGCTTCTGTATTTGGTAATAAGGGTTTAATTGATTCGTCTTTCATAAGAAGTTGATGAACTTCCCATTTATTGAAAAACCCTGGGTTAAACCATGGAATGGAGTAGTCTTGTTCTAATTTTCTTTTTGCCCTGACAATCGGTTTATAATTTTCCGCTTGTCGATTCGGTAGTCGATCGTAAATGACGTTTGGTAAAGGAACCTTTTTCTTTATCCATTGTTTCTCTCGAAAGAAATATCCTTCAATTGTTTCTTCTTCCCAGTGTATATGTTGAACGCCAAAGACGAATACGAACGGTCGTAATGAGAATGGTGGTGTTAACAACTCACTGAGAGCAATTGAACGATTTCCTAAAGGGGTAGAAGAATCATCGTTAAAGCCAGTTGTAAAAATGCCGATTAATGGTCCGAAAATAATTGTTTGGTTTTGTGTGAATGCATGAATAGTAGTTGATTGAGGCAGTAAAAGTTTTTCGGCAATATGCTTTCCGATAATAATTTCGCGAGTAAAGGAATAATGAATTTTTACTTCTTCACTTGCTATATGACGTATGCCGAAGGAGAGGGATGTAATAGGTGGTGTAATAGAAAAAACGTAAGGTAAAGTAATGCTATTTGGATGTTCATCTGAAATATTTAATGTATATATATGTTCTTTCAAAATAGGTTTACCTCCTTTCATTATGGTGTAAAGCGACTGAATTTAAGTGGTCCGTGAAATATCTTTTCAGCTAATGAATCACTATGACGAATGTATTGTTCGTAAGGAGGGATCGTGTTGACATACATAAGCCAGATTGCACCTTTTTGATCCATAATTGTGGAAAGTTCTAGTTCAAATAACGAAGAATAAGACTGATCTAGTGTTTGGAATACTTCATTTATAATGTCGTGTAAAGCGTCGTGCAATAGTTGCACACCTGTACTAGATAGTACGTATTTAATTTTTGAAAATGAATGTAATGAATCATCGTCCGTTGTTGAGGGTAAAAGCTGATTAGGAAATGAGCTTTTTTGTATAAATTGACCGATAACATTCCAAGTTTGTTCTTTGTTTTTTTGCAAAATGGTTCGAATGTGCAGTGGATATGTTAATTGATTTGGTGGTTGTAGCATAGTGTGCGCTATGTAACGTGATGAACGTATGTTAGATTTACACCAAGATATAAATTCGTCTGTGCGTTTGATTGGAATAGAAGTATGGTATTTTTCATTTACTGTATCGATCTGAAACGTTTTATTTTTGTAAGCGACTCGATATAAGTTATCTTTAGAATGTATATTAGTGGGGCGTATAATAATATCTTTAGTTTTTAACAACAGTTTGAAAATGTTTTGTATCGTCGCAATTTCAAATTTTGGTATATAAGGAGACAGTTTTTTATTAGTGAGAAATAAATCATGTAGTTCACTTGAATTAATAAGTGTGTTATTTAAAAAGGTAGTGGAAGGACGATTGTGCAAAGAGTGAATAATTGATTTTGCTTTTTCAAAGTCTGTTTCCTCTTGAAAAGAATAACGATCATATATATAAGAAGGAATAGGGAATGTTTGCTTTTTCCATTTTCCTGTATCTGTATCGTAAATAAGACCAGAAACAAGGTCTGTTTTAGGATCAATACAAAATGGCGTAAACTGGGCAACGACATTATGATAAAGCCGAGCGCGTTTAGCGATTTCGGTGTAATACGTTTGCTCATAATGAAGTTTAGAAGTTAAAAGGCCGAGAACCAACGAAATCACTCCTTTACTACTATTTGCATAATAGGCGAAGCTATATATTGCAAATACGTTTTTATACCATTATACTTTTGTCCGTATGATGATATGCTATAGTTTTGGAGAAGTGAAAGGTTGATTGTAATGAATATATGGTTAAATATGTTAACGACGACAGGACTCGGAGCAATTATTGGAGGATATACGAATCATTTAGCGATAAAAATGTTATTTCGTCCTCATCGTCCTATTTATATCGGAAAGTTTCAAGTTCCATTTACACCAGGGTTAATTCCGAAGCGGCGTGATGAACTTGCTGTTCAATTAGGAAAAATGGTTGTAGAACATTTGTTAACACCAGAAGGAATCGGAAAAAAGCTAACAAATGAAGAGTTTCAAAAAGGTTTAATTCACTGGGCGCAAGTGGAAGTGGATAAAGTAATTACGAATGAACAATCACTGCGATATATGTTAGAAAAATGGAATGTAGCACATGTAGAAGAAGAAGCGACTCGAAAAATCGAACATGTGATTACAGAAAAAATTCATGCATTTTTAGCAGAGTATTATACATATACATGGGAACAGGCTTTACCTCATTCTGTACATGAAAAGATAGAGAATGCGATTCCGAATGCCTCGGCGTTTATTTTAGAGCGAGGAATTAGCTTTTTTGAAAGTGAAGAAGGGAAAGCGCGTCTTTCAAAAATGATTGATGATTTCTTTGCTTCTCGTGGAACGCTACTTAACTTAGTTGGGATGTTTTTAGGAAATGTAAGTGTTGTGGATCGTGTGCAGCCAGAAGTTATTAAGTTTTTAGGGCAAGATGCTACAAAGCAGCTTTTAACTGATGTACTGCAAAAAGAGTGGGAAAAGTTAAAAGGAAGAGATGTAAAAGAATTAGAAGCATTTGTAGAGAAAGAAATGATTGTAAGCTCCGTGCTGTCAGCAGTTAAAGTAGAGGAAACAGTGAGTAAGTTTTTAAATCAATCGGTTCAGCAAGTATGTGAACCAGTTCGAGAAACAATTATTGAAAAAGTGGTTCCAAGTGCAGTAACGAAAGGCTTAAAGTGGGGAACAGAAAACGTAGAGAGTATACTAAATAATCTACACCTTGCGGAAATTGTCCAGCAAGAAGTGTCTACATTCTCAACAGAAAGATTAGAAGACTTAGTTCTGTCTATTACGAAAAACGAATTAAAAATGATTACGTATTTAGGAGCGTTATTAGGCGGAATGATCGGGCTCGTACAAGGATTGTTACTATTGTTTCTTAGATAATAAGGTGAGTACATAGAAATAAAAGTGAAATTTCTTCACATCTCTTGCATAGTTTGATATGGTAAGAAGAGGTGCGTATGTAAATGCACTGAAAAGGCAGTGCGTATGAAAAGCGCTAGCCTCTAAAGGAGGAAAAATAAAATGACAAAGAACATTCATGATGTTGCATATGAATTACAAAAAGCAATCGCTGAAAACGATGACTTCAAAACTTTAAAAGAGAGCTACGCAGCAGTTCAAGCTGACACAGCTTCAAAGAATTTATTCGATGAGTTCCGTACAATGCAACTTAGCCTACAACAAAAAATGATGCAAGGCCAAGAAATCACTGAAGAAGACAACCAACAAGCACAAGAAGTTGTAGCTCGCATTCAACAAGATGCTAAAATTACAAAATTAATGGAAACTGAGCAACGCCTAAACGTTGTAATCGGTGACGTTAACAAAATTATCATGAAGCCACTTGAAGAATTATATAGCGCGCAACAACAAGCGTAATAGTGGAAGACGCTCCTAGGGGAGCGTCTTTTTTGTTTAGGGAATTTAATAGTTATATCACAAAAACTCCGTTTCAAAATAGCCATTTCTTATTGATTATTTTGAAAGGGATATGTAACACATCGGTTAAATTTTTTTATTGCTGTTAATTGAAGTTTTAATATTTTTTTCGTTCAAAAACTTTTCAATCTCTTTTTGTTTCCTCCCATTTATTTTCTCAAGGCGTTTCGTAAAAGAAAAATTCGCCTTGAATAAGTTACCATCTTGGGCGAGTTTGTCTAACTCTTGATCTAGTTCTACTGAAAGTGCTGTAGACGATGAAATAAATTCATATATTTCTTTTGAAAGCTTTTTGTAATCATCAGGGATTGTATTGTTACTAATAAAATTATGGAAGTTTGCATCATTTTGCTTCGCTAACTCTATTAGTTTTTGTAATTTTTCTCGGTCAGATTCAGTGAAATTCTTATCAGAATTTGTTGAAGCGAGAGGAATTATATTTTCAGCTAACTCCCAACTATAATCTATATAATTTTTTATATTTTGTTTCATTTCGTCTTCACTAATAGTTTCATTTTTCTTTGAGGAACTAAATATATTTTCTGGAACTTTAATAGCAACATCTTTGATAGATTGTACATCATTTTTTTCCTTAGGCTGTACACTGTTTGAACAAGCTGATAGAAATAACATTGTAAGTAACATGAATGGGTATAAAATATAATTTTTCATCTTAATCTCCTTTTGCATTAGTGTCGTTGCAAAATAGCTACATTCCATTTCAAATACTTAACTAAAGCTACGTATATATGTTTTATCATTTGATAACATATGACTGATATTAGTAAGCCGATGCAAAAAGCTATGAATACATTGTAAACATCGGAATAACTGATTTGATGAAACCCTTTAAAGAATCCTAACCCTATTAATAATATAGGTGAAATAATTAATAACGGTGTAGCAATTATAAGTGCTAGAAGAAGCGGTAATAGAAAGAGTAATACGAAAAAGGCGATAATGATAAATATAAAGTTTAAAAGACTTAAGCTCATAACAGAAAACAGTGCTTTCATAATGTTTTTTAGGCTGCGCCTATTGTCAGCGTTGCTTATTGCATATGAAACGTTAAGTTCTTTAGCGATAGTTTTAGGGTTTCCTAGCTTTTTAGAAATTTCCTCTTCAGATATTCCATCTTGTTTACCACTAATAAAATGAGTTTCGTACTCCGAGATAATATCCTCCTTTTCTGAATTAGGCATATTCTACAGAGAGGAACTAAGTTGTTCCAAAAATTCATTTTTGTTCATAACAATCACTTTCCTTTATAGAATGATGAATTACAGTTGAGAATCCTATCTTCTTTCTAAACAGCACAATCTATATCTACCTTTTGAAGGGTATATATAAATTGTAAATAGAATTCCAAATAATGGTTATTCCATTATTTACAAATATATCATTCGCTATTGTTCTTTGCAAGGTACTATAAAATTTTTAATAATGTAAATGGGTGGAAATATTTTTGCGCATTTTTAGAAGAGATATAAAAATGTTATTTTAAGATAAACAAAAGGTTGTAAGCGCATTCTTTTAATCTTGTCAAAATAATGTCGAATTCATATTGTTGGAAAAATAATGAATTTGTAATATAATGATAAATGATACTTCACCACATTAATTAACTAGGTGAAATTAAAAATCTTTATTACACAAATTATGAAACAAAGGAATGATTAGTTTGAGTACAGGTGTAAAAGCAAACGACGTGAAGACAAAAACAAAAGGAGCAGATCTTGTTGTTGATTGTTTAATTAAACAAGGTGTTACACATGTTTTCGGTATTCCAGGAGCAAAGATTGACTCTGTATTTGATGTATTGCAAGAAAGAGGACCAGAGTTAATCGTTTGTCGTCATGAACAAAATGCAGCATTTATGGCAGCTGCTATTGGTAGATTAACAGGGAAACCGGGCGTATGTCTTGTAACTTCAGGACCAGGGACATCAAATTTAGCGACAGGTCTTGTTACTGCGAATGCGGAGAGTGATCCCGTTGTTGCTTTAGCTGGTGCAGTACCGCGTACGGATCGATTAAAACGCACGCATCAATCTATGGATAATGCTGCACTATTCGAACCAATCACAAAATATAGCGTAGAAGTAGAGCATCCTGATAATGTGCCAGAAGCACTTAGTAATGCATTTCGAAGTGCGACTTCCACAAATCCGGGAGCTACTTTAGTAAGTCTTCCGCAAGACGTTATGACTGCGGAAACGACTGTAGAGTCTATCGGTGCGCTTTCTAAGCCACAGCTTGGAATCGCTCCCACAAATGATATTACATATGTAGTAGAAAAAATAAAATCAGCGAAATTACCAGTTATTTTACTCGGTATGAGAGCGAGCACAAATGAAGTGACGAAAGCCGTTCGTGAATTAATCGCGGATACAGAACTTCCTGTCGTTGAAACATATCAAGCGGCTGGTGCCATTTCACGTGAGTTAGAAGATCATTTCTTCGGCCGCGTTGGATTATTCCGTAACCAACCAGGTGATATTTTACTAGAAGAAGCAGACCTTGTTATTTCTATCGGTTATGATCCAATCGAGTATGATCCAAAGTTCTGGAATAAACTTGGCGACAGAACGATTATTCATCTTGACGACCATCAAGCAGATATCGACCATGATTACCAACCAGAGCGTGAATTAATTGGTGATATTGCCTTAACGGTAAATAGCATCGCGGAGAAATTACCGAAACTAGTATTAAGTACGAAATCAGAAGCAGTGTTAGAACGATTACGTGCGAAATTATCAGAACAAGCAGAAGTTCCAAATCGTCCTGCAGAAGGTGTTACGCATCCACTTCAAGTGATTCGTACACTTCGTTCTTTAATTAGTGACGATACAACTGTTACATGTGACATCGGTTCCCATTCTATTTGGATGGCGAGATGTTTCCGTTCTTATGAACCACGTAGATTATTATTTAGTAACGGTATGCAAACGTTAGGTGTTGCACTTCCTTGGGCAATCGCAGCTACTTTAGTAGAACCAGGTAAAAAAGTAGTTTCCGTATCAGGTGACGGTGGTTTCTTATTCTCAGCGATGGAGTTAGAAACGGCGGTACGTTTAAATTCTCCAATCGTCCATCTTGTTTGGAGAGACGGCACATATGATATGGTTGCATTCCAACAAATGATGAAATACGGCAGAACATCAGCTACAGAGTTTGGCGATGTTGATCTTGTTAAATATGCGGAAAGTTTCGGGGCGTTAGGTCTTCGTGTTAACACGCCTGATGAATTAGAAGGGGTATTAAAAGAAGCACTAGCAGCAGACGGCCCTGTCATTATTGATATTCCAATCGATTATCGTGACAACATTAAATTAAGCGAAAAATTATTACCAAACCAATTAAACTAATGGAGGCAGATTTGAGATGACTGTTGCGCAATTAATTGATATTGATGCAAAAAAAACGAAAATGAGTAATGAAGTATATCAAACATCTACAATGCTTGCGCTATTAGATGGTATATATGATGGTGTGATTAGCTTTGAAGATTTGAAAAAACATGGTGATTTCGGCATCGGCACATTTGATCAATTAGACGGTGAAATGATTGCATTTGATAATGGATTTTATCATTTACGTTCAGACGGTTCAGCGGAAAAAGTAGAGCCAGAAGAAACAACGCCATTTGCAACTGTAACGTTTTTTGAAAAAGAAATGAGTTATACGGTAGAGCGTCCGATGAATCGTGAAGAAGTTGAAGCGTTATTACATGAATTAATGCCAAGTAAAAACTTATTTTACGCTATTCGAATGGACGGTACGTTCCGTGAAGTAAGAACGAGAACTGTTCCAAGACAAGAAAAACCGTATACACCACTCGTTGAAGTGACGAAATCGCAACCAATCTTTTCGTTTGAGAATACAGAAGGTACGCTTGCTGGATTTTGGACACCAGATTACGCACAAGGTATTGGGGTAGCTGGATTCCACTTACATTACATTGATGATGAAAGAAGCGGAGGCGGACATGTTTTCGACTATGTTGTAGAAAACTGCACGATCCAAATTTGTCAAAAAGCTCATATGCATTTAGCACTTCCAGAAACAGCAGATTTTATGGCGGCTGAATTATCAAGAGAAAATTTAGAGGATAATATTGCAACTGCGGAAGGTGCGGAGTAAAAGGAGAAGACTGTTCCATTTTGGAACAGTCTTCTTTTATTTGTCGGTAAGTCGATATCGTTTATTTCTTTGAAACAAACGGATGCCCCTCATAATAAAAACGCCACGGATAATGTACAGCTTCTTCTGCATAGTCGATATTAATACGAGGTCCTGCTGTTATTTTATATTGTGATGATATGTGTTCTTCTTTTGGAACTAATTCAATATGTAACGTATCACTTTGTAACGATACACCGCGTTCTTTTAAAGTGATGCCAAGTGCACGGCATAGTTTGCCAGGACCGTTCGTTAAATTTTTGTACTGCGCTTTTGTAATTTCTGTCTTATTGTAGCGCGCTAGTTTTATTTCTTCTATTCCATCTACCGGCTCAAGAGCTCGAATGAGAACACCTTGCGGGGTGCCCACTGGCGCTGTAATAACGTTAAAGCAATGATACATACCGTAAATTAAATATACGTAAGCATGCCCTGGTGCACCAAACATAACTTCTGTGCGATCTGTCCGTCTGCCTCCGTAACTATGTGCGGCCTTATCATCTGGGCCTTTATATGCTTCTACTTCTACAATGATTCCGCTTCGCTTTATTCCGTCTACAATATGAACAAGTTTTTGCCCGAGTAATTTTTTTGCGACTTCTAACGTATCGCCTTCATAAAAGGAAGGAGGTGCCTGCATTGTACTATCTCCTTTACTAAGTGTATATGTATATAGTAAACCAAATTTTCAGTAGTAATTCTAACTCGTTCTATTTATCGGGTTTATTTCATAAATTATGGATAGAGTACAACAGCGAAGAGGGGGAGTGCGACATGATTTATCGCTTACTAGCTCTTAATATAGATGGGACACTACTATACAACAATGGAAAAATTGCAAAAGGATTAAGAGAAACAATTGAATTTGTGAAAAGAAAAGATGTATACGTTACGTTATTTACGAGTCGTAATTTTCAATCCGCTCATAAAGTAGCAAAGGCGTTAAAATTAGATTCTATATTAGTGACACATGGTGGTGCTTTCGTTTCAGCAACGTTAGATAAGCCGTACGTTCAAAGAAGATTGTCTGAAGAGAAGACTTTTAACATTGTGCAAGTGTTAGAGCACTTTGATTGTAACGTACGTATTTCTCATGAACGGTTTTCGATAGGAAATCGTGAGAGAAATACACCAAACTTAATTGCGCGCACTGTATTATCAAGCGCAGATCCGTTATTTTATCCAGTTCAATTTGTAGATTCGTTAGGTGATGCGCTTCGGGACCATCCCGTAGCGGCGCCAAAAATTGATGTTCTTTTCCAAAGTAAAGGTGAAAAAGAAAGAGGACTGAACACATTAAGAAAAGCATTCCAAGATGTAGAGTATGTTGAATGTGATTCAAAACGAATAGAAATTTTGCCGCAAAATGTATCAAAGTTACGTGGATTACAATTGCTTGGAGAGCATTTAAATATTTCGCTAAATGAAATGGTTGCGATTGGAGATAGTATGGAAGATTTAGAGGTTATTGAAAACGTGGGACTTGGGGTAGCGATGGGGAACTCGCCTGTAGAATTAAAGCAAGCAGCAGATTGGATTACACGTTCAAATAGCGAAAACGGTGTAGAGTATATGATTAAAGAGCATTTCCGTAAGCAATTCCCGCTTCCGTTTTTGAAGAATCATAAAAATACACCGAAACGATGAAAGAAAAACGTAGCTTTTTGGCTACGTTTTTTTGTTTATCTTATTAAAAACAGTGAAAGCGTTTTAAAATATGAATTGTGTATGAAATCTATACAATTCACTTGAATCCTTTAGAAAACTAATGTAAAGTGAATGATGTTGCCAAAATAGTTACACCACATGAAATATTCTTCAGATTAATTTTATTGGGCTCCCATACGTAAAAGTATTTCCGCATGACAGTTTAGTTCACGTATTATTTCAAAAATGAATTGTAGCAATCTTATTAAGTAGTTGTAGTGTTTCTTTGTTTTATTTAAATGGATTATTTTAAGTTAATGTGAGTAAGGTTTGGTACATATGATATGTACTTCTTTTTGTGGTTTTAGGAAGTTTAAAAGGGGGAATGAATTTCTTGAGGAAATCATTTAATCAAAAAATTAAAAAGTTAAGTAGTAGTTTAATAGTTGTATTACTAATATGTATGAATTTTTTAATCCACTTACCATTTAAAGCAGAGGCAGCTACAACAGAATTAAAAGGTTTAGGTGATGTATCTTATTACAATGCCATCATTTTTGGAGATCATAGTGCAACGAGTGCGGATATTGAAGGTGCGATGGCTGTTCAGAAAAATATGAACGCATCAAGTTATACAGTCGTAGCGGCTGCAACTGGAGCAAATAACTTAGCTGGAGCAACTTGGGTAGATGAAGGATATCCATCATTATTACTAGGCGGTCAATTTACGAAAGCGGGAGCAGGACAAGTAATTATTCAAGATGGAACAGTGGCGATGACAAAAGACGGTGACCCAGATGGCGCAATGAAAACATCATATGACCGTATCTCTTATAAAGAGCAAGCGGAGATTGATGCTAAGTTTAAAGAATTTAGAAAAGACGTTGATGGTGTAATCGGGGATGCAAGTAAACTACAGACTGATAAGCCAAAACCTAATATGAGCTTTGGCATCGGTGAAGATTTAAATAACCCTAATATTTATGTCTCTTCAGGCCAAACTGGAAAGAAAACATTTGATGTAAAAGACGTTTTTCTTCCGAATGTAGAGAATAAAGACTTTATTGTTATTTATTCAGATGCAGAAGAAGTGAGTTTTGGTGGCGGTGCAATTTTGTATGATACAAGAAATACTGGGATGGCGACGGATTTAATTAATACATCTCAAGCATACGATCCTAATTCATCTTTTACTGAGTTAGCTAGTAAGGTAATTTGGGTATTTCCTAATGCTACAAAGATAACAACTAAAGGTTATGGTGTAGTAGGTAGTGTGTTTGCACCTAATGCAGTTGTAGAAACAAAAGGTGGTTCTATTAATGGACAAGCCTATGTTGGAGGATTACACCAAAGAGATGGTTTTGAGGTTCATAACTTTAAATTTAACTGGCCAAAGTGGAATAAACCAGCAGCTGAAAAAGGACATTTACAAATTAAAAAAGTTGATGAAAAAGATGAAAATATTGTTTTAAAAGACGCAAAATTTGATGTTATAGACAAAGATAATAACGTTGTGGCTACTGTTACAACAAACGAAAAGGGTATTGCGGAAGTTAAAGATTTACCACTTGGTGACTATTTTGTAAAAGAAATAAATGCACCAGAAGGATATATAAAAGTTGATACACCAGTCAAAGTAACAATTGATAATACAAACGTAATTGAACTTGTTATGAAGAATACGAGAAAAGTAGAGAATGGCCAATTTAAATTATTGAAAAAAGATAGTGAATCTGGTCAACTTCTACCAGGTGCAAAATTTGATGTTATCGATAAAGATGGGAAAGTTGTGGAAACAATTGTTACAGATGATAAAGGTGAAGCCTTATCGAAACAACTTCCAGTTGGAAGCTATACATTAAAAGAAGTAGAAGCACCGAAAGGATATGAATTATCATCTAGTTCAGTTTCTGTTGATGTAGAGGCTAATAAAGTAGTGACTGTAGATGTGGTGAATAAAAAGATCCCCGAAAAAGTAACGGGTCAATTCGAAATCGTGAAAGTAGATGCGGAAGATAAAACGAAAGTATTATCAGATGCAGAATTCGAAGTGTATAAAGATGGTAAAAAAGTAGATACGTTACGAACAGATAAAACTGGTAAAGTAGTTTCACAGAAATTAGAGCCAGGAAAGTACACATTAAAAGAAACGAAAGCACCACAAGGATATAAGTTGTTAAAAGAAGAAATTGAAGTCGTTGTGGAAGCAGACAAAGTAGTAGAAGTACAAGTAAAAAACGCAAAAGAACTAGGAAGCTTACAAGTAATCAAAAAGGATTCGGAGAGTGGAAAAGTTCTAGCAGGTGCGGAATTTAAATTAAAGAACGAAGCTGGTCAAGTAGTTGGAGAAGCGAAAACAACGAATAAAGACGGCGTTGTGAAATTCGAAAACTTAGTGCCAGGAAAGTACACGTTAGAAGAAACGAAAGCACCGGAAGGTTATAAGGCGCTAGAAGTGACAGTAGAAGTAAAAGTTGTAGCGAACGAAGTAGTAAAACAAGAAGTTATGAATGAAAAAGTGAAAGAAGAAATTACAGGTCAATTAGAAATTACAAAGGTAGACGCCAATAATACAAATAAAATATTAGCAGGCGCAGTGTTTGAAATTTGGAAAGACGGAACAAAAATCGACACATTAACAACAAACAAGAGCGGTAAAGCGACTTCTAAGAAGTTAGAACCAGGAGATTATACTTTAAAAGAAATCCAAGCGCCAGAAGGATATACTTTATCCGATAAGGAAATGAAATTTACGATTTCTAATGAAAAAATTGAAGTTGTAAGGCTTCAAATTACAAATAAAAAAGATACAGAAAAAGGTCCGGAAAAACCAGGTGAAGGAACAGAAAAACCAGGTGAAGGAACAGAAAAGCCGGGTGAAGGAACAGAAAAGCCGGGTGAAGGAACAGAGAAGCCAGGTGAAGGAACAGAAAAGCCAGGTGAAGGAACAGAGAAGCCAGGTGAAGGAACAGAGAAGCCAGGTGAAGGAACAGAAAAGCCAGGTGAAGGAACAGAGAAGCCAGGTGAAGGAACAGAGAAGCCAGGTGAAGGAACAGAGAAGCCAGGTGAAGGAACAGAAAAGCCAGGTGAAGGAACAGAGAAGCCGGGTGAAGGAACAGAAAAACCAGGTGAGGGAGTAGAAAAACCTAATTTACCAGAAAAAGGACAAGGTTCTTCTAATAATCAACAACTTCCAGCTACAGGACACAATACGAATTACGTTCCATTCATCGGTTTTATGCTTCTGTTATTAGGAATACGTTTAAGATTCATGGCTAAAAATAGTTAAAAGATGTATAAAAGGCATCAGAGATATATAATCTCTGATGCCTTTTAAGTGAATACAGATAAAATGAAAATATCTATATGGAATGATAAATATGTTAAGCTTCAATTACGCTAAGCATTCTGTTTATAAATGCAGCTGCGTGTGCACGTTGTGATGGTCCTTTTGGTACGAATTGATTAAATTCATTACCTTTTACAATTCCATATCCATACACTCTTTGTACTTCTTCTTTAGCGTAAATTAAGTTTTGGTCTACGAATGGTAGTTCAACTTGTTTTGCAAAAATACCAGCGTGTTTTAGAGAACGATCGATCATAATAACAGCTTCTTCGCGTGTAATTGTAGTATTTGGATCAAATGTATTATCACCACGTCCGCGGATTATGCCTGCGCTTGCTGCACGATTAATACCGTCTCTTAACGATGGGTGTACTTGTTCTAAGTCTGTGAAATTAGCATTTCCACTTGGTAATTGTAAAGCACGAGTAATTAGTGTAGCAAATTCAGCACGCGTTACAAGACGTTCTGGGAAGTACTTGCCGTTCCCTTCTCCTTGCATAATGCCTCTAGCTGCTAATTGACGAATGTCTTGTTCATACCATCCACCTGTAATGTCATCAGTTACGGGATTTTTTTGGTTTTCCTTATAGTATGTTTCAGTTCCTTTTAAGAAAGCATCCCATTGTCCGCGTTGAATCATAAACGCAGGGCAGTTTTTTCCTGACCAAAATTGATGTTTTTGGACCTTATCTAGAGAAATATTTAAGTCGTTCATTAAATAAGCTGCCAATTTACGGGCATTTTCTACCGCTTTTTCATAGTTTCCATCTTGATTAACGGCAATTTCAATTCCGATAGATTCATAGTTTCCAGTTTTATTTCCAGCATGCCATCCAACTTCATTTACTGGAAGATGTTGATAAATTTCTTTATCATCTACTGTGAAATGCCAAGATGCGGCACGATCAGCTGTTCCGCGTGCTTGATTATCTAAGAATTTTGCATGATTTAGAGCATTGGCACCTTTCGCTGTATTAGCCGTTTCGTGAATCGTAATATATTTAGGCACCATCGGGTAGCCAGGGCGAATATCGTCATTTCCTTTTGGGACAATCATTTCTTTAAATGTAACGCCATAAATATTGTTTGTTTGTAGAGCTTCTGGCGATCTCAATAAACTATTTTTAGCAGTACGACTGTTTTTTAATAATGAAGCTTTTGTACCTTCAAATGTAGCAGAAGGTGCATAAATCCATTTTGTTGTTTCATTTATTTGGACTTTAAACCAATTTCCAGCTTGTTCAGTAGGAGTTATGACTTGTGGCTGTAGTTTCCCTTCTTCTTTAAATGATTGGAACGGAAGGGCATGTATGGAAGCTTCTTCTTTTACGATTAATTTTTGATTAGATAGTTTATGAATCTCTTGAACTTCTAAGCTATTATCATTGTTATCTATCCATCCAGCGCCAGTTGGCGTCGTTATGTAATAAGCATTTCCTTTTTTCTTTGTCGCCGTTACGACTTGTTCTGTAATCTCGATATTCGATTTGTTTTTTAAATCATTCGCGGTATATAATGAATGTTTTTTTGAAGTGTATAGTAGGAACTGGCCAGTAACCTCGATATCTTCTTCATGAGTACTATGCTCATTAACATGCTCTTTAATACTTTTAAAAACTTGATCTTCCGTATATACTTCAGCGGATTTTTCAGCACTCTCTGCAAATGAATAAGTAGGTGCAAGAACAGTTTGTAATGCAAGAGAGAGAGTTAAAACACTATAAAATTTCTTTTTCATATTTTTTTTAACACATTAGATTATGGAATCTAGTGTTAACATTCCTCCTTTTTATATTGTATTTTCACTATGTATCGATTTTAGTACTAATAAATTTTAACAAGAGAAAATGATGATGTCTATATACATGAGCGATATTCATAAAAAGAATTATTTGAAAAAATGTAAGAGAAACAGGTAAAACCTTCTGTATTGACCTGTAAACGCCCTTCAAGTAAACTAAAGAGAGTTTGCAAATGAAAAGGTGATAATGTTGTTAATTTCAATTAAAACGTTACAAGATGATCGTTTTTTACGTCCGCTACAAAATATTGGCGGCTTATTTTTTGAAGATAGTACGATTGGATTTGAACAAGAGGAAGCGAATCTTATCGTTGATATACACATTGAGGATAATGTGAAAGCATCCGCTCGATTAACGGATGTTAGCACAGGAAATGTGTATGAAGAAACATTCTCGAAAGATTTATCTGCTTTCACAGATGAAAAAGAGCGTATGAAGCAAGTGAAGCACGTTGTTTCTTATGTATATCTTTCTGTTCTTCAGCAGTTAACTGGTATTGAACAAAGCTGGGGTATTTTAACGGGAGTACGTCCGACGAAACTTCTTCATAAAATGCTTCAAAATGGTATGTCAAAAGAAGAAGCGCATCAAGAGCTTCGTGAAAGTTATTTAATTCATGAAGAGAAAATTGAACTTCTTCAGCGCATTGTTGATTGCCAATTAGCAGTTGTTCCGGATTTATACCGTTTGAAAGAAGAAGTAAGTATTTATATCGGTATTCCGTTCTGCCCAACGAAATGTGCATATTGTACATTCCCGGCTTATGCGATTAATGGACGCCAAGGCTCTGTTGATTCGTTCTTGGGTGGTTTACATTATGAAGTTCGTGAAATTGGTAAGTTTTTAAAAGAAAAAGGTGTAAAAGTTACGACGATTTATTACGGCGGCGGTACACCTACAAGTATTACAGCAGAAGAGATGGATATGCTGTATGAAGAAATGTATGAAGCGTTCCCAGATGTGAAAAATGTGCGTGAAGTAACAGTTGAGGCAGGTCGCCCAGATACGATCACGCCAGCAAAGCTAGAAGTGTTAAATAAATGGAATATTGACCGTATTAGTATTAATCCACAGTCATACCATCAAGAGACACTAAAAGCAATTGGACGTCATCATACTGTAGAAGAAACAATTGAGAAATACCATTTAGCTCGTGAAATGGGAATGAACAATATTAATATGGACTTAATTATTGGTCTTCCTGGTGAAGGGTTAGATATCTTCAAGCATACGTTAGATGAAACAGAAAAGTTAATGCCAGAATCATTAACAGTTCATACGTTATCATTTAAACGTGCTTCTGAAATGACGCAAAACAAACGTAAATATAAAGTAGCAGGTCGCGAAGAAATTACAGCGATGATGCACGAAGCAGAAGAGTGGACGCAAAAGCATAATTACGTACCATATTACCTATATCGTCAAAAGAATATTTTAGGTAACTTAGAGAACGTTGGTTATGCAATGCCGACGCAAGAAAGTATTTACAACATTGTCATTATGGAAGAAGTACAATCAATTATCGGACTTGGCTGTGGTGCATCAAGTAAATTTGTTCATCCGAAGACGGGAGCAATTACTCACTTCGCAAATCCGAAAGATCCAAAATCATATAACGATGGCTTCGTAAAATATACAGAAGATAAACTGAAAATTTTAGAAGAGCTATTTGCATAAGAAGAAAGAGGGTGTTCCGAGTCGGAACAACCTCTTTTTATCCTGCAGTAACGGGCGGTCCGATTATATCTTGTCAGTTTTTGTCGGTAAGTCGATATATTCGAAAAATCGCTGATATAATTCGAGTTGCGCTGATATATTTTGAAAAACGCTGATATATTTCAAGTTACGGTCGATATATCTGGAAAAACGCTGATATAATTTCATTTACCGTTTAGCGGCACCGTATGTAAAACTATGTCGATAATAATCAGAAAAATTAGTCAAATCATTAAAGGACAATGTCTACTTATGGACGAAATGATAGATTTATGAAAGAGAAAAGGGGGAAATTGTTGGCATGTACATGACGATAGGGAGAATTTTTGATTTATCAGTTGGTAAGTATCCGAATAAAGAGGCGTTAGTGGAACCTGAAAAGAATATTCGCTGGACGTATAAACAGTGGGATGAACAAATAAATAAAACGGCGCATGCTCTATTAGAAGAAGGGGTAAGAAAGGGAGATACTGTATCTGTTTACTTATATAATTGCCGTGAATTTGTAAACGTTTACTTAGCCTGTGCGAAAATTGGAGCGATCTTTAACCCGATTAATTTCCGCTTAAAAGCAAAAGAAGTATCTTATATTCTTCAGGACGCATCCTCGAAAGTCGTTGTCTTTGAAAAAGCAGTTGAGTCAACTGTTGCTATAATTGAAAGAGATTTTCCAAATACATCTTTTTGGTCTATAGAAAACGATAAACCTTCCTATGCAAGTTCCTACCATGAAAAAGTGAATGAAGCATCTTCTGAGAAAGTAAATATCGAAATTGATGAAATGGATTATTGTTCAATGCTTTATACGAGCGGTACGACAGGTCATCCGAAAGGCGTATTACATCGTCATCGTGAAATGACTGAGCATAGTATGATTTGTACGTATTTCCTTAAATATAATAGAGATAGTGTAGGGCTTGTTGTGGCGCCTTTATATCACTGTGGTGAATTAAATGCCGGAATCATACCACGCATTCAAGTTGGTGGAAAGAATGTTATTTTGCATCATTTTGATACAGAAACAGTATTACATACGATTCAAGAAGAAAAGATTACGACGTTCTTTGCAGCGCCGACGATGTGGAATATGTTGTTGCAAAAAGATTTAGCTCAGTATGATTTAACTTCGATGAAGATTGGTATATACGGCGGAGCAGCAATGGCACCGGCGTTAGTGAAGGAATGTAAAGAACGCCTTTATATTGATCTTGTTCAAATATACGGAATGACAGAAATGGGACCAGTTGTTGCGTTTCTCGTAGAGGAGGATCAAATTACGAAAGCTGGTTCAGCAGGCACGCCATGCTTTAGCCATGAAGTTCGTATTGTGAAACCGAACGAGGATGAACCGGCAGAACCAGAGGATGTATTACCTCCTTATGAAGTGGGAGAAATTATTTTGCGCGGCCCAACTATGATGGCTGGCTATCATAATCGTGAAGAAGCGAATAAAAAATCGATGTATAAAGGATGGTATCATTCTGGTGATCTAGGCTATTTTGATAAAGACGGTTATTTATTCGTTGCTGATCGCGTTGATGATATGGTAATTAGCGGTGGCGTAAATATTTATCCTCGTGAAATTGAAGATTTCCTTCATAGTCATCCTGGTATATTAGATGTGGCGGTACTTGGTGAGCCAGACGAATTATGGGGAGAGCGTGTTGTGGCAGTTATTGTGAAGAAAGATGAAACAATAACAGAAGCTGATTTAGAAACGTATTGCAAAGAAAGTGATGAACTAGCAGATTATAAACGTCCGCGTCATTATTTATTTGTAGATGAACTCCCTCGTAATGCGAGCGGGAAGTTGCAGAAGTTTGTACTGAGGGAGTCGTTGAAAGGTGCGAAAAAATAGAAAATGAAGGATGCCCCATATCTATGGGGTATCCTTCATTTTTCTATATTAAACAGAAGAAACAATATCTTTGTTAATTCTCATTTCTTCTTGGTGAAGGTTAATTAGCGCATTTGAAATAAGGTGGAAAAACAAAGTGGATGTAATACAAAAAGAAAAGGCACCCTAAGGTGCCTCTCTTCGACTTGAACCATTTCATTTCATACGAATCTATCCGTATTACCATTACCCCTTTGTTATGAGTGTAAACACATACTATAAAGCAGAATCGTCTATATACACTAGATTGTTAGTTCACAAAAGACAAGAGATTTGAGATCAATATTGAAGTGACGCCACATCCCCTATAATAATTGATATGTTACGCCTTTTAAAAGAATCTGCTTTATAGAACGTGCCCACAAGTTATATTTTACTACATGTAATATTCATTTAGTGTATTTTTGATGAATATGTATAATTACATAAACTGTATGAAAAAAAGAGAGTATACTCTGATATTGTGTGATAAAGATAAAGCCCGCCTACGGAATAGGGGGCTTTTCTTACTTTTTATAAATATTTATTCCAATTATATTATCAGATGAGTCTAAACGAATATAAACGTCATCTGATAAAAGGTGTGCATTATATATTCTTTGTTTATATGTTGATATCTCGAAGCTTTTTCCATTTAATTCACATTCTAGAATAATCATATCGCCATGTTCTTTCCAATTTATTAATTTAGCAGTTGTATTCATATAAACCTCCTCTGAATCATTTTATGAAAATTAGTAGAGATAGTGTGAGAAAGGAGTTTATATAACAAAAAAAGACACCTTAAGTGTCTTCTTTGATTACTATAAAAGTCGTTGAATGAAATAGGTTTCTATTTTTATTTGCGTGAAAAGCCTTCTTCATCAAGGTATTCCGCAGCTTCTGGATAAGAGTTGAATGTACCGTCTAAGTTTACACCAGCGTACACGTTCCACATGTCATCCTCTGAAATAAGAGTAAGAATATGACCATCTTCGTTCTGCCATTCTTCTTCTTTCGCAGGTTCTACAGGTGCTACTACCTCTTCTTGTGATAGAAGGTCAATTGATTTCTCAATTACTGAACGTAACTCCTCTGCTGAAAACTCACGGATGTTAACCATACCTTTATCATCTGTTTTATAACCTTTAATACCGCTTGCATATACAAATCCATTTCCATTTGGGTGTAAATGAAATACAACGTTCTTTTTATCTAAACGACTTTCTTCAAAGTGGAAGTTTACACGTTTTAATGATACGTTCTTTCTTTCTAGTTCTGGGAAAGATTCAATAATCGATAATTTTTCTTCAAAAGTTAGCATAGTGCCTCCAAGTATATAGTAAAAGATTTAATTTGTTCATTATAGCATAGTTGCAATTGTTTCCAAAGATAAGGGGAAAACTTTTCGTTGAATACGTTTACGTCACGAGAATGTAAAAAGTGAGCTAACGAATGTATCTTTTTAGGTGTACAATGGAACATGGACTTTATACAAAGGTGGTTTTTTTATGTTTCAAAAAATAGCAAAGGAATGTTTAGCAGGATTTACTGTTGCGATTGTTGCGTTACCACTTGCGATTGCGTTTGGTATTGCTGCGACAGGAACGTCTGAGGGAGCGCTTGTTGGATTGTATGGTGCAATTTTTGCAGGTTTATTCGCAGCGTTATTTGGCGGGACACCTGGGCAAGTAACAGGGCCAACTGGACCGATTACCGTTATTGCAACAGGAGTTATTGCGACGCACGGGTTAGAGGCAAGTTTTATTGCCTTTATGATGGCAGGATTATTTCAAATTTTATTCGGTGTATGTAAGCTCGGTTCTTACGTTCGATATATTCCGTATCCTGTCGTTTCAGGATTTATGAATGGTATTGCATTAATCATTATTTTAGGCGAAATAAAACACGTACAAAATAGTTTTCTACTTGTTGTGTTAACGATTATTGTAATGATTGTTTCTGGTAAATGGATTAAGGCGATTCCGTCTAGTTTAGTAGCACTAGTCGGTGTGACAGCTTTGCTTCCTTTATTTTCTTCTCTACTCGAAGGACTTACAGTAAAGTTACCGATTATCGGAAATCTTTCACTAAATAAAGTAATTGAAAAGATTGGAACTATTCCAGAAGCGATACCTACGCTTCATATTCCATCTTTAAGTGGAACAGGAATAGCAGCACTTATTTTACCAGCGCTTAGTATTGCTTTGTTAGGGTCGATTGACTCGTTGTTAACATCGGTCGTAATGGATAATGTGACAGGTACACGTCATAAAAGTAATAAAGAGCTCGTTGGACAAGGTATCGGTAATATGATGAGCGGATTGTTTGGCGGATTAGCAGGTGCAGGTGCGACTGTAAGGTCTATCGTGAATATAAGAAGTGGCGGTAAAACGGCACTTTCGGCATGTATGCATAGTGTTATCTTATTTATTTTTATTATGGGTCTTGGTTCGGTCGTACAATATATTCCACTTGCTGTATTATCAGGTATTTTAATTTTAACTGGTATTGGAATGTTCGATTGGGGAAGCATGAAAAAGATGCATGTCGCTCCTAAAGGTGATGTCGTTGTTATGCTCGTAACGATGATTGTAACGGTGAAGTTCGATTTAATGATTGCTGTTGCCTTTGGTATTATTCTTTCGTTCATCATATATATGGTGAAATGTAAAGAACGTAAAACTTCTATCGTAAAAGAAAAAGAAGAAACGTACACAATTCAAGGGCCGCTCTCTTTCCTATCAGTAGATCGTATTTTCTCTACTTTACAAGATGTGAAGTCACCGGTTGTTTTACGTATGAAAGATGTGCGTTATATGGATGTATCAGGAGCTATGGCATTATTAAATTTTGTTGAGCAATCAAATAAAGTAGGAGCAAGTGTAAAGCTTGAGCAAGTACATCCGAGTATTGAAAAAACAATCGCAGTAATGGCAAGCGATGAACAGAAAGAGCAATTGAAAATCTTAAGTGTTTAGATAGTAATTAGAATATCTCACAATTTTACATAAATTATAATGTAGAGTTGTGGGATGTTTTTATAATGTTTTTAGTAATATGTATCGCAGTGACAGAGAGGAAGGGCTCTTTTGGCGTAACAGAAACGCTTATAGTGTGTACATATATAATGGAAGGAATTAGAAAAATATTGTGAAGAGACAGGCTTAAATGGGTTCGCTTTTCTATTTTGAAAAAAAAACCAAGTATTCAACCTATAATAAATTTGTTATGATAACCAATGGGATAAAATGAATCCCTATCGCTTAAAACAATATGTTTGAGAGTATATGTATAAAAGAAAAGAGAAAAAATATGAATAAAACATTTGTAAAAGGAGCAGCAATTTTAACCATTACAACTTTTTTGTCAAAATTGCTTGGTAGTTTTTTTCAAATTCCATTACAAAATATTGCAGGAGATGAAGTACTCGGTATTTTTCGCCTTGTTTTTCCTGTATATATGATTGCTCTTACATTATCGGTAGCCGGAGTTCCACTTGCAATTTCGAAACTAATTGCAGAGTTGAACGAAAAAAATAAGCAAAAGGAAATTGCGAAATTATTTAAATCAGCGTCAATTATTGGGATAGCATTTGGCGTTTTCGGCTGTTTAGTCATTGTATTATTTTCTATTGAAATTGCGAATATGCTCGGTGGACAAGAAACTAGAATGCCGTTGCTTATTACTTCATTAGCATTATTCATTGCGCCATACATGGCGGTGTATAGAGGGTATTTTCAAGGTTTCGGTGATATGAAACCAACAGGGGTATCACAGGTCATTGAGCAATTTGTACGTGTGTTTTTTATGTTAATAATTGCTTACATACTAGTATCATGGGATAAGAGTAATACTGTTATTACTAGTGGTGCGATGGTTGGCTCTTTTCTTGGAGTCATTAGTTCGCTTATATATTTGCGTATAAAATATAATAGAAGTCCATACTACAATAAAAGCAATTCCTATTCGCTCCGAGATTTAAGAGAAAACGGCAAAAAGATATTGCGGGTATCGATCCCAATCGCTATCGGAGCTTTATCAATGCCACTTTTAAATTTAGTAGACTCGCTTACAATACCGCATGTATTACAAGGATCATCAACAGAAATTCAAGAACAATTTGGAATATACAGTCGCGGTTTTGCATTCACGCAAATAATTGTTATTTTTGCAAGTGCAATTGTATTTCCGTTAATACCACTCTTAACTTCCGCATTGGCCAAAAGAGATATAAATTTGGCGAAAATAACAATTCAAAATACAAATCGACTAGCGCATGTTTTGACAGCACCGTTAACAATATGGTTGATGGCATTAACAGTACCGTTAAATGTCGGATTGTTCACAGATGTAAAAGGCAGTAGTATGTTAACAGTTATGATTGGCAGTTCGTATTTTACTGCGGTTATGGTATTATCAATAGGTGTTTTACAGGGCATTAACCGTTCTGCACAAGCTGCATGGATTGTTATTGGTGCGAGTTGTGTGAAAGTCATGTTAAACATTATGTTCGTGCAGAAGTTTGGCATAGATGGAGCGGCGTATAGTACACTAATTACTTACGTATTGATTTGTATTGTAAATCATTTGTATATTCGAAGCTATATTGCCTATTCTATTCATTTAAAAAGCTTTTTCGGTGTGCTAGCAATAGCATGTATTTTGGGACTAGGATTGTATGAATTATGTAATGTGATAGATGTTACAACTTCAAGAATTATGACGTTATTATTCAGTGGTATAGCATTAAGTATTACAACCATTTTGTATGGTGTATGTGCTTTGAAATTAAAATGGATATCAATAAACAAAATACCATTTTTGAAAAGATAAATATAGAAATTTAATTTTTTATTATAATTCATATGAACTGATAAAGAGGAAACTATGTAGGGTATCAAGTGTTTAGGTAAGGAATGGGTACTAGTTTATGTTAGATGAAATAAACGGTTACCTAGTTTTGGAGGAGATTTAGGGTGCGTTTAGTCTTATCAGGATATTATGGTTTTTATAATGTTGGAGACGAGGCGATTCTACAATCAATTATTGAATCGTTAAGTAAAGAGAACCCGGATATAGAACTAGTAGTACTATCAAATGATTCTAAATATACAAAGGAAATGTATGGTGTAGAATCGGTAGATCGCTGGGATATAAAAGCTGTTTATCATGCGATAAAAAACAGTGATGGAGTTATTAGCGGTGGCGGGAGCCTTCTTCAAGATCAGACAAGTACGAAGAGTATTCTATATTATACGGGTATTATGGGACTCGCTCGATTATTAAAAAAGCCGTATTATATTTATTCACAAGGAATAGGTCCAATTACAAAAGGATATAATCGTCTATTAGTAAAATGGAACTTGTCAAAAGCTTCCTATGTATCAGTTCGAGATGAGGATTCGTTTTTATATTTAAAAGAACTTGGCATAAAAAACGATATTGAAATTGTTCCAGACCCTGTTTTAACATGGAAACGGACAAAACAATCGGATTGGTTGCAAAAGCATTCGATACATGGAAAAGTAATTGCGGTTAGTGTGCGTTATTGGAATGCAAAAGAAGATTATATAAAAAAATTAGCTGCGGCACTAAAAAAATTAAAGCAAGAAGGATACCAAATTCTATTTGTTCCAATGCATGAGCCATTTGATCAAAAAGCTTCGCGTGAAGTAGTAGACTTAATGGGAGAAGAGACGTATATGCTTCCGTATAAAATGGATATCGACGAGAAAATATTCATTTTATCACAATGTTCATTACTAATTGGTATGCGTCTTCATGCACTTGTTTTTTCTGCCGTAGCCAAAACTCCAATGGTCGGGATTTCATACGATCCGAAAATTGATTCGTTTTTAAGTCAAGTGAATCAGCCAGTTATAGGGAGTGTGGATGGCGAATGGAGTGCTGAGTATTTATATGAAATTGCGAAAAAGCAATTAATGCAACAAGGAACTGTGCAGCAAGAGTTACAATTGACAATAGATGAGCTTCGGTTGCAAGGCAAACAGGCAACAAAGAAACTCATTGATCATATGGAAAAAGGCACTTTATTAAAAAAGTAAAGTGTCTTTTATTTTTGTTTTGAATTTAATGAAAATTCTAATTACAAAAACGTTTTATTTTAATTCCTATTTATTATGCTAAAATGATTGCGATTATTATATAATCAAATTTGTGATAATAAATTCGTAGATTACGAGGAGGGTAAACTTGAAGACTTTTTCAAAAGGTATAACAGCAGTGGCATTAACGGGATCATTACTTTTAACTCCTATTTCAAGTTATGCGGCAAATGATGATATTACAGGACATATGTTTGAGACGAATATGCGCTCACTTATTACTAAAGGAGTTTTAATGGGGTATGGAGACAATGTATATGCGCCTGATAAATTAGTAACAAGAGCAGAGTTTGCTACATTCATAGCAAGGGCTTTAAATTTACCGAAAGCTGATTCGAATTTCGAGGATGTGCCGAAGATTTACGGTTTATATGATGGTGTAAGTAGAGCATATGGAGCGAAAATTATTAATGGTCGTACGAACGAGACATTCTCACCAAATGATGTGATTACACGTGAAGAAATGTCGATAATGGTAAAGCGAGCGTTAGACTATAAAAATATTAAAGTAGCTGTAAGTCCGCTTACCTTTACTGATAAAGATAGTATTAACTATAAAGAGCATGTGCAAGTTATGGTGGCTACTCAAATTATTAAAGGGTATCCAGAAGATAATACATTTAGACCACATTTATCAGCTACAAGAGGGATGGCTTCAGCTATGTTGGATCGTATGCTTCAGACGATTGAAAAAAACGGAAATAGCAATCCTGTAGAAACTAAGAAATATGTTGTGACAAATGTAAGAGAAAACGGAACAGAGCAAGAAGTAGAGCGCTATAATACGTATAAAGAAGCGGTTACGGCTGCTCAAAATAAAGGTATGAATGCGGTAAAATACGAGAACGAATTTTTATGGATTAAAGATGGTTTTGCAAGTGCGAAAAGAATAACTGGGCAAAACATCATTAATATTTATGATGAGAATTTGTCAACAGTATATACGTATATTCAGTATGGAACAGAATTGAAAGTGTTAGAAGTTGGCGAAGATCGTGTGAAAGTTCAACTTTCTGGTTTGACAGGTTATGTGAAGAAGAATGAAATCACTTTAATTCCTACAAATGAAATGAAACAGTCGTCTTATTATGTGAAATCAGATGGATATTTATACCATAAATATTATACATATAATACAAGTTCACCTGGATATACAGAATTTAGATATGGTGTGGCACCTTCTTTCATGAAGCAAGGACAGCAAATGTATAGTGTAGATGGAAAGACATTCGGAGACGAAACTTTCTATCAATATTTCAATTATTTATCATTACGTTCGAAAACAGATTATACAGCTGAACAACTAGATAGTTATGTGAAATCGATTAAGCCAGACTCTCCATTAATTGGTTTAGGAAAGAAATTTAAAGAAGTAGAAAGCAAGTATAATGTAAATGCATTATTCTTATATTCATTAGCAATTCATGAAAGTTATTATGGAACAAGCGCTCTTGCAAAAGACAAAAATAATTTATTTGGTTTAAAAGCAACAGACGATAGTCCATATGGCAACGGAGAAGCATTCAATTCAAAAGAAGATTGTATTGAACATGCAGCACAATTATACATGAATGAAGGATATTTAAATCCAGGACATTGGCGTTATACAGCAACATATACAGGTGATAAAGCTGCTGGTTTAAATGCGAAATATGCATCTGATGCGAACTGGGGTAAAAAAGTAGCGGGGCATATGAACCGTTTTGATTCTTATTTAGGTAAAAAAGAATACAACAAGTACAAACTTGCACGTGTGATGAATAACGTGGAAGTGAAAAAGAATCCTAGTATATCAAATGAGCGACTGTATCGTTTAAATACAAATGTAGTTGTTACAGTTACTGGTGAAGAAATAATAAATGGAAAAGCGTGGGTTAAAGTTATTTCAGATAATCCTACTGTAACAGAAGCGTATATTGCAAAAGAAAGTTTAGAATACGTAAAACATTAATTAAATAAAAAAGAAGGTGCTACTAATATTTCGTAGCACCTTCTTTTTATTCAATTTCAAAATCAACAATGATATAAGCGAGTATAACAACGAAGAAAATACTAACGGATGGCGCTGTTAATACGTGGCCAGACATAAAGCCAATGCCAAGTGATAGAACGAGTGTGCTTGCTAATAGCATATACTTTACGCTCATGATTTTCTTAAAGTTTGTGATCATGCGGATAAATAATTTAATACCAAAGTATAGAAGAGGTATTAAGTAAATAAGGAAACCGACAATTCCAAAGGCGAAAAATAGGTCATGGAAGTCCATTTCAATTAATTTAATTTTATCTGTGTAGTTACCAGCGTAACCCATTCCGAATAGTTTTTGTGAAAGCGGTGCGTCTTTATAGTATTGTTTGTATGTTTTTAAGAATTTGTCGCGATCACTGTAAATTAAACTTTTTACTTCAGAATCTGTAAGTTCACCTTTTGCATGTTTTTTTGCATCTTCTGGATCTGCTTTAATTACTTTTCCTTCTTTTCGATCTTTCTCTTCTTGCACTGATTTTTTGTATTCGTATATTTGCATGTGAATGCCCATATTTTTTGCGATAGGAGTATGCGGTGTAAGAGCGATTAAACCTCCTAGTATAACTGCGACAACAACGGTATTTACAATATGTGTGAATCCTTTTCCTTCTTTTTTACGATTTATCATATATTCAATGAATGAGAAGAAAAGTGCTACGCCTAATGTAATAACAATTGCGCCATATCCGACTTTCGTTCCGACCATAATACTTGCATACATCGCAAGTATTGTTGGAATCCAGTAATATATTTTCGAGAAAGAAGTTGTTTTATGAATCGAATATAAGACAATGATTGGGAACATAATGGCGAAAAGAGAACTTAAATCATTTCCAGCGAAGAACCAACCTCTTGAACCGATTTTTGAGTGAGGATAGCTTGGGAAATCCGTTCCAGTTTGCATTGCGACAATCATTGTAATGCTTAAAATTAAAGTTGCATATAAGAAATATGTAATGATTTTATGAAATACATACTCTTTATTTTTTAGCTCTTTAAAGGCGATAATATATCCAAACAGTAGCACAATTGGATATACGCTCTTTAAGATGAATTTAACTTCTTCTCCAAATGAAACTGGAGATTTAACCATCATATTATTTACAAGACCAATTGCGAGTGCGATTCCGAGTAAGCATAAATAGAGGATGTACTTTTTCGCATCTTGTTGTTTGTGATGAAGAAGTAGGTACCCTAATGCAAGAAGCATAAAGGCGAAACGGACTACAACTCCAACTGTTGCGCTCATGTGTAGTATATAGATTGAAAAAGATGTTAATAAATCTAAAATTGGTTGAAACACAATGAATAGCAATAGGAAATGTGGGAAGTAGTTATCCGTTTGTTTCAACTTATTAACCATATGTTCCTCCAGTTCTTCATTCCTTTATTACAACACCCAAAAGATGGGTATAAAGCCTTTTTTACATAGTAAGGCGAATGAATTTCAATATTTGTTTTTTATCAAACTTAAGAATACACCATTTCATTGTAATGGTAAATAGATGAAAAGCATGGATAAACCGACTTTAATTTCTATATTTTTCAACGGAATTGTATGTTTTATACGGTAAATGTACAAATTGCGAGATTATTAGACAGAAAATTGAGAAAAAAGAAGGATTTTTCAGTGGTTTTCTATAATTATATAAGTATAATCTTTATGGAGAAAAGAGGGGTATATATAATGGAAATAACAAGTAAAACAGAATCTGTCGTTGTGAAATATGAAGGCCACGTTGCAACGGTTATGGTCAATCGCCCAGAGGTGTTAAATGCGTTGGATGAGCCGACCTTAAAAGAGTTATTACAAAAGTTGAAAGAAGTAGCGGAAAGTTCTGCGCATATCGTTGTGTTATGCGGGAACGGCCGTGGTTTTTCTGCGGGTGGGGATATTAAATCGATGCTTTCAAGTAATGATGAAAGTAAGTTTGATGGCATTATGAATACCATTTCTGAAGTTGTCGTGACATTATATACGATGCCAAAGCTTGTTATTAGTGCAATTCATGGACCGACTGCAGGTCTTGGGTTAAGTATTGCGTTAACAGCTGATTATGTAATGGCGGATATATCATCTGTTATTGCAATGAACTTTATTGGAATCGCTTTAATTCCAGATGGAGGCGGTCATTTCTTCCTTCAAAAGCGTGTCGGTGAAAATATGACGAAGCAAATTATTTGGGAAGGTAAGAAGTTATCAGCGACAGAAGCGCTTGATATCGGCTTAATTGATGAAGTAATCGGCGAAGATTTCCAAACGGCTGTGAAACAAAAAATTAATGAATGGTCACAAAAACCGATTAAAGCAATGATTCAAACGAAGCAAATTTTATGTGAAGTAAATCGCTCTAATTTAGAGCAAACATTGCAATTAGAAAAGCGTGGTCAATATGCAATGAGACAAACAGCGGATCATAAAGAAGGAATTGCTGCGTTTTTAGAGAAACGTTTACCAGCATTTAAAGGGGAATAAAGTTTGTCCATTCCTCACTAATTATTAGCTCGTTAATTCGGGATAAAGGGGAGAAAGTGCTAACACATTTTAGTATAATTGTGTTAGCACTTTTTTTTAGGAGTAATACATGAAGAAAATAATTGGTGTTATCACTATTATTCTGCTTACATATTCTGTTTTGCATAGTACACCATCTTTGGCAGTTCGGACTGCGTTATTTTTTGAGGGACATCCAAGTGTTGCATTTTCTGACGGGGTGACGAAAGAAAAAGATGTGAAAAAAGAAGCGATTCCAGATGAGTACCAAACTCTATATGGTAAGGAAGAAAACTTAGAGCACTATTTCTTTCGGCATGTAAGAGCACATGGATCAGGAATTGATATGTTAAGTGCGTGCGTGAAGAAAAAATGGTTTTTCTATAAAGCAGAGCTCGGATGTTATTAAATATAGGAGGATGAATGATGTCAGCATATAACAAGTTAGTAAGAGATCGTGTTCCAGAGAAGATTTTAATGTCTGGAAAAACATATACAGCACAAAAATTAACAGGTCAAGCATACATACAAGCTTTAGCGAAAATTGGAACGGAAGAAATTCGTGAATTTGCTTCTATGAAAGAACGAGAACATGCGCTAGATTCTCTTGCGGATGCGCTAGAAGTTATCATCTCATTAGCACGTGCAGAAGGTGCATCGATTGAAGATGTAGAACGCCTTCGTAAGCAAAAAGAGATAGAGCGCGGTGGATTTGAAAGAGGGATTTATTTATTAGACGTTTCAGAAGAATAGTTTTATAGGAAAAGCATAGCGTTACTGAGTAACGCTATGCTTTCTTGTTGCAATGAAGCTAATAATGAAGAAGATAGCTGTTAATATCCAGCCGATTGTAATAGAAGTAGTAGTATGAATGGCATAAGAGATTTGTAAACAAAATAATGATGCTAAAAACCAAATGAGTGCAATGTGTATATATTTTTTTGATATATTCATATTTCAGGGCTCCTTTTGTATACTAAAAAGAATTTTACTACAATTTAGAAAATTAGGCCATATAAGTAGAGGTTTTCTGGCGAATTTTGTATACTGAATAGTAGAGAAAATGAGGAGGAAACGACAATGGCACACCATACGAAAGAAACGATGGAACTGATTAAGGAGCTTGTCTCTATTCCAAGTCCATCTGGAAATACAGCAAAAATTATTAATTTCATTGAAAACTATGTCAGTGAGTGGAACGTAGAAACGAAACGTAATAATAAGGGAGCTCTTATTTTAACGGTAAAAGGGAAAAATGATGCACAGCACCGCTTATTAACGGCACACGTTGATACGTTAGGTGCGATGGTGAAAGAAATTAAGCCTGATGGTCGCCTGAGTCTTTCTATGATTGGTGGATTTCGCTGGAACTCTGTAGAAGGGGAATATTGCGAAATTGAAACATCAAGTGGCAAGACATATACAGGAACGATTTTAATGCATCAAACATCTGTACATGTATATAAAGATGCAGGTGAAGCAAAACGCAATGAGAAAAATATTGAAGTTCGTATTGATGAGCGCGTATTTTCAGCTGATGAAGTACGCGAATTAGGAATTGAAGTAGGAGACTTCGTTTCATTTGATCCGCGCGTTCAAATTACAGAGAGTGGATACATAAAATCACGTCATTTAGATGACAAAGTAAGTGTTGCAATTTTATTAAAATTAATTAAAAGATTACAAGATGAAAACGTAACATTACCATATACGACGCATTTCTTAATTTCTAATAATGAAGAGATTGGATACGGTGGTAACTCTAACATTCCAGAAGAAACTGTTGAATACTTAGCAGTTGATATGGGAGCGTTAGGTGATGGACAAGCATCTGATGAATATACAGTATCTATTTGTGCAAAAGACTCTAGCGGCCCGTATCATTATGCACTGCGCAAACATTTAGTAGAGCTTGCGAAAACGAATCATATTGAATATAAAGTAGATATTTATCCGTACTACGGATCTGATGCATCAGCTGCGATTCGCGCGGGATTTGATGTGAAACATGCGTTAATTGGAGCGGGTATTGATTCTTCCCACGCATTTGAACGTACGCATGAAAGTTCTATTGCGCATACAGAAGCATTAGTGTATGCATATGTAATGTCTAATTTAATTGAAGAATAATTTCATAGATAATAGAGAGCTGATTAAAGATATTATTTTTAATCAGCTTTTTATTTGGCAAAGCGATTAGGAGACATGTCCTAATCGCTTTTTTATCCCGCTATTTGCCGGGCAGTAAGACTCCTACCTCAAAATTCAGCGAAAGCAAAAAAGTTAGATGGGGGCGGGCTGCCCGTAAAAGCCCGATTGGTGAGGGCTGATTAAAGTTTTTTATATACATTCATTATAAGTTATATATATGCGATTTTTGTTATACGGCCGGAAACGTATTTACTATAGATATATAATGTTATACACTATGAAAGGAATTAATTAATAGTTAATATTTTTTAGTTAGCTTGATTAAAAAAATGAATGAATATGGAGTTTTGAGAGGAGATTTATTTTTCATGAAGTACAAAGCAATAGCCGCAGGTTTATTAGCAGCAAATTTACTAGCACATCCAATTAGTAGTTTAGCAGAAACGAAGAAATTTCCTGATGTTTCAGATAGTGCGTGGTCAAAAGACGCAATTTATTATTTAGTAGAGAGAAATGTAATTAACGGTATGCCAGATGGTAACTTTATGCCATACGGAAATTTAACACGCGCTCAGGCAGCAAAGATTATCGCAACAGCAATTGGTGCTAAAATAGATCCAAATGCAAAGCCGTCTTATAATGATGCAAAAAATAGTTGGGCAGCTTCATTTATTGCAGCCATGGAAAAAGAGAATATTATTAAAGGGCGAGAACCAGGAGTATTTGATCCTGAAGGAAAAGTAACTCGTGCTGAAATGGCAGCTATGCTTGTAAGAGCATATAATCTGAAAAGCAAAGTAACAGGACCAGTTCCTACAAAATTTGCTGATTTAGAGAATCATTGGGGTAAAGAAGAAGTTAATATTTTAGTAGAATTAAAACTTTCTTTAGGTACAGAGGATGGCTGGAAACCGAATGATTCTATTACGCGTGAACAAGCAGCTCAACTTACTGCGCAAACAGATAAATTTAGCAAGAATAGTGATCGTCCAGTAGAAACAAAGAAAATGTACATAGATAGAAAATTCATTACATATCACGCACCATCATTAAGTTCTGGGATTAGTGCAAATCAGCATAATCCACAAATGGTTGAAATTAAAGAAGAGCGAGATGGATGGATCAAAATTGCAACAAGTAAAGGTGATAAATGGACACCTTTAGTAGAGAAAACAGAAGTTATTAATGAAGGATTCACTACTTATGCAGAAGCTTCTTCTTCTTCAAAAGTAATGGGAACACATAACGCACAGCAAGTAACTGTTATTGAAGAGAACGGTAGCTGGATTCGTATCCGCATGGGCGCTGGTTTCCAATGGGTTAATAAAAATCAATTAAATCCAGTGAAGCAAGGTAACTTCTTAGAGGGCAAAGCGATTATCATTGATCCAGGTCATGGTGGAGTTGATTCAGGTAATCCAGGTTATTATGAGAAAGAAAGTGAAACTGTATTAGATGTATCACTACGATTACAGAAGATATTTGAGAAAAAGACACCATTTACTGTGTTATTCACTCGTACAGATGATACACGTCCAGGAACAAGTGCTTCTGATTCTTTAAAGAAACGTGTAGAATTTGCTCAAAAAAATAATGGGGATATTTTTGTAAGTATCCATGGTAATGGTACGGAAAGTAAAAATGGGCAAGGTACAGAAACGTTTTACTATGAATCAGCGACAGCAAGAGGAACAAATCCTAACGTATCAGAAAGTCGTTTACTAGCAGAAAAAATTCAAGAGCGTCTTGTAGATGCACTGGGAACAAAAGATCGTGGTGTGAAAAAAGGCGATTTATACGTAATTAGAGAAAATACAATGCCAGCTGTATTAGCAGAATTAGCATTTGTAGATAATAAAAGTGATGCAGATAAAATAGCTACACCAGCGCAGAGACAAAGTGCAGCGGAAGCGATTTATCAAGGTATTTTAGATTACTATGAAGAAATGGGTAACAACGTGTCTTCTTTCCGTTAATAAATAATAAGAGATTGCCATTGGCAGTCTCTTTTATTTATTAACGTTTCTCTTTATTTCCGGCATATGATATCATTTAATTTTATATACAAAAGAAAAGTATTTGAGTAATTGTAATCAGAACAATTTTAAACGATAGAGGATGATAATAGATTGAATAATCATAGTAAAACACCTGCCTGTATATATACGTATGCATTTCGTGAGGAGGAGCGTGCTTTATGTTACTTGGAAATGCGCTCGTTCTTTGGAATGGAGTCCCACGTTAATATTTTAAAAAGTGATGTCAAAATTGACCCGAGTAGAAGTGCGTTTATAAAAGAGCGCGTTGAGGTTATGTATGAAGGGGACGACTTAGAAAGTATCTTAAAACAAGTGGAACAAATTGATTTGGCGGGAGCGACATTTAAAGTTATCTTCGTTAAAATCAATGACCTCGTTGGAGAGAATAAAATTGAATATGGAGAAAGACGTCTTATTGAACGAGACCTCGGCATGCATATTGAAGGAGAAGCGGATGTTCGTAATCCAGAGCGTGTATTCGGGATTGTTCCTCTTGGAGGACGCTGGTACTTCGGGCACTATGTAGAAAGCGAACCCGTTTGGTATCATCACATAAAAAAACCGCATAGTTATTCGACATCTCTTAGCACACGTGTTGCGAGATCAGTTGCAAATATCGCTGTGCCAAATCCAGAGGGAGTACGAGCAATTGACCCGTGCTGCGGTATTGGAACAGTAGTAGTAGAAGCACTTTCTATGGGGATTAACATCGTTGGTAGAGATATAAATCCACTTGTAGTTCTTGGAACGAGAAAAAACATCGCACATTTCGGATTTGAAGGAACAGTAACAAAAGGGCCGATCGAGGAAATTACTGAGAACTACGACGTTGCCATTATCGATATGCCGTACGACCTATTTACGCACGCCACACCAGAAGATCAACTATCAATTCTCTCAAGTGCACGCCGCATCGCGAAAAAAGTAGTCGTTGTCACGATGGAAACAATGGACGACATGATCCATGAAGCAGGATTTGAAATTACAGATCGCTGTATTACAAGAAAAGGGTCATTTACTAGACAGATTCTTGTTTGTGAATAAGAAAGAAAGGTCACCCGTTTGGATGACCTTTTTTGTTTGTATTGATGTGTAATTGGTTGGTGGTTTAGGTAGATGAATTAGCGAAATTTGTCGGTAAGTCGATATTGCATGTCGAATCGCCGATATTGTTACATTAGAATGTTACTGTTCTTTTAATTTCTCTTGTTGTGCAAGTAGTAAATTGCGCAAGATGTGTCCGCGGTAACTTTCTAGTTTTCGTCCTTCATGATAGCGCACACCTAATTTTTTTAATTCAGCTACGTACCAGCCTTTTGTTCCGTAGTACATTGGATCACTTCCTTTTTGCTTTTGAACAGTATATGTTGGGGGTGGAAGTAACTTTCCATTGAAAATAATAAGCCTGGCTGTATCAAGGTGTTCCATAAAATAATTTACGGACATTGTATAAAAAAATAGACAGTACTGTATGCTTTTTTACACAATGTATACAAATTTATATCCTATGCGTTGGCATGATATTTGCAATAAAAAGAGTATCAACATATAGGGGAGAGATAGAAATGAAGGTTAGTAAAGTGTACACGACAATTGATGCTCACGTAGCTGGGGAACCGCTTCGAATTATTACAGGCGGCGTGCCAGAAATAAAAGGAGACACGCAGCTAGAAAGACGCGCATACTGCATGGAACATTTGGATCATCTTCGCGAAATTCTTATGTATGAACCGAGGGGGCATCACGGGATGTATGGTTGTATTATTACCCCGCCTGCAAGTGCTCACGCTGATTTTGGCGTATTATTTATGCACAATGAAGGCTGGAGTACGATGTGTGGGCACGGTATTATCGCTGTTATTACAGTTGGAATTGAAACGGGTATGTTTGAAGTAAAGGGGGAAAAACAAAAGTTTATTATTGATAGCCCGGCTGGGGAAGTCATTGCGTATGCAACATATAACGGGAGCGAAGTAGAGTCCGTATCATTTGAAAATGTTCCTTCTTTTGTATATAAGAAAGACGTTCCTATTAAAATAGATGACTATGAATTTCAAGTAGATATCGCGTTTGGCGGAGCTTTTTATGCAGTAGTAGACTGTAAAGAATTTGGCTTGAAAGTCGATTTCAAAGACTTATCTGCTATTCAAAAGTGGGGCGGTAAAATTAAGCACTACATTGAGAGCCAGATGGAAGTGAAGCATCCACTTGAAGAAGATTTAAAAGGAATATACGGCGTTATTTTCTCAGATGAACCGAAAGGGGAAGACGCAACTTTACGAAATGTAACAATCTTTGCTGATGGGCAAGTAGACCGTTCTCCTTGCGGTACAGGAACTTCCGCAAGAATCGCAACTCTTTTTGAGAAAGGTGCCTTACAGAAGGGAGAAAATTTCGTCCACGAATGCATTACTGACGGGAAATTCGAGGGGGAAGTATTGTCGGTAACCACGGTACATACATATGAAGCTGTCGTTCCGAAAGTAACGGGGCATGCATTTATTACAGGATTTCATCAGTTCGTTGTAGACCCGAGAGATGATTTGAACTGGGGATTTTTGTTAGGATAGAAGAAGGAGGTGGAAAGATATGTTAGTCATAAGCGCGAACGAACAACGAAACTTAGTAAATATGAACGAAGTTATTGCATACGCGGCGCTTGCTTTAAAAGAATTTTCCGCAGAAAGAACAATCACGCCAATTCGAGGTTCATTACCATTTGCGAACGAGAAAAATACGGCATTAATTATGCCTTCAGTAGCTGAAGGGCTTGAGGCACTTGGCTTAAAAGTAGTAACAGTAGTCCCCGAGAACAAAAAGGTAGGAAAGAAAACGATAAACGGGATTGTGATGCTATCAGACTTTCAAACGGGAGAACCGCTCGCACTTTTAGAAGGATCCTACTTAACGATGATTCGAACAGGCGCCTTATCAGGAGTAGCGACAAAATATTTAGCTCGTCATAACGCAAAAACTTTATGCATTATCGGCACGGGTGAACAAGCGAAAGGAATTGCTGAAGCTGTATTTGCGGTAAGAGCTATCGAAAAAGTCATTTTATACAATCGAACAGAAGAAAAGGCGTATGTATTTGCGGAGTATATACAAGAGAGATTCAACAAACCTGCATATGTTCACACAAATGCAAATGAAGCAATAAGCGAAGCAGACATCATCGTCACAACTACGAACGCATCCACACCAGTCTTCTCAGAAAAACTACAAAAAGGCGTCCACGTAAACGCCGTCGGCTCATTCAAACCGGGCATGCAAGAACTACCCTCACATGCCATAGCTAAAGCAAACAAAGTAGTAGTCGAATCAAAAGAAGCAGCACTAGACGAAACAGGAGACCTTCAAGTTCCAATAAAAGAAGGGCTATTCAAAGCAAACGCCATTCACGCTGAACTTGGTCAAATTATAAGCAAAGAAAAAGCTGGACGCGAAAATGATGAAGAGATTACTGTTTTTAAATCGGTTGGTTTGGCAGTAGTAGATATTATTGTTGCGAAGTATTTGTATGAGAGAGCGGTGGAGCAAGGAGTAGGGAATAAGATTGAGTTTTGAGACTGACTTTTGGTGGTCTTTTTGTCAGGATGGGTGTGCTAGTATTTATAATTGAAGCCTTTTAATATTATGTTGAAATATATGAATTCTGCGCAGACATCACATCATTCATTCAATTGGTGTATGAAAAAAGTTGCACCTCTAATTATTAGAGATGCAACTTTTTACCATTCACGCCATTCTTCTGTTATGTCTTCTTCAGATTCTAGACCAGCTATTCGTGCTGCTGTATCGATAAATTCATAGAGATCTTCTCTTTCCATTGTTTCGATAAAATAGTCATGTTCGTCATTTAATTCATTTATGTTAAGAACAACCTCTTTAACAACATGCATTATTTCAACTTCAGTTGGATTTTTTCCCAATTGCTCTAAATTATTTATGTAAGTATCAAGAACTTTATTTGTTGCACTTATATTTTCTTCAGTGAAAAATTCCCCATCTTCATCATTCTCAATCCATTGGGTTGTTGGTTTGTTTTTTTTCAATTCATCAAATGTCATGATAACCTCCTAAATGTGTTTTTTGTCTTTAATCCCATTCTACAGTTCCGAGTATATATAACAATCATTTTAGAGGGATTTTCTGTAAGCTGCTAGTTTTTTTACTCATTTTACGAGGTTACTTATTCGTGGTCTTCTTATTTTATCTTCCGCATAAATATATTTTATCGCAAGAACGCATTAATAGATTTTAAACTTTCTACCTTTGCGAAAAAGTTTGACTTTATATAAGGGTAGTGGTAATTTAAAACCTATAAGAAAACTCGGTATTAATTCCGAGTTTTCTTATAGGTGTAAATAGTCGAGAGGGGTCGAAATATGAAGAAGAAGTTGTTTGTATTACCATTTGTCCTACTATTATTTATTGCATTAGCTGCTTGTTCAGGGGAAAAAGATTCGAAGCAAGCGGGCACTAGCAAATCAGGGACTCCGAAAGATGGAGGAGCGTTAACGATTGGCGTTAGCGATAATCCAGATACGATGAATCCGCTTTATGCGAATGATCGTGTGTCATTAACTGTGCAGCAAGCTTTATATGCGCCGCTATATCATATGGAAGACGGTAAGAAAAAGTTTGTTCTTGCTGAGAGCTTTACGCCTTCAGAAGATCAATTAACGTGGACACTGAAGTTAAAAGATAATTTGAAATGGCATGATGGTAAGAAAATTACATCCGACGATATAGCATTTACATTCCAATCTATTTTGGATGAGAAGCAAAATAGCTCAAGTCGTGAAAACTTTATTTTTAAAGGAAAGCCGCTTGAGGTGAAAAAGGTAGATGAGTTAACAACTCAATTCGTTTTACCGCAAGTAAGCGCATCTTTCGAAGGTGTGATGAATGATTTCTTCCCAATTCCGAAACATGTATTTGAAGGGGAAGCAGATTTAGCGAAGAGTAAGAAAAACTTACAGCCTGTAGGGTCAGGTCCGTTTAAGTTTAAAGAATATAAATCAGATGAGTACGTTGCATTAGATCGATTCGATGATTATGTCGGCGGTAAAGCGAAATTAGACTCTATCGTATATCGCGTTGTAAAAGACCGTAATACAGCCAATGTTTCACTGCAAAATGGTCAAATCAACATGAAGATGATTGAGCCGCAAGACTTTAAGAAGCTAGATAGCACTGGGAACTTCTCAATGATGACATTCCCTGAAGGTAGACTATTCTATTTATCTTATAACATGAATACTGATCTTATGAAGAAAAAAGAAGTGCGCCAAGCAATTGCGCATGCGTTAGATAAGAAAGAAATGATTAACTCAGCATTCGTTTCAGGTGAATTTGCAGAACCAGCAAATTCAATCTTAACGCCAGACGCTATGTATTATGCGAAAGATATTAAAGACTATAAGTATGATAAAAAAGAAGCGAAAGATTTATTAGCAAAAGCTGGCGTGAAAGATAAAGAAAAAGTACGTGTGATGTATGTAACGAATAATAAAATCATGGAAAGCTTAGCGCTTTATACACAACAAAAATTAAAAGAAGTTGGCTTAGAAGTTGAACTAAATGCATTAGATGCTAGTGCGGCAAGTGAAAAAGGCTTAGATAAAGAGAATAAAGAATATGACATTACATTTGGTGGTTACATAATGGGACCTGAGCCAGATTCATATAAGAGCTTATTCTTAAGCAATGCTGAATACAACTATGCACGTTATAAAAACGCTGATTTCGATAAGTTATGGGAAGAAGCTGCAGTTGAAACAGATAAAACAAAACGTGCAGAGCTATACCATAAAATTCAAGAAACAGCTAGAGAAGATGTACCTTATCTACCAATTGCGTATCCGAAAGCAGTTATTGCAGTAGATAAAAAGTTTGATGGATTAAAAGAAGCAAAAGCAATTCCTGTCACAATGTTTGAAGATCTATCTAAGATTTATGAAGTGAAATAAGAAACAATAAAGAAGCTGGTGGAAATCAGCTTCTTTAGCTTGAGGGGGGAAGTTTGTGTATAAAGTAATTGCGAAGAGGCTTTTAAATGCAATTCCGCTTTTATTTGTTATTTCTATTATTTCTTTTCTATTAATAAAGCTAGCGCCGGGGGATCCTGTTCGAAACTTTGTAACGCCAAATATGAGTCCAATTGATGTGGAGCGTATTCGCAAAAGTTTAGGACTAGATCAACCAATTTACGTGCAGTATTTTTTATGGTTAAAAAACATTTTAACAGGGAACTTTGGTTACTCACTTCAAAATCATCGTCCTGTTTTAGATCTTATCGCAGAAAGATTACCCGCAACAATTGGGTTAATGGGATCATCTTTACTCGTCTCATTCGTAATCGCAATACCACTTGGACTATTTACAGGTGTGAAAAAGAATTCATTCTTTGACCGCATTGTAAACTTTATTTCATACGTTGGTATTTCTATGCCGGTTTTCTGGTTTGCACTACTATTAGTCTACTTATTCTCTTTAAAATTGGACCTACTTCCGAGTATGGGTATGCGCACCGTAGGTAAAGATTCTGTTTGGGATATTGTGCAACACGGCATTTTACCTTGCATGGTGCTAGCGTTCCAAAACGTATCTGTTTATATGAGATATATTCGTTCAAGTACGATTCAGCAATTAGAAGAAGAATATGTACAAATTCAATATGCGTACGGCGCTTCAAAGAAAACGGTGTTATTTAATCACGTACTTCGAAATGTATTAATACCGATCATTACAATTTTCGGATTATCGATTCCAAGTTTAGTAGGCGGAGCATTTATTACGGAAACAGTATTTTCATGGCCGGGTCTTGGTTCACTTGGGGTAAATGCTATTTTTAGATTTGATTATCCGATTATCATGGCAATTACATTATTATCATCGTTCATGTTAATTCTCGGTAATTTAATTGCTGATATTTTATATGGCGTAGTAGATCCGCGCATTCGAATGAGGGGGTGATTTGGAATGAATAATAGGAGATTTCAAACGTTAAAAAGTAGTTTTACGAAAAATAAGTTTGTACTAATAGGAGTTATTATACTTGCGGTTTTAACAATTGCATCGATATTTGCATTCGTATCACCGTACGATCCTAGTAAAATGTCGATTCCAGATCGTTTACAAGAACCGAGTATGAGTCATCCTTTCGGCACGGATGATTACGGAAGGGATTACTTAACGAGGGCATTATATGGCGGAAGAGTTTCACTTGCGGTCGGTTTCCTTGCGATGGTTGTTTCTATTACAATCGGAACCGCAGTCGGAACAATTAGCGGATATTTTGGCGGAAAGTTAGACAACTTCTTAATGCGAATTGTGGAAGTACTTATGTCAATCCCATCATTCTTCTTAATGCTGTTATTAAATGCTTATTTAAAACCAGGGATTACGACGTTAGTTCTTATTATTGGATTACTAACATGGATGGACACCGCTCGTATTGTAAGGGCAGAAACGCTATCTGTAAAAGAGCGTGAGTACGTTTTATACGCAAAAGTATCAGGACAGAAATCACTCACAATTATTGTAAGACATATCATTCCTAACATTTTATCAACCATTATTATCGCTGCGACATTAACAATTGCGACATCGATTTTAATGGAATCATCACTTAGCTTTTTAGGTTTAGGTATTAGAGAGCCAGATTCTTCTTGGGGTAGCATGCTAAACAATGCGCAAGGATATATTGGCGAAGCTTGGTATTTAACACTCTTCCCAGGATTCCTTATCCTTTTAACGGTACTTAGTTTTAACGTAATTGGTGAAGCATTGAAGAAAGCTTTCGCGCCAAAAGGAGCTGGAAATGAAAACTAAAGTGTTACGTGAAAGGAGTGAGAAGCGTGTCTGAAAAACTATTAGAAGTGAAAAATTTAAAGACTTCTTTTTTCATAGAAAGTGGCGAAGTTGAAGCAGTTCGCGGCGTTACATTTCGTTTAAATAAAGGAGAAGTAGTTGGTATCGTTGGGGAGTCTGGAAGCGGAAAGAGTGTGATGGCGAAGTCTGTTATGTCTCTCGTTACGTCACCAGGGAAAGTGAAAGAAGGGGAAATTCTTTTTCATAATGAAAATATCCTTTCTAAATCTGAGAAAGAATTACGTTCTATTAGAGGAAATCAAATTTCACTTATCTCTCAAGACCCAATGTCAGCGCTAAATCCGGTCGTGAAAATTGGGAAACAAATGATGGAAGTAATTATACGTCATCAAAAAGTGAAAAAGAAAGAAGCAGAGCAAATCGCGGTCAACTTGTTAAAACAAGTCGGTCTTTCTTCACCAGAAGAAAGGGTGAAACAATATCCGCATGAACTAAGCGGAGGTATGAAGCAGCGAGTTATGATCGCAATGGCGATGTCTTGTAACCCTGACCTTCTCATTGCGGACGAACCGACGACAGCACTTGATGTAACGATACAAGCACAAATACTAGATTTAATGAAAAACTTAAAAAACGAAACGAACATGGCGTTACTTCTTATTACGCACGACTTAGGAATTGTCGCGCAAAACTGTACGCGTGTCATCGTTATGTATGGCGGACTTATTATGGAAGAAGGACCTGTACTTGATATTTTCCAATCGCCGAATCATCCATATACGAAAGGGTTATTAAACTCTCTGCCAAAAATCGCAAACGGCGTAAAAGAAAGACTTGCTCCCATTCAAGGTGTAACGCCAAACTTATTAAACCCGCCACAAGGTTGCCCGTTCGCAGAGCGTTGCCCGCATGCGATGGACATTTGTGAAAAAGAACGTCCACCATATTTTGAAATCGGAAACGAAAGACGTTCCATGTGCTGGCTAAACGATAGGGCGGTAGGTGATTTTCATGCATGAAGAAAACTTAATTGAAGTTCGGAACTTAAAAAAGTATTTTCCTATTAAAAAAGGACTATTCGGCAGAAAAACAGAGCAATTAAAAGCAGTCGACGACCTAAGCTTCACCATTAAAAAGGGTGAAACATTCGGATTAGTAGGAGAATCGGGCTGCGGAAAATCAACGACAGGAAGAAGTATCATTCGCTTACACGATGTCACTTCAGGTAACGTTTTATTCGACGGAAAAGACATCGCAAGTTTAAAGGAAAGTGAACTAAAAGAATATCGAAAACGAATGCAAATCATTTTCCAAGATCCATACGCATCATTAAACCCGGCAATGAATGTATTCCAAATTATTAGCGAGCCAATGAACATTCACGGCTCTTACGAAAAAGAAGAACAAAAAGAAATCATTTTAGACCTTCTGAAAAAGGTAGGATTAAAAGAAGAACACTTATATCGCTACCCGCACGAATTTAGCGGAGGCCAAAGACAGCGCATCAGCATTGCGCGCGCACTATCTGTAAAACCAGATTTCATCCTATGTGACGAACCAATCTCAGCACTAGATGTTTCCGTCCAAGCACAAGTCGTAAACATGCTGCAAGACATCCAAGAAGAAACAGGCGTCACATACTTATTCATCGCACATGACCTATCCATGGTAAGACACATATCAGATCGAATCGGAGTCATGTACTTAGGAAACATAGTAGAAATTGCCGACAGCGAAGACCTATACACAAAACCGGCACATCCATACACACAAGCACTACTCTCATCCATGCCAGAACCAGATCCAACAAACATAGGCAAAGAACGGATCATTTTGCAAGGAGAAGTACCAAGCCCACTCAACTCACCGTCCGGCTGCAAATTCAGAACGCGCTGCAAATTCGCCACTGAAAAATGCGCACAGGAAGTACCGAAGATGGTGGAGATTGCGAAGGGGCATGAGGTGGCTTGTCATTTGTTTTAGAGGGAGAGCACTAGGGGGGACCTGGTGCTTTTTTCTTTGCAGGGGTATTACGATTTACAAACGCTTAAAGCTGAAAAAGGAAATGTGGAAATTCCTTATGAGGCAGCAGTTGAAGAAGGTACGATTTTATTGCAAGTCACAAAAGATGATAAGGTCATTTATGAAGAAGAAGTCACTTCTCAAAAAGAAGGTTTGCTTTCTTTTGAAGCGCCAAAACCTGGGTCATATGATTTAATTGTACGCGTGAAGGGTGAAGAAGAGAAAGCGAAAGGGATTCAAATACATACGAAGCTATGAAAAAACGGCAAGCGGAGTATACTCGCTTGCCGTTTCCATTTCCAGTTGGTTCTGGCATAACAAATGCTCATCAATTTTAAAAAGTAAACGTAAAGTAATTCTAAAATATACAATATTTCACTTTCGGCGATGTAATCTCTAATAAAAGATTCAATAAATTTCATAATATAAATAATTAATTCTAATCATTAAAAATCCTACTTTTTCTTACTTTAATTGTTTCTAAAATATAAAGAAGAATACCTAAACCAAATATTTTTTCAGCATTAGAAATATTATTACCTAATTTAATAATCGGTACATTTAAGCCAAATCTTTCACTCCATTCTAAAGGCATATATCCCCTCTTGCAGTTTATTAATATACGATCATCCATTGTACGAAAAGACGTTTCGAAAAAATCAAATTCCACTTCTATCTCAGAAATTTTTATCTCTTTTTCATTCATCAAAGAACCACGTACCATTCCAAATCCTTGTATCATATTTTCTTTAAACATACCTACACAATTATAATTCGAATCATAAATAGCCCAATCATAATTTTCAACTTCACTTTGAAAATATGCAAGAATTTCTCCATCACTTGCTTCCAATCCAACAACGTGATTATTTTTTAAAGAAGATACTGTCATCATATCAGTTGAAATTAGCTTTGTTCCTGCTACATAAGCTCCATCAGGAGTATATAATCCAAAATGTTTATTACCTTCTGGTAATTCTAATAATACAAAAGTATTAGTATCCCAAAGTGTTATACTATTTTTAACAATATTTTTTTCTAATAACTTCCCTTTTCTTAATTGCAAAAAACCAATTCCTAAAAAAACAAACGAAACTATAACAATAAAAATAACCTGTCCCCAATTAATATGTCCCCACTTTTCATATACAGCACATAGTGCCAAAATAAAAACACCAATTCCAATAAAAAATTTAAACTTCCCTTTCTTTTTATAATACTCAAATAATTCCACATAAACACCTCTATCAGTTGGTCTTAATATTTCAATTATCCTTCAAATGGGGGGCACATTACCGAAAGTAAAAAATTGTATGCTAACGGTGTAAAAACCTATTATAGCAGGTTTTATAGACGTTATATTTACCTTTATAATAAAAGAGGACGTGGAGTAACTTGATTATTCTTAATCATTCGACAAGATGCAACAATTTAATGTGGTGTTTTTTGCTATGATAAGTAAGAAATTTACATATCGTGTTATTGGGGGATAAAAAGAGATGTTGAAAAAATTTACTACATGTATTTTAGGTGGCGCTTTAGTATTCAATTTATCTGGTTGCGGCAATACATCCGACAAAACTTCTTCAGAATCTAAAGAAACCAATTCTAAACAAGAAGAAAAGAAAGTGCAAACGACTGATGAGACGAAAACGAAAGAGAATACAAAGCAGAAAAATACAGAACAAGCAAAAGAGAAATCAAAAATAAAAGAAAAAGAGTATGCTGTAAACAAGGATTTTCATACACCTAAATTTGATGTAACTGTAAAAAGAGTTGTAGAAAGAGATAAGGTTGGTAAAGAGAGTATAGGATTCCAAAAACCTGAAGATGGACATGTCTTTATTGTTGTAGAAGCAGAAGGGAAAAATATCACAAACGAACCGATGAAATTAGCCGTTTTACCATCAGTGGATTTAGTAGATGAAAATGATAATGCTTACCAAAGTGATGTGTTGGCAGCTAGTAGTTATGCGGTTGAAAAAGGCGAGACATCTACTATTACTAAGGGATTAAAACCAGGGGAGGTAATGAGAGAAAGTAAAGTTTATGTGATTAATAAAGAAAAATTTGATACAGGAAAATGGTATGTAGTTGTTAACCGTGAGTACAAGGAACAAATTAAATAGTGTTTATTTATTAAGAGGAGATGGCTCCTCTTTTTTTGTTACAAGTTAACACAGAATTTCGTTATAATGTAGAAATTTAATGTTTTCGAAAAAAAGAATTGACTTCTATATTAGTTGTAACTAAAATGGTTACATAATGATGTAATTAATTTAGTTACAACTAATATCTGCTAAAAATATGATTTATATATTTAATTAAGGATGGTGGTCCATACGTTGCCACCCGGTGTAGAAAGTTACTAACACATTCAAATCAATGCATATTCCAAGCTTTAGTATTTTCTGTTACGGGGCAATAAAGTGCAATGTTATCTTTTGTTAAAAATCTTGGTGGGTCTTTCTTTGGAAATATTAGTTTTGGGGAAATATAGTAAGGTATCTAAAAAAGAATAAGGTATAAAAAGATGTACCTATATAAACCAAAAATTTAGTTGAGCTGGATAATAAAAAAAGGTAGGAGATTTAAATGGAGACGAAACAAGATAATCTTATTTACGTATGGGATGCATATTGTGGATGGTGCTATGGTTTTTCAGAAAGTATTAAAGGGTTTTACAAAAACCACACTGAAGTGCCATTAACGGTTTTATGTGGAGGGTTATTTTTAGATAATTTACCAATGAAAAACTTCTCATATATAGAAGAAGGAAATAAAAGAATTAATCAACTTACAGGTGCTGAATTTGGTCCTTCATATCAAAAATTAGTGGAGGAAGGGACTTTTAAAATGAATTCGAAAGATGCTGCAATTGGCTTTTCAGCTTTACGCTCATTAGCGCCAGACCGTTTATTAGAATTCACTTCGGCTATGCAAAAAGCGTTTTATTATGAGGGCCAAAGTCTGAGTGATCCTGAAACATATCGCAAGATTGCAATCGAGCATGGTTTAGACCCTGAACAAGTATTAGAACGTTTAAACGCTCAAGAAACAATAATAGATGTCCAAAATGATTTCAATAAAGTTCGACAGCTTGGTGTTAATAGCTATCCTTCATTACTTTTACAAAAGGATAATCAAATTATTCCTATTGGTGGTGGTGTAATGACGCCGGATAAAATTGAAGCGCGTTTTAAAAATTTATATTAAGAAAATTTAGGATATGGTAGCAAACATGTTATCTTAGGCCACCTGACATTCATCTCCGGAATATTCGCCAGTACTATTACACTTTGAGATAAATGGGAGTGGGAGATTTTATCCCGCTTTAACGGGCAGTAAGACCCCCACCTCAAAATTCAGTGGAAGCAAAGAAGTTAGGTGGGGGATCAACTGTCCGTAAAAGTCCGATTGGTTCAACTAATAATCAGTGGGGGATGAACAAAACCCCCACTGATTAAAGTTTCACTTTATCGGAACATGATAAAAATATGATAATTAGTTAATAACTTTAACAAAAGGAGAATAACATACTATGTTTAAAACAATCGATACAAATCAAAAAGATGTGAAATTAACGGTGTTTAGTTCGGACGAAAAAAGCTTTATGGTCACAGCAACATTAGTTGAGAAAGCAGGACATGCATTTTTAATAAACTCAAAATTTACGCAGTTTGATTCGAAAGAAATTGTAGAGTATTTGAAAAAAAACAACTTATCTCTAGATAAAATCTTTATTATTCATGGGGATCCAGACTACTACTTTGGATTAGAGAGCATTAAAGCCGTTTACCCAGAAGCTATAGCGTATGCTACGGAGTCTACTGTTGAACATATCGTTCATTCTGTCTTAGGGAAATTAAAAGTTTGGAAAGACGCCCTTGGAGAAAATGCACCAAGTAACGTGGTATTACCTCAAGTATTTAAAGAAAAAGCGATTGATTTTCAGGGGTTAACATTTGAACTAGTAGGCTTAGATCATTACAGAACTAGCCTATTTAATAAAGAACTAAAAGTATTAATTGGTGGTATTGATGTATTTAACGAAATACATGTATTCTTAGCGGATACTAACTCAAAAGCGGCTATGGAGGCATGGATTGAGAACTTGAAAGTATTACAAGCATTACATGCTGACATAATTGTGCCTAGCCATGGATCAATCGAAAAATCCCTAAATAATCAAGCACTTACTGCGACAATGGATTATCTAAGAACGGCGGTTCAAGCTTCTGAGGAAAGTGGAACTTCAAAAGATTTTGTGGCAAAACTTGAAGCAGCATATCCAGGCTATGCAAATAAAGGTGTATTAGAATTAAGTGCAAAAGTTGTAACAAAAGAAATGCCTTGGGGTTAATGATATGAATAAATATCAAAAACTATTACATGAAACGTATGTGTTAACTGGCGAAGGGAAATTGGATGCGTTCAAAACGTATTTAAGTGAAAATGTATCTTGGACAGAAGCTGCTGGGTTTCCATATGCAGGTACTTATATAGGTCCAGATGAAGTAGTGAAAAACGTACATGAACGTCTTGGCACGGAATGGGATGACTATAGTGCTAAAGATGAAATTTATACTTTTAATAACGATACTGTTATCGTGTATGGAAAATATAGTGGAACATATAAAGCTACAGGGAAGTCATTTGTAGCAGATTTTTGTCATCTTTATAAGTTTGATGAGAACGATAATGTTAAGAAGTTTATTCAAATTGTGGACAGTGCAACTGTTAATGAGGTATTAAGTTAGAGTTAATCGTTTCTAATATGCCTTGTATAGGGGGAGGTTAGGATAAATGAAATTCCTAACATTACCCCTGACATTACATTTTGGGGAAGGTTTCTCCTTCTTCAAGCTTTTTATAGAAGAAAACTTATTTAAGTAGAAGAGGTAGGTATATATGAAATTAGAGAAAAGTTTAATAGTAATAATTATTTCTGTGTTTATTTTAGGAATTGTATCGACTTTGATATTTCAAGCTTCCACCGGTAATAACAAAGGGAACTCAATAAAGAGCGAAAATGTCGCTTCTGTATCAAAAGAAGTAAAAGAAAATGAAAAGAATAAAAAGATGGTAGTTGATTTCTATAATGAAGTTTTTAACAAACATAATATCGATACTATCCCTAAATATGTTAGTGAAGATTATAAGCAACATAATCCTTTTGTTGCTGATGGACGAAAAGCCTTCATGGATTTCTTTAAGGAGGATTTTGTTAAAAATCCTAATTCCTCTGCAGAGATTAAACGTGTAGTAGCTGAAGGGGATACAGTTGCTCTTCATGTACATTCTCGTACTAATTCTCAAGATAAGGGAGTTGCTATAGTGGATATATTTCGTATCAAGGATGGAAAGATTGTCGAACACTGGGATGTAATTCAAGAGATTCCAAGTGAAGCAGCTAATGATAATACGATGTTTTAGTTAGAAGATATATTTAATAATTGTTTAAATGATAGTGCTGTATAGAGTTTAGAAATTTAGATAAGTAAAGGAGATGTCCTAGTACCATGCCTGGGACATCTCCTTTTTGTTTTAATGATATTTAATTTATTGTTATTTGTATTTTTTTATGTACTACTATTCAAGTACATATCATTTCAGGCGGTTTTCTTTTATCCCGCATTAACGGGCGGTAAGATCCCCATTTCAAAATTCAGCGGAAGCAAAGAAATTAGGTGGGGGGGCGGGCTGCCCGTAAAAGCCCAATTGGTGAGGGCTGATTAAAGTTTCACTTTATGTTTCTATATCTTTTCCCTCTTCTACACCAGCAGAAGCAAATCAGATAAAAATGTAGGGCTTAAGTAACTAAAATAAAGAAAAAGCCATACAAGTAGTATGACTTTCTTTGCAGAACAATTAAGCTTGTGGTGCAGGCGGTCTTCCATTGAAGTTAGAACGTTTTGGAATTCCTTAAATTAAGAACAGAGTGGGATTAATCCTAGCCCAATTACTAGCGCTGTTTTCTACATACCTTACTTTTTTACGAACAGATTTCAACTGATTTAATAATTCATCACTATTAAATCCTTATAAGCTTCTTTTATACAATATTTCATACAACAATATCAGCTTCTCGATTTTTTGCAACAGGCCCCATTTTAATGACTTTAATAAGGATACGTATAGTAACGAAGAGACGATTCTATAAATACATAAAAATCGTCCTTTCGTTTTGCAAATGATGCATTAATATCAGTCTCATACTATTTTAATGGTAGGGGTAAAAATAGTTTCTTTTTAACCTACGCTAAATTGTTATAATTTTTTTTGCTCTAGAGGCCAATTCCATATCATGTGTAACAAATATTATCGTTTTTCCATCTTCATTAAGGTCTTTTAATATATTAAACACTAAATCTCGATTATTGTTATCTAAATTACCAGTTGGCTCATCAGCTAAAATGTAGTCGCATTTTTTAATAAGTATTCTTGCTAAAGCGATTCTTTGTTGTTCTCCACCACTAAGCTCAAAAATTTTTTTCTTCTCATAATTAGGCAAATTCACTTTTTGTAAAGCTTCTTTTATTATTTTTCTTTTATCGATATTTTTTTGATATTCTAGGGCTATTAATAAATTTTTCTCTACCGTTTCGTTTTCCATTAAAGCGTAATTTTGAAATAGATAAGCTAATTTTTCACGTTGCAATAGTAAGGTTTGCTTTTTGTTTGGATTCATTTGTTCTTCTATAATTATATCTCCAGAGTCGCTTTGTTCTAATAAACCAATAATATTTAATAACGTCGTTTTTCCTTTTCCACTTTCCCCAACGATTGCGATGAAGTCTGTATCTTCAATCTTCAATGAGAAGTCTTTTAATACAACTTTATTACCAAATTTCTTATTTATATTCACTAATTCAATCATTACTAATGTTCTCCTTTTATGATAGCATTGAATGTTTGATTGCTTAATTTCTTATCAAAGAAATAGCTTATTAAAATTTCTAAGATTAGGATCAAAATACCTATAGAAATCACATAAGTATCAATAACATATATAGATACAGATATAATAGGTATAATATTTACTAATAACAATAAAGTAATCATAATTTTATTGCGCTTTATAGCGCTAAATCCAAATAATTGTTTAATATACAAATTGAACTTGTTTTTTTCATAGTAACTAGAAATAGTGTTATAAGTTATTAGAAAATTCGAGACGATTAATATGATCATTGCGATCAATAAATTTTCTTTTTCTGTTTTTAGGTTTTGAATTTCAAACGCTAAACGATCATATACTGAGGTGATATTTTGTATAGTTGATTGAGCCTCATTTTTAGTAATAGTAGCCCTTATACTATCGTATGGTTGCTCACTATTAGTTTTAAAATAAAATTCAGATGCAACATATGACAAATAAAAGGATTGATTGAAGATACCTGTATCAATAATTGCAATAGGATCTCTAATGAGATTTTTATCTTCCGCTTTTATAGTTGAATCATAAGTAAAATAATCTTGATTATTTTTTACATATATAATATTTATATTTAACTCTTGTTCTTTAGTATTATTTTTCTCTCTTCCTAGTTCCTCATTATAAATGTTATCAACTTCAACTTTTTGGAAATAAAAATGTTTTCTATAATTCTTATATATTTCCTTCTCATATTCCTTTAATTTTTCAGGCACTAATATATTCATAGTATTCGAATCATGAATAATTTGCTCTTTGATTGTTTTTTTAACTGATTTAATAGGATTATAAGATAAATAGTTTGAATTTATAGTAACACTATTTCCGGAAGGTTCTAACTTCGGATCCCCATTTTCATTATTTAAATCATAGATATACTTTCCATCTATTTTGTCATAATTTGACGTACTAATTAGAAAGCCACCATGTTGTTTTTCCATATCCAAGTAAAGGTCTTTCATTTTTTTGCTAATTTTTTCTTCCGCACCTAAATCGTCGCCCTTAGCGAAAGTAACTTGAGTTTTATAAATATGTTTAGTTTTTGACCAATTAGATAAATTATCTATCTTTTGATTGAGTTCATTCGATAGGATTTTCCAATGATACGTGGACAATAACATTACGACTATAAATAGAAATTTTAAAGTGAAATTTAATGTGCTAACTAATATATATGGCTTGTTACCTTTTATTTTTGAAACATTTATATTTCTAGTAAAGGCTACTATCGTAATTATTGTGATAGGTATAATTAAAATAAAACTCAATGTAATTGCTATAATCCAAAAAATACATGATAATTCAAAATAAAAATCTGTACTATCTGTAAATATACAATACATAATAAATAATACATAAATCATAAGACTTGATAGTATCATGATTTTCCCTAAATTAAAGATAAAGAAGCTAACTATTTTTTTTCTTGTATAGCCCAATGTTTGCATGATAGCTATATCTTTCAATCTACGAATGATATAGTGAATAATCGCAACAAAGATGCATAATACAATCAAAAATATACAAAATATTTGAAACCCATTGCTCTCAAGTAAATATATAAAATTGGCTTTATTTTCGCCAAAAATTTCTGTTTTAGCTACATTTTCATTTAGTTCTTTTAACATGGCATTTATTTTTTCTTTATCTTGAGTCGAGATATAGTACATACCACTTCCATCAAAATTTTCATCTGCACTTAAAGGTTGGATAGTTATTTTAGTTTTCGAATCTATTCTTTTTATAATACCAATTTGATCTGTGCTCTCAATTTCAGAAGTACTTATAAATTTGTTTGAATTTACTTCTGGAAACTTCCCTGATTTTAACTTGATATGGTTATTTAAACCAGTATCAGTTGTAAAAATATGTAAATCATTTTCTCCCGGGTATATGTATTTTGAAATATTCACATTATATTTCTTTGCTAAACTTTGTAAAAATTCAATGTAATTCTTAGTGTAACTTTTCTCTTCTTCAAAATTTAAAGTAATACTAGTTGTATTTTTATAGAATAACTGTTGTGTTTTATATTCTTTAAAAATATTTAAAGATAAAAATGCAGTTAATGCCAGCGTTGCTGCCATTAAAATAAAAATGATTTTTTTCATGCAAACACCTCTTAGAAAAATCTAATATCACTAATTATCTATATTCAAAAACAAGAGAAGTTTTTAAACTTCTCTTGTTTTTGAATATTATTTATTATCGTAATTCGCTTTATTTGTACCACTAGATGTCCATGTAGCTTTTGCTTTGCTAAATACATCTTTCTTCTGCCATTTTCCATCATTGTAGACGCCTTTTCCATTTGTAACTGTTGCTCTACCTTGTTTTGTATAATGTTTATATTCGGAAATGACGTTTCCATCTCTTTTTCCTCTAATCCAATACCCACCGTCTGCTTTACCAGACGTTACACCTGCGTATAACTGAGGTTTATTGCCAGAATTGTTTTCATCTGCTACAAATCCTTCAGTTATTGTGCTATCCGCTGTCACAATTTCGGACTTTCCAACTGTTTTTTCTGCGGCAAATACATTCATTGAAGCTGGAACTACTAAAACACCTGCAGCAATTGCACCGATAATAGCTTTTTTCATACTAATTCCCCATTTCTATCAGTTTATATTTTGTTAAGATTTTACACTAATGGAAAATCTTACAATTTAAATTTACCATATCCTCATTTTTTTGTAAATAAAAAGTAAATTTTCAGTTTATAATAATTGTTTTTAATTCATTGTTCATATATTCATCTTTATTATTTTTGCGGGATCAAGAAAGGGTATTTTAAGATTTAAATGTTAGTTGAAATAATAACGCCTTTCAAATAAGTTAAGAGGTTTTATTATTATTTTATGAGAGAACAACAGCGAAAAAAGCAGTGAAATAGAAGTTTCTAGTAACAAATATTACTGTGGAAAATTTAATAATTATTGGTAATATTGGGATATACTTATATGTTAACATAATATAGGATTGTATTGTTATTAAAAATTAAAATATTCAAAATTAAAAAAGATCAACTCTATTAAAGAGTTGATCTTTGTAGTGGAAGTAGTTTTTAATTGGACAAATTACCCTATGAAAAGAAAACAGTTCTGGTGCAAAAATAAAATACAATAACTTAACATGGCACAATAATATTTGGGACAGAATCCAATACATATTATTAAAATTAAGATAGTTCAAGTCGGCAGAAGGCACCTTTAGGTGTCTTTTTTTATGAATTTCAAGCCCACCTATTTCCGTAGGTGAACTACTTGTGATTTTACACAATTAAGTTATAGCAAAAGCATTTATATCGAAAGTAATTAAAATTAACTTTGTAACCCTAATAATCTCCATTGTTTTATTATCTTTTATTTTAAAATGAAGTCTTTTCCCTATACGTTCACTAATTACAATATTTCCAAAGGCTAATTTACGCAAATGTTGTACAATCAAATCCTCTGTAATTCTTGTTTGCTTACTTAAATCAAAAACTGACAACGATCTATATGTAATCAATTTACAAACAATTGATAAGCGAGTAGAATTCCCTAATAACCCTAAAACTTTTATATTTTCTGTATAGAAGCTAAAATCCATATGAAAAGCATGTAACAGATCTTCCAACCTCCTAAAATAAGATGAATATCAACCAAAATATCTTAACATAAAAATAGTGAAAAACCTAAAATATTCCAATTGTTCATTGGGAAAAATAATACTTGAATGGGAGTCCAATACATATTCTTAGAATTAAAGTGATTCAAATCGGAGGAAGGAACCTTTGGGGTGCCTTTTTATTTATGGAGTTTATTAGAAAATATTTGAAATATAATACAGTAGATTATATTATTATGTGTGTATGATTTCTGGTTTTAAAAATTACAAAAATTAATAGGGGGGAAACAATAATGAAGTTAGGAAAATTAGCATTAATTGGGGCATTAACTTTTAGCGGTTTTACTGCAATAGAAATGAGTAAACCTACCTCACAAGCAGCTGCAGCTTACTCAGATCCACTTAATGATGATTGGGGATTTAAAACCATTGTGGATTTACAAAATTCAGAGGAAAGTACATATCAACCAGATTGGAAGATTGGGAATTTAATAACTGGTGATACATTTTACTTAACACAGCACTTTGGTAGAGAACATTTTGGTGCGCAAATGAAAATTTTTAAAATCCACACAAATGGTACCCTAGAACGATTCCAAACAATAGAACCAGAATTTATTCCTGGAACAGAAATTTGGCAAACCCCTATCACAGATAGCTATACAAGCGGTACTTATGTCGCTGCAATTAAATATCGTGGTGAATTCACGTATTCAAATCAATTTACAATCAATTAGGGATATAACGTGATCATTTATTTTTTACGAAACCCACCCTTTTGCTTCCGACGGCGACGAGGAAGCAAAAGGGTGGGTTTTTTGTTATCTTTTTCTAAAATTTGTTTCCTAAAAACATACGCAGACACTTCACGTACAATGGCTTTCACAAATTCTTTTAGAAGCTCAAACAAAAACTCCATAGGTATATTACCCCCTTTCCTTCCAAATGGAAAGAAGGGATAACCAATCAAACTCACAATAAACAGTTAATCCTATTTTATTATACTAGTACAATCTCACCAATATAAAAAAGACCACCATTACTGAAGTGCACCCCAATTGTTAGACACATAACTAACAATTGGAGGTGCATTTTTTATGGCTAAATTTTCTTCAAAAGATAAAATAAAAGCAGTAAAACGATATCTAGAAGGTACGGAAGGCGGAAAAA